>CAYLUN010000302.1:0-1501 GCA_964386865.1 uncultured Lentisphaeraceae bacterium | reverse complement strand
GCAAACGGGTCGCCCAGCAGCCGCCTTGCCAACCGGTCAACGTTCCGCTGGTCCGCCGGTGTCTTGCCGTCGCGCAGGGCGCGGAACAGAGCGAGGTCCGCACCGCCGACAGCGAAGCCCCAGAGGCCAAGCTGACGGCGCAGATACTCCTCCTCGTTGTCGATCGCCGTCGGCAAATACTCCTCGACCGTTGCGAGCGCCGCGATGGAACCGGCCTCCGAGGGCAGGAACTCGGATGGGGCCAGCCGGTCCTCGCCGATAAGCGCGTCCGGATCAAAGTCCTCCCCAAACACGGTAGACGCGTAGTTCAGAATATCCTGTGCGGAGTCGCCGCCGCCCAGCGTGGCGGAGGTGCCGACGCAGCAGAGACGTCCCGTGGCAAGCCGCATCCGTTCTTTGACGCGCCGGAGCAGACAGGCGAGGTCCGCCGCCTGCGCCCCGTCGTAGGTGTGCAGCTCGTCCACCACGCAGTAGCGTAGCTCGCCGTTGCCGTTGTGCTGCCACAGCTTGGCATCCTCGGGCCGGATTAGCAGGTAGTCGAGCATCTTGTAGTTGGTCAGTAGAATATGCGGCGGATGCTCGCGCAGCTTTTCACGGTCAGTGATGACGTGATCCGCCCCCATCTCTTGCTTGCGCTTACCCGATTTCCACCCCTCGCCGCTGTCCTCGCCGATGTAGAGGCCGACGCGAAGGCCGCCGAGGCCGGGGTGTTTGCGGATCTCTTTGGCGATGCGCATGGCCTGGTCCGTGGCCAGCGCGTTCATGGGATAAACGAAGATCGCCCGGATGCCACGCTCGTACTTATGCTGGGCGCAGTGCTCGAAAACGGGAAGAAGGAAGCACTCGGTTTTGCCGGAACCCGTGCCCGTGGCTATGATCGTCGAGGCGGGTGCCGCGCCGCAGAGGCGGTCGAAAGCGCGCTGCTGGTGCAAATACGGCGTGAAGCCGATGTCGGCAAAGGCCGGCGCGAACCGCCGCCGCGCCGCAGGGCCGGCCTTACGAAAGGGAAGGGAAAGCTGGAGGTACGGGCCTTTCACGACGGGCGTGGCGGAGGCGAAGAAAGCATCCCACAGGCCGGCGAAATGCGACGTGGCCATCGGGAACTGGCTTTCTAGGTGGCTCTTGAGCCCCTGCGTGAGCTGACGGTCTACGAGTGTCGGGAGCATGCTTATCCTTTTGCGGGGGCAGCGGCTCTGTCCCATGCGATCTGATAGTCGCGTTCGCGGTCCATGGTGAAGAAGGGAGCGACATACACGGTGGTCCGGGCGGTCTTGGCATCGGTGAAGGCTTGGTCGCTCTCGGTGTGGCTGTAAGTGAATCCGGCGTCGTCCTTGCGCGGCAGGAGGTCCTTTTCCCACACCTTGCGCGGCACGCCGCCCGCCTTGTTCTGACAGGTGAAGACCACCCGTCCGTTCTGGTCGTACCAGGTGCCCATGTCGTATTTCCGCATCGTTGTGAAGGAGATGCGGAACATCGTCTGCAGTTCCTCCAGCGAGAGCCC
>CAYLUN010000301.1:0-1514 GCA_964386865.1 uncultured Lentisphaeraceae bacterium | reverse complement strand
GGGGCCACCGTCGTCCGCAGCCCCTGGAAAGCCGCACCGCCGACATGCCCGACGCGCTTGGCGTCACACGGAAGATGCAGGTCGAGAAATGGGCCTGGCTCATCGGCCTGAGCGACGCCGACGACGCCCGCCTGCTCGAATGGTCCCGCAGCTTCGCCACGCCACCGCGGATCGAGGCCGACGGCGCACGGCTGCAGACGCCCGCCTACAACACCGAGCGCCGCGCCACGCTGCTCACCGTCGAGAAACCCGAGGTCTCGCTCACGATCAAGCCCACGACGCCCTGCGTGCATCCCGTCTTCGAACTGCAAAGCGCACCCAAGACGCTGTCTCGCGTAGAGTTGGACGGCCGCATCCTCGCTGCCAGCGATTACGCCTGGGACGGCCGGACGCTCTGGCTCAACGCCACGTTGGCGCGTGATACGTCGTTGCGGCTGGCGTTCCGAGACCAGACCGCCCGCTGATCCTCTTACGGTTAAGAACCCGATGACAGGAACCATGACGAGAAAGGAAACAACGATGAGAGTGGGTGTGATCGGATGCGGATTCCAAGGACGCCTGCATGTCGAATGTCTCAGTCGCATTCCCGGTGTCGAGGTGGTTGCGGTGGCCGAGACCGATAGCGCGCGGCTCAAGGAGGTGGCCGACCAGTTCGCCATTTCAGGGCGCTATACGGACTATCGGCAGATGCTCGACGCCGGACCTTTCGACCTGGTCAGCATCTGCACGATGCCGGTGCATCATGCCGCGATGACCATCGCCGCCTTTGAGCGGGGCGCTCATGTCCTCTGCGAGAAACCCCTGGCACTCAACGCCACTGAAGGTGCCGCGATGGTCGAGGCTGCGCGGCGGGCCGGCCGCATGCTGGCGGTGGGCTTCAACTTGCGCTTCACGCCGAATGCCCGGGCCATATCAGCCTTCATTGCCCAGGGGCGGTTCGGCCGTCCGGTTTACACCCGCGCGTGGGGGCGCGCCTCGCAGATTCCCTGGTGGGGTCAGCACTATCGCAAGGAGATCTCCGGCGGCGGCGCTTTGGCTGCGACTGCCGTCCACTTCCTCGATCTCGCGCTCCATTTCGCCGGTTTCCCCGAGCCGGTCTCGGCTTCGGGCAATGTGGCCCGCCTGTTCCCGAAGAAACGCGGCGGCACGGCGCCCAACGCCGAAGCGGCGGCGCAGTTCACTGCGGAAGATCTGATGTCGGCCCATGTCCGCTTCTCCAACGGCTTCTGGATGACGCTCGACGGATCATGGATAGACAACCGCCCCTCGGTCAACGGCGTGCCGAGTTGGGACTACAGCCTCGATGCGGTCGGGGAGAAGGCCCAGGTCTGCCTCGATCCGCTGGCGATCCGGACCGAAGACGAGAGCGGTAACATCGTGGATGCATTGGACCCCGGCATGACCCCGGACGTCTCCTTCCCGCCTTCGGTCGCCGCGCTCATCGCCGACGTGATCGCGGCGATCCGCGAGGGCCGGGAGCCGCTCGTGACCGGCGAGCAGGCGCTGGTCGTGCA
>CAYLUN010000300.1:0-1542 GCA_964386865.1 uncultured Lentisphaeraceae bacterium | reverse complement strand
GCGCTGCGCGTGCCGCCCTCGAAGCCCGTGCCCTTGGCCTCGCGGAAGGGCGTGGCGCCCGCGTGGTTGCCGTAGGAGATCCACGGCCCGTTGTCGGAGGTGAAGACCACCAGCGTGTTGTCTGCCACGCCGGTCTCCTCAAGCGCGGTCAGGATCTCGCCCACGGACCAGTCGATCTCGAGCATGACATCGCCGTAGAGGCCCGCGCCGGACTTGCCCGCGAACGTCTTGCCGACCGCGAGCGGCACGTGCGGCATGTTGTGCGGCACGTAGAGGAAGAAGGGCTCGTCTTTCTTACGCCGAATGAAGTCGACCGCATGCTCGGTGTACCACTGGGTCAGGTGCGTCTGATCCTCCTTGTCCACGTCGTCGATCGCGACCTGTCCGTTCTCCCAGAACTGGAGCGGAAAGGCGTCGAAGCCGCGCGACTCGGGGTGGTGGCGCCACATGTCGTTGGAGTACATCAGCCCGCACGACTCGTCAAAGCCGCGGGCGGGCGGTCGGGTCTCGGGCTGGTCGCCGATGTGCCACTTGCCGAAGACGGCGGTCGCGTAGCCCTTGGGCTTGAGCACCTGCGCGATCGTCGGCCACTTGGGGTCCATGCCGCGTGCGCGGGGGCCGTGCGCGCCGACCAGGCCCGTGCGCTCGGGGTAGCAGCCCGTGAGCAGCGCCCCGCGCGAGGCGGAGCAGATGGCCTGGGGCACGTGGAAGTTGGTGAAGCGGCACCCGCCGGCCGCGAGGCGGCGCACGTTCGGCGTGTCGTAGGAGGGCGAGCCGAAGGGGCGGAAGTCGGAATAGCCCGAGTCGTCGAGGAAGAGCACCACGACGTTGGGCGGGCGTTTGCCAAGGCCGACGGAGGCGCACGAGGCGGTCAGCCCTGCGGCGGCGCTTAGTCCGGCGGCCTTCAGGAAATCACGGCGCGAAGTCCCATGCTTCATCGGTCATCTCCTCCCCAAAACGAACCTGTTGCTTCGGCATTAAATAACTAACTCAAAGACGCCACGTCACAAAGAAAAGGTACTCAACAAAAAAAGGGGGCTTACCTTTGTGGCGGTGTGTTAGATCGGACTCGCGGCGTAATCACCCGTACGAGCAGCAGTAGTCGGTCAGCGTGGCGACGCACAGGCTGAACTTGGCGTTCGCGGGCACGGCGAACGACTCGCCGCCGCGCACGGTCTTCCACGCGGTCTCGCCGGGCAGCAGCACCTCGAGTTCGCCGGCTAGGATCTCCATCAGTTCCTTTGTGTCAGTGCCGAAGGTGTATTCGCCGGGCAGCATGATGCCGAGGGTTTTTTTCGACCCGTCCGGGAAGAGCACGGTGCGGCTGGTCACTTTGCCGTCCGAGTAGACGTTGGCTTTCTTGACGACGGTGACATTCTTGAATTCGCTCATGGCGTTCTCCTAAAGGTGTTCAGCGATGGGAGGGCCGTCGGCCTGGCGACGCCCAGCTCACCATACGGAAAGAATAGGCTAAACGCGTCGCGTCCGCAAGCCAGCAGTGTGGGCACGCCGCCGCTCAGCGCCCCTTCCCGCGATGTCCTG
>CAYLUN010000299.1:0-1546 GCA_964386865.1 uncultured Lentisphaeraceae bacterium | reverse complement strand
CGCCGTCGCCTCCAACGCCGCGCCGGCTCAGGCCGCCGCGCCGGCCGCCGAGCCCGCCCCCGCCGCGGCGGCGCCCGCGCCGGCAGATGTCCAGCAGAACCCGGTCATCGGGCGCATTCGCGACATGTACCTGGAGGCCTATGCCGTCAAGGGGGCCTCGCTGTACGCGGACGCCCAGCTGGTTGAGGTCGAGGCGCTGGCCAAGGTCGCCGAGTCGCAGATGGGCGTCGATCAGGTCGAGGCGCTGGCCAAAACCGCGAACGCGCTCGTCGAGAAGGTGAAGAGCCTGGGCTACACGCGCGAGATCGCAGAGGCCCCCCGCCGGGTCGCCATGCTGAAGAAAGCGGTCGAGAGCGTCAGGACGGACACGGAGGCGCTGGTCGCGATCAAGCAGCAGGAGCAGGCCGAGAAAGAGAAGCGCGCCAAGGCCGAGGCCGAGGCCGACAAGAAGCGCCAAGAGCAGGAGGCGCTCAAGCAGAAGGCGCAGAGCGAAATCGCGCGCGTGGCGGCGGTCGAGTCCGAAAACGCGGCCCTGCTGAAGAAGCTGCAGTTCCGCGAGGTGTCCAGGGCCCTCAAGGATCTGACCGACGGCATGGAGACCAAGGGCGGATTGGACGCGCTGGCTTTGGCCGAGGACCGCGTCACCCGCGTGCAGGAGTTCCACACCTATCTCGTCGAGAAATCGGTGGGCTTCAAATCTTCCCGCGGCTGGTCGATCGAAGCTTCTGACGCCAAGAGCCTGACCGTGGCCGGCAAGAAAATCGCCTGGGTGGACGTGTTCGGCACGCGCCCGGAAATCGTCGCGGAGCTGATCAAGGGCCTGGTCATGGACCAGCAGGCGACCAAGAGCCTGGGCCTGCGGGCGAAGACGGCCCTGATGACCAACGCCGCGCTCTGCCTCTCGCTGTTCTACAGCGACATGACGTCGGCCCAGGAAATGGCCAAGACGCTCGCCACGACAGCCGCGCAGCAGTTCGAGGTGGACGCCGACACGATCAAGCAGCTGCTGCCGGCGTTCTTCAAGGAATGAGTATGCGGTATATCAGCACGCGGGGCGCCGGCGAGCCGCTGACGTTCAAGGAAACCATTCTCACCGGCCTGGCGCGCGACGGCGGCCTGTTCCTTCCCGAAGCGATTCCCGACGTGCGGGGCCGGCTTGCGGCGTGGCGCCCGCTCGCTTATACCGACCTCGCGTATGAGATCATCCGACTCTACGCGGACGACGTTCCAGAGGCCGCGCTGCGCGGGATCGTTGCGGCCAGCTACAGCACCTTCCGGCACGCGGAGGTCACGCCCGTCGTGCGGGTCGGCCCCGTCCACGTGCTGGAGCTGTTCCACGGCCCCACGCTGGCGTTTAAGGACGTGGCGCTCCAGTTCCTCGGCAACCTCTTCGAGTGCGCGCTCCGCGAGACCGGCGGCGAGATGAACATCGTCGCGGCCACCAGCGGCGACACCGGCAGCGCCGCCATCTACGGCGTGCGCGGCCGCTCCCGCATCCGCATCTTCGTCATGCACCCGCACGGCCGCGTCAGCCCCGTTCAGGAGC
>CAYLUN010000298.1:0-1573 GCA_964386865.1 uncultured Lentisphaeraceae bacterium | reverse complement strand
GGCAGCAGCGTATCGCCGACGAACCGTTCGTCCTGCGTCAGCGCCTGGTAGTCCAGCATCATGGCCAACAGTTCAATGCCGCCCTGCCAATAGCGGCGGATGTAGGTGTTCTCCGCTTCGCCGGGCTGCAGCGGATCACGCTGCTTCTGTCCGCGCACCGAGGCAATCACGTCCGAACCGGAAACCGTCTTCCCGCTCCGGTCGTAGCCGTAGTTCCCGTTCAGATACGTGCCCCAGAAGGCCATCGTCTCCGGGAAGAAGGCGCCGCCATGGTTGAAGTAGACTCGCGTGCGCGCCTCGGCCAGCGGCAGGGCGTCCCGATACAGGCGGAAAAAAACCGGCATCAGGTCGAAATCGCCCGCCATCAGCATCGGCCAGTAGAGGAGCCGGCAGTTCTGGAACCAGTAGCCGCCGCCCCAGAGGCGGTAGTCCGCATCGTACACTTCCGGAATCCCCGCGCCCGCGCGCGCCGACTCGCGGGTGCCGTCCACGGTGAACAGCGAGCCGTTGAACTTCATCGGAAACCGGCCGCGGCTGGCGCACGCCTGGAGGAATCGCTGGAGATTGTAGCCTTGGCAGACACGTTCCGCTTCCGGGGAGCCCGAAACCACGAGGTGACTTCGCTGCCAGAACGACGCCCACCAGGCCCGGTGCTCGTCGCGCGCCTTGTCGAGAACAACTTGCTCGGACGCTTCCGCCTGCTTCCGCAGCCCCGCCAACCAATCCTCGGCGGAAGCCGTCTGCGCGACCCGTGGATGCACGCTTACTACGAATCGCTTGCCCGGCGCCGCCGAGCGCAGCGTCGTGCGGTCGGCCACGCGCAGGTTGTCCCCGCGGATCAACGCGCCCGACGTCAAACCCAGCAGCGGATCGCTCGACTGCGGGATCAACGACGCAAGGCCTTGGTGCCGCAACGTGTCGGCCCAGACCGAGCGCTCGTTCCGGTGATACCAAGCCAGGGCCTCAGGCATATCCAGAATCGTGTCGGGAGTCACCTTGGTGCGTTCTTCCTTCGACAGCTTGCCGATCGGGCAGCTATCTTCGTTTTCCGTCAATTCGCGCGCGGCGGTACGCCAGACCTCCAGGCGCGTCTCCAATTCAAACTCCCGGTCCGACTCCGTCTCGATGCGGACCACCGGCCGATTGGCGTCCACCCACAGACGCACGCGCAGTTCGCCACCCGGTTCGCCGGCGGCAATCTCAATTTCGCCGCGATCGGCATACAGCGTCTGCCGGAACGGCTTGCCGGCGGCGAAGGGGGTGTTTGAAAAGTGCAGCCGCAGGCGTCCCAGCTTGAGCAGCCGGCCGTTCTCGTCCCACGAGTCGCCTTTGCCGACGTACAGGAGCAAATCGCCGTCAGCCTCAGCCCAGGCCATGACGCTGAGGTCGCCGTTGCCCAGCGGCATCGAGCCCATGGCGTTCGTGCTGGGCGTGGTCCAGGTGACGGTAAGTGGAGCGGCTTTGTCCGGAGATGCGGCGCCGCGCTGGCCCAGGGCGTCCGGGGCGGTCTCGGCTGCCGTAAACACCAGGCCAGCAAAGACGGTGGAGTTCAACAGCTCGTCAAACCGCATGA
>CAYLUN010000297.1:0-1578 GCA_964386865.1 uncultured Lentisphaeraceae bacterium | reverse complement strand
CGGATGACCAACGCGCTGACCTTCGTCAAGGGCGGCAGCGGCACGCTGACCCTGCAGGGCACCAACACCTACACCGGCGGCACGTTCGTGAACGGCGGCACGCTGAAGGTCGAGGCCAACACCGGCTCGCTTCCCGCGGGCGGGGCGCTGACCTTCAACGGCACGGGCACGTTCAACAGCGACAACACCGGCGCGACAGCCACCCTGAGCCCGAGCCTGGGCGCCCTCACGCTCGCGGCGGGCGACGCCACCGTGCAGTCGACCCGGACCGCCGCCCAGAACCTCTCTCTGACCTTCTCCTCGCTGGCCGCGCGTCCGGTCGGCGCGACCGGCAACTTCGTGGCCTCGGGCGGCGTTAACGGCACCGAGAACCAGATCGTCCTGACCGGCGCTGCGCTGGGCTTCATGGACCAGGGCACCTTCTTCGGCGGATCAAACTACGCCTACATGAACGCGGCCGGGACCTACGTCCGCGCGCCGGCCTACGGGACGGACAGCGGCTTCACGACTTCGGGCACGATCACGGCGGACACGCACGTCAAGCTGACCGCCACGCCCGCGGCGCAGAGCAGCGTCACGCTCAACACGCTGCTGCTGTCCGGCGGAGGCGTCGGCTTCCCGCTCAACGCGGGTCAGACCCTCACGCTCGCCAGCGGCGGCCTGCTCAAGGCGGGCGCGGGCGCGGCCGCCGCCGTCAGCGGCGGGACGGGCCTCCGTGCGGGCAGCGGCGTGGAGCTGGTGGTGCGCACGGACGCGAGCGGCGACGACCTGACGCTCGCCACGCCGGTTCTCGCCAACGGCGTGAACGGGCTGACCAAGTCCGGCGCGGGCCTGCTCACGATCGCCACCACGAACACCTACACCGGCCCCACCACGCTCAACGCGGGTGTCCTGCGGCTCGCGACCGTCAGCAACGGCGGCACGGCGGGCATGCTGGGCCAGTCCGACAGCGGGGCCAGCAACCTCGTTTTCAACGGCGGCACGCTGCGCTTCACGGGCACGGGCTCCTCGGCCAGCACGGACCGCGGCTTCACGCTCGGCGCCAGCGGCGGCACCATCGACGTGACCAACGGCACCTACAACGTCGACTCCGGGGCCACGACCCTGACCTTCTCTGGCACCATTCCCGCGTTCTCGTCCGGCAGCCTGACCAAGGCCGGCTACGGCACGCTGGCGCTTAGCGCGTCCAACGCCTACGACGGCGCCACCGTGATCAGCGCGGGAAGCCTCGACATCAGCCACGCCAGCGCGCTCGGCTCCACGGCCGGCGGCACGACCGTGTCCGGCATCGGCGCGCGGTTGGCGCTCAGCGGCGGCATCACGCTCGCGGAGCCGCTGACGCTTAACTCCTACGGCATCCAGAACAGCGGCGCGCTGAAGAACCTCAGCGGCGTCAACACGGTCGTCAGCCCCATCATTGTCGGTAGCGGGCAGACCCGGGTCGGCGCGAGCAGCGGCACGCTGATTCTGGCGGGCGGCGTCACGCGTAGCGGCTCCGCCACGACTGACAACCTGATGCTGCTTTACAACGTCTTAATCACGAACGCTCCCGTCAACATGGGCGTGGGCGGGCTTGAG
>CAYLUN010000296.1:0-1612 GCA_964386865.1 uncultured Lentisphaeraceae bacterium | reverse complement strand
TGTCAGGCGGGTTCGCTGCTGGTGTCTGTCGGTGACGGCCGCGTGGAGGCGGGCACGCTGTCCGGGTCGGCTGTTCCTGTCGGCATCGCCGAGGAGACGGGCGTGGAGGGCCAGCGCGTGCTGCTGCGCCCTGTAACGGTCGGCGCGCGCGGGGTTGCCGGCGCCGCCGGGGCTGCGGGTGCGAACGGCGCTCCGGGGACGGCTGGCGCTCCTGGCGCTGCCGGTGCGGCCGGAACTCCTGGAGCGGACGGCGGGCTCTTCTATGTGCCCGTGGCGGGTATTCAGAATGCCCCTGCCGGGGCGAATCTGCTCGGCAAGGTCATCGTGTTCGAGGCGATCAGTCAGATATGGGCGTCGGCGTTCCCAGGCATGGCCGCAATGGCCTACGCACTCGTTTCGGGCCTTGTGACGCGGGACGGAGTCGATCTGGCGGAGTGCCGCCTGCTGTGGATTCCGGATGTGATGAACACGCCGATGTCCGTGCCGAGCGCATGGATCACGTCCGATGAGGGATACCCCCTTGCTCCGTATGCGCTGGTCAGCATTGTGGACTCCGGCAACATGGACGGGAGTGCTGTCCTGCGAACCGGCGGATCGGCGACGCTCTGCTCAACGATGATGCGCGTGCTCGGCGTAGGGGGCGGGGTGGCGTTCGGCGTCAGTTACATCAACGTGTAGGGTGGTTTCAAAAAGGAGGAGTGGAGAATGAGCCGTTTGAGTGACATCAGTGCGAGCCCGGTCCTGCGCGAGTTCGCGCAGGGCGCGGCGCAGTCCGCCATCATGCCGGTGGCGGACTTTCTGGCCCCGACCGTCGAGGTACCCACCTCGGTCGGCCGGTACAAGAAATACACCGAGAAGGACCGCTTCCGGATTCCGAGCACGCTCCGCAGCATCGGCGGGCGGGCGACGGAGCTGCGCTTCGAGGTGAGCGACGAGACCTTCAACTGCGAGCCCCACGCGCTGGACTATCCGGTGGACAACCTGGAGAAGCTGGAGAGCGAGGATCTCGAGAACGCGCTGCGCGAGGGCGCGGTGGCGGTGGCCGAGGTCGCCGCGCTGTCCCACGAGAAGAGCGTGATCGACGCGGCCCTCGCGGCGGCTGGCGCGGGTGTCGCGAAGGTCTGGGGCGACGCGGCCGACCCCGTCACCGACATAGACGCGGCGATCCTGGACGTCATCAAGGCGGCCAAGTACGGCTCGCTGATGGGCGTGGGAGTGCTCTTCGGCGCGGCCGCGTGGGTGCTGTTCAAGAACCAGGACAGGGTGCGCGGCCGGTTCGTGATCGGCAACGGCGGCAAGGGCGGCAATCTGGCTGTGCCTTCGGAGGACAACGCGGGCCAGCTCTTCGTGGGCACCCCGCAGGTGCGCACGAGCTACATGGTGTTCGACAACGCCGCGCCCGGCGTGGCGGAGGACGTGAGGTTCCTCCTCGACACCACGGTGCTGGTGTTCGCCCGCCGGCCGAACCCGACGCGGCGCGACCCCAGCTTCATGAAGACGTTCCGTCTCATGGGCAAGTACATGGTCCCTTCGAGCTACATCCGCGACGACGGCCGTGTCGAGGTCGCGAAGTTCGACTGGAGCGAGGACGTGCGCGTCACGAACTCGGCGG
>CAYLUN010000295.1:0-1672 GCA_964386865.1 uncultured Lentisphaeraceae bacterium | reverse complement strand
GCGCCGGACCCGTGATCGGGTGGATGCACTTGCATGACGCGGCGGCCGCGCTGGATGGGGGTGCGGAATGAAGCTCCCTGATTTTATTGCCGCCGACCTATTTTGCGGGGCTGGCGGAACTAGCACCGGGATGGTCAGAGCAGCAAACAGAATTGGCCTTTCTCTCGATCTCGTGGCGGTCAACCATTGGCCGACAGCCGTCGAAACTCACCGCATGAATCATCCGTGGGCCCGCCACCTATGCGCGGATCTTGCGAGCGTCGAGGCGAACCCCGAGCGGCTCGTCCCCGGCAGACGGCTCGACCTGCTCGTCGCAAGCCCGGAATGTACGCACCACAGCGTCGCGAGGGGAGGCAAGCCGTGCAGCGACCAGAGCCGGTCGAGCGCGTGGCACGTGCTGCACTGGCTGGAACTGCTGGACGTGGAGGATGTTTTGATCGAGAACGTGCGGGAGTTCGCCGACTGGGGCCCGCTGCTCAAGCGCGGAACAATGTACAAGGGGAAATGGCACGCGGCCAGCCGACCCGACCCGAGACGCAAGGGCGCGACTTTCGCGGCGTTCGTTGGCGGCATCCGGAGTTTTGGTTACCAAGTTGAGTGGCGTGTAATCAACGCCGCAGACTACGGGGCCGCGACGACGCGCCGCAGGCTGTTTCTGCGGGCGAGCAAGCGCAAGGGCCCCGTCGCGTGGCCGGCTCCGTCGCACGCGGCTGAGGCTGACGCGGGCCACCTGCGCTGGAAGTCGGCGCGGGAGATCATCGACTGGGGGCTGAAGGGCGAGAGCATCTTCGGACGGCGCGTGCCGCTCAAGCCCAAGACGCTCGCGCGGATCGAGGCCGGACTTAAGAAGTTCGGAGGAGAGGCTTTCATCGCTGTGCTACGCGGAACGGCGGCCGGGCAGGCCGGGAGCTGGAGCGCAAGCGTCGACGCCCCGCTCAAGACGATCAGCGCCGGCGGAATCCACGCGGCGCTGTGCCAGCCGTTCGTGGTCAACGTCGCGCACGCCGGCGGCGAGCGCGTGAGCGGTTGCGACGCTCCGCTCGGCACGATACCGGCCGGGCACCGTGGGGAGTTCGGACTTGTTGAGCCGTTCATCGTACAGTACCAAGGCGGCGAGGACGCCAAGGCGCTGCGCGTCCACTCGGTGGACAATCCGCTGCCGACCCAGCCCACCGAAAACCGCTTCGGACTGTGCCAGCCTTTCGTTGTGCAGACGTCCCATACGGGGACGACTGGTCGTGCGCCATACGTGAAGAGCGTCGACGATCCGCTTACGACCGTGACGGGAAGAGTCGAGCACGGGGTGTGCGTCCCTTTTCTGACGAAGTACTACGGTAGCGGAGCCGGCGCGCGCCCAGTGACAGATCCGCTGGACACGGTGACCACGAAAGACAGGTTTGCACTTGTGCAGCCACGCGGAATGGACATCCTTTTTCGGATGCTGCAACCCCACGAACTCGCGGCCGCGATGGGGTTCGACGGTTACGCGTTTACAGGGAACAAGACTGAACAGGTTCGCCAGATCGGAAACGCCGTATCCGTTCCGCCGGCCGAGGCGCTGTGCCATTCGATCATGGCGCGAAAAGGCGGGCCCGCATGAGCACACTCACGGACTACAGGCGGCCGGTGCCGAGATACGCGACGGCGGACGCGGGGTGGCGGCCGGCGTACG
>CAYLUN010000294.1:0-1708 GCA_964386865.1 uncultured Lentisphaeraceae bacterium | reverse complement strand
TGAACGCATCCTCCTGCTCCCAGGGTGTGGGCAGGTTCATGCGCTCAGGCAGGTAAAGGGTGAAGTCGTAGGGCAGCATGATGCCGGGCATGTTCGCGCCGGCGAAACGGAACAGTTTGTCGCCGTCGTAGAGCTGGTTCCCCTTGCGGGTGACGAAGTGGTGCAAGCAGCTCGCGGCCGGTTCCGCAGCTGGAACCGATGCAAGTGACACACGTCCAAGCGCAAGCGCACACGCACATGCGGCGACTCGGGTGAGGGCTGTTTTCATGGTGTGGCCTCCAGGGTGATCGGCCGTCCCCGGCCGACGTCAGACAGTCGCGAGAGCTCTTCCGCGTTCAGCGCGCGGTCAAACACCGCCACGCCGCCGATCCAGCCGGTGAAGCCGACGCCGCGGGAGCTGTGGATCACGCGGCCGATGGTGAACGGACCGCCGCTGCCGTCGCCCTTCGGCGCGTAGAGGTCGTGCGGATACCACCAGGGGTTCAGACGCAGGGCCACGAGGTCGCGCGCGGTTTCGCGCCCGCCCCGCAGCGAGACCTTCACTTTCGTGTAGCCGTACTCGCGCAGCTCGACGCGCTCGCCCGCCTCTTCGCTAACGACCTGTACCGCCACGGGAATCTCCTCAGGCGGATTGTAGAACTGGGCGGGCGGGAAGCTCGGATCCTCGCCCGGCTGTAGGCCCGGCTCCCGGCGCAGGCGGCCTTGCAGCCAGGCGTTCGCGGCGAACGACAGCAGCCCGTCCTTCTGCGGCTGCTCCAGCCAGCGGTCGCCGGCGACGCCGTTCAGCCAGCCGGTCAGCTCGTCCTTCTGGTGGTCGAAGGTCATCGCGAAGCACTGCCACGCGGCGTCGAGAACGGCCGCGGGCGCGTCCGCCGGCACGGCGGGCGACAGGGCGGCGGAGTTGCACTTGTGCAGGGCGTACTTGTTGAGAAACGAACTCGCGCCGTTCTCCGAGACGTGGCCGCAGGCGCTGCCTTGCTTGTTCAGGCCGGCAAAGAGCGCGTACTGCCGCTGGCCGCGCTCGACTTTCGCGATGCCGGCGGTCTCCTGCTGCTTCAAGTCGGTGCCCTCGTGCCAGATGCCCGCGAGAGCGTGGTTGCCGCTTTCGCGGATCGCCCACACGACGACGGTGACCGACTTGCCGGCGCCTTTGATGTCGAGCGGCGTGTCGTGGAGCCGAGAGCGCGGAACGAAGAAGAACGGGCGGAAGTCGGGGTCAGTCTCTTTCACGATGCGGATGGCATTGCCGAACGGTCCGCGCCCGAGCAGCGGGAAGTCGGCGTACGTCGCCTCGCGGCCCGCGCCCCAATAGTTGCGGACGTAGTTCCCGGCATCGAGCGGGTAGTCCGTCCTGGCGCCCTCATGCACGTGAGCGGTGAAGCGCCGCGCGCCGTCAGGCTCGCGCTTCACGAAGTCCCAGAACGCGACGCAGCCATGTAGACGGGTAACGGACGCGACGCGCTGCTCGCATAGGGAGGTCGTTGCCAGCGGCTCGGCCATAACGGCTGCGCATGAAAGAGCTGCGGTCAGGCCGAAGAAGATTGACATGTGGCGGGTGTTGGTTTTCATGGGTTTGGGTTCTCAGGACCGGTCTTGATACGCGGCCCGACCTGACTCACGTCAATGGGCTGGAAGCCGAGCGCAAAGGCGGGTGAGTCCGGCTTGAGGGTGAAGTCGCCCTGGTCGGGATTGACGAAGAGCGGGTCGG
>CAYLUN010000293.1:0-1711 GCA_964386865.1 uncultured Lentisphaeraceae bacterium | reverse complement strand
AGGTGCGCTCGAACGTCGGCGGCATCGTGACGGGCGACGACCTCGCCACCGGCAATATCGAAATCTGGCCCAGCAGCTACAACGAAGGCAATTCGATCAGCATCCCGAACGCCAGCGCAACGAAGTTCGACTTCGGCGACGGCGGGAGTTCCGGCACCTCCATCGGATATGGCAGCTTCCAAGTCCACAACCACGGGTCGGCGGCCACCCAGACGCTCTTCGCGGTTAACAACTTCAACAACAACCAGATCCTGTGCGCCGGCATCGGGAACAACCCGAGCGGCAACGCGGACTGGACCCACGCCTACAACGCGGGCTCCTATAGTTTCCGCCGCCTGCACGTGTTCGTCTACCCCGGCGGCGACACCGACACCACCGCGCCGACGCTGGCCCGGGCCGTCGCCTCCCGCTCGCTCAACCAAGTGGCCGTCTCCTTCGGCGAGACCGTCGCCGACACCGCCTCGACCAACGCTTTCTACACGCTCAACAACGGGGCCACCGTCTCAGCTGCCGCGCTACAGGCCGACAAACGGATTGTGCTTCTCACGACCTCCACGCTCACGGGGGGCCAGACCTACCAATTGTCCGTGTCCGGCGTACGCGACCGCTCAGGCAACGGTAACCTGATCGCGGCCGGCTCTACGGCCTCGTTCACCGCGCCGACCGCATCTTCCACGCTGCCCGATGTCCTGACCAACGTCGTGGAGACGGCCGGCTACACGCTGATTCACCAGCTTGCCATCGGCAACACCGTGAGCTGGGCCAACGGCTGTACCTACACGGTCGACGAGAGCCGCTTCGCGCAGACGCAAGCCTTTGACCGCGTCGCCTACTGCCTCGAAGTGGTCACCAACGGCCAGTACAAGTGGGTCTACGTCTCCATGGACGCCTTCACCGCCGACCTCACCAAGATCGGCGTGCCTACGGCCGACCGCGGCGCGCTGTGGCAGCAATACGTCAGCAACATGAACGTCTACGCCTCGGATACCGTTGCCAACAGCGCGGTCACGACCGGCACCGGCATCGCGACCGGCAACCTCGAGTTCTGGCCGAGCAACTACGGCGCCGGCAACGACAGGGGCATTCCCGGCGCGAGCGGTTCTGCCTTCGACTTTGGCGACGGCGGCGGGCCGAGCGCCACGTCGGCCGGCCATGGTTCCATGCAGCTTCACAACTACGCGCAGGGGCACACGATCTTCGCCATCAACTCCTTCGGTTCAAACGGCCGCACGCCCTGCATCGGCATCGGTAACAACACGTTCTTCACCAACCCCTCCAATAATGACCCCGACTGGACCTTCTACTACAACGCGCCACAGTACACGACGAAGAACCTCTACGTGCTCGTCCGCCCCGGGGCCTCGCCTGCCAGCTCGGGCACGCCCCCTGCGATCTTTAGCCAGCCGCGCTCGCAGACCGTCTACTTGCGCGACCTCGCCCGCCTGAGCGTGTACGCGCCGGACGCGACCGCCTACCAGTGGCGCAAGAACGGCGCGCTCCTGCCGGGCGCCACCCAGTCGTGGCTCGAGTACGCGTCCTCCGAAGCCGCCAACAGCGGCGTCTATGACGTCATCGTCACCGGCGCCTCGGGTTACATCATCAGCTCAGCGGCCACGCTGGACGTCATCCCCTACACCCGCCCGCAGCCGCCCAAGGTCATCCGCATCATGCCGCTGGGCGACTCCATCACCTACGGCAGCAGCACGCCGGG
>CAYLUN010000292.1:0-1715 GCA_964386865.1 uncultured Lentisphaeraceae bacterium | reverse complement strand
CGATCTTCGTGATCCTCAACGAGTCCGATGCCGACGTGGAACTGCCGCTCGATCTTCGCGATTCGAAGCGCCTTCTGGGCGGTGCGAACACCCAGCGGCGCAGCGACGTGCTGGGCCGCACGGCGGTTCCCGCCGCGCTTCAGCAGGCGTGGCGGGCCTCCGACGGCAAGTCTGACGAGCTGGCGCTGATGGATCTGGAGACAGGCAAACTCATCGCCAAATCCGGCGACAAGGCTGGAGACAAAGCTGGCGAGCGTTATGGACCGGTGTACGTGCCGTATCATGATTACCGGGTATTGTACGGAGAGTGCGAGAAGTGAGTGTCGGGAGGATGACCAATGGAGAAAACACGATGAAAACACGAAGAAACATGTTGCAACCCTGTATTTGTCGCCGCCTGGCAACATCGTTCGCCGCCGCGACCCTGCTGCTGGCCGCCGCCACGACGCGCGCCGACATCGCCGTGTCGAATCGGGTGGTCACCACCTTCCGGAACGTGATCACGGTGGACGACACCGGGTTGCCCGCGCAAATCGAGATTCGCGCGCTGACCAACGATCTACCGCTGGTCTGGCGGGCGGAGAAGGAACGGCCCGCCACGCTTATCAAGCGAATCGGCCGCGGTCCGCAGCTCGCGGCGCCCCTGCGCCTCGAGGCCGTTATCGACAAGGTAACGTTTGTGGCCCAGGCCGACGCGCCAGCCGAACTTACCAAGACCGACAAGGGCTTGGAAGCCGCGGGGACATGGCAGGCCGACAAGCTGAAGGGGCGGCTACGCATCGTCTACGCGGAAGACGGCTCCGTGACCGGTCAGGTGACCTATGACGCCAAGGGGACCGATCTCGAACGGTTGGATGTGGTGATGGAACTCGACGGGCCTGTGGATACGGCTATTGCCGGCAATCCGGACGGATGGGCCACGGAAAAATCCCTGCCGCCCGAATACGGAACTCTGGGTTCAAAGTCGGGGGTGCTGTGGTTGAACGGAAAGAATCCGGAAGGCGACGGGAAGCTCCAGAAAGGGCCGGTCACGCACTTCTTTCTGGGTAATGGCGACCGCGGATTCACCTGGCTGGCAGGGGACGGCATTGTGCTGGACAAGGACGCGCCGTCCATGAGCGTGGAGCGCAGCCGCGCCAAGGTAACGCAGTGGAAGATTGCCCTGGTCAACAAGTCGCCGCGCGGCGGCGAGAAAACGGCGAATTTCACCTTCCTGATTCATCCCGCCCGGGCCAAGGCGGCTGACCGCAGATTGACGCAATGGCAGCCCTGGTCTGAGAAAGCGGCCACGCCGACGCTCGATGCCGCGGCACGCGGCGCGCTCGCGGGCACCAACGTGTTGGTACGCGCGGAGGCTGCTTCCGTCTGCGAGGTCGCGGCCGCGCGCGCCTTGCTGGAAGGTGTGGCCGGCGGCGAGGCGTTGAATGCCGGGGCCACGCTGGCCGATCGCTTTCCGCTGGGGTTGTTCCGCTATCTCGCCGCCCCGCACACGGCGCTGGCGGCGCAGTTGCGCCCCAATGCCGCGACGCTGACCTCCGCCGGGGCGTCACCGGCGCCGGACCGCATGGCCCTGGGCCGGGCGCTCTTGCACGACATCGGCGTCGATCTGGGCGGTCTCGCCGACCGCGTGGGCGCGGCGGATGTCGCGCGCGCGCTGGAGGAATTCGGCTATTTCGAGAGCGACGGCCAGACCGAGTTCCTGCCGTACTGGCGCA
>CAYLUN010000291.1:0-1723 GCA_964386865.1 uncultured Lentisphaeraceae bacterium | reverse complement strand
ATCACGCAAGACGCCGCGTGGGACGCGCGGGTGGATTGGCCGATCCTTGATTCCGCTTACACGAATTCCAGTTTCCGCAAGACGGGGAATGGGACGCTGTACCTCGGAAACGCGAGCAGCACGTTGAGCGGCAACATCACGGTGTCCGAGGGCACGCTGGAGGTGGCGAAAGGGACCGACGTGAACGCAGCCTACAGTGTGCTGGGCAATCCCAAGATCTCCCACAAAGTCCGGGTGGAGAGCGGAGCCATGCTGAAAATCGACAACAGCAACACGTTCGGCACAGGCTACGATTCGCCGCTGACGGAGTTGGAGATCGTCGGCGGCACGCTGGCGCTGGCGAACAACAGCAGCAGCGTGTTCGGCCCCCTGACCTTGGACAACGCGACGGTGACCTATAACGTCGGTTATACCGACGTGAACTGGGGCATGATGATCTTCACCAAGCGCGCGACGTTCAAAGGCACTCAGCCGTACGTGTTCAATCCGGCGGGGGTGAACGCCAATTTCGCCTGTGGTTTGAACGAGGAGACCGAGATGAACGTGTGGGACATCTCCGGGACTTCTGCCATCGATGCGGCGCTGAACCTGCCCTTCATCAATTTTGGCAGCGTGACGAATACGCCTCCGTCCCGTTTCAAGAAGACCGGGGCGGGCACGCTCTCGCTGGGCGCGGTCAACACCAGCACGGGCGCGCTGCGCGTGGTCGAGGGCGTGCTGCGCATCGACGGACGCTGGAACGCCGCGAACTCCTCGGTCACGGCCGAGAGCGGCGGCTACCTCGGCGGCACCGGCCTGGTGGCGCGTGCGGTCTTTGCGGGCGGCGGGTTCGAGTGTACCATGGGCCAAACGGGCCAACTGACCGCGGCAACCGCGGTGATCGGCGCAACCGGCTCGGTGCGCATCCTGAATCCGGGCGGATTGCCGGTCACGCAGCTCAGCGTGCCTTTCCTTGCCTACACGTCGCTGACAGGCGCGGAGAACCTCACGAACTGGACTGTAGAGGTCGCTGGGATCGAGCCAACGGCGAACCTGCGCGTGAAAGCAGCGAACGGCAAGCTGGTCGCAGGCTGGGCGCCGAAAGGCACGCTGATCCAGGTGCTGTGAGCGGCGCGGACGCCCGACCTGCGACGCCTGACGCCAGGACGTTTTACTGAGCGTCGGGCGTCGCCGTCGGAAGGTGTTAACTTTGAGGGGGAGCAAGGATGAAGCGTGTTGTGGGGATCATGGCTGTCGGCTTGGCCATAGCGGCGCTGGCGCAGGAGCAACGTCCGGCTTATCAGCCTTTGGCATACTCCGACCAGGAGTGGTACGGATCGACCTTCTGGACCGGCGCGGACTGGACGCGGGTGGGTCGGGACTGGCACCACCCGGGCGAGCAGACGCCCAGCGTGCGGCGCTTCGTCTGTCCGCACGACGGCAAGGTCACGGTCGAGGGCCGAGCCTTCAAGCTGCATCTCAACGGCGACGGCGTGCGCGCCCTCATCCGGCTTAACGACCGGGAGGTGTGGCGTGCGGAGATCGACGGCGCGGACGGCAAGGGCAAGGAGCACTCGCTCGAGCTGGAGGTGAAGAAGGACGACGCGCTGCGCTTCGTGGTCCACAAGCGCGGCGGGATCGGCTGCGACACGACCGGCTGGGATCCGGCGGTCACCTACGCCGGCGGCGAGCGCTACCAGGCGTCGGCCGCCTTTGCGGGCAAGAAGCGCCAGGGCGAGGGCGG
>CAYLUN010000290.1:0-1727 GCA_964386865.1 uncultured Lentisphaeraceae bacterium | reverse complement strand
CCAAGCTGACCCCCCTGCGTCCCGACGCGGTGGCAGCCTCCTGCGCTGGATTGTTCGACGTGCGTGAGCAGGTCGGCGGCCTGCTCGCGACACTGGCGACGGATCCCAACATCTCCGGCGTGCCCGTGCTGGCGGTCGACGGTGCGCTCTTCAAGGCCGATGTCGACGGCCGCACGCAGGCGGCAGGCGAAGCCGCCGGGCAGAGCGGCCTGGCGTGGCTGTACCTCCAGTCCGACGGCAAGACCGTCCCCGTTATTCCGGACTATGTGCCCGGCGCGGACACGGACAAGATGACCGAGGGGCAGCTCGCGACGAACCAGGCGAACGAAAAGGTTTTCGGGAACCTGTTGCAGACGCTCGACGCGAGCAAGCAGGCCGGCGGACGTTACGGCGCGATTGCCATGCACGGCAAGGTCTTCTACCGGGGCGGTAACAACGATGCGGTCATCGGCACGAATGTGACCGTCCAGTCCGCGAAACCGCTTGCCGGCTGGTACAGTGAGGGCGTGTTCACCCCGCTCGTTTCCGAGTACGCGGCCAGCAACGTCAAGGCCTTGGCCGGCACCGAATGCACCGTGACGGAGGAGATGGTCGCCGCAGGGCTCAAGGCGCTGGCGGCGGCTGGACAGAAGCGTGCGGTCTACGTGGCGCACGGACAGGTGTGGGAACTCGGCGCGGACGGCAAGCTGACTTCAAAGGTGGAGAAGGCGTCTGAGGCGGTCTCCTGGGCGGTCGGCCACGACGTGCGGCCTGCGCGCCTGGCGCGCGGCGCCAAGCCGGCCAAATGCGCCGACTGCCACACGGTCGATTCGGCGTTCTTCTTCGGCAAGGTCGAGTCCACCGGCCCGCTGTTGACCTCCAGGAAGCTGGTGCAGGCTCAGCACGCCTTCATGGCCCTGAGCGGCAGCTACAACAAGGTGTTCGGCACGACCTTCCTGATGCGCCCCGTGTTCAAGATTTTCCTCTGGGTGGTCTTCGGCCTGGTTCTGCTGGTCGCGCTGGCGTTTGTCGCCGCGGCGGTTCCGGCGGTTCTCGCCAAGGGCGCGATCCCGTACGGCAGGCCGGGCGAGAAGCTGGCGGCCACGGTTGATAAGCTGGCTGCCGCAGGCTTGGTGGCTGCGAGCGTCTACCTCGGAATATCGGGCCTGGCGGGCTGGTTCCTGCACCTGCTCACCGGTTATGTGCTGATCTTCCATATGGTTGCGGGCGGGCTCTTCGCGGTCTGCTTGGTGACGCTCATCTGGTTCCGCGGCGCTCGGCGCATCGCTAACCCGAGGCGTAACGGCCTGTGGATGCTGGTGCTCTTGCTGGGCGTCGGCGTGCTCTTCACGGCCGTGGCGCCGATGATGACCTGGTTCGGCACCGGCTGGCAGCACGCCATGACGTGGGCGCACCGCATCACCACGATGGGCTTCCTCGCCGTCTCGGCGTGGATGCTGCTCACGGGCGGACGCAAGGAATGAATCGAATGAATCGAGGGAATCGGCGTTATCGATTCCCTCGAGTCCTGATCTTTGAAACATGAAGCCAGCCGTCCACCGCTATGAGCACCAGGCGATGTCGACCGTGTTCGCGCTGATGGTCGCCTCGGACGACGAGCGGCTCGCGCAGAGCGCGGCGCACACGGTGTTTCTGAAGGTGGACCGGCTGGAGGAGCAGATCAGCCGCTTTATCGACGTGAGCGAGGTGGCGATGATCAGCCGGCTCAAGCCCGGCGAGACGTATCG
>CAYLUN010000289.1:0-1779 GCA_964386865.1 uncultured Lentisphaeraceae bacterium | reverse complement strand
AACAGTGATGATAGTGGCCGCGTGCCGCGCTGCCAGTTTTTGGCGGGTCTGGAGGCTCGTGGCGCTCGCGGTCGGAATTGCCTCCGCTTGCGCGTTCGGGGCGGCGAGGTGGGCGACACGACGGGCAGAAATCGGGACGAACCTGCCGCTCGCTCCGTATAGCTTATGTGAGGAGTGCGGGGAGGTGCTGCAATGATCGGAACGACATTGAGTGTGATCGAGACGTTGCTGGCGGCGGACGGGATCAGCGCGGGCGTGATCCGGACGGTGCGCGAGGTGATCGCGTCGGACGGGATGGTGCCGACGGGCAGGGTGTGCAAGACGCTCGGGCTGAGCACGTGGACGATCCGGCGGCTGTGCGAGAAGCACGGCGTGCGGCGGGTGAGCCGGCCGGGGCGGCAGGGTGCGCTGGTGCATCTGCCGTCGCTGCAGGAAGCGATGGGTGGTAATAGGCAATAGGCAGTGGGCAATGGGAGAGAGGGAACGTTCAACGCTCAACGTTCAACTCTCAACTTTCAACGGAGAGAGAGATGAAGACGGAAATTGGAAAAGGAGAGAAAAATGAGAAGTGACACGTTGACGGCTTCGAGGATGGTGGCGCTGCTGGCCTGTCCAAGGAAGCATTACTGGCGCTATGAGGTGGGGCTCGGCGCGGCGGTGAGCGCTGGGGCGCTGCGTTTCGGCAGCGCGTGGCATGCGGCGATGGAGTGCCGCTGGCAGGGGATGGAGTGCGCCGCGGCGCTGGCGAAGGCGTGCGAGGGCGCGGAGTGTTTCACGGAACTGGACGTGGCGACGCTGTCCGGCCTGCTGGCCGGGTATTACGTGCGGTATGGGGGTGAGGCGGAGGTTGTGAAGACGCTGCATCCGGAGCAGGAATTCAGATACGCGCTGGACGGGTCGCGCACGTTCGACATCTGCGGCAAGATCGACGGGCTCGGCGTGCTGGCGGACGGTCGGCTGGCGCTGGTGGAGCACAAGACCACTAGCGACAGCCTGGATGCCGACAGCGATTACTGGCAGCGGCTGAGATTCAACCCGCAGATCTACCAGTATGTGCTGGCGGCGCGGGCGCTGGGCTGGGACGTGCAGACCGTGATCTATGACGTGACGCGCAAGCCGATGATCAAGCAGAAGCAGACGGAGACGACCGAGCAATTTGGCGAGCGGCTCGCGGCGGATACGCAGGAGAGGCCGGAGTTCTATTTCGCGAGGCGCGAGGTGGCTGTGCTCGAACAAGACGTCGAGGAGTTCGCGATCCAGCGGCTGGAGTTGTCGCGGCTGATTCTGCTGCTGCGTGCGGCGGGTCGGCGGGCGCGCAGGCCGGAGCACGCGTGGCCGCGCAACTGCGGCGGCATGACGTGCCGGTTCTGCGAGTTCGTGACGTTCTGCATGCAGAACATCGCGGTCGATCCAGCGCAACCGCCTGCGGGTTTTGCGGTGGGGCAGACCAATCCCGAGTTGAGCGGGGGATGAGGGGAAGGCTGTTAGGCTGAAGGCTATCAGGCTGTTAGGTGAGAGAGTGCCTCACGCGGAGGCGCGGAGAACGCGGAGAGTTTTGGACAGGATGATTAAGAAGTTCATTAGTGCGTAATTTCTAAAGTTCGTTAGTTGAAAACTTGAGAGACGGACACAACGACGAACAAGGAAACAGACAAAAAGGAGGGATGGAGAAATGACACAGGCAGTACCGATCAGAAGGCAGGCGGGGAACGTCCCGCCGCCGCCCGCGCAGGCGGAAAGAAAACGGGTCGCGTTCGGCAAGATCGCGACGGCCACCGG
>CAYLUN010000288.1:0-1842 GCA_964386865.1 uncultured Lentisphaeraceae bacterium | reverse complement strand
CTCGGCATTCCACGCGATCTTGCGTCCGGTCTTGATCGCGATCAGCGAGAGGTGCGAGATGTTGTCCGAGTGGTAGGCGGCCTCGATCGGGCTGCACGGCTGCTCGCGCGTTTTGATACACTGCGCGAAGTCGGCGGTGTGATGAAAGCCCGTTGTGTTGGCGCGCAGCGGCTCGCGGCGCGGCGGCAGCGTCTCACGAAGCAGGCCGACCGGGTCGGCTTTGAGATACCCACGTGAAATCATGATCTTGCCACGTTCGCCGACGAACGTCGTGCAGTTGTCTGACGCCGATCTGAGCGCGAATTCCACGCCGTTCGCGAAGCGGCCTTTCACGTCCCAGGTGGCGCAGGTGTCGTACAGACCCTTACCGAAAACGCCCGTGCCCTCGAACGATACGGGCACGGAGTCCGGCCCGTCCCCGAGCGCCCACGTCATCACGTCCAGCGGATGCGCGCCCCAGCCCGCGATGAAGCCGATGGAGCAGTCCGAACTGAAATAGGAGCCGCTGCTGGAGCAGCGCTCTCTGGTGTAGGGACGGTCGCGCGACGGCCCCAGCCAACGGTCGTAGTCCAGCCCTTCCGGAACGGGCGCGGGCTCCAGGCTTCCGCCTCCCGCGCTGCCGGCGGGCGCATCCACTTCGATGCGGCTGATCTTGCCGAGCACTCCAGCCCGCACCAGTTCGCAGCCGATGCGGATATGCGAACCCGAGCGCTGCTGCGTGCCGTACTGGAAGACCCGGCCGTAACGGCGTGCGGTCTCAAGCAGGTCCTTATTGTCGTTGATGCTGAGCGTGAGCGGCTTCTCGCAATACACATCCTTGCCGGCCTGCATCGAAAGCGCGGCGACGCCATGATGCCAGTGGTCCGGTGTAGAGCAAACCACACCGTCCACATCCGGGCGAGCCAAAATCTCGCGAAAATCCTGATACGGCGTACAGACATTAGCACCATACTTCTCATTGGCCTGCTTGGCGCGGGTCTCGCGACGATCTTTGAAGCAGTCGGCCACGGCCACGACGCGGATCCAATCGGGCTGAAGCAGCGTGCCAAAGTTTCCGCTTCCTTGGCTGCCCACGCCGATGCTGGCGAGGTTGACGCAATTCGACGGGGCGGTCGCTCCGTACAATACTCCGGATGGAATCACCAGCGGCGCGGCGCCTGCAGCCAGCACGCCTTTCAAAAATCCCCTGCGGGGCAGATCGATTCGTCTCATCATAATCATAAACTCCTTGGTTTGAGTGAAAACTCTGGTGCCCCTACTTGGACCACGCCTTCAAACGCTTGGCGGATTCTTTCACCGCGTCGGGTCCGGCGATCTCAAGCGTCGTAGCCACGTCGATCTTGGCCTTCTTGAGCGCCTTTACGATGCCTTCGATTCCAATGACCCCGTCGCCCAGGGCGATCAGCGCCATACCGCAGCCGAAGACCTTGCCGCGTTGCTTCTCCATGGCCGGCGGCATGTCTTTCCAGTGCACATGGCCGATGCGCGTGCCGAATGCCTTGACGAAATCCAGCGGCTCGCCGCCGCCCAGCCAACAGTTGCCGGTGTCAAGACACACGCCGACCGTCTCCTCATGGCCAAGTCTCTCCAACAAGTCACCCAGGAGACCCACGTTGTCAGTGACGGGGCCGTGTGTCTCCAACAACAGTTTTATCCCGAGTTCCTCGGCCCACTCGATGGGTGACTGGATCTTCTCGCGAAGGATCAGCAGACGTTCGGCAGGCTTCAGCGCGTGCCCGAACGCGCTGCGCGGCTCGCCGTCGCAGGTAATGACCTCTTTGATGCCAAGCAGCTTCGCCAGACGGATAGCCTTGATGATCTGCGCCGTGCCGTACGTGTCGG
>CAYLUN010000287.1:0-1866 GCA_964386865.1 uncultured Lentisphaeraceae bacterium | reverse complement strand
ATGTCCGCCCTGACCCGCGAGGATAAGCTGACCTGGCTCAAGGCCGCCCCCAAGAACGGCCGCGAGTGCCGCGTCCTCAACAACGTGCGCTGCCTCTCCGAAGGCGTGGACGTGCCGTCCCTCGACGCCGTGCTCTTCCTGTCCCCCCGCAATTCGCAGGTGGACGTGGTCCAGTCCGTCGGCCGCGTCATGCGCACCTCCCACGGCAAAAAGTACGGCTACATCATCATCCCCGTGCTGATCCCCGCCGGCACCGCGCCCGAGGACGCGCTGGACGACAACGACCGCTTCCGCGTGGTCTGGACCGTCCTGAACGCGCTCCGCGCCCATGACGACCGCTTCGACGCGCTCATCAACAAGATCAACCTCAACAAGCGGCTCCCCGCCCAGGTCACGGTCATCGACAGCCGGGGCGGCTCCTCCGCCGGCCAGTCCTGGGACGACGAGGACCGCACCCGCTTCGAGGGCGAGGTCAATAAGAAGAACTTCGCGGACCTCGGCGCCCTCTGCCACGTCATCTTCGCCAAGATGGTCGAGAAGGTCGGCAACAAGCGCTACTGGGAGCAGTGGGCGCGGGACGTCGCCAAGATCGCCGAACGCCACATTGAGCAGATCAGCGCCTTCATCGCGCAGGGCGGCCCGCAGAAGAAGGCCTTCGACACCTTCCTCAAGGGCCTGTACCAGAACATCAACCCGTCCATCACGCAGGACGAGGCCATTCAGATGCTGGCCCAGCACCTGATCACCAAGCCCGTCTTCGACGCCCTCTTCGAGAATTACAAGTTCGTCGAGAACAACCCCGTGTCCAAGGCCATGCAGTCGATGCTGGACAAGCTCGACGCGCTCACCCTCGAAAAAGACCGCGCCATCCTGCACGAGTTCTACGCCTCCGTCAAGATGCGCACCAAGGGCATCGACAACGGCGAGGCCAAACAGAAGATCATCGTCGAGCTGTACGACAAGTTCTTCAAGACCGCCTTCCCCAAGGTCGTCGAAAAACTCGGCATCGTCTACACGCCCGTCGAGGTGGTCGACTTCATGCTCCGCTCCGTGGCCGACGTGCTCAAGGCCGAGTTCAACCGCTCCCTGTCGGACGAGAATATCCACATTCTCGATCCCTTCACCGGCACAGGCACCTTCATGACCCGCCTGCTGCAGTCCGGCCTGATCAACGACAAGGCGCTCGAACGCAAATACGCAAACGAACTCCACGCCAACGAGATCGTGCTGCTGGCCTATTACATCGCCTCCATCAACATAGAGAACGCCTATCACGAGCGTACGCCCGACAAGCCCTACAAGCCCTTCGAAGGCGTCTGCCTCACCGACACCTTCCAGCTCGGCGAGGGCGAAGGCACCCTCGACCTGAACGATGGCTTCGTGGACAACTCCAAGCGCGTCCGCGCCCAGCGCAAAGCGCCGCTGCGCATCATCATCGGCAACCCGCCTTATTCGGTCGGCCAGAAATCCGCCAATGACAATGCCCAGAACCAGAGCTATCCGAATCTCGAAAAGCGCATTGAAGACACGTATGCCGCCGAGAGCAAGGCCACCAACAAGAACTCGCTTTACGACTCCTACATCAAGGCGTACCGCTGGGCATCCGACCGCCTCGACCCGCAGGGCGGCATCGTCGCCTTCGTCTCCAACGGCGCGTGGCTCGACGGCAACGCCATGGTCGGATTCCGCAAAACCCTCCAGAAAGAATTCTCCGCCATCTACGTCTTCAACCTGCGCGGCAACCAGCGCACCAGCGGCGAACTTTCGCGGCGCGAAGGCGGAAAAATCTTCGGTTCCGGCAGCCGCACCCCGATTGCCGTCACCCTGCTGGTCAAGAACCCCGCGGTCAAGCCGCCCGCGACCATC
>CAYLUN010000286.1:0-1866 GCA_964386865.1 uncultured Lentisphaeraceae bacterium | reverse complement strand
AAACCGTGGTACGATGACTCCCTTTTCTTGGAATCGGCGAATCAAATGAAGACGATAGGAAAACGATCATGAGCAATACGAATAGGAGAACCCACATTATGAAACAGGTCCTGAAACTTGCACTCTCTTCCTTTTGGCTGCTTCCGGTCGCCTCGGCTGTTGCTGAAGGCGATGTTCAATCCAAGCACCTTGCGGTCACTTTCTCGCGCAGCGTGCCGTCCTTCGAGCGCTTCCTTGTGGATTCTCTAGGCCAAGGGAAGCTATCGGAGAATCCGCTGTTGCCGGTTACCCATACGCTCGCGGGGCTGACCTTTGACGGCAGGAGCTACAGCCTGAACGGCAAAACGGTCTGGACGGTCACGGGGTCGGAAAAAACGGTCACGTTGCGCTCGGATTTCACCGAGGGCGTCACGGCGCCGCCGTTCACGCTGACGTTCGACCAGAAGAAGAACCACGCGACGCTGCTGGGCCTGATGAAGCCAGACGAGCGTCAGATGGGGCTGCCGTGCATCCTGCACCTGCCGGACATGGGCACGCTGCGCATCACGTGCAGCGCGAGCGGGCAAAAAATGGATTATGACGCGCGCCGGTTCGTCAAGCCGGCCTTCGTGCGCGTGGCATTCCCGCCGGCAACGGCGCAGCAACCGCACGTGGAATACCGGCTCGAAGTGGTTTCGATTTATCCGAAGCTTCCTGGCATCGAAACGAATCCGCTCTACGACGGCTTCCGCCGCGACTGGCTCAACATCTTCCAGGTCAACCCGCGCCTGCAGATGCTGGCCAACAACGCCTCCAGCGACCCGTGCGCGTTCACGCTGTTCGAATACTCCGATCTCGCCGCGCACACGCCGCCGCTTGCCGACGGCTTGACAGCCAACGACCTGATCCGGATGACGCTCGACCGCTACCTCGCCGGTGCGCTGGGCTACGGCCAGATCGGGTACGGCTGCAAGCTTAGCGAGGCGGACATCATCGCGTGGAAAACGCCGCGGACTTCGCTCGACTCGTTACCGTCGTTCCTCATATCGGCCTGCAACTACGTCAACGGCTCGCGCGATCTCAACTGGGCGCGCGCCAATTACGCGAAGCTCGCCGCGTGGGGCCGTGAGATGTTCGCCTCCGACAAGGACGGCAACGGCCTGATCGAGTACCCCGGCACCGGCAACTACGGCGACCGGCCACTGGCGGAGATGCGTCCGGCAAACTGGTGGGACACGATCAACTTCGGCCACGAGGACGCCTTCGGCAACGCGCTGGCCTACCGCGCGGCGACGATGTTCGCCGACATCGCACGGGGACTGGAGCACGATGAGGACGCGACGTTCTTTGCGGACAAGGCTGCGAAGCTCCGCGCCGCTTACGCTCCCACGCTCCTGAATCCGGCGACCGGCGTGTTGGCCGGCTGGAAGAGCGCCGACGGTAAACTGCACGACTACTGGTTCACGTATGTGCAGGGCATGGCCGTCACGTTCGGCTTGCTCGACGACAAAACCGCCAACAGCGTGATGGACCGGCTGCTGGCGAAGATGAAGGAAGTCGGCTACACGCGATTCGACATCGGACTGCCGGGCAACCTCGTGCCGGTTAAGAAAGGCGACTATGTCTTTCACGACACGCCGCCCGAGGTGCATGGCGTGCCCCGGCTGGAGGACGGCAGCGACGGGTTCCAGTATTATGAGAACGGCGGCGCGACGGGCTGCTGGGTTTACTACACGGTCAAGGCGCTCTACCAGTTGGGGCGCGTGGAGGACGCGCGCCGCATTTTCCACCCGATGCTGAAGGGGTATGCGCGCGGCGAGTTCCAAGGGTTTGGCGAGAACGGCATGTCGCGCGACTGGCGCGACTGGAAGGGCGGCTGCCACGGCT
>CAYLUN010000285.1:0-1879 GCA_964386865.1 uncultured Lentisphaeraceae bacterium | reverse complement strand
CCCCAACCACCCAACACCCGCCAACGGAGTGGCCGACCCTTCAGAGTCTGCTGCGTGACATTTCCATCGAACCCCTCGTGGACGATTCCCAAATCGCCCGCGCGGCCGGTTTGCTCGACGAGTTCCATTACCTCGGCGCCCCGAATCCCGTGGGCGAGCGGATCTGGTATGCCGCGCTGGCCCCGGACGACGAGTGGCTCGGCGTCCTGCTCTTCACCGCCGCGGCCCGCCGCCTGCGCCACCGCGACGAATGGATCGGCTGGAGCGACGAGCAGCGCCGTCGCCGCCTGCCGCTGCTCGCCAACAACTCCCGCTTCCTCCTCCTGCCGGACAAAACCAGCCCCAACCTCGGCTCCGCGGTCCTCTCGCGCGCCACCTCGCGTCTCAGCGGCGACTGGACGGAGCGTTACGGCCATCCGGTTCTCGCCGTGGAAACCTTCGTCGATCCCCAGCGGTTCCGGGGCACCGTTTACAAGGCCGCCAACTGGACGCCGCTGGGACTCACCCAGGGCCACCAGCGCGTTTCGCGCGATTATTACGAACCCCACGATCTGCCCAAGATGCTCTTCGTGCGCGAGCTGGCCGGCAACGCCCGCCGCAGCCTGCAGGCCGAGCACCTCAAGCCCGCCCTGGCCGCCGTGGAAGCCGCCGCCCCGCCCCGCTGCACCCACAACGGCGGGGAACTCAAATCCCTCGTCACCCTGTTCCGCGAGCGCGTGCCCGAGTATCGCGACCGCAAGCGCTGCACCTATCCGGTCCACACGCTGCTGGGCATCATGGCCGCCGCCCACCTCGCCGACGCCCCGCGCGGCCAAAAGGACCTCGAGGTGTTCGCCAGAAGCCTCTCCCAGCACCAGCGCAAGGCCCTCGGCGTGCGCCGCGACCCCAAGACCCGCCGCTTTGACTCGCCCGACCAGACCACCTTCAGCCGCCTGATGTCCCAAGTGGACGCCGCCATCGTCGAGAGCGTCCTCATCGATTGGCAGGCGCGTCTCCGCGGTCCGGTTCCCGCAGGGGACTTGGTCGTCATCGACGGCAAACAGCCCAAGCACGCCGGCGGCCACAACGTCGTCACCGCCATCGCCTCGCCCTCCCAGCACTTCCTCGGCTGCGAACTCGTGCCGGACAAGAGCAACGAAATCCCCGCCGCCCGCACGCTCATCGGGCGGCTTGATCTCGACGGCAAACTCGTCTCGCTCGACGCGCTTCACTCCTGCCAGCAGACCGCGCTCCAGCTCGTGCTGGAGGCCGGAGCCGACTATGCGCTGACCATCAAGGACAACTGTCCGGCCATCAGGGAGCGCATTGAGGCCCGGCTGCCCGATCCGGGCTCCCCCCTTTTGCCCTGGAAGAACACCCCGGCCGCGCCGCCGGCCACACCCGCGAGGAAAAGAAACGCCAATGGGTGACCCGCAGCCTGGTGAGCGCGCCGGTCACCGGCGAGGAACTGCTGTTTCCCTGCGCCGCGCAAATCGCCCGGCTGCACCGCCAGCGCACCGGGCGCCAACCCGAAGCCGTCTGCCTGGTGACCAGCCGGCCGGCCGCGGAAATGTCGCCGGAACAATGGCTGGCAGCCAACATTGACCACTGGGGCGTGGAAACCGGCCTGCACGCCCGGCTCGACGCCTCGCGCCATGACGACCGCTGCCGTCTGCGCAACGCCGTGCCGCTGCGCCTCCACTCCATGTTCACGCGGGTGGCCAACAGCATCTGCTGCGAATGGCTCTCGCGCCATCCCAAGCCCGAACACTTCACCACCACCGACTTCCGCGGCGCGATGGCCGCCGACCACGACCGGCCCGCCATCTCCCTGGTCACCTGCAAAAACCCGCGCCTTCCAAAGCCAAATCCAACCCGAAAGCCTCGTGCATAGGCGATG
>CAYLUN010000284.1:0-1980 GCA_964386865.1 uncultured Lentisphaeraceae bacterium | reverse complement strand
AGTCCAGCCCGGCGGCTTCAGTCATCCGTTCGTCAGTCACGATTTCCCCGCCGCATTGGCAGCCTATGCGAAAGTCGCGGGCAAGCCGCCGTTCTGGATGACCTATCACTGGCTGCGCTTCCGCGCCACGGGCCCGACGGCGACGCTGACCCTCAGCGACTGGGCCAAGCCCGGCGAACCGGGCGGCCCGGCGGGCCAGCAGACCATGGTCAACTTCGTCGAGGTACAGCCCGTCATGGAGGCGGCGCAGTGAGCTGCGAGTGAAATGAACCCGCGCGGCACAACCGACGGAAGACACCTACCCCTGTTAAATCAAACGACAAACCTAGCCACAACCAACCACGCTGATGAAAACCTTCTTCGCTGCTGCCTATGTCCATTTTAACTTCACTTGGCAGACCGTCTTGCCTCGCTGGACCCTCATCGCCCTGCTGCTCGGCTCATTTTCCCCAGCCCAAGCCGACCTCGTCGCGCACTTCCGCTTCGATGGCGACCTGAAGGACGCCACCGGTCAACACGATGGCCGCCCGGTCGATCCCAGACTCGCGCCGTCCTTTGCCCCCGGGCGCGTGGGCAACGCGGTGGTGATCGAGAAGGTCAACGCGGGCATCGAGCTGGCGAATCCTTCGGCGATTGATTTCAGCCGCGACTTCACCATCGCGACCTGGGTCAACGTGGGGAACTACTTCGCGGAGATGCCGGTGCTCTTCAAAGGCCGCACGGACAAGACCACCGCACCGGACAAGTTCTTCAGCCTCTTCGGATGGGATGGGCTGCGAATCTATGGCGAGGGACAGGGCGAATGGATCACGAACTTCGGCGCGTCGAACCGGCGCGTGCCGAATGACGGCCAGTGGCATCACGTCGCGGTGACGTATCGGGCGGAGCAGGAACCGCATTTCGCGCTCTATGTGGACGGTCAGGGCAAGCAGCCAACCGTTAAGTTCACGCCAAGCGAGTTGATCCTGGGCCGCCCCAAGGGCGGCGATTTCACGCTCCAGCCAGATGCGCCGGACAGCGTGCTGAGGATCGGCTGCCGTGCCGATGGCGACACGTGGCGCTATATCCGCTCGCACCTGCGCGGACTGCTCGATGAGCTGCAAATCTACGACGAAGCGCTGAAGGCCGAGGACATTCGTTTCCTGTTCGAGCATCCCGGCAGCGATGCGGCTCAACGCGCGGCCGTGCGTTTCGAACCGCGCTTTCAATTCGATCCCGGCCACCCGTGGCGCCCGCCTTTCGGCGTGGAGCGCGTCGGCTTGACTCCGGTGATCGTGCAGTTCGCCAGCGACACTCGACCGGCCCCAGAGCACTGGCTCGCGGCGTATCGCGAAGGCAAGGAGGTGGAGCGGAAAGCGCTCGATGTCTCCGGTAACTCACCCTTCACCGTCCGCGTGACCTTTGCCACCTCGCCCGCGCCAGAGGAACTGGTGCTGCTCACCAAAGACAAGGACGGCAAGGCTATCGAGCGAGCCCGCTGGAAGGTCGAGCGTCCAGCTCTGGAGGCTGATGCGAAGGCGGCAGCCGATCCCGTGATGAACCCGGTCGATCTCGGCGCGATCCTGCCGCCGGAGGATTGGCTCGTGCTGGGGGCGGAGCAGGAGGCCCGAGTCACGGTCGCGGCCTTCTCCGCGAAGGAAACGATCTCCGGCGCGCAGGTGCTCGCGTGGTTTGAATCCGACGCTGAAAAGCCCACGAAAGCCGTCGCCGATCTGCGCCAGGGCAGCCGCACCGAACTGAATCTCACCTTGCCCTTTCCCGCCTCCAGCAAGGACCGCGACACGCTGCAGGTGACGCTCCGCGATGCCATGGGGCGCGAGCTTTGGCACAAGACCATCCGCACGATGCTCATGCGAGGCTCGCCGAAGCTGCCCGCCTTCGGAGCCATCGAGACGAAGCTGCGCTACGACTACCCGCTGCTCTCCTATTCCGGCCCGGACGAGGTGACCGAGCTTCCGTATGACAAAGCTTGGGCGCCGG
>CAYLUN010000283.1:0-1986 GCA_964386865.1 uncultured Lentisphaeraceae bacterium | reverse complement strand
GCTTGCGGGTGTCCTGCGCCCAGCCGCTGGCGCGCAGCGTGGGGCCGACGCAGCCCAGCGAGTAGGCGTCCTCGCGGGAGAGCGTGCCGACGCCGCAGAGGCGGTGCTTGACGGTGCCGTCGTCCAGGAAAACCTTCACGATCTCGCGCGTCTCGCGGTCGATCTCCTTCAGCGTCGCGAGCAGGCTCTGCAGGGCCGCGTCGTCGATGTCGCGCCGCACGCCGCCGACCTTGCAGGTGCCGAAGATCACGCGGCCGCCGGTGGTGGCCTCGATGACGTTGAGCACGCGCTCGCGCACGCGCCACGCGTGCATGAACAGGCTCTCAAAGCCGACGGCGTCAGCCATCAGGCCCAGCCAGAGCAGGTGGCTGTGGATGCGGGAGAGCTCGCCCCATATCGTGCGCAGGTAGCGGGCGCGCGGCGGCACCGCCAGACCCATGATCTCCTCGATGCCTTGGCAGTAGGACTGGCCGTGGATGAAGCTACAGATGCCGCAGATGCGCTCAGCGACGAAGGCGAACTCCTGGAAGTCCTTCTTCTCGACGAGCTTCTCCAGGCCGCGGTGGATGAACCCGATCGACGGGATGGCCTCGATGACCTTCTCGTCCTCGACCACGAGGTCAAGGTGGATCGGCTCCGGCAGCACCGGATGCTGGGGTCCGAACGGAATGATGGTGCGGGTTGCCATAAGGATTCTCAGACGGGGGGTTGGACAACGGAGGTTGAGACGCCGGGGGTAGCCTGTGCGAACGGGAAGGGCTTCGAGGTCTGGTAGAAGTTGCCCTTGAAGTCGATGGCCATGCCGTCGAACGTGATGTTGAAGAGGTCGTGGATCTCGTTCTCGTAGAGGAACGCGCACCAGTACACGCTGCTGACGCTCGGCAGGCGGGCGCCCGCGGCGGGGATCGTGAAGCGCAGGTTGCAGAAGCGCTGCTCGAGATCGAAGCTGTAGTTGACTTCCAGGCTCTCTCCGAGGCCGGTGACGCCAATCTGAACCAGGCGCCACCCTTGGTCGCGGCGGGCCTTCACCTCGGCGACCAGCTTGTCGGGGGTGATGGCAACGTTGGGCTGCTCTTCTCTCATGACTTCTTCTTCTCCATGTAGACCCACTCGACGTTCGCGTTGAAAGGCTCGGTCTTAAAGCGCTTGTAGCCCAGCTTCGAATAGATGTGGATGTTGGCGGCGCTGCGATGGCCGGTGAAGATCTCGTAGCGGCTGGCCTTTGAAAACTCCTTCTCGATCGCGGCGATCAGGCGCAGGCCAAGACCGCGACCGCGGAAGTAGGGGAGCACGCTCAGGCGCAGGATGTGGGCGGTGCCCTGCTCGTCGCTGTAGCCGCGGATGGAGGCCACGATCTTGCCGTTCACGACGCCCTTGAGGAAGAGCATGCGGCCGAAGTCGGCGGTGATCTCGGGCAGCGACTGCCGCAGGGCGGGCAGGCTCGCGTCGCCGTAGATCTCGGCCTCGCTCTGGTAAGCCACCTTCTGCAGGGCCAGCAGCTCGGGGAGGTCTGCGGCGGTGGCGGGCTGGATCATCATCACGCCGGCGGCCGTCGAGGAGGCCGCCATGGCCGCGCGCCGCGCTTCGAGAATGCCGAGCGCCTGCACGACGCCGTCGATGATGGCTTCCGGGCGGACTGCGCAGCCGGGCACGTAGACGTCCACGGGGATCACCGAGTCGATGCCGCCGGAGACGTTATAGCACTCCCGAAAGATGCCGCCCGACGTCGCGCAGATGCCGCACGCGACCACCACTTTGGGCTCAGGCATCTGGTCGTAGATGTTGCGGACCACGTCCCGGTTCTGCTCGTTCACGGAGCCCGTGACGAGAAAAACGTCGGCGTGCTTCGGGTTGCCGGTGTTGATGATGCCGAACCGCTCCACGTCGAAGCCGGGCGTGAGGCTGGCGAGCACCTCGATGTCGCAGCCGTTGCAGCTCGACGCATCGTAGTGGATGACCCAGGGTGATTTTTGCAGACCGGACATG
>CAYLUN010000282.1:0-2000 GCA_964386865.1 uncultured Lentisphaeraceae bacterium | reverse complement strand
CCCCCGCCAGGCGCACCATCGCAGACGGCCGCGCGGTCATTGACCGGGCGGTCTTTTTCATTCGGCCGCCGAAACACAACCCAACGCATATACTTTCGCGTTGCCACGCGCCACGCAGACCGAGTAGAATAGCTCGCCAATACGAGAGGACTCCGTCATGTCACTGTCTCAGGATATCTGGCGCATCAGCATCAACGTGCGCGACCACATCGTCACCCATTACACCCCCTACGACGGAGATGACACCTTTCTGGCCGCGCCCACCCCGCGCACCCGCGCGCTCTGGGACAAAATGCGGAGCCTGATGGAGGAGGAGCGCGCCCGCGGCGGCGTCTACGACATCGACAACACCCGCATCTCCACGATCGTCTCCCATGCGCCCGGATACATCGACCGCGACCTTGAGCAGATCGTCGGCATCCAGACCGACACGCCTCTCAAGCGCGCCATCATGCCGTTCGGCGGCATCCGCACCGTCAAAGCTTCGCTTAAGGCCTATAACCGCGAGTTGCCCGCCGAGATCGAGAACGTCTTCAACTACCGCAAGACGCACAACGACGGCGTGTTCGACGCGTACTCGGACGAGATGAAGCTGGCCCGCCACAACGGCATCATCACCGGCCTGCCGGACGCCTACGGCCGAGGCCGTATCATCGGCGACTACCGCCGCGTGCCGCTCTACGGCCTCGACTTCCTGATCGCGCACAAAGAGTCCGCCAAGGCCCGGCACGTGTTCGACGCCATGGACCTGGAGGCGATCCAGCTGCGCGAGGAGATCTCCGAGCAGATCCGCGCCTTGCAGGAGCTCAAGGACATGGCAGCCGCTTACGGCCATGACATCTCGCAGCCCGCCAAGGACACCCAGGAGGCGATCCAGTGGCTCTACTTCGCCTACCTCGCCGCCGTCAAGGAGCAGAACGGCGCGGCGATGTCCATCGGCCGTATCTCAACGTTCCTAGACCTCTACGCGGAGCGTGACCTCGCCGAGGGCCGCTACAGCGAAGAGCAGCTTCAGGAGTTCGTCGACCACTTCGTGATGAAGCTGCGCATCGTGCGCTTCCTGCGCACGCCCGCCTACGACGCGCTCTTCTCCGGCGACCCCACGTGGATCACCGAATCGCTCGGCGGCGTCGGCGTGGACGGCCGCCACATGGTCACGAAGATGACGTACCGCTTCATGCACACGCTCACGAACCTCGGCCCGGCGCCCGAGCCGAACATGACCGTGCTGTGGAGCCCCCGCCTGCCCGAGCCGTTCAAGCGCTTCTGCGCGCGGCTCTCGATCGAGACCTCGTCGATCCAGTACGAGAACGACGAGCTCATGCGCGAGAAGTTTGGCGACGACTACGCCATCGCCTGCTGCGTGTCGGCCATGCGCATCGGCAAGCAGATGCAGTTCTTCGGAGCGCGCGCCAACCTCGCCAAAGCCCTGCTCTACTGCATCAACGGCGGCAAAGACGAGATCACCGGCGACCAGGTCGGCCCCGAGATGGCGCCCGTCACCTCCGAGTACCTCGACTACGACGAGATCGTGCGCAAGTTCGACCAGATCTGCCGCTGGCTCTCGCGCCTCTACATCAACACCCTCAACGTCATCCACTACATGCACGACAAGTACTGCTACGAGCGCGTGCAGATGGCGCTGCACGACGAGGACGTCATGCGCACGGCAGCCTGCGGCATCGCGGGCCTCTCGGTGGTGGCGGACGGGTTCTCGGCGATCAAGTACGCGAAGGTCAAGCCGATCCGCGACGCGCGCGGGCTGGCCGTGGATTTCGAGATCGAGGGGGACTACCCGAAGTTCGGCAACAACGACCCGCGCGTGGACCAGGTCGCGGTCGAAGTGGTCAAGACGTTCATGGGCCGCCTCTCCAAGCACCGCACCTACCGCCACGCCACGCCCACGCTCTCGATCCTCACCATCACCTCGAACGTGGTCTACGGGCAGATGACCGGCTCCACGCCCGACGGCCGCAAGGCGGGCGAGCCGTTCGCGCCCG
>CAYLUN010000281.1:0-2006 GCA_964386865.1 uncultured Lentisphaeraceae bacterium | reverse complement strand
GACCTCTGACCTCTGACCTCTGACCTCTGACCTCTGACCTCTGACCTCTGATCTCCGATCTCCTCAATGCCGGTACAAAAACTCGTCGCTGTTGATCAGCGCCCAGGCCAGGTCCAGCCCGGCCTCGCGGCCCTTCACGACGCCGCTCTTGATGTACGTGTCCACGCGCGCCACCTCGGACGGCGTGGGGAAGCGCGACAGGATCGTCAGGTACAAGTCCTCGACGATCTCCGCCTGCTTGCGGTTGCCGCTGAGCAGCCTTTTCAAGACCGGCCCGTCCTCCAGCTTGCGCTGGATATGGCTCGAGTTCAGCAGGTGCATGCGCTGCGGCGGGAGCGGCTTGTTCACGCGCTCGTTCTCCATGCCCGTGGCGCGGGCCGGTCGCCCGAACAGCTCGAGGAAGGAGCTGGTGATGCTGCCGTCCGGCAGCGCGATGGCCGGCTTGTTGGCGGGGATGAAGGTGAACGGCTCGGGGATCGCGCTGGTGTAGAGGTCGGTCGTGCCCGTGACTTTGTTGATCGCGTCGATCAGCACCTCCGCGTCGAGCCGGCGCAGCGGGTAGTAGGCGAAGAGCGCTTCGCCCGCCTTCGCCTTGGAGGCCGGCACCACCGACGAGAGCTGGTAGGTGCGCGAGTTCAGGATCAGGCGGAAGAGGTGCTTGGTGTCGAACCCGCTCTTGATCAGCTCCTTCTGCAGGTAGGTGAGCAGCGCCGGATGGCTGGGCGGGTTGTTCGCGCGGATGTCGTCCGGCTCGTGAATGATGCCGCGGCCCATCAGCCAGTACCAGACGCGGTTGCTGATCGCGAGCGTGAACCACGGGTTCTTGGGCGAAACCAGCCAGTCGGCAAAAACTTCGCGCGGGTCGCGGTCCGGCGGCAGCGTGACCTTGGTCTTGTCCGGCAGCACGCCCACGAGCGGCCCCTTGCGCGGCGCCGGCGCGGCCGCCACCGCGTTCGTGCCCGCGGCGGCCGGCGCGGGGGCAAGCAGCTCCTTCTCGGGGTTCCAGAAGACGATCTCCTCTTTCCACTCGCGCGTCGGCTTGTAGCTGATCTGCGAGAAGAAGACCCCCATGCCGGCCACCCCGTTGGTGGACCAGTGGTCGGTGCGCGACCCCATGAACGTCAGCGCCACCGCCGAGGCGATGCCCTCGGGCGTCTTGGTCTGGATCGCCCGGTAGAAGTTGACGGGGCCGACGCGGAAGTTGCTGCCGTTGGACGTGAGCAGCTCGCGCGCGAAGCGGTCGTACGGCTTGTTGTCGCGGAGCGAGACGCGGATCCAGTGGTGGTAGGCCTGCGCGGCGTTCGGCCAGAGGTTCACCGGAAACTCGGCCTTGACGCGCAGCAGGTCGCTCCACTTCATGGCCCAGTAGTCGGCGTACTCGTCGCGCTCGAGCAGCCGGTCCACCAGCGCGCGGCGCTTGTGGAGCGAGGGGTCCTGCAGGAACTCGCGCGCCTCCTGCGCCGTGGGCAGCGTGCCGATCACGTCGAGGTACGCGCGCCGCAGGAAAACCGCGTCCGAACAGTACTGCGGCCGCACGCCCTTTTTCGCGAAGTCGCGGAACACGATGGTGTCGATCGGCGATTCGGGCGCGTCAGACTTGGCGCTCTCGTAAATCGAGTCCTCCGGCGCGGCGCACGCGACTCCCGCAACGATCGCCCAGAGATACAGTGTCGGTTTAATAAACCTCATCGCGCGGTCTCCCCAAAAACCTCTGCGAAGCCCCCAGCCGTTCGATACACCAAGCCCGTAACTTGTATATGATAGCGCAATGCGCCGCCGCGTCAAAGGGTTTTATGCTCAGTTGTCCAACTGCTTGAAGTACAGGATGCGGTGGTCGTGGTAGCCGTCCAGGCGCCGCCTGGTTCCGCTGAACGTGTCGTCGCTGTTCAGGTCCGCGTCGTACTGCTCGCTGTAGTACTTGAGGTTGACCTGATACCACGGCGAAATCCGGTTCAGCGTGCTGTACCACGGCGAGGGGTTCACGCCTTTGCCGAACCAGGTGTCGG
>CAYLUN010000280.1:0-2018 GCA_964386865.1 uncultured Lentisphaeraceae bacterium | reverse complement strand
AAGCCCATGAGCCAGCCATCTGTGATCCGACTCACCGACCGTGCGGTGCGCGATGCGGCGGTGGCACGTCTCGAGGCGCACCTGCCGGTGGCGGTTGCCGGTTACGAATGCACCACCGCTATGGTCTGGGATGTTCTAATCCAAGCAGCCGTCACCGGGCGTACCGTTGAAGCTGTATGTCAGGAGTTGGATGCGGTCAGCAGCAATACCATCCGCACCTATTTGAACGCCCAGATTCAAGCTGACGATCTGGCCGACTTGGAACGCCAAGTCAACGCTACGCTGGTCGCCGGTGTCCCCACCCAGATCTGGTCCCAGGCCTGGGACGTCGCCTTTGATTTCCATGACGAACCGTTCTACGGGAAGTCTGAGGAATTACTGGCCTACACGTGTGGTGGTGAAGCCAAGGCAGGCACGACACGCTTCTACCGGGTCGCCACGGCGTATGTGCTGGCCAAGGACGTCCGCAGCACCTTGGCCCTGTTGTTTGTGCGGCCCGGCGAAACGGCCGCGGACGTGCTGGCCTGTTTGCTGCGCCGCCTGCGCATTCTGGGCCTGCAGATCGGGCGGCTCCTGCTCGACAAAGGGTTTTGCAGCATCCCGGTGTTGCGCCTGATCGCAGCCAGTGGCTGGTCGGCAATCTTAGCCTGCCCGATCCGTGGCAAGAAGGGTGGCACTAAGGCCTTGTGCCAGGGCCGCCGCTCCCAACGCACCCAACACACCTTTCGGAGCCAAGAGTACGGCGAGTTCACCGCCGAAGTCGCCGTCGTGTATACCTTGATCAGCCATCGGCGCCGCAAGCGGGGTAAGCCGCGACTGCGCTACCTGCTGTATGTAGTGTTCAAGTGTGCCGACCTCTCTTTCGCCCAGATCCGCCGCCTCTACCGCCGACGTTTCGGCATTGAGGCCAGTTACCGGTGTATGCGCCAGGTGCGGGCTAGGACGACATCCCGTAATCCAGCCTTGCGCTTCTTACTCATTGCCTTGGGCTTCATCTTGGTGAACCTCTGGCAAGAACTCCGCTGGCGGTTCTGTCGGGTGCGCACGAAAGATGGCTACGAACTCGCCCCGAAGCGATTCAAGCTCCAGCGCATGGCTAACTTCTTGAGCCACGCCATCGAAGCCATTTATGGCGGCGTCTTCTTCATTGAAGCCCAGGTCGAACCACAAGGACCGTAAATTGTGATCTACTGAGGCTGCTTGAACCCCTGTCCAAACCCTGTGTGAGCATCCTCGCAGCCGGTAGTGAATTAACCGGCACGCGCTCGATGGCATTTGTCCGCGGCCGACATCCACGCCGGCGCGTGCCGCGGCACAGGATGGCGGCCATAGAACGCGTCGTCCAGCCACAGCGCTGCCCGTCGTGCCGCGCCCGACCGGCGGATGGCCCAGCGCACCAGGTTGTGGGCTACGTTGGCGGGGTGCGAGTAGGGGCAGACGGCTATGCAGCGGCCGCAATCGGTGCCGACGATGTTCCAGTAGCGAAAGCAGATCGCTGCGTCAATGCTCCCAGCCGGTCTGCGACCGGCGGTCGGGGATCGCAAGCCGGCTGGGAGCGCACAATCTGTGATCTACTGAGTATCGGAGGCGTGTAGGGGGTTTTGAGGTCGGCGTGCGTTTGCTCTTGTGCGGGCAATTCCTGCGGTTGTTCTGGCGTGTTCATTTTTGGCTCCTTGCTCGATAGTTGGATAGTTGGATAGTTGGCCGGTCGAATAGTCGCATGGCCTGATGGTTTTATCGCCGCCCCTCAGACCTTTAGGGTCTCGCAGACCCTAACAGCAGGATGGTAAGATCATAAAACTCTCGACGGACTCGTGTGGCACCGCCGTAGACAGAGCGTCACGCCGCATAGCCAAGTCACGATTGCAGCAACATACAGCGGGAACACGGCGCAAGCCGCCACAGTGTCTCAAGTTGAACTCAGCCGGGGAGCCGACAGGCATCGCCTGTAGACGGTGCAAACAGGTGCTGCCGTGTAGGTCGCCCGCCACAACAGACATAGCAGGGCCATTATCGCG
>CAYLUN010000279.1:0-2086 GCA_964386865.1 uncultured Lentisphaeraceae bacterium | reverse complement strand
CCCCTTCCCCTCCGCTCCACCAGACTATGCACCAAGGTCTGTCAATCGTTCTTTTCGGACAGGTGCGCTCTGCTTTCTCCAGAGAAACGGACTTTCACCGGGCGCGGCTCGTCTGAAGTCACGCGGTAGTTTGTAACCTTGCCGTCTTTCCACTCTGCATCCACTGTAAAACCGCCGCGGGCGCGAAGGCCGCTGAAACGGCCGGCCGGCCACGCGCTCGGCAGAGCCGGCAGCAGCTCGATCTCCCCGGCGTGCGATTGCAGCAGCATCTCCGCGATGCCGGCGCACCCGCCGAAGTTGCCGTCGATCTGGAACGGCGGACAGGAGTCGAACAGGTTCGGCAGCGAGCCGCTCCCGCCGCCCGCCGGACGGAGCAGGGTCTTTAATAACGTGTGCGCTCGGTTGCCGTCGCCCAGGCGCGCCCAGAGATTCATGCGCCACGCGAGCGCCCATCCGTTGCTGTCGTCGCCGCGTGCGTCCAGGAACTTCCGGCACGCCTCCGCCAGCTCCGGCGTGCCCCTCGGTGTGATCTCGTAGTACGGATGCAGACCGTACATCGGCGAGGTGTGCCGGTGCTTCGGCTCGGGCTCGGGATAGGGCTCCAGCCACTCCTGCAAGCGCCCGTCCGGGCCGACCTGGTTCGGAGCGAGACGAGTGCGCTTTTCAGCGAGTTCACGCCGCAGGTCGGCGTCGAGGCCAAGCAACTCTGCCGCCCGGGCGGTATTGCCGAACAGCTCGCGCAGCAACTGCATATCGATGGTCGGCCCAAGACAGACGTGCGACACTTTCCCGTCCGGCAGTTTGAAGCCGTTTTCCGGCGAGTTGGACGGTCCCGTAACGAGCCAGCGGTGCTTCGGCTCCTCGATGAGGTTGTCCAGATAGAAGAGCGAGGACTCCTTCAGGATCGGATAGGCCCAGCCCAGGAAATCGCGGTCGAGCGTGAAGGCATAATGCTCCCAGAGATGCTGGCAAAGCCACGCTGAACCGCTGACGGTCGCACCCCATGACGCGGCTTCGCCGGGCGCTGTGAACCCCCAGGGGTTGGTGATCACATGGGCAACCCAGCCGCGTGCGTTATAGTAGGCCTTCGCGGTCTTTCGACCCGGCTCAACCATGGATGCGATGAGCTTGTGCAGCGGCTCGTGAAGCTCGGACAGGTTGCAGACTTCGGCTGGCCAGTAGTTCATCTGGACGTTGATGTCAAGGTGCCAGTCTCCGTTCCACGGTGTCTGGATCTCCTCGGCCCAGAGTCCCTGCAGGTTGGCAGGCAGTCCGCCGGGGCGTGACGAACTGATCAACAGGTATCGGCCGTAGTTGAAATACAGCGCCGCCAGTGCCGGGTCCGGCGCGCCCTTAGCGAAGCCTGCCAGTCGCCCGTCGGTCGGCAGGCTGCTGTTGTCCGTCGCGGGCAGATCCAGTTCGACACGGCTGAACCACTTCGCATGATCGGCGTGTTGCGCCGCACGAAGCTCGTCGAACGTTTTCTTCGAGGCCTTGTCGAGATCGCCTAAGGTCGCAGCCACCGGATCGGCTAGCTGCCGCCCCGCAAACCCTTTGAAGTCCGTCGCGGCGGCGAACAGCAGCAGAACCTCGTCCGCCTTTTCGACAACCAGGGTGTTTGCCGCGGCCTTCACGGTTCCGCCCCGCACCTGAACACGCAGCCTGGCCGCATAACTCACGCCCTTGCCGCCGCACCCGTTGTCGAGCGTGCCGGTCATCAGCAGTTCGTGATCGGTGGTGGCCCGCGTTTCAAACCGCTCGGGCCTGTCAAGTGACACGGTGAGTGACAGCGCGGCGGAGCGGTCCGCCTTCAGCCTCAGGATAAAGGCTTCGTCGGGAGCGCTAACAAAACACTCGCGCGAAAACGTCACGCCGCCGCGCCGGTACGTGACGCTCGCATCCGCCGCCTTCAGATCGAGTTCGCGCCGGTAGTTTTCCACCGCATTCGTGAGCCCGCCCATTTTCAAACGGAGATTGCCCAGCGTCTGGTAACAGCCGAACGGCACGTTCGCCCCCTTTCCGTGCCCCGAACCCTTGCCCTGGCAGGTGAAGTTGGCGTTGACCCCTTTCTCCGCCTCGGCGTTCT
>CAYLUN010000278.1:0-2153 GCA_964386865.1 uncultured Lentisphaeraceae bacterium | reverse complement strand
TGAAGATCATTTATGGACACACATGCAGCACGCAACTACCGGCCTGCTTTCCCCCTCTCTGGTGAAGGCTTCACAGGCGCTCGCCGCAGACCAACTTCTTCAAATACTCCAGCTTTCCATCGCTATTATCGTGTCTATCATGGTTCTAGCTGCGCCTTTCAGGTTCCGCGTTTTTTCACCAGAAGCCTTTTCCGTCTTGAACCTGACTTGTTATTTTGGCACTATCGTCATACAGAAAAAAGACCACATCCTCTCATTACAAGGGATCTCGTCCATGAAAAAAACGTCCCCCCGCCGCAAGCGCGTCCTCCTGCTTCTCGGCTGGTACTCCCCGAGCACGGAGAAGGGCATTGTCCGCTATGCGCGGGAGGCCAACTGGGCGCTCGACCTTCAGACCCTGCGTACGGGCGTGTTTCCGGAAAACCGCGGCTTCGACGGCATTCTCGGCTTGCTGGGCGGCTGGGGTGTGCGGCCGGAACTGGGCGAGTTCGTGCGGCGGGCCGTCGGCGTGCCGGTCGTGGACATGCACGCCGACTTGGCGGCCACCTTGCCGGCGGGCCGCGTGCTGACGGACAACCTCGCGGTGGGGCGTCTGGCGGCGGAGCATTTTCTGGAGCGCGAATTCAAGAACTGCCTGTTCTACTGCAGAAGCCTGAGCGACTGGTCCGCAAACGAGCGTCTGCTCGGCTTCAGCACGCGGCTGGCCGAAAGCGGGCTCCGGCCTGACACGCTTGAGTGCTATCCCCGCGGCTTCGCCAAGGAGCTCACGGCGCGGCACTGCGTGAAGCAGCTCACGCGCTATCTGGCGGACGCGCCGCGCCCGCTGGCCATCTTTGCCGAGAACGACGACTTCGCCCTGTTCGCGCTCGACGCCTGCGAGCAGGCGGGGTTACGAGTTCCCGAGGAGGTCGCGCTGCTGGGCAGCGGCAACAACTCGCTGGTGGTCGAGTTTGCGTCCGTGCCCCTCTCCAGCGTGGACCACGATTCCGTGACCCGATCCTACCGCGCCGCTCAGCTTCTGGACCGCCTCATGGCAGGCGAGCCCGTGCCCCGCGAGCCGATACGGACGCCTCCGAAGGGCGTCATCCTGCGGCGCAGCACCGATATCCTGGCCGTCGCCGACCCGGGCGTCGCGGCGGCGCTGAACGAGATCCGGCTTCATTTTTCGGATGTGCAGTTAAGCCCCCAGGATGTAGCCGACGCCTGCGGCATCAACCTGCGGACACTGAACCGCGGCATTCTCAAGAACCTGGGCCGGTCAGTGGCTGCGGAACTCCGGCAAGTCCGACTCCGCCATGCGCGGCAGCTCCTGCTGACGACCGACCTCACGATTTCCGAAGTCGCCCAACAAAGCGGCTTCGCGAACCTGCTCCATTTTCGCCGCTCCTTCAGCCGCGACTCGGACGCCTCGCCCCGCCAGTGGCGCACCGCCCATTCGGCAGCAGCGCAACCCTCTGTGCCCGACCCCGCGGCAGCGAACCAGGAATAGGCACGTCTTTGCGAAACACCAAAGCGTGCGGGGTTCCTTGGTAAATATCTTTGGAGTTTCTTTTGTTAACCCAAGTCACCATGGCTTATGCTTTTACTCCGCGCCGAGCCGTATAGTTGGAGGGATAAGTTTCCCTATTTTGAGGCTTCTACGCAGTCCGCCGCAGACACCAAAGCGCCCGTCCATATACCGGAGCGGTACGGGCTCAGGCACTTCTTCATCTCGTACTGCGTGATGAGCGGCATCCCCTCGCTGACGATCGCGCGCTGGGTGGGGCATAACTCTTCGAAGATGATCGAGCAGGTCTACGGGCACCTGACGCCAGACTACTACGCCGAGCAGATGATGAAGTTCAACATCTACAAGGACGGGGAGCAGAAGGCGAACCCGCAGGCCAATGCCAATACCGCACAAGCGGAATTGGGCAACAGGGGGTGAGCAGAAGGATGATAGGCAGGAATAACAGACACCTGAAAATTCCCGGTAGACTTTTAGTCCGCGTTTTGGAAAACGGCTTCCGCGTCACTGCCGCAGTCCACCGGAGAGTCTACCGGAACCGATATTTAGGGTTTTCCGGATTCGTCGTAAGTCGTTATCTATCAGGGAAATAAAATGGTGGCAAGGGCCGGGGTCGAACCGGCGACACGCGGATTTTCAGTCCGCT
>CAYLUN010000277.1:0-2158 GCA_964386865.1 uncultured Lentisphaeraceae bacterium | reverse complement strand
CAGATGACCGGCTCCACGCCCGACGGCCGCAAGGCGGGCGAGCCGTTCGCGCCCGGCGCGAACCCCATGCACGGGCGCGACTCGCGCGGCTGCATCGCGTCCATGAAGTCCGTGGCTCAACTGCCCTACGACCACAGCGAGGACGGCATCTCCTTCACCTTCTCGATCGTCCCCGACGCCTTGGGGCGCGAGTCAGCCGAGCGCATAGACAACCTCGTGAGCCTGATGGACGGCTACTTCATCGAGAAGGGCCACCACATCAACGTGAACGTGCTGAGGCGCGACCTGCTCTTGGACGCCATGAGCCACCCCGAGAAGTACCCGCAGCTTACGATCCGCGTCTCGGGCTACGCCGTGAACTTCATCAAGCTCACGCGCGAGCAGCAGCTCGACGTGATCAACCGCACCTTCCACAAGAAGTTCTAACCTAGCTCTTCAACAGCACGTCCAGAGCCTCTTTGCTGTTCTTGGCTGCGAGCAGAGCGGCGAGGCCTTTCGCGTCGAGCGCGCAGGCCAGCGCCTCGGTCACGCGGGCCGCTTCGGCCGCGGCCGACGCCGGATGCAGAACCATCGCGCAAACGCGGCAGCGGCTGCCGTCCGCGCACAGCAGGCCGTGCGTGCTCATGCCCAGCGAGGCCACCGTCCGGTCCACGTTCTGGCTCGCGACGGTGAAGACCGCGACCTCGCCGCCCAGGCGCTGGGGCAGCGGCAGCGGGTGGGCCTGGATCTCCTTGCGGACCTCTTCGGCCGCGCCGACCGCGCCGCTCCGCGCGCACAGCGCCAGCAGCAGCGAGAGCGCCTGCGCCTGATCCGTCGCGGCCAAGTCGAGCGAGATGCTCTGCCACTGCAGGCACGCGGAGAGCGGCGAAAGCGGCTTCCCGTGAGCGGCCGATGCGCCCGCCCCCCCGGTCAGCACGCCGAACATGTCGTCCGCCGTCTCGCAGGCCAGCAGCGCCGCGCGGCCCTGCTCGTTCAGGAGGCGGCACAGCTGGGCGATCAGCTGCAGCTGCGGCGTGGCCGCGCCGTCCGGCGCCAGCACCAGCGCCACGATCCGCACCGGCTTGCCGTCGGCCGAATCGAAGTCGACACCCTCCCGCTTCAGGCCCACCGCGCACACCAGCCGCGACACGGCGTCCGTCCGCGCGTGCGGGATGGCCAGCCCGTTCTCCAGGCCGGTCGAGAGGCTCTGCTCACGCGAAAAGACGGCCTGCACCGCCCGCTCGCGATCCATCACCAGCCCGTTCTCATAGAGCAGCGTCACCAGCTCGGAGATCGCGCCCTGCTTGGTCGTCGCGAGCAGGCGCGGCTTGAGCGCCTCCACGGCGAAGCGGTTGCGGAGCATGCCCGACGCCACGGCCGCCGGCGCGGCGCTCTGCATGCTCTTGCGCAGCAGCACGTCGTCCAGCGGCTTCTGCAGCTCGCGCAGGCTCTGCTCGACGCCGGAGGACAGCTCGAGCATCACCGTGTTGATCAGCGGGCGCTCGCGCTCCGAGCACTCGAAGGTGACCTCGCCTTCGCGCCCGTGCAGGTGGATCACTTGCGATTCGCGGCTGATCCGGTAGAGCACCTGGTGCCGGTTGAGCCGGTGCGCGTAGAAGCCGTCGTCCTCGAAGATCTCTACGGCGCGGCTGATCATCGCCGCCGCCGCCTGCTGAGAGGGGAACTGGAAGACGATCTTGACCGGGTCGGGCGCCACGTAGCTCTTCCGCGTGCCGCTCCCGCCGCCCGCGAACGCGCGGTTCGCCAGGAACGGCCCGCCGGCGCAGGAGGCGGCCGCGAGCGCCACGGCGGCGGCCAGCACGCCGGGCGGCAGCACCACCATGCCCGCCACCACCGCCAGCATGGCCACCGAAATTTCGCCGCGCGGCAAGGACGCGACGCCCACGCGCAGGCACCCGGACACGTTCAGCCCGGCAAAAGCCGCCGGTATCGCGCCCCCCGCCAGCTTGGCCAGCGAGGCCGAAACCGCGACGAAAACGATGCCCGAAGCGACGGGAGCTTCAGCCAGCAAACGCGGATCGACTTGCATGCCGACCGCCGCGAAGCAAGCGGGCAGCAGCACGACGCTCACGAAGTCAAGGCGCTCGTGGATCTCGTGGCGCAGGTCCGTCGTGGAGAAGGCGACGCCCATCATGTACGCGCCGCCCACGACCGACAG
>CAYLUN010000276.1:0-2194 GCA_964386865.1 uncultured Lentisphaeraceae bacterium | reverse complement strand
CGCTCTTGCCGTTCCACCAGGAGACCATTGCGGGGTCGCCGGGCTTCTCCATGAAGAACGCCTTCTTCTTGGCGAGGGCGCGGTAGACGTCGCTGTCGGGGCTCACGAACGGGCAGACCCAGACCATGACCTTGAAGCCCAGCGCGTGGAGCTCGTCCACCATGGCCTTGGGGTCGCTGAAGCGGCCCGGGTGGAAGGTCCATTTGCCGTAGTCCTCCTGCCAGTTGTCGTCGATCATCAGCACGCCGGGCGGCAGGCCGTTGTCGATGATCGCGTGCGCGTACCTGAGCACGTCGCGCTGGTTCTGGTCGTACATCAGCTCGATCCACGTGTTGTACTGAGGCGCGGCGAAGAGGGCGAGGTCGGGCAGCTTGCCGTCGGTCGGGAAGAAGGCTTTCGCGGCGGCGAGATAGGCGTCCCGCAAGGTCGAGCCCGCCTGGCGCGAGACGAGGGGCGCGCCGGAGGGAGACGTGACCCGGAGCGTGCGGTCTTTAAACGCAAAGGCGAAGGCCTTGTCGCACCAGACGTAGCGGCCCTTGGAGGACACCAACAGCGGCGCGTACTGGTTACCGCGGTTGTTGCCGCAGAGGCTGATCTCGAGAGGCGCGGTGCCGTAGGGCATGTGGCTGCCCAGCGTGACGGCGCCGCCCCACCAGGCCTCGCCGGGCAGGAGTTCGAGCGACAGCTGCGGGTTGGCGCCTTCCTGAGCGAGTGCGGCGGATGCGGCGAGCAGGAGGGCGAGGCAACGCGGTGTGCGAGTGTTCATGGCGGTCTCCCTGGGGGTTATCTCACGTCGTCATTTCGGCTGGCCGATCATCGTCGCTGGCGTTCGCCACTTGATCACGTGGTAGGTGGCCGGCGTCGGCCCGGCATTGCGGATACCGTGCGGCTGGTTCGCGGCCGCGAACACCACCGAGCCTGTGCCCACCTGCTTGCGCTCGCCGTTGATGAGCACCTCGACGGTGCCCTCCTTGATGACGTACAGCTCCTCCTCCGGATGCTGGTGCGGGGGTGTGGGTCTTGGCCGGGGCTCAGCGTGGTCACGTGGCACTCCAGCTCTTCTAGCATAGCGGTGGAAGCCTGGAAGAACTTCCGCGTGGAGCCGGACTTGGTCGGCTTCTCCTCGGCCGCGTTCCAGTCGAACGCAGCGGACGACATCGTGGTCGCCCGCGACTGGGCGAGGACAATCGCCGCCGCCACGAAGAAGGCGGCCAGAGCAAGAAGCGCTGCTTTTTCCATTAAACGTTCAGCGTTGAGCGTTTCTCTCTTCTCCAGGCTCAATAGTCTTTGTCGTCGGGCTGCTCGATGGTTTTGACGAGGCGGGCGACGAGGTCGGAGGTGGTGATGCCTTCGGAGTCGGCCGCGAAGTTCGCCAGGATGCGGTGGCGCAGCACCGGGAGCGCGGCTTTGACGACGTCGCTGCAGCCCACGTGGATGCGGCCCTCGAGCACCGCGCGCGCCTTGGCCGCGAGAATCAGGAACTGGCCCGCGCGCGGGCCGGCGCCGTTGGAGACGTACTTCTTGATGAAGTCCGGGCTCTTCTCGTCGTGCGGGCGCGTCGAGCGCACCAGGCGCACCGCGTACTTGATCACGTGGTCGGAGACGGGTATCTTGCGCACCACGGCCTGGAGCTGCAGCAGCTCGTCCTTGGAGATGACCTTGTTGGGCGTCTCGCTCTTGGCCACGGTGGTGGCCTTGACCACGGTCTCCTCTTCGTCCTCTTTCGGGTAGTCCACCCAGAGGTTGAACATAAAGCGGTCCTGCTGGGCTTCGGGCAGGGGGTAGGTGCCTTCCTGCTCGATGGGGTTCTGCGTGGCGAGCACGAAGAACGGCGCGTCGAGCTTGTAGGTCTGGTTGCCGACGGTCACGCACTTCTCCTGCATGGCCTCGAGCAGCGAAGCCTGCGTCTTGGGCGGCGTGCGGTTGATTTCGTCGGCGAGCAGCATGTTGGTGAAGATCGGCCCCTTGATGAAGCGGAAGCTCTTCTTGTCGGTGACCGGGTCGTGCTCGAGGATTTCCGTGCCGGTGATGTCGGTGGGCATCAGGTCGGGCGTGAACTGCACGCGCTTGAACTCCATGTCCAGCACCTTGGCGATGGTGGAGCACAGGGTGGTCTTGGCCATGCCGGGCATGCCCACGAGCAGGCCGTGGCCGCCGGCGATGATGACCATCATGACCTGGTCGATGACGTCGA
>CAYLUN010000275.1:0-2199 GCA_964386865.1 uncultured Lentisphaeraceae bacterium | reverse complement strand
CTCCCAATTTCAGCTTTCTGCTTTCAGCCTTTCAGCTTTTCCCAAAGGGGTGGCCCCAGGAGCGTGCGAGGTCCGCTCCTGGGGCCGGGGGGTGTTGCTTACGAGCTCGGCTGAACCTTGATATGGCCCAGCGTGTTGAGGAACTTCAGGATCGCCACGGCGTCAACGAATCCCTTCTTGCCGGAGCCGTCCGGAGCCAGGTTGGTGTTCGCCGGCTTCATCAGGTACGCCACTTCCAGCATCTTCATGTCCAGGAAGGCGCCGCTCTGCGCGCTGTACGTCCCGGCCGCGCCGGTGCTCGTCGTCCGCGTGAGGAAGAAGCTCTCGATCAGGTCCACCGTACCGGCCGAGAACCGGAGCTGGTCAACCGAGTTCTTCAGCACGTCGTTGCCCTGCACCACGTACTGCATACGCGGCTGGCTGGTCGAGCTCGAGACCGGATGGATGTTCGTCCAGTCGTCGATCTTGCTCTTCAGCGTCTGGCCGACGAACCCCGTCAGCGTCACCGGTCCCTTGCGCGCGGCGCTGGCCGCCATCAGGCAGGTGCGGAACGCCTCCTGATCCAGGCTCGCATAGGCCGCCGTGTACAGCGCCGCCGCCGCAGGCCGCAACGCCGCGGGAACCGCGTAGTTCGTCTGCGCCGAGGCTTTCAGCCACTCGAACACCCCGCGGGCCGTCCACGGCGTGCCGCCGCTTTCAGCCGCGCAGTCATCCGCGCTCAGGAACTGCTGCTCGATCTGCCGCTTGAGCAACAGCATTGCCACCAGCATCTGGTGCCCGGCTTCGTTCCGGCCCACGCCGGCCACGTTGTTGAGCTGCGCCAGCGTGGTCACGCCCCACTCCTGGCGGAAGTGCTGCGCGCACCCCTGCAGGAGATAGCGGTCCACTCGGGCGGGGGTCGTCGCCGGCACGCCGTCCAGCACGCCCGTGCTCGCAACGTCCGGGTACACTTCGCCCACCCACGTCGCCAGCATCTGGTTCGGGGTCGGGCCGATCTTCAGCATCGACAGGAACGGGGTCTCCGCCGCCTCGACGTTGTAGATCTTGTCCAGGATCTCCTGGCGCTTTCCAACCTGGTTCGCATCGTACATCGCTGCCATGATTCAGTCTCCTCGTGTGGCAAGCGTCCTGGCCCGTGCCCGGTCTGTCGGGCTGCCTAGTCCGCTCCCACCAGCATGCTCAGTTCACGTTCAGCGGCCTGCCTGTTGGCCCCGCCCTTGAGGAACCTGTCCTCATTCGGGGCCGTGGCGGCACGCGGTTTGGTCACTCCGGGTGTTCCGGCCGATCCCTTCGGCACGGCTGCGGCTGGCGCCGGGCGCACGCCCTTCTTCGGGTCGGCAGCCGGGGCCCCGCGCTTGATCGCGGATCCGCGCTCCAGTCGCAGCCGGCGGCCTTCCTTCATGTCCGCCACCATCTGCGCCAGCTTGTCGTCGTAGATCCGTCTTGCCCGCGGTCCCAGGTCGTCCAGTTCGCTCCGCACGTCGGACCATTCCGTCCGCACCTGCTGGGCGCTCCGGGCCTTGGTCGGGTCGTCGTCCTCGATCCCATCCCAGTTCCGCAGCAACTCCTTCTCACGCGCCTGCAGCTTCGTGGCTCGGCTGATCAGCTTCGCCTCCGCTTCAGACACGTAATCCGGATGCAGCCCCACGCCTTCCGCGGCGATCGTCTCCAGTTCCTTCGCACGGGTCTCGGCCGCCAGCACCTTCGCCTCGGCCTGCTTCTTCTCGGCCGTCAGTTCCGAAATGCGCCGCTCCGCCCTGGGGCTGCGGTGGTCCTGTTTGCCGTCGGCCTCATCGCCTTCGGCCACGTCGTCGCCGGACTCGTCGGCGGCCTGCTCCCCCTCGGCCTCAGCAGCCTCCGGTTCGCCTTCCGCTTCCGCCTGTGTACCGTCGTCGGCCTCATCGGCCAGATCCGCCGGCTGGGGGTCGTCCACGCCCGCCATCGCGCCGAGACTTACCACGGGGTCGGCTCCCGCTTCCGCGCTTTGTTCCGGAGCCGATCCCGTGGGCTGTGCGCGCCCTTCTACGGCTGTGTTCTGATTCCGCATGACATCTCCCGTCACGTAGGATGCCCGTCCGCACAACGCAAAACGGGCGCAGGGATTTCTCCCCACGCCCGCATTACACGCCCGAATTTTCGCTCAGTCTACGGTGTCACCGTCCAAACCGGCCCATAACCGCCCAAACCGGCCCATAACGG
>CAYLUN010000274.1:0-2207 GCA_964386865.1 uncultured Lentisphaeraceae bacterium | reverse complement strand
GGAGCTGGCGGAGCGGCTGGCGACGAGCCCCGACGAGGCGTTGCGCGCGGCGGCGCTGCGCGCGCTCGGCGCGGTCGGCGACGCGGCTAGCGTGGCGGTGCTGGCGGAACAGGGCGCCGCGGAGGCGCTCGCCCAGCTGGCGGCGCCGGGCGTGGACGAGGCGATCCGAAAAGGCATTGCCGCCGGGGCGGCCGACGCCCGCATCGCGCTCATGAACGCGGCCGTCGCGCGCGGCTTGGCCGATCTGGCCCCGGCCCTCGTGCGGGCGGCGGGCGACGCGGACGCGAACGTTCGGGCGGCGGCGCTGAAGACGCTGGGGCGGAGCGGCGACGTGGCCGTCTACCCGCAGGTGGTGGCGCTGCTGGGCGGCGCGGACAGCGAGGCGGCCGAAGGCGCGGTGAAGAGTATGGGGCGGCGCATGGAGGACCGCCAGGCGCGGCTCGCGCCGCTGCTGGCGCGCCTGCAGGGCGGGTCGGTTCCGGCGCAGACGCAGGTGGCGGTGCTGCGGACGCTGTCGCCGCTGGGCGGCGAGGACGCGCTGGCGCCGGTTCGCGAGCGGCTGGCCTCGCCCGACGCGGCGGTGCGCGACGCGGCGGTGCGGGCGCTGGTGGAGTGGCCCGACGCGGCGGCGGTTCCTGAGCTGCGGAAAGTCGCTGACGACCCGGCGGCGAGCGCGGTGCACCGGACGCTGGCGAAGCGGGCGCTCGACCGGCTTGCGGCGTCGTGGACGCGGTACGCGGCGCTGGCCTATCTGGACTGCGGCGCGGCGACGGCTGTGGCCGGCAAAGAGGGCGTCAAGCTCCGCGTCGCGGCGGGCAGGCCGTGGGTCTATGCGGAGCAGCCTGAAGGCACCGTGGCGTTCGACGCGGCCGAGGTTGTCATCGAGGCGTCGGGGCTGAAAGAGGGGCAGGCCTATCAGCTCGGCTTCACGTGGTGGGACTACGACGCCAACGGCCGCGTGCAGTCCGTCTGGGCCGGCGACCAGCAGGTCGTGGCCAAAACGGCGCTGCCTTCTTGGAAGGGCAAGCAAGAGCCCGCGGCGACGATCAATGTCGCTGTTCCATCCACGGCGGTCAAGGGCGGCAAGGTGCAGATCCGCTTCCGGCGCGAAGCGGCCAGCAACGCGGTGGTGGGCGAGGTGTGGATCACTGAGGCGGTCGAGGAGACAGGCGGGAAGCGCCTCACGGCGCCACTACAAACGGTGGACGCGATCAAGCCCCCGACCGTGAACGCCAATGCAGGTGCGGCGAAGAAGGTGCTGATCGTGACGGGCCTCGAGTATCCGGGCCATCCGTGGCGGCAGACCGCGCCGGCGCTGGCGGAGATCCTCGCGCAGGACAAGCGGCTGGAGGTTAGCCTGACGGAAGACCCGCGCACGCTGTCGCAGAAGACGCTCGACGCGTACGACGTGATCGTGCTGAACTACCAGAACCACGAGGCGCCCGCGCCGGAGGGCGCGCTGTTGAACCTCAGGCGCGCGGTCGAAGGCGGCAAGGGCCTGGTGCTCTTCCACTTCGCCTGCGGCGCGTTCATCGACTGGCCGACCAAAACGGTTGCCTCTGATTTCGCCGCCATCGCCGGGCGGGTGTGGAACCCGAAGCTGCGCGGGCACGACCCGCGCGGGCCGTTCCGTGTGCAAATCACGGACAAGGGCCATCCGATCACCCAAGGGCTCGCCGACTTCGACGCCGAAGACGAGCTGTACACCTGCCTCGACGGCGCGGTGCCGATCCAGGTGCTGGCCACGGCGAAATCGAAGGTGGACCAGAAAGACTACCCCATGGCCTTCGTGCTGATGCCGGGCAAGGGTCGCACCTTCCACTGCGTGCTGGGCCATGATTTGAAAGCGATGAATGAATCGGTGGGCGCGCTGTATCGGCGCGGCACGACCTGGGCGGCGGGCCTAGCACTATGACGACACACGAGTTATACAGCCAACGACTGGGGCGTTACACGGCGGCGATGCTCAACGAGTAGCCCGACTGTGTGCCGACCCGTACACAAAGTGAGAACCCATGAACAACCTTCATAGCGACGCGAAAAGCCTCAACCGCCGAGGTTTCCTAGGCGGCACGCTGGCGGCCACAGCTGCGGGCACGCTGTTTCAAGGCCTCGTGGGCCAAGCCCAGGAGACACCCGCCACGAACACGGCGCCGGCCCGCGTGGAATACGCTCGCAAGATCAAGATCGGCATCATCGGCGGCGGG
>CAYLUN010000273.1:0-2225 GCA_964386865.1 uncultured Lentisphaeraceae bacterium | reverse complement strand
CCTTCTCGGCCTGGGGTTGAGTTTGGTCGGTATCGTGCTGATCAACTTGCCCGACCCGGGTAAGTAGGGCGGGTTTCCAAACCCGCCCACCGGGAGTCCGGCTAACCGTAAAAGCGTACAGGGTTTCTTTTCCACGAAACACTCGAAACACACGAAAGAAAATGACAATGAACCCCCTCGTCTTCGTGTTTTTGTGTACTTCGTGGACTCTCTCAACACGGCCACGCCTTCGCGCCTTGGCGTCCTTCAAGCGAGAACAACTTGTTATTTATTGGCAAAAGGAAAGGAACAGGAACGTATGAGAGGAACACAGTTCGCGGCCTGCCTGATAACGCTGGCCGTGCTGGCGCGGGCGTCAGCGCGGGCAAGCCCGGAGGGCGGTTCATCTTTGCCGCCTCGGACTATCTGGAGAAGGGCACGCCGCGCGAGAACGTCTTGGCCATGCTCGGGGCGGCGAAGGACGAGGGCCGCTATTGAAGGGCTGCGCCCGTCCCCGTCATTCAGTCTAAGTCCTTGTCGGCGGCATTAGGAAGACGAGAGCCATGCAAAAGAATGTAATCCGAGTGGATTCTGGTTTCACAAAGAGGGTGCTGCAAAAAAGGGGGGGCGTGCCTGCGGGGTCGCGGTCTGTTGTCCCCACGCGGTTGGGGAATAAGCTCACGGGCCTGTACGTCAGTGCAGGTGCTGTAGCCGTGGCAGGCATAGCCTTGGCGGTTGTGCTCGCGATGTCTAGGAACGGACAGGAGAGCAGACAGGGGACGGGTGCCGCCCGCGAGGCGAGCAGTTCCGACCTTTCGCTTGACCGTCCGGCTAAGGCGTCCCCGGAGCAGGCCGGCCCCGCGTCGGCTGCTCGGCATGACGTGACGCCGCCGGGCCTGCAAATGCTGCTGACGTTCGACCAGTCCGGCGGCACTCGCGCGCCCGACCTGTCGGGCAAGCGCCGGGACGGCACGCTGGTCAACGGGCCGTCCTGGGTGGCGGGGAAATCGGGCAACGCCGCACACTTCGACGGCGTGAGCGACTACGTGCGGATTACTTGGGCTTGTCTCGCCCGTAATAGGCGCGGTAAGCGCCCGGCGTGAGCGCGTAGACCTTTTTGAAAGCTTTGCAGAGCTGGGTGGCCGAGCGGTAGCCGGTGGCCCGCGCGATGACCTCCAGTTTCTCCGCGCCGCTTTCCAGCAGGCTCGCGGCCGAAGACAGCCGGACCGAGTCGACAAACTCCGCGGGCGCGAGCCCTGTGGCGCGCTTGAACAGGTGGCTGAACCGGGTTCGGCTCTGCCGGTAATGGCGGGCCAGCTCGTCGACCGACACAGGGTCGGCGAGCCTGGCCAGGGTCAGGTCACGTAGTTCTTGCAGCCACGCCTCGCGTTCGGCGGTCGGATGGCGATGCTGCATCATGTGCCGCTCCAGCTCGACGACGAAGCCCAGCACCTCCTCCTCCAGCACGTAGTCGTCGGGATACCGCCCGAACGCCAGACGTTCGAGGATATCGATCATGCGCTGCATCACCGGCGACTCCGGCGCGACGGTGAGGACGGGGCCGATCCGATCGCGCAGGGCGGTCAGGCGAGCGACGGCATAGGGATGCCAGACGTCGAGCCAGAGGAAGCGCCATTCGGGCGAGTTCGCGGGCAGGTAGTAGATATGGTCAGAGGGCACGAGCGCGATAAACCCGCTGCCGGCGCCGATCCGGTGACAGGTGCCGTCCTGCTCGAAACAGCCCCACCCCGACAAGGTGAACTGGACGATGACGAACGGGTGTTCAGGATTGCCGCCGCGCTCCTCGCCGTGCCACCAGTACGTGGTGTCGCCGATCACATGTTGACAACCCCCCGTGGCATGCACGCGCCAGCCGTGCCGCTTGAGATCCCAGATGCGCGCCGCGTCCAAGGCGTCAAACACCCGTTTATCTGCAAGTTCCGCGTATGTGAGGCCTTTTACCATCGCGAATAAGATAGCATAATGCCGGAATGACAGAAATGCGAAACTCAAAAACATGAGTCACAAAATGACCATACTAAGCACATCTTGAACATCGTTTGTTCTTTTGTGGCGGCATTCATTGTGCGAATGTGCTGAGTATCGGGTGAAACGGAGCAGTGTTTTGCGAGTGAATGCGACTTCGTTCTGCGTCGTTGAACGCACAGGAAGGCAATGGCATCCATGAGAGCGACGACAAACATAGCCTATGTGCTGTTTCTCGGTGCCACGGCGGCGCTGGGCGG
>CAYLUN010000272.1:0-2227 GCA_964386865.1 uncultured Lentisphaeraceae bacterium | reverse complement strand
CGTCCACACTTCAGCGGTGACGCTGCGTGTTTCGACCTTGCCCGAGACATCAGCCGCCACCTCGGCCATGACCTCGGTTCGGACGAGGCTCTGGAAGTCGGACAATGACCGCCCTTCGGCCGGCAACGCGGTTAGCGGCGCAAGCAACAGGGCTATGAGGATTGCATGTCGCATAGCGTCTCGTCGCCTCATTGAATCGCGGGCATCGGCACGGGCTTGCCCTCGCGCTGCAGCGCAAGCTGCTCCTCGGGCTCGTAGACGCCGTAGTAGACCGCATTCATGTCGATCCAGGTGATGATGCGGCGAAGCTCGTCGTCCGTGAGCGTCACCTTCTGATGCCCGTCACGCAGCATCTGCACCAGCGGGCTGCCGAGCGCACTGTCCGGGCTGTCCGCCGGCGTGATCTGAATCTGGTTGCGCTGCGGATAACAGCCGACCAGCGGACGCCCGGTCTTCTTCGACAGCCTGCGCTTCGACATGTACGACACGTCCTTTTCAAAACAGAGCGTCAGGTAAGAGGCGGTGTAGCCGTGCTTGCCGATGATCCGTCGCGTCAATTCGACGCCGCCCTTGGGCTCTTTTTCGCCGTGGCAGCTCACGCACTTGGCGTCGAAGACCGGCTGCACCGCTTCAACGAAACCGAAGGGCCGCCCGCCCAGCGGGCCGGGCTCCAGCCGGGACGGCGGCCGCTTCATGGCCTGCGGCAGAGCCGCCTGCGGCTTGGTGTGCGTGAAGCCGTAGACGTGGCAGCCCACGCAGGAGGTCTTCTCGCCGGGCTGCAGGTAGGTCGAGGAGCGCATCGTGCGCCGCGCGAAGCCGTTCTTATCGATCGCCTGAAACAGCACTTTGGCTTTCGCGGGCATGACGAAGCGCGCCGAGCCGTCTGCCTCCACCGGCACCGTCCCGAGAATCGCGCGGGTGTTCTCCTCGCCCGCCACGCCGACGCGCGGCGAGTTCGCCCATGGCGTGGTCTTCGGGAAGAGCTGCACCACGCGCAGCGCGACGATCTCGCCGCGCGACACGCCCTCCAGCCCCTGATAGATGTCGTAGACCGTCATCTCGCCCTCCGGCGGCGGGTCCTTCGGCAGCAGGCTCGCCAGCACGGGCGGGGCCTGCCGCGCCGCCAGCGGGATCGGCGTGACCGTGTTGATCGTTGTGTCGCGGTAGAGCAGCTCGCGGTTGCCGCGATTGTCCAGCAGACAGATGCGCTGCGTGTCGTCCGGGTTGCGTGTCTCCCGCTTGGCGTGCTGACCCTGCGAGCGCAGTTGCACGGGGCTGTAGGCGACCAGGACGAGCCGCTCGGAAAGCGGCCAGGGCGACTCGTACCATTCGGGCAGCTTCCAGCCCTCCGCCTCGGGATAGGGCAGCGGCGTGAGGCGCGCGGAGGCCTCCGGCGCGTTGAGCCCCACCGCAGGGTCGAGCACGCAGATCGGACCGCCCGTCACGGCATGGTGCGCGGAGGCGGTGAAGACGAGCTTGCGCGAGTTCGGGATCGGCTTCGCCTGGAAGGTGCAGTGCGGCGCGGGCAGCGCGTTGCCCCACACCGCCATCGGGTTGCTGCCGTCGGGGCGGCACGACCAGAGGTTCTGGTGCGTCACCGCGTCCCGGTCGATGTAGTCCCAGCGCGCGAACAGGAGGTCGCCGGAATGGGAGACCGCCGGGAACCACTCGCTCACGTCGTTGTACGACAGCGTCGTGATCGCGCTGCCGTCCGCGTTGGCCCGGTGCAGCGTGTAGTTGTGCCAGCGGCTGCTGAACTCGGCTCCGAAGCAGCGCGACGACCCCTTGCGCCGCGTGGAACAGAAGACGATGCCGCCGTCCGGCAGGTACTCGCCCATCATGTCGTCGTAGGGCCCGCGGGTCAGCTGGCGGACGCCCTCTTTCCCTGCCGCGCCGAGGTCCAGCTCGTAGAGGTGGAAATAGCGCTCGTCCGCCCCGCATTCGTTCACTTTGAACGACTGAGGACTCGGCTCCTCGTCGCCGCAGGCGACAAAAGCCACGAGAATCCGCTTGCCGTCATAGCTCAGGCGCGGCTCCAGGTAGCTGCCCTCCGGCAGTCGGCCGCCGACCAGGTCGCGCGTCTCCAGCGAACGTCCCGGACGCCGCACCGCGCAGAGCCCGCCGCCCCCCCGCTGCCGCCAGCCGTAATACTGCGCCACCAGATGCGCGATGGAGGGCATCTTGCGCTTGCAGACCAGCAGCTCGCCGAAGCCCATCAGCGGATCGC
>CAYLUN010000271.1:0-2236 GCA_964386865.1 uncultured Lentisphaeraceae bacterium | reverse complement strand
CAGCTGCGGATAGGTGATGTGCCGGAAGCGGCTGAGGATGCCCGCGCCGTCGATCGCCGCCGCCTCGTAGTAGTCCGGCGGCAGCGCCTGCAGCGCCGCCACGTAGATCAGGCTCGCCATGCCCGCGCCCGCCCAAACCCCCGGCAGGATGCAGCACACCATGGCCTGCGCCGGATCCTGCAGCCACGTCTGGCGGCTCATCCCGAAGAACCCCACGAGCTGGTTCAGCATGCCGTTCTCGGTCGGGTCGTACATCAGCCGCCACAGCAGCGCAATCACGAGCGCGCTCGTCAGGTGCGGCAGGAAGTAGACCGTGCGGAAGAAGATCTTGCCGCGCGGGATCTCGGCGAGCATCAGCGCCAGCAGCACGGGCGCGAGGAAGCCCAGCAGCAGCGTCAGCCCCACGTACTCCAGCGTCCGGCCCCACGCCGCCCAAAAGCCTGCGTCCGTCGCCACGAGGATGAAGTTGTCGAGCCCCGCCCACCGCGACTCGCCCACGATCTTGTACTCTTGAAACGCCATCACCGCGCCGCGGATCAGCGGGTAGTAGCTCCACACCGCGATGGAGCCCAGCGCCGGCGCGAGCATCAGCCACGGAGACAGGAATTTAGGATTTAGGACGGAGGTTTTAGGCGTTGAGCTGCCCGACCTCCGACCACCGACCACCGACCTCCACCACAGCCACGCGCACACCAGCGCCGCCATCGCGGCGACGCCGAAGATTACGCGGGCGGTCGGCCGCTGGCGCTCCAGCACCTGTTCCGAGGCGCGGAACATAAGCCCGCGGTTGGCGTCGTCGTTGATGCCCCGCAGCGCCGCCGCGTAGTCGAAGCGCTCGCCCGTATCGGCCAGCAGGAGGCCCAGCAGCCGGCGGTCGATCAGGTCCGACACCGCCTGCCAGAAGCCCGCGTAGGGCTCGGTGCGCGCCAGAATTTCGCCGCTCCCGATGCGCTCATAGTTGCGGCGGATGCCGGGCGGAACCTCGTCGAGGTATTCGGTGAACCCGAGCCGCGTCAGCTCCGACGGCGTGCACCAGCGCGCGTGGCCCTCCAGCACCTTCTGCTTCACGGTCTCGTCGTTGACCGCCTCGCTGGCGAGCTGCTCGACGCACTTCCACACGAGGTCGCGCTCAGTCTTGGGCCGCCGCGCCACGCCCTCGGTCATGCTGTAGAAATGCTTGTGCGCCTGAAAAACCGGCTTGAGGCCCGGCCGCGCGGCGGGGAACGGCATGATGCCCACCATGTCCGGCGGCAGGTTCAGGTCGCGCGTCAGCTGCTCCACCAGCTCCGCCCCGGAGAAGAGCGCCGCGACCTCGCCCTGCGCGAAGAGCTGCGGCAAATCCTGCGTCAGGCGCGGCAGCGCCCGCACCACGCCTTTGATCACGTCCCCCTCTTTGAACGCGAGCGTGCGGCCGTCGGCGAGCGTCACGCGGCCCGCCGCGAGGTCCGCGGGGGCCAGGTCCACCGGCGCCTGCGTCTGCGGATCCCGCAGCCACGGCGACCAGGCGAGCCGGTGGAAGAAGCCCGCCGCGGCGACCGCCTCCTCCGAAGCGAAGTTCGCCTGCCACGTGCCTTCGGCCTTGGACAGGTCTTCGCCCGTGTCCGGCGCGGCGAAGCGCGTCTCCTCCATGGCGAAGCGGTAGGCCTTGCCGGTGGTCGGCGAGACGCGCACGTTGACCACGGGCGAGCCGCCCGCGGCCTGCATCCACGGCAGCCAGCCCCACGGCCGGTTCTCCGCGCCGAACGCGCGCTGCCCGCGCTGCACCTTCGCGCCCGCGACCTGCTTGCCGGGGAAGGTGAGCCGCTGGCACCAGCGGTAGAACTCCTCCCACGTGGCGGGGATGTACTCGGGGTCGAGGCCCGCCTGCCGCACCAGGTCCTTGCGGTAGACGATGCCGTAGTACCAAATGCCCGCCATCGGCACGCCGTAGACCTTGCCGCCTTTCGTGGCGACCTGGCGCCAGAGCGGCGGCACGTTCTTCCAGCCGGGCCAGCGCGCCTCGGCGTCGCTGATCTGCCCGTCGCCGTCCGCGTCCTCGCCGACCCACTCGTTGAGCGGGTAGCAGAAGCCCTGCTCGATGTCGTGCCGCATGATGTGGAACCAGCAGAAGTAGATGTCGGGCGCGGTGCCGCCCGCGAGCGAGAGCATGAAGGGCGCGCGGCCGCCCGCGCCGGGCAGCGCGAGCCCGCCCCACTTCTGCGGGTTGAGCTGCGGCTCCTGCTGCGCGAGCTTCAGG
>CAYLUN010000270.1:0-2241 GCA_964386865.1 uncultured Lentisphaeraceae bacterium | reverse complement strand
GCTGATCGGCACGCGCGCCGCGCCTGAGATCATCGACGCCCTGGACCAGATGCGCACGGTCGGCCTCGTGCCGCCTTACGCGCCCTGAGGCAAGGGGAGGGAGCGAATATGGCGGCATATTTAATGGCGATCGACATCGGGACTACGGGCGCGAACGCGATGCTGTTCGACGCGCGCGGCAAGGCGTACGGCAGCGCCTATCGCGAGTATCCGTCCCTTTACCCGGAAGAGCATCACGTCGAGCAGGAGGCCGGGCTGCTGGTCGAGGCCGCCTTCGACGTGTGCAGGCGCGCCTTGGCAGAGGCCGGGGTCGCGCCGGAGGACGTCCTGGCGGTCAGCCTTTCCTCCCAGCGCGCGACCTTCGGGCTGCTGGATGCGGACGGCAACATGATCGGCGGGCGTTTTTACGGCTGGCAGGACAACCGCGCCCTTTCGGTGCTCTCGGATATCGAAAGCCGGATCAGCGCGTCGGAGCTGTATCAGCTCACCGGGATGCCGCTCACGCCGACGTTCTCGTTGGAAAAGCTGGTGTGGATCAAGAAGCACCAGCCGGAGCGCTACGCGAAAACGGACAAGCTCGTCTTTCCGGCCGACTACGTGCTGCGCCAGTTCGGCGCCGATTCGTGGCAGACCGAAGTGACCTGCGCCTGCTGCAGCGGCCTGATTGACGTGCATACGCTCGACTGGTCGGACCGCGTCCTGGACGCGCTGGAGCTGGACCGCTCGAAGCTCTCCGCGCTGGTGCGTCCCGGGACGGTGGTCGGTAAGGTGAGCCGCGCCGCGGCGCTGCGGAGCAGCCTGGCCGAAGGAACGCTGCTCGTGTGCGGGACGGGCGACCAGCAGTCCGCGGCGCTGGGCGCGGGCGTCATCGAGCACGGCCGGGCCTCCCTCACCCTCGGAACCGCCGGCCTGCTCGTGGTCGGCACGCGGCAACTGGAACTGGCGAAGAGCCCCGGGCTGATGGCCCTCTCGTCGGGGCGGATCGGCCTCTACGAGCTGGAGGGCATCCAGCTGGGCGCCGCGAGCTGCTACCGCTGGATCCGGGACGCGTTCTTCAACAAGGAGCTGTCGGCAGGCCAGGGAACGTCGGCGGAAGGCAACGTGTACGAGCGGATGGAGCTGCTTCTGGGCCAGTCGCGGCCCGGCGCGAACGGCATCGTGTTTCTGCCCTATCTTTCAGGCGCGGGGTATCCCCACTGGGATCCTCATGCGAGCGGGACCTTCGCGGGGCTGCGCTTCTCGCATGCGCCGGCGGATCTGATGCGGGCGGTGATCGAGGGGGTCGTGTTGGAGAGCTTCGACATGTATCAGCACATGAAGGCGGCGGGCGTGACGATCTCCTCGCTGGCGGTGACGGGCGGAGCCATGGAGTCGGCCGTGTGGCGGCAGACGATCGCGGATGTGTTCGGAATGGAAATCCATCCCTTGCAGGTTCCCAACGCGACGTTGGTCGGCGCCGCCATCTTTGCCGGGATCGGGGCGGGCGTGTTCCGCGACGTTGCGGATGGCGTCGCAAAGGCCGTGCGCTTCGCAGAGCCCGTGCGGCCGATACCGGAGAATCGCGACGTGTATCAGAAGCGGTATGAAACGTACAAACACCTGTGTGCTGCACGCGCGGCGTGCTGAACGGCTTAAGGGTCACTAACAGAAAAAGGAGAAGTATGGTCAATTCAATCGGTTTTCCCGGGAAATACTGCCAGGGGAAAGGCCTGCTGCGGCAGGCCGGGAAATGGGTCTCGGTCTGCGGCAAGAAGCCGCTGGTGCTGTGGGAGAAGTTCCTGAAAGAGTCGCTGGGCGAGACGCTCGCGCGTTCGTTCGACGAACACGGGCTCGCGTTTCGCGACATGCTGTTCGCGGGAGAGACGACCAAGGCGGCGGCGAACGCGCTGGTCGCGGCGGTCAAGGAACACGGCTGCGACGTGGTTGTCGGGATCGGCGGCGGAAAGGCGATCGACACCGCGAAGGCCGCCGCGGCGCTTTCGGGCGTCCGCTGCGTGATCGTGCCGACCATCGCCTCGAACGACGCGCCGACCAGCGCATGCACGGTCTGGTACAACGAGGCCGGCGAGTACGAGGGCTTCGACATGTGGCGCTTCAATCCGGACATCATTCTCGTGGACACCGAGGTGATCGCCCAAGCGCCCGTGCGTTTTCTGGTCGCAGGCATGGGCGACGCCCTGGCGACCTGGCCGGAGGCGAACGCGGCCTTCCAGAAGCGGGCCGTGTCGTGTGCGGGCGGAA
>CAYLUN010000269.1:0-2245 GCA_964386865.1 uncultured Lentisphaeraceae bacterium | reverse complement strand
CCGACAATCACGAACGGGCAGGTCTCCGCACCTGCCACATCGCCACCCACGATCAGACACCCGTCCACGCCTCGGAACACCCCGGCGCTGTCTTCCAGAAACTCGGCCATGTACTCCTGCCGAAACACATCCTCGGGAAGCGTGCGCCGCGCCTCTTCCCACTCCTGCGCCGGAAAGTACGGTGACACGTTCGAAGGGAAGGTGAACGACCGGAAGCCCGGCTGCCGCTCCACGCCGCGCGTGAACATGTCGTAGAACCAGTTGCGGCCCGCAGGCGTCGAGATGAACACACCCCAGCCGAGCGTCTGCGCCAGCGTCGGACGCAAGACGTAGTTCCACACGTTCACCGGGATCGCCGCCGCCTCGTCGACCACCAGACCCCGGAACCCGAAACCCCGGATGCCGTCCGGGTTGTCGGCGCTCAGGAACCACACCCGGCACGCGCCCGCCGCGCCCTCGAACTCCGCCCGTGCCGGCATGCGCCCCACGATCCGCACGAAATCTGGCGCGATCGGTCGGAACGCGTCGATGCCGCGGTCGGCGACCGTGTAGGTCGGCGCGACCCAGCCGTAATCCCCGCCCGCGTCGCCGCCGCCCCGGTCGAGGATCTCCGCAGCCATGCACATCGTCTTGCCGAACCGCCGCCCTGTGCACACCGTCCGGAAACGGGCGTCACGCGCCTGATGGATCTCCATCTGCGCCGCATGCGGTATGTAGTCGATCTGCATTTGGTCCGCCTACACTGTGGTTTCGAGGGCTGCCGACGCTGCTGTCGACACCAAGCTCCGCCACTCGATCACGCGGTCACCGCCCTCAAGCACGCCCTTCGTCTCTTTCGGAAGCAAAGGCATGACAATGTTTACGAAGAACCACACGGGTTTCTTCTTGAACGTCTCCTCAAGCGCCGTCTCCAGCAGCGCGATGTTCTCCTCTTTGCCCATCATCCGGTCAAGGGCGCCCAGCGCCTTCATCCGGCCTCCTACCGTCCCCTTCACTTTGCCGGTGGGATTCCCCGACTGACCCGGCTTGAACTTCGCCGCCTCGAATTTATCGTTATCGCTCATGACACACCTCCACTAGACGCTAGAAACCGACATTTCGAAACCCGCCGTTGCCCGGAAGCTACAGCGCCGTGATGGCTACGGCTCTGAATAGTTCACTCCGTCCGGGGACCGGCGAGAGACGGACTGTCCGCCGCGGCAGCCGTCGCTCCGCCACCGGGCACCCGCAAGCGGGCTGACGGCCTGAAGGCTGCCCTCGCGCGGCGCGCCGTTGCCTTGCTGCCATCCGCTCCCGCCTCTGCCGCCCCCGGACTCCGTAATCGGCACGCGGGCGGGCGCGTCATTCGCGAGATACGCGTACGACGCTACAGCTTCCGCCCGCTCGTTTTCGCGTTGCATCGAATTAACCGGCTCCCGCCGGAGACGGCGCGAAGTGTGCCGCGCCGAATCAAATCTATAGGCGCGGTCGCTTCCCGCCGCAATAGCTGGCGGCGGGTGATCGCCGCGCCCTCGGGCAGCCCCGCCCTATTCGCCGGCCCTCGCCCGGCTTGGCGCGGGTAGCCGGCTGGCGGGTCTGCCCTCGACTCGCCGAGCCCACGGTCTCGGCTCCAGCCCCATGCGTTGAACAACCATCACCTGTCACGTTTATCTAACAACCGCACGTCGTAGAGACAGCAAATCCACCAACACCGACACCCTCGATGACTAATTTTACCTCAGCTTTTGTCCTATCCGTCCCACAAGTCCCATCCGTCCTATTCCCAACATTTCAACACCAACAAGCCGCATAAGCATCTCCACCGCAGCAGTGTTCCACACCCTTGACGCTCTCTCCTACACCCCGTGACCTGTCAGCAAAGACTTCTCCAACTAAAGCACTCTCGCACTTAACAACTTCATCGCTATGCCCGCAGTATTCCACACCCTTGCCGCTCTCTCCGACACCCCCAGATCCGACAGCACATGCATTTCCAACTTTAGAACCTCTCCCCCCGCTCCACGTCCGGGCGCGTGCTGACGCAAGCCATACGCGCCGCAGCGACGGTCGGCTCGCCAGTCGCAGGCTTTGTGGCAGCCGCCGCCCTGCGGACACGTACGGTCACCGCCTCGGACGTTTCGCATGCGGCACGCGGGCGGGCGCGTCATTCGCGCGGCCCGTGCCCTGCGTTCCTTCGTCTCTCCAGGCCCAGCCCTCGCGTACGACGCTACGGCTTCCGCCCGCTCGGCATTCAGGCGTCGTGCAG
>CAYLUN010000268.1:0-2284 GCA_964386865.1 uncultured Lentisphaeraceae bacterium | reverse complement strand
CGAGCTTGTCGAGGTTCGGCGTGGCGATTTCGCTGCCGTAGCAGCCGAGGTCGGAAAAGCCAAGGTCGTCGGTGAGGATGACGACGATGTTCGGCTTCGGCGCATCGGCGGCGTGCAGCGCGGCCTGCGGCGCGAGCAACAGGGCAGTGAGGAGGGTGAGGATGATCTTCACTTCGTTGATCCTTTTGTGGGAGTTGGTGACAGCGGTGTGCGGATTTCTGCGAACGGGACGACCGTGAAGCCGACCTCGTCGTAGCGCTCGCTCTTCTTGTTCGCGTCAGCCAGATCGCCGCGTTCGTGGAGGATGCCGATGCTGCCGTCGGGCATGACCGCGATGTCCGAGTAGCCGGTGAAGTTGGGCGCGGGCTTCTTTGCGTAGCGGAAGGCCTTTGTCCAGGTGCGCCCATCGTCTTCGCTGAGCTTGAGCATGCCGTCCGAGCGGACGGTGGCGTTGGCAGGATTGGAGAAGAGGATGTTGCCCTTGCCGGTCGCCGGGTTCGGCGAATGGTACAGCAGGCTCGCCTGGCAGCCGCGCGGCTCGACGAGCTGTTTTTCCAGCCACGTCTCCGAAAACGTCGCGCCGCCGTCCTTACTGACCGACACGACGCGATGATTTTCACCGTCGTTCTGGTTCCGGCAATTGAGCATCAGGTCGCCGTTGCTCAACTCGACCACCGTCGCCTCGGAGGTCTTCTCGCGCGGAACGCTGCCGCCAATCTTCCAGGTGCCGCCACCGTCATCGGAATAGATGACGTGCGTGAACATGTGCGTGTCTTTCGCGTTGTGGCGCGCGGCGATCACGACGCGACCTTTGTGCGGCTCGCTGCGCTTCACGATGCCGTGGCACGGGCCCGTGCCGTACCACCTCCAGCCCGGCTGATACACCGATGCCGTGATGTTGCGCGGCTTCGACCACGTGACGCCGTCATCGTCAGAATGCATGACGAAGACCTCGCGCGTCGTGCGGCCATTCTCCGAAGAAATCCACTTGTTCCACAGCCACACGAGCAGGATGCGGCCCGACGGCAGCACCACCGGACACTGGTTCTTGCACGGATTCTTCCCGTCATTCGCAAGCACCTGCAGCGGCCCCCACGTGCGGCCGCCGTCCGTGGACCGCTTGAGCACGACATCCATGTCATCTTCGTCCTTATGGCTGTTGACGCGCCCTTCGCAGAAGGCCAGCACCGTGCCCTGGGTGCTGACCGCCAGCGTCGGGCAGCGATAGCACGCATAGCCCTCCTTTCCGCCCGTGAACGGAACAGAGTCGAACCCGGACATCGGAGAATTCGCAGCCCCCGGCGTAATTTGTGCCGACTTCGCCGCGGGCTTGTCGCCGAGGGCCGAGCGGTAGAATTCCCAGTTTGCGTCGCCGAGGCCGCGCAACAGTGCCAGCGTATCGTGGCTCACTCCCGGCACCTCGGTGAAGGCGTGCTCGATGTTGAGCTTCTTCAGGTGAGCCGAGAAATTGCGGTTCAACTCCGCCGTGAAGTCACGGCTGCCGACGGCCTGCCGGATGAGCACTTTGCCACGGTCATTGGCGGCATTCAGTTCAGCGACGGTGATGGGGCTTTGCGCTTTGTAATAACCCATGTCCCCTCCGAAAGTGTCCTTCAGGATGCGGTCGCGCCCGTCGGGATTGGCGGTGGCGCGCGGACCGTGAAACTCCAGGTCAAGCGGTCCGCCGGCGAGTATTGACACCGCGCCGAAGACCTCCGGATACTTCAACCCGAGACGCGCCGCGCCGTAGCCGCCCATGCTGAAGCCTTCAAGAATGCGGCCTTCGCGGCCGGCAAGCGTGCGAAGGGTGGCGTCAACGTGCGGCACAAGCTCCTTCACGACCACCGTCTCCATGGGCACCGCGCCGTCCTTTGAATCGCACCACATGCTCGCGACGAGGCCGTTGGGGAACACGATGAGCATCGGCGGCATCTTCCCCTCGCGCATCGCGCGGTCGAAGAATGCCGACAGCGGCGCAATCCCCGGCAGTCCGCCGCTTGTGCCGTGGAGCCAGTAGAGCACGGGAAAGCGCCTCTCCTTTTCCATGTCGTACATCTCCGGCGTAAAGACATGGAAGCTCACCTCACTTTTGGCGGCCGTGCTCTTGAAGGTGCGTAACTCCACGCGTGGCGCACGCACCGCCGGGGTGATCCAAGACGGCGTCTGGCGTTCCTGAGCAAGCGTCGCCAGCGGCGCGAGCAGCAGGGCGGCGAGGCGTGTGAGTGTGTTTTTCATGGTTTTCATTTCTCCCTCGCGATGCCGGGATCATAGATTTTGCGGCCGT
>CAYLUN010000267.1:0-2321 GCA_964386865.1 uncultured Lentisphaeraceae bacterium | reverse complement strand
TCCGGAAGGGATGAAGGAGAGGCGCATGACGACGAGTCGACGAATTCTATGTGCTTCAGCTTACGCCTGCTATTTTGCGGGCCTGAGCGCACATGCGGCTGATGGCAGCTGGGCGGTCAACAGCGGCGGCAGCTGGGGCGACTCCAACAAGTGGGCCGGGGCCGTCGTGGCGGGAGGCGCTGGGTACACGGCCACGTTCGATCTGGGGATCACCGCGGCGCGCACGGTGACCAACAACGCGGCGCGGGCCATCGGGAACATCGTGGTCGGGAACGCCTCGGCGTACAACGGCGGCAACTGGCGCCTCGACGGCAGCTCGCTCCTGACGCTGGACAACGCCGGCGCGGCTCCCGCGGTTACCGTTTGGCCCCTGCTGTCGGCGGGCAACAGCGCGTGCGAACTCTACACGCCGCTCAGCAGCCCCTCGGGCTTCGCGAAGCGCGGCGGCGGCACGCTGTGGCTGTGGAGCAGCAACGCCCTCGCCGGCGCCGTTTCTGTCGAGGCGGGACGCGTCTTCTGCAATAACGCCTACGGGTTCGGCAGCGCCGCCGTGGTGGTCTCGAACGGGTGCTACGTGTCCTTCTACCCGGGCGCCGCGCGCACCTTCGCCAACGCGATCACGCTGAACGGCTTCAGCCTGCCTCAGGACGGCCAGTCCAAGGCCGCGGTGTTCGGTGACAATAACCAGAGCACGACCCTGAGCGGCACGCTGACGCTGAACGTGACCTCGGACATCGGCTCGTCAGCCAGCTCGACCGGCGCGGGCACGCTGACGCTCAGCGGGCTGGTCACGGGGCCGGGGGGCCTCGTCAAGACGGGCCCCGGCAAGCTGTCGCTCTCGCGGGCGGTCAACACCTACGCCGGCGGCACGGTCGTGAGCAACGGGCTGCTGTCCGTGGCCTCGACCAACTCGCTGGGCGCGCCGGCCAGCGCGTCGAACCTGCTGACCGTGGCCGCGGGCGCGACCTTTGACCTGAATGGCCAGAAGCTGAGCGACTCCTACAAAGAGTCGGCCGGCTACACGGTGACGATCGCGGGGCACGGCTCGAGTTCCCGCTACACCAACACGTACGGCGCGGTCTTCGGCGCGGTGGTCAGCGCCGCGGGCGTCTTGGACAACAAGGGGCTCCCGAACCTGCGGTTGGCGGGCGACGCATCCATCGGCAACAACGGGAGCCAGAAGTTCTACATTGTGGGCCGGGTCTCGGGTCCCTACGCCTTGACGAAGGTGGGGGGCAACAGCGTCGTGCTCGGCGGCGCCAACGGTTTCGCGCCCGAGGTCGCGGCGCTGATCGTGAGCAACGGCGAGTTCAGCACCTCGGCGCCGCTCGGCGCGGCGCCCGTGCGCGTGTACGGGCCCGGCACGTTCGGCCTCTTCTGCGGCACCGCGTCGTTCACCAACGCGCTCTGGCTCTACGACGGCTCGACCTGGGCCAAGTCCAACTTGAACGCCACGTGGGCCGGCCCGGTGGCGGTGAGTGGCGCAGCCACGGTCAACGTGTCGAGCAACGCCAGCGGCAGCGTGCTGACCGTGCCGGGCGCCGTGAGCGGCGACGGGGCGCTTGTGAAGAAGGGAAAAGGCACGCTGGTGCTGGCGGGCACGAACAGCTTCGCCGGCGCGGCGTGCGTCTCGAACGGCGTGCTCCGCCTCGCCCACGCGCTGGCGCTGCCGCCCGGCGCGGACGTGGCGGTCTCGGCGGGCGGACGTCTCGACCTGCCGTTTGCGGGAACCCTCGCGGTGCGGAGGGTGTATGTCGACGGGGTTCTCCAGACTGCGGGGCGAACCTACGGCTCCGCGAGCCTGCCCGCGTACCTGAGCGGGCCGGGCGCGCTTTGTCCGGCGGACGGCGAGCCCGAAAAGGGAGCGGTGGTCCACATTTTCTGAACACGGAATACGATGCGAGGAACGGACATGCGCGGGTTGGCGAACATGGTGTTATTCGGAATGCTGGCGGCGGCCGCTGGGGCCGGTGTGGTGGCGGTGGACCCCTCGGACCGCCTCGCCGGTGCGACGGTGCTCGGAGAGTGGTCGGCCGCCGGCAGCCTGGAGGGATGGTCAGGCTCGAATGTGACGGGCCTCGCGGCGACCAATGGCTGCCTGGTCGGGACGGACGCCAGCGGCAGCGCCGACGCCTCCGTGAGCCGCACCGCCATCAGTGGCGGCCCGGACCTGGACCTCGGCTTCAATGACTACCTGCAGATCCGCATCAAGGTTCCGGCCGCCTATACCAACGACGTGCGCATCGAGTTCGGCACGATCGTGAAGACCGGCTTCGCCACGGATCGGCGCGTGACCATACCGGCCGCCTCGCTCGCGCGCG
>CAYLUN010000266.1:0-2354 GCA_964386865.1 uncultured Lentisphaeraceae bacterium | reverse complement strand
ATCTCCACATAGGTGCCGGAGTCGTGCTCTTTGTCGCCGTCGGTGATGAAGGCCAGCTCGCCGATGATCGGCTCGGGGTCGCTCGACGTGACCTTGCAGTCCCTTGAGAGCACCTGGTCCGCGCCGGCCGGAACCTCGATCGCCGGGCGCGGCTTACCGCCGCGTGGCGGCTCCAAGTTCGGCGAGCGAAGGTCGGGCGGCGTCCCGACGAACTGCGGTTTGGGCAGCGCGATGTTGAGCCTGACTTTGCCCGTGCGCGAGGACAGGCCGGAACGCCCCGGGTCGCTGGGAGGGGCGACGTCCACGTCGCCCGCGGCCGGGGTGGAACCCGGCCCTCCCGTGCGCGAGGACAGGCCGGAACGCCCCGGGTCGCTGGGAGGGGCGACTTCCATGTCGTCCGCGGCCGGGGTGGAACCCGGCCCTCCCGTGTGAGGATGTGCCGGAACGCGAACGCCCTCGCATGACAACCGAGGCGCGACCGTGCCCCACAGCAGCCCTCCGACTAGAATGAGCATGGCTCCGACGACGGCGACTTGCTTTATGTTCATGCGACCCCCTCATCACTTCAGCGTTGAGCGTTCAACGTTGAACGCTCCAATCTCCCCAAACGCCCCCCTTTCCCCCCAGAAAGACGGGGGGCCGACCTCAAGAAAAACGGGCGGTGAGCGGACTTACTTCGTCCACCACACCGCCCGGCTGTCCGGCAGCACGCGCGGGCCGTCAGCCCGCGCTCACGATACGCCTATTGCTTGCCGTACACTTCGATCTCGGTGTAGTGGTTCATCTCGTTCGAGGTGTTGCCCTTGCTGAAGAAGCGCACATAGCGTCCCTTCACGGCGTTGACCGCGAACGGGCGGCCCATGTAGTCCTCGACGTACTCCTTCTCCTTGCCCTCGCCGAGCTTGGAGGTGTTGTCGTGGTCGTTGTTGAACACGGTCACGACGCCGTCGATGAAGTCCGGGTCGTTGGAGATCTGGCAGACCACGTCGCGATAGACGCGGGCTTCGCCGTGGTAGTGCCACACGCACGCCGCGTAGATTTCCTTCTCCTTGGCCAGGTCGACCTGCACCCACTGCGTGCCTGGGCCGAGCTCGACGTACGTCGCGGCGTCATGCTCTTTGTCGCCATCCGTGATGAAGGCGAGTTCGCCGATGATCGGCTCGGGGTCGCTCGACGTGACCTTGCAGTCCTTCGAGATGACATTGTTCGCGCCGGCCGGGACGTCGATCGGCGGACGGGGCTTGCCGCCGCGAGAGGCCTCGAGGTTCGGCGAGCGGATGTCCTTGGGCGTACCCGTGAACTGCGGCTTAGGCAGTTCGATCTTGAGCTGCACCTTGGCAGCGTCCTGAGCACCTGCCGCCACGGCAAGTCCGGCCGCAACGGCCGCGAGCATCATTCCATTCAGTCTCATGTGTCTCTCCTTGTCTGGCTTCTCTCGAAGCCGATTCTGTTACAGGTTACTGGTTACTGGTTACACGTTACGGGCTCCGCGCCAGCCTGACGCTCACCCAAGTCTGTTTCGAAAGTCCCTCAACTCCTAAATCCTAACTCCTAACTGCGCGGAAACGCGCCACATGTCCGCACCGGTCTGCGCACCTTGTCCAGCCACGCGGGCTGCTCCCGCGCCACCAGCGCGCCGCTGCCCGGAATCGCGGCGCACGCGCTGCTGATCTCTCTCCAGCTCATGCCGAGGAACGCCGTCGAGAGGGCGTCCGACACCGCACCCGACGGCGCGACCGACCACGCCGCCGCGTGCCGCGCGGCGGCCACGCCCTGCCGCACGTCCACGACGTGCGTGCCCTTCACCTCGAACCCCGAGCCGCTCAGCGCGCCGTCCTTCAGCCTTACGGCGTCCAGCCCCGCACGCTCGCGCCAGTCGCCGCCCACGCCGACGGGCCAGCCGTCCGGGCCGTCTCCCATGGAGCCGCGCGCCACCACCGTGCTCGTGCCGCCGTGCATCAGGAAGTCGGTAAACCCCAAATCCTGGGCAAGAAAGGCACACGCCAGGTCCAGCGCGTAGCCTTTGCCCACCGCGCCGAAGTCCAGCTCGAGCGGCGAGGCTCGGCCCAAGCGGTCCGGCTTGACCGCGACGAGCAGGTTTTCGGTGTCGATGACGAGGCGGCTCATGCCGCACGCCGCCAGCGCGCTTTCGCGCTCTCGCTCCGTGAGCCCGCCCCAGCGGTGCTTGACCTCGCGCAGCGCATCCATGACCGTTCCGACGGTCACATCGAACGCGCCCCTCGTGGCCGCGCACACCTGCGTGGCGATCAGCAGCAGATCGAGCGTCTCCGGCGCGACGCGATACGTCTCGCCGGGCTTGAGCCGGCTGATCATCGCCACCTCGCTCACGTCGA
>CAYLUN010000265.1:0-2361 GCA_964386865.1 uncultured Lentisphaeraceae bacterium | reverse complement strand
AGCCCTCGGAAGCCGTCGTCATCGCGACGGCTTCCGTTCTGGCCATGAAACGAAGCTCAGCACCTCGAATGCCTTCCCAGCAGCAGATTGACCCACACCTGCTGGCCATCGAGATCAACGCGCTGCGCGTCGCCGAGATCGCGACGCTGCGGCGGGAGTGCGCCTTCTGGCGGGAGCGTTGTCGGGTGTTGGAAGCCGTAGTGAATCTGCCTGTGCCCCAGCCCGCCCGGCGGGTCCGGGGGAAAGGGCAGGGGAGGGCCGCGAACCTGGCGGCTGTGTCGACGTAGTGGTTCGGTTCAACCCATTTTTGCGAGTATGAGAGAAGATCAACATCGGTTCCTAACGCTGTTCGGGCAGTTGCCCGCCCGCCTGACGGCGGAACAGGCGGCCTGGGTGTTGAATTGCCAGGCTCATGATGTGCCCATTCTCGTCGCGGCCCGGCTGCTCAAGCCGTTGGGCAATCCGCCGCCCAACAGCGTCAAATTCTTTGCGGCGGCCGAGGTGGTGGAACAAGCCAAAGACCGGACCTGGCTCGCCAAGGTCACCAATGCGCTGAACCAACACTGGCAGAGTAAGAATGCTGCCAAGAGAAGGGCATTGGTTAGGCCCCTTGTCACCGCGCCCACCAATGGCTCGCTCACCGCTCACATGGGCGGGGCCGTCTGCGCCGCGGCCCGCTGCTCGTAATCTTCCAGCGAGGGGAGCTTCATCAGGGCGCGTTTGGCATAGGCGCGATGCACGGCCTTGCTGTTGTGCCCCAAAGCCTCCTGCGCGAACCGCTCCGGGTAGCCGACGGTTTTCGCGCGCTCGGCCCACGCATATCGGTATGAATGGAGCGTCACCCCCTTGATGCCTATACACATGCGCATAAATAACGCGACATACGTTTCAAGAAAGCATTGTCTTGAGCGGGTATTTGAGCTGTCCGGCGTTTCTTGATCGAATCTGAAGGTGCCCTTCCCGACGGTTTCCACTTGCTGACTGGACTTGTTTTTGCCACGATACGCGCATTAGTAATGCGACATACGTTGTCATGAAAGCCATCTTTGCCCGAGCCGATGCCCGCACGCGTCGCCAACTTCTGAGCTTGCGCCAGGAAGCTCAGACCGACAAAGCCCCGCGCGTCGCGCTCCGCTTGCAAGCCCTCCTCCTCAGCGCCGATGGCCACACGCCCCCTCGGATTGCCGATCTGCTCCATGTCCACCGCACCCGCGTTCATGCCTGGGTTTGCAACTGGAATGAGTACGGTGAGGAAGGGATCAAGGAAGGCCACCGCAGCGGACGGCCCTGCGCCCTGACTGAGAAGCAACGCCAGCAATTCCACGACATTGTCGAAAGTGGTCCGGTGGCTTACGGTCTCCAGACCGGCGTCTGGACCTCGCCGGTCCTGGCTGGGGTCATCCAGGAAGAGTTTGGCGTGGATTACCATCCCGGCCATGTGAGGAAACTCCTTCACCGCCTGGGCTGTTCGGTGCAACGCCCCACCACCCGTCTGGTGCAGGCCGATCCCAAAGCCCAGAACAAATGGATTCGCTACACCTATCCCAATCTAAAAAAAACGCCCAAGCCGAAGACGCGGTGATCGTGTATGTGGACGAGGCATCCTTTCGCCAGTGTCCAACCATCCATCAGACATGGGCTCCGCTGAACTGCCGTCCGGAAATCCCCACTCGCGGCGAACGCAACACCCAGAAGATTCTGGGCGCCGTCAGCCTGCAGAGCGCCAGATTCGCCTACCGGCACCAGACCGAGTATTTCAACAACCTGACCTATCTCTCATTTGTTCAGGAGGTCGTCCTGCCTGCCTATTACCGGCGCGGTCGCAGGATTTATCTCATCCAGGACAACGCCTCTTACCACACACACCCGGAGGTTTGGGCTTGGTTTCAAAAGGAGCGTCGTCGCTTGGAAGTCTTCCCGCTGCCCAAATACTCCCCCGAACTCAACGCCCAGGAAAGGCTTTGGCACTACACCCGGCGGGAAGCCACGCACAACCGCTACTTTGAAAAACCCGCCGATCTATGTGAGAGCCTGTTCAAGACTTTTGACGACGTTCGCAAACATCCCGAAAAGATACGCGGCTTGATCACGCCGTTTTTTTGATTGTCATTATGTAGCGTTATTTATGCGCTTCTGTATAGAGAGAGTTTTTCGATCTCGCGCCAAGTCTCCTCCGTCTTATCTTGCGCCCACTGCTCACGAATGAGACGGACCTCTACTTCAGAGATAAGTTCCATTTTGGTTTCCCGCTGGATATTGAGCAGTTCGTCCAGCAAGATGCAGCGGGCTTCATAGGTGAGCGGTCCGAGCCCAGGTTCGCCATTGCGGCGGACTTTGCTGCGGAACTCCGGATTCTCGGAT
>CAYLUN010000264.1:0-2399 GCA_964386865.1 uncultured Lentisphaeraceae bacterium | reverse complement strand
TGATGCCCAACTCAACCATCAACGGCATCGCGCCCGGTGTTTCGCTGATCGCGCCGGCGATGCCGTCGTGCTCACGCAGGTAGAGCGGCACGGTCTCGAAATACTCGCGCAGCGCCAGCGCCTTGCGGATGATCCACGGCTCGGCCTCGTGATTGCGGAAGACCTCGGTGAAAACCTTCGCCCGATGCAGCGCCACGCCGAGCGGCGAGTCCATCATCACCCCCCGCAACGCCGCCATGTCCGCGTGCGGCGTTTGCACCGACGCCTCCGCCAGGCGGACTTTGCCCAACACAATCAGCCCTCCGGCCATTATCCCGGAGGTGGTCAGAAATTCACGGCGCGAAATACTCGTGTTGCTTCTCATTGCGAGCTCCTTCTGCGTTGTATCTCAATAGCCTCCCGTGCCGATGCCGCCTGATGTGGCCGTGGAGAGTTGCCCCACCTTCTCGGCCGCCTCACGACGGCGATATTCATCCAGCATGGCGGCGGTGGCGGTAGCGCCGCACCGGCTGCCCCCAAGGTCGCGGACCTTGATCAGTCCGTCGAGGTCGCGCACGCCGCCGGCAGCCTTGACCTGCACCTTGGCCGAGACGTTCGCGCGCATCAGGGCCAGGTCGTGCTCGGTGGCGCCCTTGTAGTTGTAGCTGCCGTCAGGCTGTTTCACGAAGCCGTAACCCGTGGAGGTCTTCACCCAGTCGGCGCCCGCCCGCTCGCAGAGCTGGCAGAGCTTGACCTTGAAACCGTCGCTGTCCAACCCCGCTCCGCCTTTGGCCAGATAGTCGTTTTCGAAGATCACCTTCACCTTCGCTCCGTGCTTGTGTGCCTCGTCGCAAACGGCCTTGATGTCGGCCTCGACGAACGACCACTCGCCGGAGAGCGCCTTGCCGAGATTCACGACCATATCGATCTCGACCGCGCCGTCGCGGCAGGCCAGCTCGGTCTCATAGCGCTTCGACTCCGTGCAGGAGTTTCCGTGCGGAAAGCCGATCACCGCGCCCACGTTCACGCCACTGCCCTTGAGCAGTTCGGCTGCGCGCTTGACAGCGTAGGGCTTGATGCAGACGGAGGCCGCGCCATACTTTGCCGCGAGCTTGCAGCCTTCCTCCAGATCGGTGTCGGTCATGGTCGGGTGCAAGAGCGAATGATCAATCATCTTGGCCAGTTGTTCGTAGCTGTACTTCATGAATTTCCTTGCGTGTTCACATTACTTAGAAAAATAGGGTTTTAGAACGGCCTGAGCGGTCTTGAGCGCCCACTGGCGGCCTTCGAGCGTCTTGCCGAAGGTCTCGTCCTCAACCTCGATGCAGACGGGGCCGCGGTAGCGGGTCTCCATCAGGGCGGCCATGAACTTGCCCCAGTCCATCTCGCCGTAGCCGGGGATGCGCGGCTGATGCCACTCGAGCGGCGGCGCGAAAACGCCAACCTCGTTGAGGCGGTCGCGGCGGATCTTCACGTCCTTGGCGTGGATGTGGAAGAGCTTGTCCTGAAACTCGCCCAGCGGGCTGGCCGGGTCCATCTGCTGGAGCACGAAGTGCGACGGATCGTAGTTCAGCCCGAAGTGCTTCGACGGGATATCGCTGAACGCGCGCCGCCAGAGGGCGGGCGTGGTCAGAAGGTTCTTGCCGCCCGGCCACTCGTCCTTCGTGAAGAACATGGGGCAGTTCTCGATGCCGATCCGGATGTCGTGATCTTCTGCGAAGGCGATAAGCGGACGCCAGGTCTTTAGAAAGCGGGGCCAGTTGTCGTCCACGCTCCGCGTCCAGTCGCGGCCGGCAAACGTGTTCATGTTCTTCACGCCAAGCGCGGCCGCGGCCTTGATGACCTTCTTGATGTGGCTCACCGCCGCGCGGGCGACGTCAGCGCGTGGGTCGAGCGGATTCGGGTAGTAGCTGAGGGCCGTGAGCGTCACGCCGTGCTTGGAGCAGAGCGCGTGCACCTCGTCCGTGCGCGTTGCGCCGAAGTTGGCGACATCGATGTGCGTGATGCCGGCGTACTTGCGCTCCGCCTTGCCGACAGGCCAGCACATAACTTCCACGCACGAAAACCGCTCGGCGGCGGCAAAACTCAGCACCTCATCCAGCGACAGCTCCGGCAGAATCGCGCTGACAAAACCCAGTTTCACAGGATCTCCTTTCCAGTCTCGGGTCAGATTTTGACCCACGCCTTGGACACGTTGCTTTTGATGATCGCCTCGCAGACCACAACTTCCTGATGGCCGTCCGCAGCGGTCGCGAAAAGCGGCGCGCCCTTGCCTCCGGCGATGGTCATATAGATGTTGCGGAAGAGCATTTTAAAGGTGTCGGGGAAGCCTTCGACATGGCCGGGCGGGTAGTCCGCATAACCTGCGGCGCCCTCGCCGAAGGCCGGCGTGGCGCGCACCGCCGTCTCGTTCGCGCCGT
>CAYLUN010000263.1:0-2424 GCA_964386865.1 uncultured Lentisphaeraceae bacterium | reverse complement strand
GACCACGGGCGGGACGCCCGTGCCACGGTGAGAGACCACGGGCGGGACGCCCGTGCCACGGTGAGAGACCACGGGCGGGACGCCCGTGCCACAGAGAGCGCGGATATTGTCGAGGCTGTTTTCGGGAGAGAGCACATATGAGCGGAGACCGAGACGGGCGAGTTCGGCGACGGCGATGCGGTTTAACGCGTAGAGGCTCCAGTCGGCGGAGACGGGCGTGACGCCGCATGCGGCGAGCATGTGGAAGCCCGCGAGATCCGCGCACTCCCAGTCCTTCCAGCCGCGCTGCGTGAGCGTGCGGAGGGTGGCTTTTAGAAGAGGAATCTCGCGCTCACGGGAGATGAGCGGGAGTGCGAGTCTGATGTGGTCGGCTCCCATAAGCGAAGCCCAGCCGGCAAGCTGCTGTTCGAGCGCGGGCAGCGGGGAGTGTCCGATCCCGAGAACAAGGGTGTCGATGCCGGACAGCGCCTCGGCGGGCAGGAACGGGCCGTCGCAGCGGAGTTTGAGCGTCCAGACGGGTGGGGCAGGAGTTGCCGCGATGGAAGTGGCCTCGGATGTCCAACCCGAGGTGACGGAGGCTCGTCGGGCGGCACGGCGGGCCTCCCATTCGGTCGTGAGCGCGGCGAGTACGGCGCGGCGCGCCTCGTTGAGCTTTGAGGGCGGAGCGTACAGGGCGTGCGGGTCATCGAGCGTCAGCGCACCGAGCTGCCACGCGGTGTCGCCGAGGCGCTCGAAGGCCTTGCGGACTGCGGCTGCGGTCTGCTCGGGTTGTCGCGAAGGCGTGAGCGTCAGGGGCAGGATGGTTTCGGAGGTCACATCGGCGGTCTGCTCAAAGGCGGTCTCGGCGCGGACGGCGAGGCCTTCGGGCGCGAGGCGCACGCGGATATCGACCGGATGGCCGGAGGGCAGGATGGACTCGCGCAGGTTCTGGATCTCGTAGCGGCGCCGGACCGCCTGGGACGCGGAGCAGAAGACCGGTGCGCCGCGCGGGATGACGGGCACGTCCTCCGTGGGCAGGGCGACTTCGACGGCCGAGCCGGCTGGCAGGGAGATGGCCGTGCGCTGGGTGCCGGCGGCCCGCAGCAGGTGTACCGCGCAGCCGAAGGGCTTGCCGCCTTCGGGTAGCTCGACTTGGAGCCCGTCATGCTTTTCGAGGGCGCGCTGGGTGGTGAAACGGAGCCAGCTTGTGCCGTCTCGGTCGCGGAAGAGCGCTTCGGCGCGTCCGATGGGCGCGCCGCGGTGTCCGATGCCGACGGGGTCGATGACCGTGTCGGGGGCGGCATCGGCGCCACCGGCGTAGAGGCTTGTCCACGGGCGGCTGAAGACCGTCTGCAGGTCCTGGATCAGGACGCGCTCGGCATCGGGTGTAAGCGCGCCGTCGAGCTTGCGGCGGTAGTAGTCGGTGACGCAGGCCACATAGAGCGGGCTTTTCATGCGGCCTTCGATTTTGAGCGAGTGCGCGCCGGTGGCGACCACCGCGTCGAGAAGGGGGGCGAGCGCGAGGTCGCGCATCGAGAAAGGGTAGGAGGTCGGAGGTCGGAGAGCGGAGGTCGGAGGTCGGAGAGCGGCTAGGACAGAGGGGGTAAACGCCTCGCGGCAGCAGTAGGCGCAGCGGCCGCGGTTGCCGCTGCGTCCCGCGGTTTGGGAGGAGAAGAGGCAGAGGCCGCTAAAACTGTAGCAGAGCGCGCCGTGGATGAAGACCTCGATTTCGACGCCGCTTTCGTGCGCGATGTGCGCGACCTCGTCGAGGGTGAGCTCGCGGGCGAGGACCACGCGCGTGAAGCCGAGCTCCCCGAGCGCGAGCACGCCATCGAGGTTGTGGGCGGCCAGCTGAGTGCTGGCGTGAAGAGCGAGGCGTGGGAAATGCTCGCGGGCGAGGCGGGCGACGCCCAGATCCTGCACGATGACGCCGTCCGGGGCGAGGTCGTCGAGGGTGTCGAGCATGTCGAGAGCCTGCGGCAGCTCGGCGTCCTGCACGAGCGTGTTGAAGGTCACGTAGATCTTCTTGGCGGGCGAGAACGACCGGGCGTACGCCAGAAGGGTGCGCAGGCGGTCCGGGGAGATGTTGTCGGCGTCGGCGCGCGCCGAGAACTGCGGCAGGCCGAGGTAGACGGCGTCCGCTCCATACTGGAAGGCGGCGAGCGCGGCGTCGAATCCGCCGGCGGGGGATAATAGTTCAGGGAGCATGAGGGACGTTACAGGTTACATGTTTTTTTTGAAAATGCGGTGTCCACATAGAGGGTCTCGCGTGCCGGGGCTGCGGTAAGTACGGCGGCCGACAACGAGCTGAGCGCGGCGAGGAGCAAGGTCGATCTATTCATACGCCAAAAAAAGGGGCAGACGGTTGGCCGGTTCAGTTTCAAAGAGAAGACCGGCTTTTGCAAGCCGGTCTTGGGGGGATACTAGGAGTACACATGGAGAAAC
>CAYLUN010000262.1:0-2500 GCA_964386865.1 uncultured Lentisphaeraceae bacterium | reverse complement strand
GTCACCACGTCGTTGCGCCAGTCGTGCGGCTTGAAGAGCGACAGCGGCATCTCGCCGAACATCTCGCGGATCTGGCGCTCCGTCATGGGCGAATGCGTGCCCAGCGCGGGCAGCACGGCTGCCAGGCGGTCGCCATAGTACTCCCACACATACTGCGTCAGCAGGCCCGCCTGCGAGTGAAACCGCGTGAAATCCGGCGGCACGGCGAGCACCCGCTTGCGCGGGCCAAGCCTGTCCAGCGCCTCGAACAAACCCTTTTTCATCTGGGCGGCGTCAAGCGCGTCCGACACCGCTCCGCGTCCATAATACAGCATGCGAGCTATCCTTCCTTGGGTGTGGCCGTATAATCGCACAAAGCCCCCCGCGAAGGCAAGCGCGTCCGCACGGAAGAAAATGGGGTTGTGAAAGCGCCGCGGCCTGCCGTATACTCTCCCCCGCTTATGCGAATCCTCACCCGATATGTGCTGCGCGAGTTCCTGGTGCCTTTGACCTACTGCCTCGTCGGCTTCCTCGGCATCTACATTCTTTTTGAGCTGTTCGACACGTTCAACCGGATGATGGAGTCGAAGCCGTCTGTGGCGACCGTGCTGTCGTTCTTCGCCGGCTACGTTTCGCCCTACCTCGAGTGGCTCATCCCCGCCGCCCTGCTGCTCGGCGCTCTGTACACCATGTGGAACTTCTGCCGGCACAGCGAGGTCACAGCCATGCGGGCGAACGGCATCGGCTTTGTCGTCATCGTGCGCCCCATGCTCGCGGTCGCCGCCGTGTGCGCCGTGGCCGTCGCGCTCATCAACGAATTCTATGCGCCCTGGGCCTCCGAACGCGCCCAAACGCTGCGCGAGGAGCGCTTCAAGCCCGTCGCCACGAAGACCCGCACGAACGTCAACTACATCAACCAGCTGGCCGGCCGAACCTGGCGCATCAACGGGATGGACCTGGACAACCCGCGCCTGCTCGACGGCGTGAGGATCTCGTTTGACCGCCCGGACGGCAGCAGGCTCCTCGACATCACCAGCCGCAAGGCCGAGTACCTGGACGGCCAGTGGTGGCTCTTCTACCCGCAGTACCAGTACTTCGACGAGCTCAACAGCCCCGTCGACAACCCGCACCCGGCGCTGGCCGGCCTCGTCATACGCGGCTTCCCCGACCTGAACGAGACGCCGCGCGACTTCCTGCTGATGAACAAGAAGTGGGAGCACTACACGGTGCGCGACATGCTGCACACCCTCTCGACCCACCCCAACCTCAACGCGCGGGAGAGGAACTCCATGCTCTACGACATCCACGCCCGCGTGGCGGCGCCCTTCTCCTGCCTCATCATCACCCTCTTCGCGATCCCGGCCGGCGTCGCGACCGGCCGCCAGAGCGTCTTCAAGGGCGTCTTGTGCGCGGTCGGACTCTTCTTCGGCTTCTACGCCACCTCGCTGGGCTGCATGGTGCTGACCAAGAACGCGCTCCTCCCCGCCGCCTTCGGCGCCTGGCTGACCAACCTCGCCTTCCTCGCGGCCGGCGCGGTTCTCTTCCATCGCCAGCGCTAGCCGCACCGCGCTCGCGGTTCCGGCTTCCGGCCGCCCTACCGCTTCGCGTCCGCGCGCGGATTGCGCAGGTAGTAAAGGTGCCCGTCCTCCGCGCCGCCGATAAAGTCCGGGACGCCGTTTCCGTCGAAGTCCACAGCCGTCGGGCTCACGTCGTGTCCCTCGATGTTCTTGGGGTGCAGGCCGCCCATGTTCTTGAAGCGGAAGCGCCCGTCGGCCGCCGCGACTTGCCGCCACAGCTCCGCGTTCTTCGAATTGATCAGGATATCGAGCTTGCCGTCTCCGTCCCAGTCCGTCACGCAGAGCTTGCGGCGGCCGCTCTTGCCTCCCGGCTTCGCGTTGAACTGGAGCGGCTCACCCTTCTCGTCGCAGAAAACGCGCCTCGGATGCAGAAGCACCCGCCTGCCGCCGCGCTCCGCGCGCTCGAAGAAGGCCAGGTAGCCCTCCTGGTCGAGCATCAGCAGGTCGACCAGCCCGTCCCCGTTCCAGTCGGCCGTCACCGGCGTCGTGCGCCACTGCGTCAGCAGCGCCTTCCCCTCGGGTCGCATCCAGCCCCAGTCGAGCCGCGGCTGATCGCCCTCCCACTCGACCTCGACCGGCTGCGCCGCCGCCAGCTTCGGCGCCTTCCGCGTGCCGACGTTGCGGTACCAATGCACCTTGCCGAGGATCGAGTTCGCCACGATGTCAAGCCGGCCGTCGCCATCCCAGTCCGCGACCGTCTGCGTGGTGTAGCCCCACTTCGCCTCGCACGGCCCCTGGATGCTGCCGTTCGGCCCGGCCATCACGCGGAGCGTCCGCCCGCCCGCCTCTAGCCGCTGCGGCTCGGCCCATTGCGGCCGCTCCACGCCCGCCCCGCTCAAGTTCTCCACGAACGCGATATACCCCGCCGTGTTGCCGCAGATCAGGTCCCAGTCGCCGTCGCCGTCCCAGTCGCAGCCGACCGGCGTGACCAGCGCGCCGAACTT
>CAYLUN010000261.1:0-2517 GCA_964386865.1 uncultured Lentisphaeraceae bacterium | reverse complement strand
CTCTGTGGTGCCGATGCGTACGTGAAAGCCATGCTCACGCAGCAGCTGGCTGCCCTCGACCGCCGCGTCCCATGTGCCGAGGCCGCGGTAGGGGTCATGATGTTCCGGCCGCGCACCGTCCAGGCTCACCTGGACCGTCAGGTTGGCATTGGCGATCGCGGCGAGCCGCTCCAGCCGCCGGCCACGCAGGAGCATGCCGTTGGTCAAGACCGTGGTTGGCATACGGGCTGACGCATAGGCCAACATGCCATAGATGTCATTCAGGAGGAATGGCTCGCCCCCGGTCAGAAAGATGTGCTCGAATCCCAGCGCTGCCGCCTCGTCTACGACCTGCCGCACCGTTGCCAGGTCCAGGCCGCGCCGCGCGGCACGCGGACTCGACTCGGCAAGGCAGTAGCTGCAACTCAGGTTACAGTCGTAGTTCGTGTAAAGCCACAACTTCCAGGAAAAAGGTGGGTTCTCTTTCATGTAAGCGCCTGAAGCACCCTGGCCAGCCCGCTGCCCCGCGCCCGTGCGGCCGCCAGCCGGGGGCGCAGCCAGGCATCCACCCCCAGCACACGGCCCGGCGCCGCGCCCAGGAGTACGATCGCCAACAGCACCATCAAGTGATAGCTCCATTCCCATTCCTGGAGATGGGCAGCCGGGTCCCAGGCGCCCCCGACCCCCAACGCCAGTTGCGCGGCGATACCGATTGCAACCAGCGCACCCAGGCGTGAGAATAGCCCCAGGCCCAAACTGAGCGCGATCCAGGCCTCCGCCAGGAAGATCAGCGAGCCGAACCAAGCGAAGTTGGGCTTGACGATCCCGTCCACGAACGCGCCATTCAGCTTAACGAGCGGGCCTACCGGAACGGCGAAGAGGGTATTGCCGTCGGGGCCATAGATCGCGAAGAAGCTGCGCGGGCGCTGCGCGTACACGGATTCGATGCCGATCCAGTCGCAGAGGCCGCTGGTTCGGGTCAGGGCGCCGTCCGCGCTGGCTGTCGTGAACGCGAAGGGACCAGCCCCACAGCCGTAACGCGGGGGCAACTTCCAGAAGAGTTGTGACAGGAAGAGAAAAGCCAACCCGAGGCGCGCGATCACGATGGTGGTCTTGCGCAAACGCTCTTCCCAGGCCGCCTGCTTCACGGGCGCGATGTCCGGTGGATGCTCCATTTATGTCCCCCTACACTAAACTGATTGTCTGCAATTCAGACGCCGTCACCCGGCGCCATCTTACCTCACCCACAAGACTCGGCCGGAACAGCGCGACCTTGGCCGATTGCCAGGCTATTATAAGGGTGGTATATACTAATCGGAAATCAGTTGAGTGCATTCATGCTGAAGCCGGCGTCTGCCAACCCTCCGGCACCAGTTTGAAGTTGGTTGTCAACAGGGAGGCCAGTTGATCTCGATACTGTTTCAGGTTGGCAAAAAAGGCGTCTAACTGCGTGCGGAACTTGGCAAACGTGTCGCGGTACTTGTCCTTGAAGAACTCTTTGCGCACAAACTTCCACAACCGTTCAATCGGGTTCAGATTCGGTGAATAGGGTGGCAGGTAGTCCAGCAGAATGCGTTGGCGGCGGGCTTCTTCGGTGACAGTCTGGGTATAGTTGTACCTGGCATTGTCCAAGAGGAGATAGATCTTGCCCGTCCCGGGGTGCTGCGCACGCAGCCGGGGCAGAAACTCAACCAGCTTGGTCTGGTCAATGTTCTCTTCGGTCAGCAGGAACACGCCTTCCTGGGTTTGGACGCAATAGGCGCCCAAGACATTGTAACGTTGGCGGCCGCTGTTGGCGGGAATCAGATGTGGCTCGCCCTTCACGCTCCAGGCGTAGCCAGCCTCGGCGTTGTGCTTGAAATGGACCGCATCGCCAAAGTAGATGCGATCCTCCGGCCGCAGCCGCTTGCAGAGGCCCTGAAACCACTGCACGAACAGCCGTTGCAATTCTGGATCGGCTTTGCTGGGTACCAAGCGGTTCTTTTTGTAGGTGAAGCCCAGGCGTTTGAGCAACTTGTGGACGGCGCTGACATCCGTATAGCACACCTGCCACTGCGCTTCCAGCCACGCTATGACCTGCAAGGCTGTGGCATAGATGTGCGTGGTCAATTCGACTTTGAGCGCCTGCTGCTGTTCCGGTGTGAGCTTGGGTTGGGAGCCTTTGTACTTATGGGACTGTAATACCGCCATCAGCCCACCGTCGCGATAGCGGCGGAGCAGCTTGGTGACATGATTGCGACTCATTTGCAGGAGTTCGGCGATGGCCTGGCGGGTATGACCTGCGGCCCGGTAGAGAATCACACGCAACCGGTCGGCCATCTTGCGCTCGTGAGTTTGGCGAATCTGCACTTCCAAGTCTTTCCGTTCTCGTTCACTCAGGTTGATATCGCGGGTCGAGTCAGACATAGGGGCCTCCAAAGTTTTGCACTATTGTACCAGATCTCTCATGCGGAGGCCATGCACTCGTTTGATTTCCGACCAGTATAGGTGATCTGCGGCTGCGCCAAGTAGACGTGCGTATTAGCGGGCACATCCCCG
>CAYLUN010000260.1:0-2531 GCA_964386865.1 uncultured Lentisphaeraceae bacterium | reverse complement strand
GCCGACCTGCCCGCTCAGGTCGAGCCGCCTGAACGCATCCGGCGCCGCGACCTGCGAGCCTGCGAGCGCAGGTGCGGCCTGAAGGGCGAGCGCGGAGGAGGGTCCTGCGATTCTGCCGATGGCGGTCTTGAGCGCCCGCACGAGGCTGGGCTTTTCGTTCTCGCCGCCGTCGAGGCCTTTCCGCTGCGGAAGTTCTTTCAGGTACGTTTCAAGGGCGGGCAGGGCGGGCTGGGCGTGGGCCCCATACGTGGCAAGGGCTCTGCAGATGGGGGAGATGACGCCGCCTGAACGCTCCGCCTGCAGGGCTTTGATGAGCGACGCGAGCACCTGCTGAGACGGCTGCGAAAGCTTGGCCAGCGCGGCCGCGGCCGTGGCTCGCTCACTGTAGGAGAGGTTCTTCTGCGGGGGCGCGAGCGCGAACAGCACGGACTGTATCGACGACGGCGTATTCATCTTCACCAGCGCGTCCAGCACCTCTTGGCGCTGCGCGAGAGGAATCCCCGGCGTCGCCGCCGCCTTGCCCAAGATGCGCGCGAGATCATCGCTGCAGCGGGAGGTGTCGGTGCACGTGGCGGCGATCTGTACGGCGATCGCAAGCTGCCGCTCGGGCGACGCGCAGGTGTTCATCGCGCCGATGATGTCGGGGAAAAGGCTGGGCTTGTAAGGGCCGCCCATGCTCGCCAAGGCGAGCGCCGCCTCGGCGACAAGCGGATCCTTCGCTACGGCGGAGCGGCGCGGGTTCTCGAGGATCGCGGTCAGCACGGGGGCCGCAGACTCCTTGGCGGACGCGCCCATCAGGCCCAGCGCGCGGGCCGCGAAGACGCGGCCCGACTGTGTGGTCTGCCGTGTCGCTCCGGACGCTTCTGCCTTCAGGAGGTCGAGGGCGGGCGGGCCGATCTGGGCGAGCGCTTCCGCCGCGTCTTCTGCGGCTCTTCCGCCAGAGAGTGCCCGCATCACGACGAGCAGGGCGGGAACCGCGTCATGTGAAGCGGCGTCGCCGTTGTAGGCTTTGCGGCCGAGGGCGTGCGCGGCCTGCCCCTTCTGCGTGGCAGTGCCGATCTGCAGCAGCCTGATCAGGTCGGGCACGGAGCGCTTGGCCAGATCGTCAACCTTGGCCGACCCGTTCGGCGCGGCAGCGCAAGGCTGTAGAGAAGTCGAAGGGTGATGGGTGTCGGCCCAGCCAGTCGTCAGAAATAGGGCGGTCAGCAGGAACAACGCCAGGCGCCGCCACCAGGTGCGAGCTTGCCTCGAGAGGGCATCGGCAAAGGTACACGCGCTCATAGACAGACCTCCCTTTAGACGAACATGACTACATGATGATTCTCCTCCTCTTTTACAGGCGGGAGTATACATGATTATGGGTGCTTAGTCAATGTCTACGTGTCTGATGCGGGCGTCGCACCGTGTCGGGCAGTCCGCTGCAACAAACCGCAGCGGCGCCCGGCGGGCGAACGACGTTCTGTTTGTTTCGCGGCGATGAAACGGGTACACTTAGCGGCGATGTTAAGGAACGCTGAAGAAAGGGACGCGCAAATGAAAAGAAGTGTGCTGGTCTGTTTGGGGATGGCGGCGGCGTGCGCGCTGGGCGCGGGGCTGGACGACGTGGTCGCGCCGGGCACGGCGGCGGAGAGATTGGCGGACGGCTTCAAGTTCACCGAAGGCGCGACGGTCAACGCCGCGGGCGAGGTCTTCTTCGTCGACCAGCCGAACAACAAGATCCTGCGCTGGACGCGCGAGCAGGGGCTGCGCACCTTCATGGATCCCGCTGGCCGTGCCAACGGCATGTGCTTCGCGGCGGACGGCTCGCTGCTCGCCTGCGCGGACGAGAAGATGGAGCTGTGGTCCATTGCTCCGGACGGCAAGCCGACGGTGATCGCCAAGGGACACGAGGGCAAGGATTTCAACGGCCCCAACGACGTATGGGCCTGCCCGCAGGGCGGGTGCTACTTCACCGACCCCTTCTACAAGCGGCCGTGGTGGACGCACAAGGATCCGCCCCAGGGCACGCGCCAAGTGTACTTCCTGCCCAAAGGCGGCTCCCCGCGCCGCGTTACGGAGGACCTCGTGCAGCCCAACGGCATCGTCGGCACGGCGGACGGCAAGACGCTCTACGTGGCGGACATCGACGCGAAGAAGGTGTACGCGTACGACATCCAGGCCGGCGGCGCGCTCGCCGGCAAGCGGCTCTTTTGCGAGATGGGGTCGGACGGTATGACGCTCGACGCGGACGGCCGCGTCTACCTCACGGGCAAGGAAGGCGTGTACGTGTTCGACAAGGCGGGCGCGGCGGTCGGCGTGATCAAGATCCCCGAAGGCTGGAGCGCCAACGTCTGCATCGGCGGGCCGAACAAGGACACGCTGTTCGTGACCGCGTCGAAGGGATTTTACGCGGTGCCGCTGAAGGTCAAGGGCACGGCGCAGGGAAAATAGGCAGGAGGTCGGTGATCGGAGGTCGGTGATCGGAGGTCAGTGATCGGAGGTCAGAGATCAGAGGTCAGAGATCAGAGGTCAGAGATCAGAGGTCAGAGATC
>CAYLUN010000259.1:0-2561 GCA_964386865.1 uncultured Lentisphaeraceae bacterium | reverse complement strand
GTCACCACGGGCGGAACCAAAAGCGCCCGGCTCTATGCCTTGGAGTCCCGCCCGATCTACGATCGGGCCTGCTACCTCTCTGAAGTCTACCGCAACATCCTGGCCCGCGAAGTCCGCCAGTTGGGTTACGCCATCGAACGCCGGGAGCACGGCTTCGAGTTGGCGGAAGTTCCGGTGGAGTTGCTCGCTCGTTTCTCGAAGCGCGCGGAGGAGCGCGACCGCGCCATCGCCGCCCGCGAAGCGGAACTCGGTCGCGAGCTTTCCCACGATGAAATCGCCCTCCTCGTCCGCGAGCACCGTCCGAAGAAACAATACGAATTGAGCTCCGAAGAGGTACGCCGGCACCAGGAAGCGCAAATGAGTGCGGACGAACTCCAGCAGTTACGTTCGCTGCGACGGGATCCGCCCAAGGCGCCTCCCTTCCGCGAACCGCTCGAAGCCGTCATCGCCCGCACCGCCGCGCATGTCTTCGAACGTCGAACCGTGGTGCCACTGCCTACGTTCACGGCCGAGGTAATTCGGGAGTCCTATGGCGATCACCCGCTGGCCGACATAAAGACCGCCGTCGGCCGCGAGCAATGCGGCCTCTTGCACGCCCATGGGAACGTCAGCACCCAGGCGGCGCTCGATGCGGAACGGGATTTGGTGGCACGCGTCAACGCCGGCGTTGACGCCTCCACGCAGTTGGGATTTCTGCGAAGCGAAACACGCGAGACGGTTGCTCCGGATCAGGGTGCCGCGCTAGACAAGATCCTCAATTCGCAGGACCTCGTGACCGTGTTCCGCGGCCGCGCGGGATCCGGCAAGACCACGACTCTCGCCTACGCCATCGAGGGTATGGCCACCATCCACCGGGAGGTCGCCTGTTTCGCTCCGAGCACCCAAGCCGTGAGCCTGCTCCAGCAAGACGGTGCCGAGCAGCGGCTCGCGGGTCGCCCCGCCGCCGCTCAGGCGCTCGCAAACGCCACGACGGTGCAGAGATTACTCGTCGATGAGGCCCTCCAGCAATCAATCACCGCCAAACTCCTCATCGTGGACGAATACGGGCTCCTTTCAGCTGGCCAGCTCAACTCGCTCTTGAAAATCGCCGACAAACGTGGTGCCCGGTTGCTGCTGGTCGGCGATTCCGCGCAACACAAGAGCGTCGAGGCCGGCGACGGTGCGCGGATTCTGGAAAAGGAAACCCGCACCACCATGGTGGCGCTGCGTACAATTCGCCGGCAGGCCGCCAATCCCGTGTATCTCGCCGCCGCCCAGGACCTCGCCGACGGCCAATTCGCGTCCGCCCTCAAGAAACTCGACGCCATGGGAGCCGTCGTGGAGATCGCCGATCCCGCCGCCCGGCGAACGCGCATGGTGGAACTCTGGCACGCCACGATTCGGGGTAAGAAGACCGTCGGCCAAAGCGTAGCACAAGCGCAACCCCAGACGGCGCTGATGATCGCCCCGACCTGGCATGAAATCGACGCGTTGAACGCCTGCGCTCGTGCCATGCTGCGGAAGACCGGTGAGATCAGCGGGAACGACCAAACGTTCGTCTCGTTGCGCAGCAGAGACCTGACCCGGGCACAACAACGGGAGGCGCGCCACTACCGACCCGGCGACATACTCGTCGCCCACTCGGCGACCAAGCATTTTCAGAAGAACGACGAATTGCGCGTCGTCCGGCGGGACCGGCGCCGGCTCATCGTGGCGCGGGGCCAAGAGGAGTTTTCGGTTTCGCCGCGGCAGTCCGGGCGCGCGTGGACTGTGTGCGAGGAGCGGCCGTTGGCGGTGGCGGCGGGCGACCGGGTCCGGTTGCGGGCAGTTGGTCAGACCATGGCGGCCGATGGGAAACGCCGGCGACTGGCCAACGGCACCACGGTGGACGTGCAGTCGGTCAATGCCGACGGGAGGCTCGTACTCGCGGATGGTTCGACGCTGCAGGGCCGTCAAGCCGTGGCCGCTTACGCCACGACCTCGCACGCCGCGCAGGGCCTCACGGTTGATCACGTTTTCATCGCCGGCGCGGCGTCACAGGAAGGCTTGTACGTGTCGGCCACTCGCGGGCGCATGGGCATCCGGATCTTCGTGCCCGATCGCGAGGAGTTTCTCAACGCAGCGGGCCTTCGCCGCGAAGCGAGAATGTCGGCGTTGGAGTTCGCACAGTTGCGCGATCCACTTCTACCCCGCGGGACGCCTCGATGGTTGCAGCCGTTGCGTCTGTCGCTGCGGTATTTTGCCCTGGTGCGCGAACGCTTGAGTCGGGATCCCGGCCCGGCAGAGAGCACTTCAAGACATCGGTCCGTCCGCGTCCAGCAGACGGAGTCGGTGCGAATCCGCCTATGAGTGTGGACCGCAATAGCTGCTACGCCAAAGGCCGTTCGCCTCAGATCTTCCTGTCGCTGGAGACGAGGTATGAGCGCCGGGCTCTCCCGTACACCCTGCTGCTCGAGGTGGAGATGGCCTCCGACGCCCGCCTGCTGCAACTGACATTCTCCCACTACGAGGTGTTGGTGAAAGGAGGCCGACTGGAGGAGATCTACGAAAGCGTGCGCGAGGCCACTTGCACCGCCATCAGG
>CAYLUN010000258.1:0-2621 GCA_964386865.1 uncultured Lentisphaeraceae bacterium | reverse complement strand
GAGCCCGCCCCACTTCTGCGGGTTGAGCTGCGGCTCCTGCTGCGCGAGCTTCAGGATCTGGCGCGTAACCGGGCCTTCGGGAAGGTCGGGGTCGTAGCCCTGCAGAAACGTGACGGTGACCGGCTCGACAGCCGCCGCGAGCCCGCACGCGAGGGCCAGCATGAGAAACGAGGTGGAACGCTTCAGCGCCATGCGCGAACCATACCGAACCCGCGAGGCGAAAGCAAGCGCAACGGGCGGCGCGGGCGAGGGGGGGGGGTCGGTCGTGAGCGGCTGTCCTCGCAGTCGGGCGGGCGGCGTCTCGGCCGCCCGCAGCGCCGCGTCATTCCACCGTCCGCGCCGAAGCCTCGACCGCCAGCCGCGCGCGCGCCACCAGCGCGGCGAGCGCCGCGGCGTCGCTCTTCTCGGCGGCCTTGAAGTCGAAGAGCGGCAGCACCGCCTTCAGCTCCTGCCCGACCGCGCCTTTGGCCCGCAGCAGGCGGATCTTCTCGGCCTCCTCGATGCCGTCGCGCAGCATCTCCCAGCGCACCGACGAGCGCGGGCCCGGGTAGAGAAGGAAGGTGTCGCCCGCGGGCCACGGGCCGAAGCTCGTGTCGTAGAGCGGGTCGCGAGGCCAGTTCACAAAGGCCCAGCGCAAGAAGCCGTCCAGCTCATTCGCCGCCGCGTAGTAGCCGAGCCAGACCTGCTCGGCCGTGGGGCTGAAGGTGAAGGTGTTCGGGCGGCGCGGACCGCAGCACACGTAGAAGGTGGTGACCTTGCCCTGCGCGCGGCGGGCCTGGGCCTCCGCGAGGAACGGCGCGTCGATGTGCGAGATGAACTGGCAGTAGTTCGCGAGGTCGATGCCCTTGAAGTGGCTCGGCGGGTGGTTACCGGGCATCGCGATCTTCAGGCACGGCGCGTGCTTCTTGACGCAGTCGGCCGTGGCCTTCGTGTCCTCAGGGCCGCGCTCGTCCATCGCGATGTAGGCGTCGTCGGCCCACCCTTTCTTCTCAAGGTGGCGCTGGAAATCTTTGAGGAACGGCCCCCAGTAGGCCTCGTGCTCCGGCGTGCCGGGCTTGACGGTCACCGCGACCTGATCGCCGCTCGCGCCGTCGGTGTAGTAGACGCGGTTGCCCCACGGCGCCAGGGTGTAGCAGTGGATCTGCGGGCCGATGCCGCAGCGCCGGCCGAACGCCACGTACTCGTCGAAGAGCGCGTAGTCGAACCTCCACGAGTCGTCGGCGAGCTTCACGCGCGGGATCATCGTGTGGTAGGCGTCGAAGTTCTGGTGGTTCCACGGCAGCTCGGTGATCGTCGTGGTCAGCGCCTTCTGGCCCGCGCTCGCGAGCTCGCGGTAGATCGGCTCCAGAAAGCCATAGTGCTCTTTCGAAAAGGGCTTCACGCCGTGGTAGCGCGCGACGGCCCACGGGTGCTGCCACAGGTCGAGGAAGAAGGCCCACTCGCTCGGGTCGGGCAGCCGCGCGGCGAGCACCTCCAGCTCCAGCGGGAAGGCGACCGCCCGTCCGCCCGCGCCGGTCACCGTGAGCGCGCCGCGGTAAAGCCCCGGCTTGGCTGAGGCGGGCACGGCGACGGTGAGCCACACGGGGCGGAAGCCGCCCGGCGGCAGGTCGACGCGCTCGGCCGGGTCGAGGACGTCGCCGGCCGGCTGCTTGTCGGCGAGCACATAGCGCACGAAGCGCGTCTGCACGGCGGCGGCGGGAAGCGCCGCGCCCGCATCCGTGCGCAGCTGCGCGCAGGCCAGGCGCAGCTGCGGCACGGCGTCGGACGACCAGACCACGAACTGGCCGTGCACGCGCTCGCCGCGCCAGGCGGAGGCGCGCCACGTCTTGAGCGGCTCGCCGCCCTGCGCGTTTGAGGCGTCGATGCGGTCAGCCGTCGCGACGCGACCGCACAGGCCGGGCGCGATGGGCGCGCCCGAGACCTGCAGCTCGACGATGTGCCCGCCCGCGGCGCGCACGCTGCTGCCGGTGATCGTGACGCGCAGGAAGCGCGCCTCGACGGGGCGCTCGAACGGAATCGCGAAGCCCTCGGCTGTGGCGGGCCGGTCGTTCGTCGTCCAGTCCACGACGCGCGTCCAGGCCTGTCCGTCGGGCGAGGCTTCGATGAAGAACGTGTAGACGCGCGGCTCGCCGAAGTAGGGCCAGAAGCGGCAGGCGGAGAGCGTCTGCTTGTCGCGCAACTCGGCGGTCAGCACGGCGGGGAGCCGCTCGCAGGCCCAGTGGTTGCCGGCCTCGACCTTGCCGTCGTTGACGAACTGCGGCCCGCGGTCGCTCCACTGCCCCGACACCGTGAGCTTGGCGTCGCGCAGCGGGTTGGCCAGCACGGGCGTGACGGGCTCATAGGCGTCTTTGCGCCAGTCGGGCGGCGGCTGTTCTGCGGCCCCCTGCGCGAGGAGTTGTGCGAGACACACGGCGCCGATGGCCGACACGATCCGTTTCATAGCTCCGCCCTTTCGTTGAGGCGTAAACTAATCGAAAACGGCGCGCGTGTCAAACGCGGGCGGCGCCCCCGCCGCACGCGAGCGCGGCGCACTCCTTTTCGAGGCGCTTGCTGCGCCAGAGGAAGGGAAAGCCCGTGCACTGCGCGGGCTTGACGGGCTGGATGCGGCAGGCGTTGTCGTC
>CAYLUN010000257.1:0-2644 GCA_964386865.1 uncultured Lentisphaeraceae bacterium | reverse complement strand
TAGTCGCGTGCCTCGGCGTAGCTGCGTAGCGCGAAGACGGGTCGCCGTAGTCGTCCACCGGTTTCTGCCGTCGTGAGACGTGGCTTGAGCGAATGGGCGAGAGGTCGGAACGAGGCGGTAGCGTAGGGCCTGCGCTCTTGTCGCGCCGTAGCGTTTACGCGAAGGCGGATGACGCAGGCCGCAAGCGAATGGGTAAGGCGAATGAAGCGGCGCGCCGGCATCCGCCTTCGTTCGCTGCGCGAACTACGGCGCGACGAGAGCGGCGGCCCTACGAGAGACGGTCGAAGAGGGAACATGGACGGAATTTGTACAACGCATCTCCTGCGGTCTGTGAACGGCGAGTCTCGATCAAGACTCTGCGGATTCTCACGTTCCGTGTTCGTACGGGGCGCGGCTCTTCTGCTTGCTCTGGCTCCGGCGACCGGACGCACGGCGCCGATGATCGGGCTGGACATGCAGGGGAATACGCCCGTCCTGCAATCGGACGACTGCCCCGGGCAGCGGCTGGTGCTGGAACAGTGCGGCGATTTGATCTCCACGAACTGGCAGGAGGTGGGGCGTTTTCGAAACCGTCTCTACCCTTATGAAGACGTTGCCGCCGTCGGCCGCACCAACGGGTTCTATCGCCTCGTGGCCGCGCCGTTGCAAACGGAGGACGACTGGTCTAATCAGTTGCATCCGGCGGGCGGTGATCTGTTCACGACGAACGCGGGCAGCGGCCTGGCCAACATCCGGTACGTGAAGTTTCAGTTCTTCCTTTCCAAGCCGGAACGCGTCTTCTTCCAGGATTCCGCGCGCTGGGATACGCACTATGCGTTTGCCGGGGCGCGCTTTCCGGCGTGCGCCGGCATGACCGAGCCCGAGTACAACTTGCAGTCGCTCGATCCCGGTCCGAATCAGCGCATGGTGGCCGGTTCGATCCTGAGGGCCCCGGATCCGCTGAAACACGAGTTGGGTATTCAGATCGCGGGGAACGCGGCGTTTCCGATCAGTGATACGGCGGAGTGGCTGGCGGCTGTCCAACGGCGCCTAGTGCTCGATGCGGGGTGGCAGATGTTCTATATGCCTTCGGCCACACAACGGGCAGCAGCCGAGGCGGGCACGAACGCGTTGGCCGCCCGCGGCATCGTGCTGGATTCACTCGTGCGATGGGCCACCGAAAACGCTGGCTATTCGACCGGCTGGGCGCTGGGCAAGCTGGTGTTTGTGCCGGGCACGGAGATCAACGCCGCCTTGGGCGACGGAAGGCTGAAGTTCGGGGATATTCTTGTGACCGACTGGGTGCCGGCGGAGCTTCCGGTGCTGGCCGGTTATCTGTCGCTCGAACCAGCCACGCCCAGTTCGCATGTCGCCCTGCTGGCTCGCGCGCTGGGTCTGCCGTTCGCCTATGCCAACGCGGCCGGGACCCGGTCGCAGATTTCCGCTTTGTACGGGAAGGACGTGCTGATGGTGGTCGAAGAGACCAACAATCAATGCCGGATCACCTTTACCGACACCACCGGCTTGCTCACCCCCGAACAGCGGCAGGCCATTCTGGCCAGCAAGCAGGGCGGTTCACTCGACATCGTCCCCCTCGCCTCGGCCGGCACGATCAGCCGGGTCGTGGATTCAGTAACTCCGGCGGACGTTCGATACGTCGGGGGGAAGGCTGCGAACTTCGGCTTCCTGCGGCGGAGCCTGCCGACCAACTCTCCGGCGCCTGCCATCGCCTTCACCTTTGACCTCTGGGACGCCTATCTTTCGCAGACGCTGCCCGACGGCCAGACGTTGCGCCAGAAAATCGCCGCCCGGCTGGGTGCCTACACCTTCCCGCCCGACATGACAACGGTGCGCACCGATCTGGCGGCTGTTCGCAAACTCTTCACCGATACGGCGGATTTCAACGCCACCCAGCGCGCCCAGATCGTGGCGGCCCTGCAGGCGGCGGGATTCGGCGGCCGGATGATCCGGTTCCGCAGTTCGACCAACGTCGAGGACAGCGATGTTTTCAACGGTGCAGGACTCTATGACAGTTACAGCGGCTGCCTGGAGGACGATCTGGACGGCGACGTCTGGGGGCCTTGCCGCTGCGATCCAACCGAGCCCGAGGAGCGCGGCGTGTTCCGGGCGGTCCGCAAGGTGTACGCCAGCTTCTACAACGAAAACGCGTTTCTCGAACGTCTCCGGCACGGCGTGGTCGAAACCAACGTGGGTATGGCGATCCTCGTGCACTACTCCTCGCCGGACGCCGACGAGATGGCCAATGGCGTGGCCCTGCTGGCGATCGAGAAGACCGGCGGCGTGCGCCGGGCCAGCGCCAACATCGTGGCCCAGCTTGGCTCGGATTCCGTGACCAACCCGGACTCTTCCAAGCGGCCGGAAACCGTTATTGCGTCCTATGAGGGAACCAACACCGTCGCGGCGCCGTTGACCCGGACCGTGGCATCTTCGCTGACGCCAAACGGCGATCCGGTCATGACGTGGGAAGGCGACTACCGGACGTTGCTGGCTCAAATGAACACCGCTACGCTCGCCTACGAGGCCTACTACACGAACAAGACCTCTTTCGAACTGGACTTTGAGTTCAAGCGCCTGGCACCTGGAAACGTCGGCCTGAAGCAGATCCGCGCCGTGCCGCATCCGGTGCAGGTGCCACCGCCCGTGA
>CAYLUN010000256.1:0-2647 GCA_964386865.1 uncultured Lentisphaeraceae bacterium | reverse complement strand
CGTCCGCGCATCGCCCCCGGTAGGGACGGCAGCCCCTTGCCGTCCGCGCATCGCCGGTAGGGACGGCAGCCCCTTGCCGTCCGCGCATCGCCCCCGGCAGGGACGGCAGCCCCTGCCGGCAGCGGCGCTCAGCCCTCGGCGTTAAGCTCAAACGACTCGGCCGTCACGCCGCCCGCGCCGTCCTTGACGATCTTCTCGATCTTCTTTTCGACCTCGTTGAGCTTCGCCGTACAAAGCTTCACGAGCCTCTGCCCCTCCTCGAACGAGGCGATCATCTTGTCAAGCTCCAGCTCGCCGGTCTCCATCTCCTCGACGATCGTCTCCAGCCGCGTCAGCGCGGCTTCGAAGCCCATCGGGGTTTCCTCTTTCTTCGCCATATGAACACCCTCCGCAAAGCCCAGTTTCACGTTTCCCGTTTCAAATCCACCACCGACCGGATCGCGCCGTCCTTCACTTGCGTCACCAGCGCCGTGCCCGGCGCGGCGTCCGCGACCGACCGCACCAGCGCGCCGTCCGCCGTGCGCGTGAGGCTGTAGCCGCGCTCCAGCACGGCCAGCGGGCTCAGCAGCGTCAGCTGCCGCTCCGCCGCCGCCACGCGCGTCCGCCGCCGCTCCGCCAGCAGCCGGCAGGCCTGCGTCAGGCGGCGCTCGTCCAGCAGCAGGCGCGACTCGACCTGACGCACGCGTCGCTCGCGCAGCAGGTCGAGCCCGCCGAACGCCTGCTCGGCCCGCTGCCGCGCCTGCTGGAGCCGCTGCCGCAGCGCGTGCTCCAGCCGCATGCCCAGCGTGTCCACGCGCTGCGCGAGGCGCTCGGTGATCTGCCCCGGCTGCCGCAGGGCTGACGACGCCTTCACGGCGGCCAGGCGGCTGCGCAGTTCGGCCGCGCGCTGCTGCAGCGCCTGCCGCAAGGCGCGGTCCAGCCGCGCGACCTCCGCCTCGAACTCCGCCTTCGGCGCGACGGCCAGCTCGGCCGCAGCCGACGGCGTCGGCGCCCGCAGGTCGGCCGCAAAGTCGCAGAGCGAGAAGTCGACCTCGTGCCCGACAGCCGAGATCACCGGGATGGCCGACCCCGCGACGGCGCGCGCCACGCGCTCGTCGTTGAAGGCCCAGAGATCCTCGAGGCTCCCGCCGCCGCGGCCGACGATCAGCACATCCGCGGGCCACGCGCTGCCCGGCCCGCACGCGCGGCTGAAGAGCGCGACGGCCTCGGCGATCTCCTCGGCCGCGCCCGCGCCCTGCACCTTCACCGGCGCGAGCCGGACCTGCAGGTTCGGGAAGCGGCGCCCGAGGATGTTCAGCATGTCGTGGATCACGGCGCCCGTGGGCGAGGTCACGATGCCGATACGCTGCGGCAGGCGCGGCAGCGGCCGCTTGCGGGAGGCGTCGAAAAGCCCTTCGGCCTGGAGCTTGCGCTTCAGCTCTTCAAAGCGCTGCATCAGCTCGCCGAGGCCGGCCTCCTCGATCTTCAGGATTTTGAGCTGGTACTGGCCGCGGCTCTCGAACACCGTCAGCTCGCCAAAGGCCCGCACCCGCTTGCCGTCCTCGAGCCGCAGCGCCGGCGGCAGCGCGGCGCGCGCGTTCGCAAAGAGCACGGCGCTGAGCTGCGCCCCGGCGTCCTTGAGCACGAAGTAGCTGTGGCCCGAGCCATAGACCTTGAAGTTGGAGATCTCGCCCTCGACCCACACCCGGCCGATCTCGTCCTCGAGCGTCTGGCGGATCTGCCGCGTCAGCTCGGAGACGGAGTACACCTTCTTGTCCGAAAGCGGCGGCATGCGTCCTCCCCTCACCCCACGGCGGTCGCGGGCTCGCGGAACCGGTACGGCGCGATCGATAAGGGCTTGCCGGTCTCGCGGTCGAGATCCAGGATCGCGCCCTCCAGCACGCACGGGCCTTTGGCCACCTCGAACTTGGCGGGCACGCCGGTTGTGAACTTCTTCAGCACAGGCTCGATTTCGCGGCCGATGACCGACACGTAGGGGCCGGTCATCCCGAGGTCCGTCATGTAGGCCGTGCCTTTGGGCAGGATCACGGTATCGCTCGTCTGCACATGCGTGTGCGTGCCGAACACGGCGGCCACGCGGCCATCGAGGTAGTAGCCCATCGCGATCTTCTCGGAGGTCGCCTCGGCGTGGAAATCCACCAGCACCGGCACGTTGCGCGGCAAGGTCTTGAGCAAGGCGTCCATGGCGCGGAACGGGCAGTCCATCGGATTCATGAAGACGCGGCCCAGCAGGCTCACGACCGCCAGCGGGCCATAGGCCGTCTGGATGGTCACGCACCCTTGGCCGGCCGTGCCGGGCGGAAAGTTCACGGGGCGCAGCAGCCGCTTCTCGCTGGCGATGACAGGCTCCAGATCCCGCTGGCCCCACACGTGGTCGCCCAGAGTGACCACATCCGCGCCGGCCTTGAACAGCTCGTCCGCGAGCGCCAGCGTGATGCCGTTTCCGGCGGCCGCATTCTCGCCGTTGGCGACCACCACCTGCACCGCATTCTCGTCGCGCAGCCGCTTGACCACGTCCTTGAAAATGCGGCGTCCCGGGCCGCCCACGATGTCGCCCACCAATAGAACTTTCATTTCGCGTACTCCACGCACCGCATCTCGCGCACCACGACCACTTTGATCTGCCCCGGGAACTGCATGTTGGTCG
>CAYLUN010000255.1:0-2648 GCA_964386865.1 uncultured Lentisphaeraceae bacterium | reverse complement strand
CAGCGTTTTCACGGCCGCTGTGGCGGCCTACGACGGGCGGAAAAAGGGGGCTGCGGGCGTCCGCTAACGGATGACCGACACGCGGTAGTAGCGGCACCCGTGCGGCGGGGCGCCCGTCAGCGTATAGTCGTCGGTGAAGCTCATCGAGCCGGGCGTTCCGGCCGGCCGGGCATCCATCTCCTCGGAGACCCCCCGAGCAAGCGGCTTGAAGACGCCGTTGAAGCCGCCCTTCGCATCGCCGTCGCTGGTGAGGATGCGGTAGCGCGTGGCGCCGACAGACGACCAGGTGATCTGGAAGCCCGCTGCGGCGCGCGCGCTGCCGACCAGCCTGAGCCAGGACGCGCCGTCTTTCGGGTCGGTGCCGGAGCGGTACTCGTGGAGGTTGCTGGCGCCGTCGTGGTCGGGATCGGCCGCAGGATCAGAGACCCCGTGGCTCGCCTCCCATGCGTCGGGCAACCCGTCGCCGTCGGCGTCGGGGAGAGGGGTGACGCGAAGCGTGACCGTGGCGGGCGGGCTTGGGAGCAGGCCGTCCGTCGCCACGAACGTGAGGCTGTCGCTATTGGTGCAGCCGCGGGCCGGGGTGTAGGACACCGCGCCGCTGGAACCGTCGAAGGCGGATACGAGGCCGTTCGTGGGCAGCGCGCTGAGCGAGAACGTCAGCCTGTTGCGGTTGATGTCGTCGGCGGCGAGCAGGATCGCGGTGGGCCCCTCCGACGCAACGCCATAGACCTGGTTGCTGACAGTCGGCGCCTGGTTGGCTTTGACGATTGAGAACCAGTCGTTCGTCGCGCCGGTTTCGCGCAGGAAGTGGGCGTTGATCCGCTCGGCGGTTATGTCCAGCACCACGGACCCCAACGTGTTTTGTGAAAGGAACATCGCCGGGTGGTCCAGCGCGCCGCCGCTGATCTTGCCCGACGAGCCTGCGACCACGTAAACGGTTCCGCGGTGGCCGAGCGGCTGTCCGGCCACGTGCTCCGGCTTGACGTACGCCGCAGACCCCAGCGACTCACGCCCGCTTCCCGGGTCGAGGAGCATGTCGCTGGCCAACGTCGAGGAGTCGTCGTAGTGGCCGTCTAGGAGGAAGCTGCGCTCGTAGCTGTGGCTGTGGCCGCAGAGCACGAGGTCGGCGCCGCCCGACTCAAGGATGGGGAGAATGTGCTGCCGCATTTCAACCAGCTCGACCTCCACGTCGGAGTCGTGTGAGCCCTTGGTGTAAGGCGGGTGGTGGAAGATCGCGAGCAGCCAGCGGTTAGTGTTTGCTGCGAGGTCTGCCTGCAGCCACTGCGCCATCGCGCCGGACGGCGTCCGGTCCGACACCATCGAGTCGAGGCTTACCACATGCACCATGCCGATGTCGAACGAGTAGTAAAGCTCGGTGTGGCTCGCCACCCCGCCGCTCTGGCCTAGGGTGGGAACGGTGAAAATGTTCAGATAGGGGTAGAGGCCGTTCCAGTCGGTCGAGTAGGTCTCGTGGTTCGCCATCGTCGTCCATACGGTGGTCTGCCGCAGGCGCTCCGCGTACATGTCGAACATGGCGGCTTGATACTGGGCGTCTGTTCCGCTGTCGTAGGCGTTGTCGCCCAGCTGCAGCCACGCGTCTACGGCGCGTCCCGCGTTGGCGGATTCGAACGCGTTGCGCACGGCCCTGGCGTTGTCGTTTGCCGTTCCGGCGTCTCCGGTGACCCAGATGCGCAGATCCTTTTGGGTTCCCGGCGGCGGGTGCGTCTTGAACTGGCAGGTGGTGTCTCCGCCTGCCAGAACATTTGAAACCGAGCCGACTGAATAGTAGTAGACGGTGTCGGGAGTGAGGTTCGTTAGCGTCGCCACGTGCTCGGTGACAGGCGTGGGGTCCCCAAAGGAAGCGCCCATGCTGGAGAGGTTTGTGCCGCAGGCGACGTGGCTGCCCTCCTCGAAGTCCGTGCGCCACCGGATGACGATGCTGGTCGGCGTGCAGGCCTGCAGGTAGGGGCCGCGCATCAGCAGTGAGACGGGGTCGGGGTCGCGCACGGCCGCGAGGCTCGCGCCAAAGACCACGTCCGTGCTGTCGGTTCCGTGCTGATGCACCCTCGCTGCGAGCGTGTTTGAGCCGGCGACAAGGTTCGTCAGCGCACGCCCCACCAGTGTGAAGAACTCGATGGCGGTCGCGTCTCCCGCTTGGGGCGAGTCGGAGGCGGGGGTTGTGTAGGCGACCGGCCCGTCGTCCATGCGGACGCGCTGAATCTCGGCGCCGTTGAGGTAGAAGATCGCCCCGTCATCAATGAGGTGCGAAACGCGGAGGGCGACGAGGTCGTTCGTGTCGGACAGCGAGAAGGTCGTCCGAAAGAAATAGCACGGCGCCGGGCGCCCGGTCGTCTTGGCGGGCAGGACGGTGTTTTTCGCGGCAGGCAGGCTGGCCGTTTCGATGTACAGGAGCGCGTTGCTCTTGCCCAGCCACCCCGTGTCCGTGTTGGAGGGCCGCGTCCAGGTTTGCGAGCCGACGTCGTTGGTGGTATAGAACCAGGAGCCTGTGAGGGAGAGCAGCTGGTTTGTGGTGGGCTGCGCACAGGCGGCACTGACGAAGACAAGGTGTGCCGCGCACGAGAGCAAGCGACGCGCGCTAGACCTCACCAGACGAATCCGGGTGCCGCGATTCTTCGGCTTGAAGTTAG
>CAYLUN010000254.1:0-2670 GCA_964386865.1 uncultured Lentisphaeraceae bacterium | reverse complement strand
ATGGGCCTGCCCAAGCTGAACGAGATCTCCTTCGGCTACAGCCGCGACGGCTTCCACTGGTCGCGCCCCGACCGACGCGCCCACATCCCCGCCAGCCGCAAGGACACCTGGGACCGCGGCTTCGTCGAGGGCGGCGGCAACATTTGCGCGATCATCGGCGACCGGCTTTTCTTCTACCACTCGGGCTGCCGCGGCGACATGGACGGCGCGGTCAGGAATGACGGCTCCATCAATTTCGGCAGCATGTATGACCCGAACTGTATCGGTTTCTCCACGCTGCGCCGCGACGGCTTCGCCTCCCTCGACGCCGGGGCCTCCGTGGGCCACGTCACCACGCGCCCCGTGACCTTCAGCGGCTCCCATCTCTTCATCAATGCCTCCTGCCCCCAGGGCGAGCTGCGCGCGGAAATCCTCGACGCCGCCTCGTCGCAAGTCCTGTGCCCGCCGTTCACGGCGGATAAGACCGATTCCACCCGCCACCCTCTCGGCGACGTCTCCGCCTTCACAAACCGGCCGGTGCGCATCCGCTTCGCGCTGCGCCGCGGCAGCCTTTTCGCCTTCTGGGTCAGCCGCGACGCCACCGGCCGCAGCGACGGCTACGTCGCCGGCGGCGGCCCCGGCTACACCGGCAGCACCGATACCACAGGAGCCCTCAAATGACGCACCGCATCTGCTCTCTGACGACTGCCACTGCGCACTGCTTACTGCCACTGCTTGCGGCCCACTGCCTACTGCCCACGGCGCACTGTGATCCCGCCCCCGAAGCCCGCTTCGCCGCCATGTCCAAGGACGAGGTCCGCGCCTTCGAGATCGAGGTCGCCGAGAAAATCGCCGACCTCGCGCTCGTGCCGCCGCAGCTCAACACCAACCCGCTGCCGAAGTACGACTACGACCAGCTCGACTACGGCATGACTATCGGCATCGCACGCACGCCCGGCGGACGCATCTACGCCTGCTGGGTCGCGGGCGAGGACGGCCCCAAGGCTTTTTTCGTGCTCAACCGCAGCGACAACGACGGCGAGACGTGGTCCAAGCCCTGCCTCGTGATCGACGCCCACGACCCCGCCCGTCTCCCCGCGCCTCGCAGCACGCTGGTGGGCAACCTCTGGACCGATCCCAACGGCAAGCTGCATCTCTTCTTCAGCCAGTCGATGACGCAGTTCGACGGCCGAGCCGGCTCGTGGGAAGCGGTCTGCGAGAACCCCGACGCGGAGAAGCCCGCTTGGGGAGCCCCCCGCCGCATCTGGCACGGCTTCACCCTCAACAAGCCCACCGTGCTCTCGACCGGCGAGTGGCTCCTGCCGATCTCGCTCAACTGCAGCGGCGGCTTCGTCCCCTTCCGCGGCGCGTTCAAGAACCTCGACCCCGTGCGCGGCGCGAACGTCTTCCGCTCGACCGACCAAGGCGCGACGTGGGAGCGCCTCAGCGGCGTCGCCTATCCCAAGCCCTGCTGGGACGAGCACATGTTCGTCGAGCGCAAGGACGGCAGCGTCTGGATGCTCGCCCGCACCGGCACCGGCATCATGCAGAGCGTCTCCACAGACCGCGGCAAGACCTGGTCCGAGCCGACCACGCCTGAGAGCATCCGGCAGCCCGTGACCCGCTTCCACATCCGCAAACTCGCGTCTGGACGCCTCCTGCTCGTCAAGCACGGCGACACCGCCGACACGACCGAGGGCAAGCGCAACAAGCTCAAGGCGTTCCTCTCCGAAGACGACGGCAAGACGTGGATCGGCGGGCTCATGCTCGACGAGCGTAACGGCGTCTCCTATCCCGACGGCTTCCAGGCGCCCGACGGCACGCTCTACGTCTCCTACGACCGGAACCGCGCGAGCGCCGGCGAGATCCTGCTGGCGCGCTTCACCGAGGCCGACATCCTCGCGGGCAAGCTCACCGGCCCAAAATCCAAACTCCGGATGCTCATCAGCCGGCCCCTCAAGAATGAGTTCAAGGCCTTCGAGAGCAATGACGAGGCGCAGCCCCTCGTGACCGGCCCGTCGGCCGAGCTTGAAAAAACCAACGGCGAGATCCGCACGCTCGAGAAGGGCGCCCGAATCTATCCCGACCGCGACTACACCTTCCACGACATTCCCGCCGCCCTCGCGGGCCGGCGCTTCGTCTTCTCCGGCATCGGCCGAACCGAGGCGGTCTGCGCCAAAGAGGGCGTTGTCTACGTCTTCACGCCCACCTCGACGCGCAACCCGCACGACAGCGCAGGAGCCGACCTCTTCCGGCAGGGCTTCGTCAAGGCCGCCGTCCCCGAGTTCGTCTACGCGCTGGTGGATGGCCAAGCCCGCCAGCAGGAAACCTGTTCCGTTTTTCAGAAGCTTCTCAAGCCCGGCGAAACCGTCCGCTTCGGCCGCTGGGGCGTCCTCGTCTTCTAGCATTCTTCAAATCAGCTAAGGCTCTTCCCATGCGCTACATCGCCCTCTTCGTCAACCTCTACCCGCTCTGGATCATCCTCGCCTCCGTGGTCGGCATGCTCTACCCGCCCGCCTTTATCTGGTTCTCGGGCCGCTGGGTGGAAAACGCCATCGCGCTCGTGATGCTCGGCATGGGCTTCACGCTGACCCTCGACGACTTCCGGCGGCTCTTTAAAATTCCAGGGTCGTTCGCGCTGGGCTTCGGCTGCCACTACACGGCCATGCCGCTGCTCGGCTGGGGCATCGG
>CAYLUN010000253.1:0-2676 GCA_964386865.1 uncultured Lentisphaeraceae bacterium | reverse complement strand
CCGTCGCCGCCGTTGCGCTCCATCGTGCAGTCGTACATTTTCAGGAGGCTTACATGTTTGAGCCTGGCATGCCTCGAGGCGTAGACGACGCCGCCCCCGATGTTGTCCGAAGCGGTGCAGCGCCCAATGCTCCAGGTGCCGCCAGTCAGGTCGAGCCCGTGCAAGGCGTTCTTCTGCGCGACCACGTTTTCGAAGGTGCCAACACTGTCTTCACAATCGATCTTGTCACAGCCGCTGACTCCGTTGCGCGACAGCGCGATGTCGAAGAAACCCTGCTTGGAAGCACGTCCTGCGGCGAGCTGAAGGCCATACCCCGCATTGTCGCAGGCGCCGCCGCCGCGGTACACGATGCCGAGCCGCGCGTCGGCGTGCGTCAGCAGCAGCCTCACGCCGTCGGCGCCGTTCTGGTCAAAGACGCACGCGGAGAAATCACAATCGAGATCCACCGGACCGGCCTCCGAGACGTGCAGGCCACTGGCGCTGTTCTTGACGCTCTTGAAGCTTTTCAGAACACAGCGCGAGGGTATCGCCGGCGCGCCGCCCGCCCCTCCGCCGCCCGTTCCGCCACCGCCCCCCCCCGAGGCCCAGGCGAGGCCGTTGCCGACGTTGCCCGACACGCTCGCGCCGTCCACGCTAGCGTCGCAGGTTCCGACATAGGAGATTCCGCCTGCGCCATTGTCATGTACGTGCATGTCCTGCATCGCGACCTTGTACGGCCCGCCTCCTGCGTCCGGCGCGATCGACACGCCGGTGCCGCCGTTGCGTGCGACATCGCAGCCGTCGAACTTGATGAGCGTGATGTGCCCGCCGCCGGTACGCATCACGGACTCGATGCCGTGTCCGACGTTGTCGGCGACCGTGCAGTCCTCCAGCGTCCAGGTGCCGCCCACGGTGGCCAGGCCGCGCCCGCCGTTACCGCGAGCCACTACGCGGGTAAAGATGCTAGGAGATTCGATCGTGTCAATTTTCATGCCGCCGTCGAGTACGTTGAGCGATAAATTGAAGTCCACGATCACGTTCCTGTTATCCTTGCAGTCGCCCTCTTTGACGGTCATGCCGCAGCCGCCGTTGCCGGAGGCCGAGCCTTCGCGCAGGTCGAGCTGGAGCCCGGCGTCAGCATGCGTGAGCAGCACCGCGATGCCGTCCCCGCCGTTACTCAAGAAGGAGCTTCCGCGCGTTGAGCAGACCACTCTGACCGCCGAGGCCTCCTCAATGTGCAGCCCGCGCCCCGTGTTGCCGCTGACGTCGCACCGCTCGAGGCGGAGCCGCGCGTGCTCGTCCGCGGCCGAGGAGGCCCAGGCGACGCCGTGCCCGGTGTTGTCGCGCAGGGACGAGTCGCAGACCTCCGCGTCGCAGGGGCCGACAAACGCCAGTCCGCCGGCGCCGTTGCGGGCCGCCTTCATGAAGCTGATGTCCTGGACCGACACTTTTCCCGCGCCCGTGCCGCTGCCCGCCAGCAGGCCGGCGCCGCCGTTGTCCGCGACCGTCAGCTCGCGTACCGTGACGGAGCCGACCTCCACCCCGTCGCCGACGCACTGGGTGACCTGTACGTTGCGCAGCTGTAGGCCCGTCACGCCGGGCGCGTGTACGCCGTCGCCGCCCCACTGCTGCAGGACCCCGTTCTGGATCGCGACGTTGTCTGCGCCCGGCACAACGATGATGGCGTGCCCGAGCACCAAGCGGTCGCCCGTCAGCGTGAAGCCGTTCAGGTCGATCGTCACGTCCGAGGCCGACACGGTGATGCAGCCTGAGGCGCCGCTGAGGTTGCGTACAACCACGTAGGAGCCGGGCTGGGTGATCGTGAACGGCACGGTCCCGATGGGCATCCTCGGCTCAAGCTGGTCGAGGGTCCTCATCGTCGGGGCCGGCGCGCCCGGGGGCGTTAGGCTGCCTTGGGCGTAAACTGACCCCGCGAGGGTCAAGCAGAGGGCGCATAGCGCCAGAAGCATTCTTTGAGTCTTCATTTCTGTTCCTCCTGTTTCGATTCTTCGGCCGACGGCGCGGGGCCGGCAACGGTTGGCCGGCTGGGGCCATCAAGCAGGTTTCTCATCACAACACATCCGATGCACGGCTGCGGGCCCGCCGCGCTTCCGGGGGCCCTGCGATTGCCGCATACGCTGCCGGAAAGCACCCAGCAAAAACGTCCTTGGCCCACCTTCAGGGCTTGGCAGCGGCCACGCGTCTCATCCGGGCAGCCGGTCAGGCTCCAGCAGGGCGGCGACTGGTTGGAGTGATCGCAGTGGATGGCCAGCACGGTCATCAACTGCGAAGCCACGGGCCGCGGCATGGCGCGCCACCCCTGCTCGTAGCTCTGTACGGCGCGCGAGGAAACACCCAGCATGGCTGCCAGCTTAGACTGCGACAGGCCGAGTTTTCCTCGTACGGCCCGCGCCCATTGCGGCACATCTGCTTGCGTGACACTCATCGTGAACCTCCTTCGAGCCACTTCCAGTCCCACTCGACATCAACAGGGTATATCACATTGTGATATAGTTGCAAGCACAAAACTGAAGTATTTTTTCTTTTGTTTAGTCGCCGCGTCTGTTCCGCGCAGCCGTCAGTTCATGTTCGCGCGGCGGAACTCGACCTTGCGCAGGATGCGGATCTGGAGATACGTGAAGCCGATCAGCGCCACGCCGAGGAACCACGCCATGGTCGTGGCGGTGCTGAAGCGCA
>CAYLUN010000252.1:0-2704 GCA_964386865.1 uncultured Lentisphaeraceae bacterium | reverse complement strand
AGGGCTGGCCGCTCTTCATCACCGCCCGCGCCCGCACCCCGGCCCGCCTTTCGGCCTACGTCCGCAAGGTCGTGCGCCGGGGCGCGCGCCTCATCGTGCTCGACTACCTGCAGGCCCTGCAGCCCGACCCCGCGCAGGCGCGGCTCAACATCGAGCAGCAGGTCTCCTTCGCGTCCAACACCGTGCGCGACCTCGCGGTCACGCTCGGCGTCCGGTTCATCGTGGTCTGCACCGAATCGCGCGAAGGCGAGCTGCGCTATTCCGACGCCATCCGGTACGACGCCTGGCGCTGGATCCAGATGGTCCAGCCCGACGAGAACACCGAGGACAACCCGGTCTATCTCTGCACCCTCAAGAAGAACCGCTTCGGCGTCCTGCCCAAAAACGACAAGGAGCTGTGCAGAGTGGGCGATCGCCTTCTCTCAAGCGCCGAATGGCTTGAGCACACCAAAACGAACAAAGGACGGAAAGAATGAAACTCGCCCACAACGCCTGCGCGAAATGTCTTCACTTCGAAGGCGATACAGAGACCGTCCGGCGATTTCTGAACGGCCGCTTGCGGGAGGTCTATCTGCACAGGTGCAGACAGCACCCGGAACGGGAGGACGCCGGCGCGGTTCACGAAGAGTGCTTCGTGAACCGTGCCGAAACCGAGCGCTTAGCAAGCGGCTTTGACAAGCCGGTCGGCCGCACGGACGGCTTAATACAGGGCGAACTTTTTTGAGAAAACGGCACAACGTCCGGCGTGTGCCGCGAGCCGCCCTCCGCGGGTGGCGAGTAGGCACCACGCCGTGGTTCTGCCGACCTAAGTGTTGATACTCCAGACGTAGATCGTGCCCGTGGTCTCGTCGAACACTCCTAAGATATAGTCGAAGCTGGGCCGTTCGTAGAATGGCTTGGAGACTTCGTACCCGCTTCTTTTCGGATATTTCTTGTTGTATTCGGCCTGTTCGTCGGTGAATAGGTAGTAACCTCTGGCCGTCTCGAAGGGAATGTGTCCCTTGACCCCGTGCATAATCGTCGGTTGTAGGTACTTCTCACCCGCCGCCAGTTCCGGCGGCAGAGGCAAAGGTTTCCAGTGCGCTGAGGCCGCAATCCTCTGTGCGAAGTTCGTGACTTGATTACTGGGCACCTTGAGCACGAGCCATGTGTATCCGTCGGACGCACCACCAGGAATGGGAAGTCCCGGACCTGTGTCGTCCTTGGTCACGGACGCGGTGCCGTCTGGAAGCGGTGTATCGAGTAGTACGGCTGCTAATTTGGCCGGATTCCTTGGAGTGCACGCATCAATAACGCATGCTCCGATTAGGAGGATCACGAGAAGCACCGGGATGGCAGCAACCGCCAAGCATCCGAAAAGGCATCCTTTCGTTTTTTTCTTCATATCTCAGGCAGAACGCCGCCGTTGAGGTTCCGAGCGGAGCGAGGTAACCTCCGACGGCTTGTTCGATGCTCCTATTCCCTTGAGGGTTTGTACGTTCCGGTGACGATCTCCACCTGAATATCCGTGACCGGTTCGCCCATTGCCTCGAGCGCCTCCTTGGCCGCTTTCCGAACGTAGTACAAGTTGACCCACGGGGCATCGCCTGATTTCTGCGACACGTATGTTGAATCGGTCAGCAGGAAGCGCAATGTCGAGACTGCTTCACGAATCTTTAGTTGCCCACAAACAATTGCACCGGTCTGCCGGTCGCGAGGGTGAGATGACTTGAGCAACCTGACGCCTGCGTCGTGTATGGTGAGGTCGACCTCTGCACTCAGATGTTCCGGCATCCTTCTAAGGACTTCCCGCGAAATCAGATCAATCGCCACAATTCTGGGCTCCTTGAGTCGGATAATGAGAGTGTGCTCCTTTGCGTCAACAAAGGCGATGGAGTTGTCGTACCAAATGTAGCCTGCCGTCGACTGCACCTGTAACGGCAGGTTGAACTCGTCGGTGCTGAACGAGCATACGACGTTCGTACTCGCATCCAGCAGGACTACTGCTTCGGATTGGACCGGTTGGAGCTTCGCAACCGGACTGCCGTCTCTTCTCTTCACAACCATCGTGGGCCATGGTCGTGTGGCGTGGACAATGCTTGTCACGCACAACCACAGCAAGACAGCATATTTCAGATTCCTAGTCATCTTTCTCCGCTGCATCGAACAGTGTTATTGAGCCTACCTCGCGTCAGGGTCAGCCCTATACGAGTTAGGCCCTCATCTTATGGCTTCGTACGGAAAACAGCAAGAGGCGAGTCTCCGTAATTGGCCACTCTTGCGGTGTTTCGTCTGAGTTTCTTTTTGCATCAGCGGCCGAAGTAGGCTTTGTGTTGAAAATCGCAGTAGTCTTTAAGCGGCAACGCGGATTGAATAACTCGGAAGTCTTACATAAAGCCTACTTGAAGGACAACGAAAAATCGCCGGGCGGCGCGGGGACCCCCATCCCCGCGCCGTAAAGGTCATCGCCTGCGGCGCCGCCAGACGCCGCCGCCCCGCCGCCATTCCCTCCGGGCGGGGGCGCTTGCGCGGGATACGCGCAGACTCCGGCGGCTCCCCGCACACGCGCTGACGCGCGGAACGCCTGCGGCAGCCATGGGCCGGGCCTTTCCCTCCCGGACCCTCCCAATCCAAGGCCGGCACGGTACACCGCCGTTGCCGCCACTCAGACCGCTTCCGGAACCCGACGCCGCGCCGTTGCACACGGTCACGCCAACGCTTCGGT
>CAYLUN010000251.1:0-2706 GCA_964386865.1 uncultured Lentisphaeraceae bacterium | reverse complement strand
GCGCGTCGGCGTCCAGGTGCGCCCGAAGTCCTCGCTGAACGAAACGAGCGCGAGCGCCTTCGCGCCGTAGCGGGAGATGTTGGTGAGGCGCTTGTCCTCCACGAGCACGGTCGATTCGCCCCATATCCTGCCCAGTTCCGGCGCGGCGGGAATGACCACCAGATCCCATTTGGTGAAGTCGTCCCCCCGGCTGATGGCAACGGCGGGCAGCGCCCGTTGGTCGCCGTCGCCCCGGTCCACGCGCGCCCCGGCCATAATCCAGTTTCCGTCAGCCATCTTCTGTGGCTCTTGCATCGGCCAGAAGCCGGCGTCTACCACCACGCCTTGCTGCTCCCAGGCACCAGTGGTTTCGTCCAGTGTGTAGGCGCGCGTGTGGGTGCGCTGGAACGTGTCGTAGAACGCCCCCATAAAGGCCCACAGCTTGTCCTTGTGCGACAGGAACACACCGTGGCTGACGCCGAGATTGCCCTCCCCTTGATCCATCACAACCGGCGCGCCCCACGTCTTACCGCCGTCGCCGCTGACGCGCACATGCGCCTCTTCCGTCGGCGTGTTCTCCTCGCCCTTGTTGAAGCCGTACGAGGCGTAGAGCTTGCCCTTGTGCCAGGCCAGCCCGACGCCGAGCGTCCAGCGGCAGCCGTCGGTGTCGGGAAACCGCTTTTTGAGAACACGGCACTCGACGCCCTCAAGCGGCGTGAGGTCGGCGCTCTTGGGCAGCTCGCCGCCGCTCCAGAGCGTGACCGGCTTGGCGATCTCCGGGATTTTGTGCGGCGCGGGCTGCTTGTCCGCGAGAGCGGCGATCTCCTCTGCGGAAAGCGCCGCGCGCCAGACCGCCACCTCGTCGAGCGCGCCATGCAGCAGTTGCATCGGCTTGCCGCCGCTGAGCACCCCGCCCAGCGACAAAGGCGCGTCCGTGGCAGGCGCAGCCGCAAGCCCGCCAGCGCTTTCCATAACGCCGTTCACATAGATGCGTCCGCGCCCACTCTCAACCGACACGGCGACATGATACCAGCGACCCGCTTTCGGAACGGTCCTGGCTGCCAGGGTCTTCCAGGTTCCGGCATGCACATAGAATCTGAAAAGCCCGTCGCGATCACACATCAACCCCCACTCACGCAAATCTGCGGTGTAGTCGTTTTTTGCAACAAGCATCCGCTGCTCGCTTCCGACTTCGTAAAGATTGACCCACGCCGCCACAGTGAACGGCCCCTCGCCGATGCTCTGCTCCGGCGCGATTGGCACGGTTATGAGTGAGGACGAACCTTCGAGAACGAGCGCACCACCCTCCGCGCCCGGCGCCTGCTGGAGCGCGCCATGGGCCTGGCCATGAAAACGTCCGCCCGCTTCAGCGACCCTGCCGTTCTCAACCGCGTCCAGCGTCCAGCGGGCGACCGGCGGCGCATCGGCCGCATGGATCAGCAGCGTACCCAGAATCGCCAGACTTGCAACAGAAACATATTTCATTGAGTCCCCCTTTTTCGTGAAGCTCCATGTGTTTTGTTGTTCAACTCTCATCGCTGCCCCGCCGCCACCACGACGCCAGAGCGGAGCTGGTCACCGCGCTCCACGGGCCGAAGGTGGCCGCGGCCAGCGCGGCCTGGGCGCTCTTGAGCACGTTGAAGGCCAGGCCCGTAGCCATGCCGCCGTTCTGGAGCCCCACTTCCAGCGCGACGGTGCGGCAGTCGCGGGCGTCGAGGCCGGCCAGCCTCGCGCCCTGATAGCCGAGCAGATAGCCGAGCGCGTTGTGAACCGCCGAAGCGCCGAGCAAGGCGAGGCCGACAGTCAGCAGGTCGCCGCGCGACAACGCGATGGTGATAGCGATGATGATGCAGATGGAGAGCATGGCGAGGAAGGGAAGGACCCGGACCAGCGCGGCGGCGAAACGCGGCAGGTAGCGGTAGATCAGGATGCCCGCGACCAGCGGCAGGATGATCATCGTCACGATCGAGCCCATCATGGGCAGGAAGGCGATCGGCACGTACGTGCCCGCGAGAAGCTTCATGGCCAGAGGCGTCATGAGCGGCGACACCAGCGTCGAGCAGGCGGTCATGGTCACGGAGAGCGGCACGTTGCCGCGGGCGAGATAGGTGATCACGTTCGAGGAGACGCCGCCGGGACACGAGCCGATCAGGATGAGCCCGGCGGCTACCTCGCCTTCAAGTCCAAAGATGCGTGTGCACAGGTAGCCGCAGGTCGGCATGATGGAGTACTGGAGAACGACGCCGATCAGGATGGCTTTGGGCATCTTGAGCACGCGCGCAAAGTCCTCAACGCTCAGGGTCATGCCCATGCCGAAGAGGATCACCTGGACGAGGGGAGCGATCGCCCGCTTCAGCTCGAACCCGCCCCAGGAGGTGAAGGCGGCCGGAAAGGTCAGCGCCGCCGCGCCGAAGGCGAACACGGCGAAGGTGAAGCCCAGCCCGTGCAGCCAGCGTGCCTTACCCCAGCGGGCATAGGCCGCCAGTCCGGCGAAGAGGAGCGTCAGTATGGTGCCTGCCAGTGGGTGCATAACAAGTATCCCGGATCTTTCATGTTTTGAGCGGGCTTGCCGCTAACTTCAAGAGGATTAAGATTAAGAGCACGATTATGATTAAGAGGGTTCAGCAGCCTTCGTAATCGTAATCTTAATCCTAATCCTAATCGTTCAAAAGGCCACCCTCTCGTTTGTTCCCGTTCCGCGAGCGGCGGGCTTGTCTGTTCCTTCGC
>CAYLUN010000250.1:0-2771 GCA_964386865.1 uncultured Lentisphaeraceae bacterium | reverse complement strand
TGGCGCGTCGCAACGTAGCCTATTTCTTCAACTGCTCGGCCAGCCATTCGTCGGCAGTGAGTTTCTTATCGCCCCCGCCACCGGCCGCCGGAGGTTTCGCGGCTTTGCCGGTCAGCTTCTCCAGCCGGTCAACCTCGGCCTTGAGCGCGTCGCGCTCCGTTTTGAGGGTGTCGCGCTCGGTCTTCAGCGTGTCACGTTCAGTGGTCAGCGTGTCGCGCTCCGTTTTGAAAGCGTCCCGCTCAACAGTGAGATCGGTGACTACCTTGTCAGCCGCCGCCTTGTCCGCCACGGCCTTATCGGCAGCCGCTTGATCCGTTGCAGCCTTGTCGGCGGCGGCTTTGTCAGCAGCCGCTTGATCCGCCGCAACCTTGTCGGCATCGGCTTTATCAGCAGCGGCCTGATCCGCCGTAGCCTTGTCGGCAGCGGCCTTGTCTGCAACCGCTTTGTCGGCGGCAGCCTGGTCAATCAATTCCTTTGCAACGTCATCGGGTTTGCTCATAACTCTCCTTTGTCCTATTCGTTTTGCTCTTCTTCGGTTTCACTCGCCATGTTCTCGATCAGGCCGAGCATGACTGACATGCCCGCCGTGATCCCGTAATCGTGCGGCGTCCGTTCGGCCACCGAGAGCGCCCGCCCGGCCGCGACATCGTGCAGCGTCAGCAGGAACTTGGTGCCCGACGGCGTTTTCAGAAACTGCAGGAGCTGTTTCTGGTCCGCGTCCTTCCAAGGTTCGGGCGCTTCGTAACGCGCCCTCGGCAGCGGCAAACGCCGCCCCGTCGTATCAAACGGCTGCATTCTTGACCTCCTTCGTTCCCGGCCCGGATTGGATCCGGCGGGCCAGTTCGGTATCCACCGTGTTGAAGATCCAGAGCATGAACGCCTTGACCGACTCCGGCCCGAGCGTCTGCGTCATGCTTTCGATGACCGGCGCGAGCTGCCCCATGTTCGTGAGGCTGGCCAGCGTGCGGTGCTGGTTGACCGAGCGGCCCGACACGCCGGTCGAGATGCAGTACTCGCCCGACCACGCCGGATGCGCGAGCACCGCGCCGCCCGCGAGCGTGAGCCCGGTCTTGCCGCCCTGCGCCCGCGCGTGCCGCGACATGAAAAGCCACATCATCGAGAAGAGCTGCGCGAACGGCTCGGCGAAGCGGTCGACCGCGTCGGTGGACATGCCGTTCGCGGCGGACATCATGGCGTTGACCTCGGTGGCGGTCTTGCGCTGATCCGCGCCGGCCACGCTCGCGATCGCGCCCTGCGTGGAGCCCACGCGCTTCATGGCGAGGTTGCGCGAATAGTCCTGCTGGTAGACGTGGTCCACGCCGGGGTTCTTGGCCCAGACGATCTCCATGCCGTCGAGGAACTCGCCCGCGCGGAAGCGGAAGGGCGTCGAGCGCTTGTGTCCGGAGAGGAACGGCTTGCCCGCGAAGTCGATGGCGATGGCCCGCGTGGTCCGGTACGTGGAGGCCTCCTTCTGGTCGACCTCCAGGATCTCGGGGATGCCGCGCGTGTTGTAGAAGCCGGTGGCGTCCTCGTTGCGGAACTGCACGAAGGGCCATTCGCGCACCGGCGGTTCGGACTCCACGCCGATCAGCGCGACCCAGGTCCAGGGACGGTCGGAGAGGACGAGATCCGGAAACTGCGGGCAGAAGCAGCAGACGCGCCGCCCGAGGTCGGCGGTCTCGTAGTAGACTTCCCACACGTCCACCATGGTCTGCGAGTTGGCCAGCGCCGAGTCGCGGAACCGCGCCCGGTCCTCGCCAATGTCGCGCATCGCGTAGACCGTGCCGCTCTGATCCGAGCCGGCCTTCTTGACGAGCACCGTCGCGAGGAGCAGCCGCGCGGTCTCCTCGTCCCAGCCGTTCGCGGCGACCGCCCGGCGGAACTCGGCCCGGGTGAACTTCATCATGTGGCAGACGCGCTCGGCTTCGGAGAACTCGCCCGTGGCGGTCGGCACCACCACGGAGAGCGGCGACACGGGCAGGAAGTCGGGCACCGGCAGCACGCCGCGGCCGGGGGCCTCGACCAGCTTCGCGACGCCGAAGCCGAACGTCAGTTCGTCATCCACGATCTGCGACACGCGGGCGCGTGTCTTGCAGCCGTGGCGCAGGTGGAAGTCGAAGACCGCCTCGGCGGCTTCGGCGTATTCCACGGCCACGGGATCGAGCCCGATGAACTGGGCGAGCCGGGGGGCCTGCCACAGCACCGTGACGCAGCTCTGCTTGAGTTCGCGGACCATATCGTCGATCAGAGGATCAACGAGGTTCGGCGCACCGTCATAAACCGGCTTGGCCGTATTCTGCCGTTTGAAACGTTCGGTCCGGTTCTTCTCCGCCCGCGCGAACCAGTCGCGCCGGTCGGAGAGGTCCGCGTCTATCGCGGTCTTCAGCGCGGCGAACCGCGCCTTGTCGCTCGCCATCAATTCACCGTTCATGTTGAAACCTCCAATTCCTTTTCTCAGTCATCCCAAACGCTGCCCGCAGTTTCCTCACGGTCGCGGCGGCGACGCGTGGGCGAGGCGATCTCCGCGCTGAGAGCGGCGGCCTCGGCAACGCCGTCGCCCATCACCTCGGGCAGCTCCCAGAAGATCATCGCGATCACGTCCGAGCGGTTGGGCGAGTGGGGCAGCTTGTGCTTGGGCACCAGCTTCAGCGGCGAGCTGCCGACATCGTAACGCGCGAAGGCCAGCTCCTCGCGCAGCAGGTCATCGTCCGGCAGCCGGACGTGGCCCATGCGCAGCCGGTCGGCCAGCGTGAAATACGCCTCGGCGCGGG
>CAYLUN010000249.1:0-2797 GCA_964386865.1 uncultured Lentisphaeraceae bacterium | reverse complement strand
CCTCGGAGCCCGCCTGGGTGAAACGGAAGATGTTGTCGACGAAGAGCAGCACGTCCTTGCCCTCCTCGTCGCGGAAGTACTCGGCGAGGGTCAGCGCGGAGAGCGCGACGCGGGCGCGGGCGCCCGGCGGCTCGTTCATCTGGCCGAAAATCATCGCGGTCTTGTCGAGCACGCCCGCGCTGGCCATCTCCTGGTAGAGCGCCGTGCCTTCGCGCGTGCGCTCGCCGACGCCCGCGAAGACCGAGTAGCCGCCGTGCTCGTGCGCGATGTTGTGGATCAGCTCTTGGATCAGCACGGTCTTGCCCACGCCCGCGCCGCCGAAGAGGCCGATCTTGCCGCCCTTGCGGTAGGGCGTCAGCAGGTCGATGACCTTGATGCCGGTGACCAGCACCTGGGCTTCCGGGTTCTGCGCGAGGAAGGGCGGCGGCTGGCGGTGGATCGGCAGGCGAAGGTCGGAGTTGATCGGCCCCTTGCCGTCGACGGGCTCGCCGAGCAGGTTCATCACGCGCCCGAGCGTGGGCTTGCCGACCGGCATGGTGATGGGCTGGCCGAGGTCGCGCACGCTCGCGTCCCGCACGAGGCCGATGGTCGAGTCCATGGCGATGGTGCGCACGCGGCAGTCGCCGAGGTGCTGCGCCACCTCCAGCACCAGGTTGTCGGGCTTGTCGCTCAGGAGCGCGTTGGTGGTGGCCAGCGCGGAGAGGAGGCGCGGCCGGTTGCCGTCCGGAAACTCGACGTCCACCACCGCGCCCAAGACCTGGATGACGCGCCCGCGATTCACTGTGTCAGACTTCACTTCACTCATAACGACCTCTGATATCCGGGCAGGCGCTGGGGCCGGCCCCTACAAGGTTTAACCCAATGATTCCGCGCCGCTGACGATCTCGGTCAGCTCGTTGGTGATCGCCGCCTGCCGCGCCCGGTTGCGCAGCAGCATCAGCTCCTTCTCCATGCGTCGAAGATTGACCGTCGCGTTCTCCATCGCCATCACGCGGGCCGCGTGCTCGCTTGCCACGCTGTGCAGCAGCGCGTGGTAGACGCCGAGGTGGATCCACTGGCGCGTGATCGCCTCGAGCATGCGCACGTCGTCGGGCTCGATCAGCAGCGGCACCTCCGTAGGCAGCTTCGTGGGCTGCGCGATCTGCGGCCGCTCCTGGTAGGGCAGCAGGCGCTGGACGCGCGGCTGCTGAGTCATCGCGCTGATGAACCGGTTGCCCACAATCCAGACCTCGTCGACCTCTTTGGAGAGGAACGCGTCCACCGCGTGCTTGGAGAGGGCCATGGTCTCCTTGGCCTGCGGGTGCACCGAGATGTCGGTGGCCTTCAGGCAAGGCGGCAGCTCGCGCCACAGGGCCGCGTAGCCTTTCTGCCCCGCGTAGATCGCGTCGAACCGCGCGCCTCGCGCCTCGCGTTGCTCCCGGGTCCAGCGCCGCGCCTCGCGGATGACCGAGTTGTTGAACGCGCCGCACAGGCCGCGGTTCGACGTGAGGATCAGCAGCAGCACGCGGCTGTCGCGCTCGGGCGGTGGCAGGCAGATGCGGTGCGTGGCGAACGCATCCTGCTTCACCACGGGAACGAGCGCCCACAGGGCGGCGGCGAACGGCTCCGGCAGCTTCAGCTCCGTCTGAGCGCGGTGCAGGTGGGAGGCGGCCACCATTTTCATGGTGGCTGTCACGCGCCGCATGCCGCTCATCGACGCCAGCCGGGCACTGTATTCACGAAAGTTCGCCATGGTTCACACCGTCCGCCGCGCGTTAGCTCTTGCGGTATTTCTTGACCACGTCCTCGATCAGGACGTTCAGCATCTGCTTAAGCTCGTCGTCCATCGCGGGCTTGGCCTGGAAGCGGGCCGTGTAGGCCTGGCCGAGCTCGCGCGCGTCGATCGCTTCGTAGATCGCCTTCATCGCCTCCTGCAGGTGCAGGTCGGGCACTTTCACGAACGCTTTCTGCGTGCCCGCGTAGAGGACGGCCACCTGCTTGTGGACGGCCACCGGCTGGTTCGGCGGCTGGCGCAGCACGCGCATCAGCGTGCGGCCGACGGCCAGCTGATCGAGGGTGTTGGCGTCCAGGTCGGACGAGAAGCGCATGAAGGCCTCGAGCTCGCGGTACTGCGCCAGCAGCACGCGCATGGGGCCGGCGGTCTGCTTCATGGCCTTCACCTGCGCGTCGCCGCCCACGCGCGAAACCGAGACGCCGGGGTTGATGGCCGGCCGCTGGCCCTCGTGGAAGAGGCTGGCCTCGAGGAAGATCTGCCCGTCCGTGATGGAGATCACGTTGGTGGGGATGTAGGCGGAGATGTCGTTGGCCTGCGTTTCGACGATCGGCAGGGCGGTGAGGCTGCCGCCGCCCATTTCGTCGGAGAGCTTGGCGGCGCGCTCGAGCAGGCGGCTGTGCAGGTAGAAGATGTCGCCGGGGAAGGCTTCGCGGCCCGGCGGGCGGCGGAGGAGCAGGGACATCTGGCGATAGGCCTGCGCGTGCTTGGTGAGGTCGTCGTAGATGCAGAGCGCGTGTCCGCCGCGGTCGCGCCAGTACTCCGCCATGGCGCAGCCGGTGTAGGGCGCGAGGTATTGAAGCGGGGCGGGCTCGGAGGCGTTCGCCAGCACGATGGTGGTGTACGACATGGCGTTGTTCTCGGCCAGCAGCCGGTGGAGCGACGCGACGGTCGAGAGCTTCTGGCCGACGGCCACGTAGAAGCAGTGGACGTTCTGGCCGGCCTGGTTGAGGATTGTGTCGACGGCGATCGTGGTCTTGCCGGTCTTGCGGTCGCCGATGATCAGCTCGCGCTGGCCGCGGCCGA
>CAYLUN010000248.1:0-2825 GCA_964386865.1 uncultured Lentisphaeraceae bacterium | reverse complement strand
ACGGCGGGCTGTTGCGCTCGAAGCCGTCACCCACGCCCGCAATCTGGTTGTCCCCCGCGCTGAAGAAACGGCGCGGGTCGTCCGGCCGGTCGAACGTCTCGACCGCCTCCTCAAGTTTCTCCAGCGTATCGGCCTCGAAGCCCACGAACTCCGGCATGGGGAAGTCGAAGACCTTGCGCATGATGGCGCCGAAGCCGGTCTTGACCGTCACCTCCTGCGGCGTCTCCTTGAGCGTCTCGAACGGCCGGATCCACGGGTCCATGTTCGGCACGGTGCAGATCCAGTCCAGATCGTAATAATAGTACGGGTTGGCATCCGGCGGCAGACCCAGCTCCTGGCGCCAGCGCCGGATGAACCCGCCCCAGAAGAAGTCGCTGATCGGTACGCGGTCTGGCTCGCGGTGGCTCAGCGCCGTGCGCATGCGCTCCAGCTTTATCAAAGTATTCTCTTTGCGCTCACCCGTTCCGTCACCCTTGCCCACTGTTTCAAACATGCTCATGCCGGCTACTCCCCTCGTCTGCTACCTTGTCCACGCTCCAGACCACCGTGCGCTCCACGTCTGTCAGCCCGCAGTGTGTCCGCAGCACTTCATCAACGCCCAGCCTGGCCACCTGTTCACGGAACTTTCGATCGGCCGGATCGTGACGCCCGTGTTCGTCCGCAGCCTGAAAGCAGAGCGCCGCCCGGAGCGCGCGGCAGACGGGTTTCGCGTCGCCGCCTTCGGCCAGCACCAGGCGCAAGCCGCCCACAAACCGGTCGCCCGGCGCAAGCTTGCGCATCAGATCCCGGCCGACCCGGAAGACGGTGTCGCCAAGCGCCCGGTTGCCGAAGCGCCGCAGCAGATCCTCGACATGAACCGCCAGCGCCCCCTCTGTGAATTCCCGCTCATAGCGCCTGGCCAGCGCCCTTGCCGACGCCATCATCACAGCCCGGGTCTCCCGCAGCACCAAGGGATCCGCGATCGCATCGGCGATCAGTGTATGCCCCCTCAGATACCCGTGGCAGCCGCACGTCGCATGGCCGAGATTGTGGACATACAGCTTGCGCTCCACATACGCCTGAAAGTTGTCCTTCAGCTCCAGCCCTTCGCGGCACCCCGGCAGAGGGCCGACAAACCCGCTCCGGTCCGCGATGATGGTGTTGTAGGCTTCCGCCCAGACCTCGAGCGGGTCACGCCGGCGCGCCTCCGGCGGCATCAGAGGCACCATTTTGCCGATGCTCGTCTCAACCAGCCCGACCTTCTCGTCCAAGCGAAAACCGTCCGGAAGGCTTTCGCGAAGAACCGCTCTTCCGAGCGCCGCCGCACCGAGCAGATTCTCGCACAGCAGAATCGACACCGGCCGCCCGCCTCGCTCCAGCAGACCGGGAACTAAGGTTTTCAGCACCTGCGGCAACGGCCCGGCCCCGACTGCCGTTCCGAGAAGGTCCGCATGCGCGACCGCATCCCGAATGGCCTCAACGTCATGAACCGTGACGGCGTCGACCCCGCTGACTTCAAGCACGTCCGCAGCGCCAGGCGGGAGATCGTCCTTGACGACCACGCGATAACCCCGCCGTCTCCTGATCGCATCCACGAGGGACGCCGACGCATCGACAAACAGCACGTCGTAACCCGCATTGCGAAAGACAGGCCCAGCCAATGCCCTCCCAATGTTGCCTGCTCCAAAATGGACATACAGCGGCATGGCGTCAAGCCCTCTCCGCTTGAAACCGGATGCGCGGCTGTTCTCGCCCCCATCCGGAGCGAACGCGTTCCTCCAGAGCCGCCCAGTCAGGCACCCCGCTGGTCGCGTCCGCGGCTTCGACGCTGGCCGCCCCGACGGCGACCGCCATGCGTAAACTCTCCGCAGGCCCCAGCCCCTTCGCTATGGCGGAGAGAAGTCCGGCAACCGTGCAATCTCCAGATCCGGTCGTCCCGGCAACCGTCGCCTCGAAACAAGGGGCGTAAAACGCCGCACCCGCCCAGGCGCCGCAGGCCTCGGCGGCGAAACAGCCGCAAGCCGCCAACCGGGCCGCGTCAGCAGTGACACGCAAAAATGCGCCTTGGTTTCCGAGCTTGAGCATGACCACCGCCACGCCACGCGCGAGTAGCGCCTCCGCAACGGCATTAACCTCATCCTCGGCCAGGCCTCCCAGCGGCACGCCTTCTGCCGCACGCGCGCGCACCTCGAGGCCCCGTTCGCGGTTCAGCATGAACATGATCTCCTCGAAGTTTGGCGCGAACACGTCCACCTGCGGCAAGGCTCGATTCAAGATTTCCGGCCAGTCGGCCCGGCCCGCCGGCGAGGCCGGATCAGGCAGCGCCATGTCGAGCGAGGTCGCCAGCCCCAGCGCCTTCACCTTCTTGAAGAGCCGGGCCAGTTCGCCGACGTCGCTGTAGAACGCCTTCATCAGCGGCGGATAGCCGAAATGGAAGAGGTCCGCGCCCTCCAGCAGTTCGTCCGTCACGTCGTCCGCGCAGAACGTGTCGTTCGCCCCCGGACAATGCAGGAAAACGCGGTCGATGCCGGGTGGATTGATCACCACGGTGTAGGAGGTCGCCACGGACGAATCGACGATCATGGCCCTGACCAGCGCCTCGTCCTGCCGCTTGAACAGGTCGAGCACGGCCGCGCCGAACGCGTCCGCCCCCACTTTCCCCATCAGCCGCACGGGCAGCCCGAGCCGGTGCAGCGCCAGCCCCGTGTTCGCCACCGCGCCGCCCGTCGAGAGCACCGCAGGGCCCATGTCCACCAGCTTGCCCGGTTGCAACACCTCGCCCAGCGACTCCGCGCCATGAAGAAATGTCGGAATGACGTCGAGGCAAACGTGCCCCGCAACTATGA
>CAYLUN010000247.1:0-2848 GCA_964386865.1 uncultured Lentisphaeraceae bacterium | reverse complement strand
AGGCAGAGGTCTGCAAAACCTCGAACAGCGGTTCAATTCCGCTTCGCACCTCCATTTTGAGCCGTTGGTTTTTGCGCAAGCTTAAGCCAACGGTTCTTTTTTGCCTCAGCAGCCCCGCTTCTGCTATTCTGTCTGTCGCGGTCCCGGCACTGGGTTTTCCACTTTTTACTTCAGAGGCTCGATATGACGATAGATTCCGCCTTCGCACCCGCCTACTTCGGCGCGCACCGCGCGACGATTCTCGAGGATTGGTTCGCCCTGCTGCGGCTGCCCACCGTGGGCACCGACCCCAAACGGCTGGGGGACTGCGCCCGCGCCGCCACGTGGCTGAAGCTGTTCCTGCGCCCGCTGGGCTTCGACGTCGATATCCTGACCCCTTCGAGCGGGCTGCCCGTTCCCGTGCTCTTCGCCGAGCGCCTCGGGGCTGAGGGGTCGATGACGGTTCTTTTCTACGGCCACTACGACGTCCAGCCCGAAGACCCGCTCAGCGGCTGGCAGACTCCGCCCTTCGAGCCCACCCTCATCGACGGCCGCGTCTATGCGCGCGGCGCCCAGGACAACAAGGGCCAGCTCTTCGGCTTCCTGCAGGGCGTCAAGGCGCTCATTGAAGCGGGCGCGCAGCTGCCGACCATCAAGCTCGTGTTCGAAGGGCAGGAGGAGAGCGGCAGCTCCGCGCTCACCGACCTGGCTCCGCTGCTCCGCTCCCGCCTGCAGGCCGACGTGCTGATGGTGAGCGACACCTCCTGCGGGCCCGACAGGCGCCCCGCCATCACCGCCGGCCTGCGCGGCGTGCAGCACCTCACGGTCACCCTCACGGGGCCCGCCCACGACCTGCACTCCGGCACCCACGGCGGCGTGGCCCCCAACCCCGCCCAGGGGCTCGCGAAGCTGCTGGCGTCGCTCCACGGCGACGATGGCTCCGTAGCCGTCGAAGGCTTCTGCGACCGCGTGCACCCGCCCTCCGACGAGGAGCGCGCGCTCGCCCGGCAGGGCGCGCTCAGCGACGAACAGTACCAGCAGGAGGTCGGCTGCCCGCCCGCAGGCGGCGCGGCAGCCCTCGACCCCGTCACGCGCGGCAGCTTCATGCCCACCATCGAAATCAACGGCATCCACTCCGGCTACGGCGGCCCCGGCTCCAAGACGGTCATCCCCGCCACGGCTCTCGCCAAGCTCAGCATGCGGCTCGTGCCCGACCAGAGCCCCGCCGAGACGTTCGCGGCCGTTCAGAAGCACCTCGAGAGCCGCTGCCCGCGCGGCATGACCCTCTCGTTCACGGAGCCGTGCGTCGGCGCGCCGGGGTTCCGGCTGCCGCTCAACTCGCCGGTCTTCCGCCTCGCCGCGGACGTGCTGCAGCAGATGGACGCGCGCGGCCCGCTCTTCCGCTGGGAGGGCGCGTCCATCCCCATTGTGGCCACCCTGCGGCACCTCTCCGGCTCGGCTCCGCTGCTCGTCGGCTTCGGCCGCGAGGAGGACAAGATCCACTGCCCCAACGAGTCGTTCGGCCTTGACCAGTTCGTGAGCGTCATGACCTGGAGCACGCTGATGCTGAAGGCGCTGGCCTGACCGCGCCCGCTGAGTGCGCGCCTCACGCCCCCTTCGCGCCCTTCGCGCCGGGCCGATGAGGGTGCGATTTTACTTCGTTGCATCGCACCCAGAAGTCAGAATTCAGGAGTCAGAATTCAGAATTGCTTCGCAACGACTTACATACGAAAGCGCCGCCCAAAAAGGTGTCTCCCAAAGAGGAGACAGGAAGAATCTCGCGCGAATCGGACATAACTCGTTGGCATCCAACTCCTGAATTCTGGCTTCTGGCTTCTGAATTCTGTGCGATTGCAATAGTTTGCAATCGCGCCGGGCCGATGAGTCCGGGCCGATGAGTCCTTGACACCGGCGGGGGTATGATGCTTCAATAGCGACGCTTATTGTGCTTTGAACGTATGTCGATGTCGCACCGATAATCAGCCCAGCCCTGGGCAGGCGGAGCTATGAAAAGAATCCTCGTTCTCGACGATGACCCGATGATTTTGACCTTTATTAAAAGGATCCTTGATGACCGCGGCTATCAGACCCACACCGCAACAACCTCCGACGACTTCTTTAGGCTCCTCCGGGAGCAGGCGTTCGATCTCATCCTCCTCGACATTCGCATGCCCGTGAAAAACGGTTTTGAGGTGTTCAAGGAACTTGCCCGAGACAACCGTCCTCCGGTGCTTTTTGTCACCGGCGACTCCGGCTCGTTCACCGTGGAATCGCAAACGGCCCTGGAGCTTTGGCAGAGCGACTTTCTTGAGGGGACGACGGACATCCTTTACAAGCCCTTCAGCGTCGAGATCCTGTTCGAGAAGGTCGCGGCGCTGATCGGCGACGGCGAGGAGCGCTAATGAACAACCGCACGGTGCCTGATCTGGAAGTGAACAGCAGCGTCCGCCGCGTCTTCGTGCGGCACCAGATCGATCTGGGCTGGCTGTCGTTTCACACCTGCCGCGGAACCGTGTATATTCAAGGCGACCTCTTGCTTCTTCCCGGCGTTTCGCCCGAGTTGACCCCGATCATGGTCGGCGGCCTTTTCGACGAGATCGGCTGCGTTTCCGGCGTGTGCAACTTGATCGTCGAGCTGCGCAATTGGCGCCATAACAGTCTCAACACCGGCTGGCAGCTGGCAACGGACGTCGTCTCACGAAGGTTTGTGTCCAGCGCCAGCACAACGTCGAACACCTTTGAAATCAGCGGGACGTAAAACCCAAACATGAGGCTTGCAGTTTCGCGGCCCAGCTTTTAATATAATAGGACTTTTTGCGCCTGTAGCTCAACTGGATAGAGTGTCGGCCTCCGAAGCCGAAGGTTGTGG
>CAYLUN010000246.1:0-2892 GCA_964386865.1 uncultured Lentisphaeraceae bacterium | reverse complement strand
AGCGGGCTGCCGCCGCTGCCGAGCGCGTAGGGCGCGTAGTTGCTCTTGGCGAAGTTCCGTCCGTCCGTGATCTGCCCCCAGGCGGCGAGCGCGTAGTAGCCCATGGAGAACATCGGGCCGCGGTCGCCGCACAGGTCGACGCCGCCCTTACGGTCGTCGGGGTTGTGGCAGCGCACGCAGTGGCGGTCGAGCACGGGCTGGACGTGGCGCGGGAAGTCGGGCACGTCAAAGGCGCGGTCGGAGGCGTCGATCGGCGACGGCTTGCGGCGCGACGCGCTGACAGCGCCGGCGGAGGCGTAGGGGCGCGGGGCGCTGGCGCGCTCCTCGTGGCAGCCGGTGCAGCCCTGGCGCTCGCCGGGCATGAGCTGCGTAAAGCTCTGCATGCGCTTGACGCAGCGGCCGTTCGCGTCGAGGGCGACAAAGAAGAGCGGGCGCAGGGCAGGCGCGGAGAAGTGCGCGGAGCCGTCGGGCTCGACCGGCACGGTGCCCAGCACGCGCGGCAGCGTGAAGGTGCCGACGTAGCTGAGCGGGTCCATGCCGCCGGTGAAGTTGATGGGCTTAGGCAGGGACTCGAGGACGAGCAGCTTCTTGACCGAGCCCTTCTCGACGCCGGCCATCTGGCGCCCTTCGTAGACGTTCTCGAGGAAAAAGGCGCCGTCGGGCTGGGAGAGGTCGGTCTTGTCGGCGATCAGCGGCTCACGGTCGCGCGGCAGGAGCGGTCGCGGCTCGTGTAGGTCGCAGTCCTTGAACTCCGCAGGCAGCGCGTAGAGCGCCTTCTCCGTGCCGGCGTTGTCGATCAGCACGATCTCGCGGTTGCGCGCCGCGAGGAAGAGGTCGCCGCAGAGCGCCCACGGGTCGCGGTAGCCGGTGGCCTTGCTGATGCGGCGCAGGTTCTGCTTGGCGTCGGGACCCTCCTTGGCGGAGACGCGCGCGAGGTAGCCGTTGTGCTCGACGGCGCCGTGGCCGGGCGAGTCGATGAAGAGCACGTCCGTGCTGCCGGGGATGGGCTTGGCGTCGATGAAGAGCCCGCCGGGGTGCAGGTTGCCGAAGAAGATGCTGTGCTGCGTGCCGTCGGGGTTCATGGTCCAGAGGTGGTGGTAGTTCACCTGGTTGCGGTCCACGTACTCCCAGCGCATGTAGATGAGGCGGCCGTCGGGCAGGGGCCAGGGCGTGTTGTCCTGCTCGATGTTGGCGGAGAGCATGCGCACGTTCTTGCCGTCCGCGTCGCAGCGGTGGACGGTTGCGACCTGGGTGAGCCAGCAGTTGACCCAGCGCCGGGCGCGGCCCGAGACAAAGACGATGCCGCCGTCGGGCAGGTAGCACGGCTCGAGGTCGTCGTAGCCGCCGTCGGTGAGCTGGCGCAATCCCTGGCCGTCCGCGCCGATCTCGTAGAGGTGGAAGTGGGCCGCGTCGCGCGGGCGGTAGGAGAAGACGATCGTCTTGGCGTCGTAGCTGACGCACGGGTCGCGCACGGTGCCCTCGGGGTCGTCGACGAGCAGGCGCAGCGCGCCGGTCTGCACGTTCCACGCGCAGAGGCGGCCTTGCGTGCCGTGGGCGCGGAGCTCAGGCGAGGTGCAGTAGTAGCCGAAGTTGGCGTACCAGTGGCCGTCCTTCACGTGGTTGCGCGTGGCGAAGACGATTTCGCTGAAAAGGCCGTACACGCCGGACTTGAGCGCCACCACACGGGGCGTGATGTCCGGCGGCTCGTAGGCTTTGGGCACCTTCGAGCACAGCATCGCGTAGTCGTAAATGATCCAGCTGCCGTTCTCGAGCGTGAGCGTGAGGTCGTTGTCGCCGGCCTTGAAGCGGTCGGCCGGAATCGCGAAGAGCGTGCGGTCGATCTTCGTCCGGCCCTCGGCGTGGCCGGACGAGTCGCCCGAGCCCTCGGGCGCGGGACGCCTGGCGACCTCTTTGCCGTTGACGTCGAGGCGGATCGTCGGGGCCTCGAGCGCGTTGACCTGGCCGACGACCAGCGTGAGGCTCGACGTCGGCGCCTCGGCGAGCGCGAAGCGGATCGTGAAGGGGTGCGTCCGGCCGCCGGCCCATCTGTCGTGGGTGTTGGGGTGGATGTAGGGCCAGTCGGCCTCGGGCTTAGAGGTGCCCACGGTGAAGACGACCGGCTGCTTGAAGGTCTCCTTGTACGTCTGCCAGCCCGCGCCTTTCGCAAGGGCGAACTCGGCGCAGCTCTGGTCGTCCTTGCCGACCGCGAAGATCACGTCCGGCAGCGCGGCGCGGGCGGATGCGGCCGCGAGGGCGACTCCGAGGAGCGTCGCCCACCCTGAGCGTTGAGCGTTGAGCGTTGAGCGTTGCGCGTTCATTTCACTCGTCCCCCGTTAGCACCAGCACCCAGTCGATGGGGTGGAGGTCGGCGGGCGGCGCGATCGTCAGCTCGCCCGTGTTGTCGCGGACACCGTGGTCGTGCGTGGCGCCGGTGCGCGGATCGAACCACGCGACGCGCAGCTTGGGCTTGGCGAGCGCGGACGTGTCGAAGACGGCCTCGGCGTTGTGCGGGAAGTAGGCCATCACGAAGGTGGCGTTCCGCTGGCCGGGCGTGCGGTCGCTGGTGACGGCGATGTGCTTCCACTCCTCCTTGGGCCCCTGCCTGAGCAGCGCCTGGTCGGGGATGCGCGTCAGGTAGGGCTTGGACTCGATGAGCGCGCGCAGGTGGCGCATCTGGTTCGCGCCGGGCAGCTCGAGCGCGTCGCGCCACGAGGTGAGCGGAACGTTGATGGGCGTGCGGCCGGGCTCCCAGAACTGCCACACCGCGTGGCAGCCGTAGGTGTGGCCGCACGCGCCGGAGAAGACCGCCCAGTAGGCGCTGCGGCGCGCGTCGTGCGGGCCGAGCCAGCCGTTCTCGGCCTTGAAGCCGTTGGGGTGGTCCTCGTAGCCCGG
>CAYLUN010000245.1:0-2912 GCA_964386865.1 uncultured Lentisphaeraceae bacterium | reverse complement strand
TTAACCGCGTCATCGGCGTGTTCAGACCACGAGACCAACTGCGGCAGTACCACCGTCTGTTCTGCGCCGGAACCTGCAGGTAGGCGGAGCGTCCAAGGCCCCGGAAACGCCACCGGCGGCGGCAATGACACCTCCAGAACCGACTCCTTGCCGTCCGTCCGCACCAACGTGTAGCGCCCCGGCTCCGTGGCGGCGAGCGCCAGCCCGCCAGCAGCCAGCCGCGTCACGTGCACCGGACAGGGGATACCGCCAGCGGCCGTAACAGGCACACCGTCTTTCAACACACGGGCCACGGACGCGCCGCTTGCGGCTTTGCGGAACACCACGAAGACCGACCCGCCCGCGTCAAGCGCTACCGGCACACGGGTGCGGACACCGTTCGGCTCAAACCAGGCGGACGTCTCACGTTTCCCCGTATCCGGATACCAGAGTTCGGGAGCCAGTCCGGACACGCGGAAAGAGAGCTCCGCAAGAACCGGCTCTTTATTCTGATTCGACAGGAAAAAGATCTCCGCCTCTCCGTCTTTGCGGTGTGTCCACAAAATGTTCGCAGGCGCAACCAGTGCCGGTTCGGCGCCGACCTCGCGCAACGCGCCGGCCAGATTGTCGCCCAGGAACACACGCCCCTTGCCGAACGCGCGCTGAACGAGCCCGGTTCCATCCCGCTTTGCGAGGTCGCCCCAGAGCGCTTCGGCGAGCCGAGCGACCTGCTGATCGCACGCGGGAAACCCCGCCAGACTCGGCGACCGCGCAGGCGGCGGCCCGAATACGCGCGCGCCCTCGCTGACCAGGTCGCGGATGCGGCTCAGCAGCTCCGGCCGCATCGTGTCCTGCGGCGGGAGCACCAGCAGCGCGTAAGAAGGGCCGTCCGGAATCGCGAGCCGCCCGTTCACCACGCGCGCACGCTGGAGCAGGACCTCGGCGTTAATGTAGTCGTAGTCATACCCCGCAGGCAGGGCCGGCTGCCGCGTACCGGTCATCTTCGGCGCATCCTCGCCGATGAAGTACGCGACGTCCGCCACGCTCGTGCCGCGTTGCAACATAAAGTGGCAGCGCCGCAGATAGTCGATCCACGATTTCGACTGCTCGAACCAGGTGTTGTGCCGGTTGAATTCCGTGCCGAACCAGGCGTTCACGCCCGGTTTGCGGTCATTCCACGGCTGATGGATATAGACGTGCAGGACAAAGTGGTTAATGCCGTGACAGAACGCCCAGTCCCCGAGCGTTTTAATATTGCCGGGCGCTTCCATGAACGAGCGTGCGGATGTGAACGCCTCGGAATAGACCTGCCTCTTACCGTAAAGGTGCGCGGCTGACGAGGCGGCCCGCAGTTCCAGACCGCCCTGCGAGACCGGCGAACCTTCCCTGATCCAGAATTCACCGCCCAAATCATCGCTCTGCCCGCCATACTGCAGGAACTCGCCGGGGAAGCCCCAGTGGCCGTAGTTCTCCAGCCACAGGCGCAGACCGTGGCGATGGGCGATGTCGCGCAAACCTCCCACATACTCCGTTCCGGTACGCTCGGCGATGTGGCGGCGCAGATCCCAGAGGAAGCGGTCGGACTGGTCCGCGCTGCCGACGATCCGCCCCGTCAGCACCGGCAGCCACGGACGGGGGTCGTACCCGAAGGTCTTCCGGAACGTCTCGTGGAAACCGTCGGTCCAGTTCTGCGAACCGACCTCGTAGCTGTCAATGACCACATGCCTGATTGCCGCGCGCGCCTCTTGCGGCACGCGCTGGAGGTAAGGGCCGACAAAGGCGTCGAAGTGGGATTCGATCGCCGCCCGGCTCATCTTGTCCACCTCGAGGCCGCGCCCCTGATCGGTAGTCGGGTGATTGTGCGCACCGGTGGGTGTCATGCCCGCGCGCTGAATCGTCCACTCGCCTTCCGGCACCTCCCAGCGTAGCGTGCCATCGGCGGACATCTTGTCGCTGAGGTTTAAGATCCGGTCCGGAGCGATCATCAACGCAGCGGACTCCGGCTCAGTCGGATTCGGCCACAGGTATGAGCCCCAGTCGGGCAACGGCGTCGGGTGCATCTTGCCGAGCTGCTTCTCGATCACCCGGTTCAGCCGCGCCGCGCCCGAGAGCGAGATCTCGGAGAGCCCCGGCCCCACCTCGACCGACTCGACCGTCATCTTCAGCCGGAAGGACTGCGCCGTTGTCGCGGGAAAAGCGACGACGACCGGTCCGTGGATCAGAAACCCCACGTTGACCGAATAGGCTGGCCGGCCCAGGCCGCGGCGATCCAGCGCGAACTCACGCACCCGCTGATAGCCGCCCTGGCTGTCCGCTGCGTACAGCTCGCATTTCGCCGAATAGCTGCCGAGCGCCGTGACAAGTGACAAACTGCGGGCGGTTACCGGCGCCTCGAAACCGAAATCGATGACGACGCTCTGGCCCGGCTGGTTGGCGCCGTCGGGGAAAGCGCAACCCGTATCGGTGCGCCCGTCGAACAGATTTCCCGTGTCCGGAAGCTCGGGCAAGCTGCGTACAGTCACGGGCCGAAAGGCCTCCGCCTCCGCTTTCGGCGCGGGGTAAGCCAGCACGGCAATGTCCTGAAAGGGCTCTTTCGGCACCGGCAGTTTCGCCTCAAACTTCGCCGGCCCCTTCACACGCGTCTCAGACGATGCCACATACCGCATCGCCTGCGTCGGCGCGATCCAGGGACCGCCGGACTGGCTCCAGCCGGGCGCGTTGAAGACGCCGATATTCACACCCACGCGCTTGGCCTCGACCGCCGCGTGAACCATGCATTCGTTCCACGCCTCCGACAGCAGCTTCACGTCACCCAGCGGCGTGTCGGGATCCACGATGTTACCGATCAGCGCCTCGCCGATACCGACGCGCGCCATGGCCTCCAGATCACGCGTGATGCCCTCTTTCGAGAGGTTGTCGCTGATCCAGTACCA
>CAYLUN010000244.1:0-2938 GCA_964386865.1 uncultured Lentisphaeraceae bacterium | reverse complement strand
CTCGGCGACCTCCACAACCTCTTCGGCGACACCAACGTCGTCAGCGTGCAGGTCGACGAGGACGGCGACATCGACTACGTGCAGGAGCTGAGCGGCGACTCGGTCGGCGACGTGCTGAGCTACGTCGAATACCGCCCGGAGCGCCTGATGGAGCAGTTCCGCGCCCTCGCCGAGGAGGCGGTCAAGGCCAAGCGGATCACGCCGGCCGAGCGCCGCGAGATCCTCGCCGCCTACGACAACGGCCTGCGCGGCTACACGTATTTCGAACAGTGAGCCCGAGAGGCTGTTAGCGGTTTAGTCGGTTTTGCGCCACACGTTCATCTGATACGCACCGTCCTCGCCCCCCTGGAACCAACCGATTACGTTCTTTTGACGCCCGGCGTTGACGGGCGGGGCCGAAGGCCGTATGATGGTGCCGTCTTCTGGCAGGTAAGTAACGCGAAAAACATGGGCTTCGGCTTGTTTCGGACGTTTTCCGGCTGTTAGCGTCACGCGCGAAGTCAAGCTACATGGGTAACGACGACATGAACGTGAACAGCGGACACAAGCCGGCGCACAGCCGGTGCGCGACGCAGTCCCGCCAGCAGGAGCTGGAACGCCTGCGGACACAAATCGAAGGCCGACATTGTCGAGTTGCTGGAGCGCAACCCGGATTTCGACTTGGACGATGTTCGCAGGACTTGCGCCCGCTATCGCCTGGCGGGCCTCGACGAGCTGATCGATGAATCCGGCAGCTCCATCCGGTAGCGGAGGCCTCATGGATCGTTTACGCCCGCAGAAGAGACTCCTGCCTGAAGAACTCGCAGAAGTCGACAAGCCTGCGCTGGTGTTCAAGTTCGTTGGCGTGGCTATCGCCCTCCTCGTGCTGCTGATTTATCTGTATCAGGAGTTGGAGTGGGCTTTGTTTGCTGTTCTCGCGCTCGCGCTTTCGTACTGTCTCGCGCTGGGCTCTATCATCTTAGTTTTGTATGCCGTGTCCAAGTGGGTTGTGATTGGGGTGCGCGATCGCATTGCATGGTGCAGGCAGAAGAGGAGCGGTGATGGGCGTGCTGTACTGCGACTGCCTATTCGCAGCCTGTAGTTGTTTCGCAAGTTCGGCCTGACCTCACTGCTGCGGCTACTGACCAAGTGGGCGTGCATGAAGCAAGGTCGTTGCGCTTCCTGCCCGCAGCGGTCGCGTTGGCGGCTCTGGCGCTCCTGCTGACGCAGGGTTCGCGCTACTGGCCACCGCTGAAGAAAACGAGCGCCCTCGCCTCTTGCCCCGTTCACCGCGTCGCCTTGACCAGCGGCGTGGTTCGCGTGTCGGCCGCCGCCGGTTTGCCGTCGACGAACGCGCCTTGGGCCAACCTGTTTTACCGCAGCCCTCGCGGCGCGCCGCCGTGGAAGCGCTTGGCCGAAGTCTCCTACTGCCCGCGGTGTCGGGAAACGGCACGCAAGGGCTATTGGGCTGTGCTTTATTAACGAAACGACAGGCACGGTCTAGGCGTGTAGGCGCTCACGCTCAGGTGGCCAGTTTAGCGCCGCCCCCCTCCTTCCCCGCAACTCACCGCGCAAAACCCTGTTCAAATAGAAACGCCAGCAATTCACAATTTGACAGCATGCGCACTGTGTGAAGGCCCTCACGGGCCCACTTGTCTACAAACGAATTCACCCATGTCGGGCTTTGTTTGTAGTGGCGCCGTGAGGCGCTTTCTAGTCAAATTTAGAATTGCTGCAGAAACGCCCTGATGGGTTGCCCGTCCGCTCCTGTTTCGTGTAATATACAGGCCTGTCAACCCGACCGTCTACATCGGAACCCCTGTGATTTCTCAACTCCTAACTCCTCACTCCTAACTTCTAACTCTCCGAAGGAGTCTCCCCATGCCCAAAGTCCTCATCATCGGCGCCGGCGGTGTCGGCGCGGTCGTGGCCCACAAGTGCGCCCAGGTTCCCGAGGTGTTCACCGACATCGTGATCGCCTCGCGCACCAAGTCGCGCGTCGACGCGCTCGCCAAGCAGCTTCCCCGCAAGGTCACCACCGCGCAGGTGGACGCGGACAACGTGCCGCAGACCGTGGCCCTGCTGAAGAAGCACAAGCCCGACCTCGTGCTGAACGTGGCCCTGCCCTACCAGGACCTGCACATCATGGATGCCTGCCTCGAAGCGGGCGTGAACTACATGGACACCGCCAACTACGAGCCGCTCGACACGGCCAAGTTCGAATACAAGTGGCAGTGGGCCTACCAGAGCAAGTTCAAGAAGGCCGGGCTCATGGCCCTGCTCGGCTCGGGCTTCGACCCCGGCGTCACGAGCGTCTTCTGCACCTACCTCCAGAAACACTACGTGCCGCAGATCGACGAGATCGACATCATCGACTGCAACGCGGGCAGCCACGGCCAGCCCTTCGCCACGAACTTCAACCCCGAGATCAACATCCGCGAGGTCACGGCCAAGGGCCGCTACTGGCAGGAGGGCCAGTGGATCGAGACCGCGCCGCTCTCCGTGAAGTCGCCCTTCACCATGCCCGAAGATCTCGGCACGCTCAACATCTACCTGATGTACCACGAGGAGCTGGAGTCGCTCGGCAAGCACATCAAGGGCCTCAAGCGCGCACGCTTCTGGATGAGTTTCTCGGAGAACTACCTCAAGCACCTCGAGGTGCTGGGCAACGTCGGCATGACGCGCATCGATCCCGTGCGCTTCAACGGCGTCGACATCGTACCGCTCAAGTTCCTCAAGGCGCTGCTGCCCGACCCCGCCTCGCTGGGCCCGCTGACCAAAGGCAAGACCTGCATCGGCTGCCAGGTGCGCGGCACCGACGCCGCCGGCAAGGGCAAGACGGTCTTTGTCTACAACGTCTGCGACCACGAGGCGTGCTACAAAGAGGTCCAGTCGCAGGCCATCTCCTACACCACCGGCGTGCCCGCCATGATCGGCGCGAAGATGATGCTCACCGGCA
>CAYLUN010000243.1:0-2997 GCA_964386865.1 uncultured Lentisphaeraceae bacterium | reverse complement strand
TCTTGCCGGTCTTGCGGTCGCCGATGATCAGCTCGCGCTGGCCGCGGCCGATGGGGGTCATGGCGTCGATCGCGAGGATGCCGGTCTGGAGCGGCTCGCACACGTTCTTGCGCTGGACGATGGAGGGCGCGAAACCTTCGACGGGCATCATGACGTCGGAGAGAATGGGGCCCTTGCCGTCGAGCGGCCGGCCGAGCGCGTCCACGACGCGGCCGATCAGCGCCTCGCCGGCGGGCACGGAGACCACGCGGCCAGTGCGGCGGAAGAGGTCGCCCTCGCGGACGCGGGTCACATCGTCGAGCACGGCGATGCCGACCGAGTCCTCCTCGAGGTTCAGGGCGAGCCCGGCCACGCCGTCTTCGGTCTCGACGAGCTCGTTGTACATGACCTTGGACATGCCGTCGACGCGGGCGATGCCGTCGCCGACGCTCAGCACGGTGCCAAACTCGGCGCTGTCGACCGCGCGGTCGGACATCTGCATCTGGCGCCGCAGGAGCGCGGATATCTCGTCGGGCTTGAGTTGAATATTCATAGCGACTCTCAGGACTTTCCGTTCGCGGCCGCTTCGAGCGGCATAGGTTTCATCAGGCCATGTTTGAGGCGGGCCAGCCGTCCGGCGAGGCTGGCGTCCACCAGTCGGTCGTCGATGCGGAGCTGGACGCCGGCGAGCAGGGCGGGGTCGACCCGCACGGCGAGTTTGAAGACGGGGCCGTAGGCGGCGGCGATCAGCTGGCGCACGTGCGCGAGGTCCGACTCCTGCGGTTCGCAGGCGAAGGCCGCCTCGGCGTCGTGGCGGCCGGCGGCGCGGTCGGCCAGCTCCTGGAAGCGCGTGGCGATAAGCGGCAGAAGGCGCAGATGGCCCCACTCGGCAAGCAGCTCGAGAAAGCGGCGGGTCGTCGGGGTGAGCGTGTCGCCCCAGACCTGCTGAATCAGGCTCGAGCGCTGCCCCAGGACGCCCTGCTGGCGGCTGCGGCAGAAGCGCCGGAGCTCGATGGAGCCCAGCCACTGCTGCTCGAGGGCGAGCATGTCCCGCGTGACCTCCTCCACGTCACGGAGGGCCTGCGCCGCGCCCAGCAGGGCGCGAGCGTACGCGCGAGCATAGATGCCCTCTCCGATCACAGCTTCACCTCGCTCAAGATGTCAGACTGGTAGGCCCGCCTCTGCTCGTCCGTTAGGTTCTTGAGCAGCAGGCGCTCCACCAGCTCGCCGAGGTTCTTCGCCACGTCGAGCCGGACGGCTTCGACAGCCTTGCGCTTCTCGACTTCGATCTCCCGCTCCGCCTCGTCCATGCGGCGCTGCGCGCAGGCCTTCGCCTCTTGATCGGCACGCGCCACCACGGCGCCCGCCTCGCGCGTCGCCTGCTCCGCCGTGACGCGCGCTTCGTCGGTCGCCCGATCGATCACCTGAAGCATGCGGCTCTTGGTCGCGGCCAGATCCTTCCGGGCCTGCTCGGCGCCGTCTAGCGCGTCGGAGATCGATTTCTCGCGGTTCTCAACCGCCCCCAGAAGCGGTTTCCAGAGCAGCTTGTGCAGGCAGAGCGCCGCGATGCCGAACACGAGCCACGTCAGGAGGATCATCTGCTCGGAAACCTGCATGACGTCTGTCGGCAACTTCTGGAGCGGCATCGGCACCCCCGGGACGGACTCGGTGTGCGAGGCTGCTTCGACTTCAGGCATAGCGCGTTTTCTCCTTATTCACCCATACGCGTGCGCACGAGACCGGCACGCCGTCCGGCACCCGTCACTTCGTCATGAGGCAGATCACCAGCGCAAAAAGCGCCGTTCCCTCGATCAGCGCCGCGCCGATCAGCATCACGGCCTGAAGCTTGGTCTGCATTTCGGGCTGACGCGCAATGCTCTGCAGGCCCGCCGCCCACAGCAGCCCGACGCCAATACCCGCCCCGACGATCACCAAACCCGCTCCGACCGCCGCCGTACTCATCGCTAATGGAACCATTTTGTACCTCGCCTCTTTCCGTTCAGTGTTCTGGATTGACCATCATGTTCATGAAAATCGCCGAGAGCAGGGTGAAGATATACGCCTGCAAGAACGCCATAAACAGCTCGAAGAAGTACATCGCCACCGCCATAATCAGCGCGGGAAAAGCGGCCCAGCCGAAAAGAACCGTCATCCCTAGCATGGAATAGATCACCATGTGCCCGGCCAACATGTTCGCGAACAGACGCACGCACAGGGCGAAGACGCGGGAAAAGAAGCTGATCACCTCCATCACCAGCATCGGCCCGACCAGCCCGTTCGGTATCCCGGCCGGCACGAAGGCGGCCTTCAGCCCGTGCGCCCCGCGCAACTTGATTACCGCGCCGAGCGCCAGAACCATGAAGATCGACGCCAGCGCCGCCGTGACGCTGATATTGCCCGTGGCCGTGCTGAAGATCGGAATCAGCCCGAGCAGGTTTGCGGTCAGAATGAACACGAAAAGCGTGCAGAAGAACGAGACGAAGCGACGGCCTTCCTTCTTTCCGAAGTTCTCGTAGACGATGTGGTCGCGGATGAACACCACGTATAGCTCGGCCAAGGCGGCGATCCCTTTGGGAACCGTTCCGTACGAGCGGCGGACCGCGAAAGACAAGGCGATCAGCAGCATAAGCACGAAGCACACCATCACGGAGTCGTACCGGAACAAGTCCAAGAAATTGACGTGCACGTAGGGAAGATTCCACGTGTTCGCCGAACCCGCGTGGTGCATCACGTGGTGGTCGATGAAACCCTGTATGGCGTCCTGTTTGTCCGGGGTCATTGCGTGCCCGCTTGCTGCGTGTCTGAACTAAACCTGCCGTTTGCCCTGATTAGAAAACAACCGTCACGCAGCGTATCCGAGTCTCGTGCGATAATTCCGCGAAATAGTCTCTCCAAAATCAGGATGCCATTTTATGATACGGCAATGTGGGTCCGCACGTCAATCATCATTATTGAGCACTGTTGGGGTGCAAGGTTGATTTTTTTGAGAAGTGCGATTTTTGTTCTTGTTTTCTCCGA
>CAYLUN010000242.1:0-3032 GCA_964386865.1 uncultured Lentisphaeraceae bacterium | reverse complement strand
GGCTGTGTCAGCCCCACCCGCGTTCCCGTCACGCGGGGTTCCGCTGCGCGGCAGCCCTGCGGGGCGCGGCAGGTGTAGCAACTTGCCGTTTCACGCGAAGTTGCTACACCGTCGTTCAAGCGCGTCGGCTGCCGCATTCCATGTGGCAGCCCCCGCGCCCCCTCGCGCAAGGCGAAGCAAGCCCAGTCCGTTTTTCCGCAACCGGCTGCCACATAACGACGGCTTAGCGCGACCCGCCCGAATCGCCACAGCGGGTTCCCCCGCGCACGCCTGCCACACGGAGAACGGCGGCTGCCACCCGCTTTGAATCACCACGGCGGGATTACCCGGCACCGCCTGCAACATCCGGAACAGGCTGCCGCCGGGGGACTCGGTGCGTCAGCCCATCGCGATCCGGAGCCCCACGCAGTTTTACCGTAACCGGCTGCCACGCGGTTGCGCCGAGGGCCTTTCCCAAAGGCCGGTTCCCCACGCAGTGTGGCAGCGCCGAGCAAGCGACGGCTGCCACACGGGCGCGTGGCAGCACAAGCGCAGACGGCTGCCACACGTGGCAGGCCTCGTGGCAGCCGGCCACGGGGGCCTTTGGGGGGCGTTGCGCAACAAGGGGGGGGGCGGCCCCTGGGGGACGGGGGGACGGGGGGGGCGGCCCCTGGCGGGAGACACTGTTTTTGAAAATTCGCACAAAAATTCGCACGGACTTTTGCGCGGTAACCGCCTCAGAAACGGTTAGGGTGCCGCTTCGCGCCCGACCACCGCGACCTCGACCGGCTTCGCCGTCTCGCGCTCGCCGGCCGCGCGGACCGCCTCCATGATGCGGGCGAACTCCGCCGCGTTCTCGATCTTGACCACGCCGGCCATGCCGGACAGGTTCACGTTCGTGTTCTGCTCGATCGCGATCTTCACCGGCTCGTCCAGCCCGAGGCTCTTTTCCAGATCCTCCAGCGCCCGCAGCCTGTCGGCCGAGTTCCGCGCGTGCTCCGCGATGTGCTTGCGCTTTTCGAGGATCCAGAGCCGGTCGACGCCCATGCGCTCCACCGAATCGTCGCGCAGGAACCCGATACGCGCCCGGATGACCGGGTCGCGCATCAGCCGCGCCGCCGACGCGCCCGCCGCGTCGCGGTCGGCCGCGCCGAACGCCCGGCAGTAGGCTTCCGTGTTGTTGCCCCAGCACTCCCCCGCAACCTCCTGGCAGTACCGCTCGCGGTTGCGCGAGCGCAGCGCCTGCGCGGCGGGCGCGAAGTTCTTGTCTTTGTCGAACAGGTCGGGCAGTGGCGTAGTCATGCCCCACCCATACCAAATACCCCGCGGGGTTGGCAACTGAATAATCACTACGTGATACGTATTGACTGATTCAATCAACCCGTATATATTTGAAAACGATTCTAAAAGAAAGGAAGTGAAACCTTGAGCGAACAGTCCGAAGAAACCCCGATCGAACGCCTGCTGACCCGCGCCGAAGTCTCGGCCATCATGCGGGTCCATCAGAGAACCGTCCAGAACTGGGCCAAGCAGGGCATCCTCCGCGGCGTGAAGCTGCCGGGCCGCCAGCGCGCCCGGGGATACCTGGCCAGCGAGGTCAACCGGCTGCTGACCGGCAAGGTATGAGGCCATGCCGCAGGCACCGTTCACAGGCCGCTGGATGCCGGTCCCCGTGCAGCAGGTCTTCGACCTCGCGCGGGCTGCCCAGCCCTCGACGGTGCTCGTCTGGTTCTCCATGCTGGCCGACGCCATCCACAACAAGAACTGGCAGACGTCCAGGTCACACGAGGCCGTCGCGAAGGAAACCGGCCTCTCGGCGTCATCCGTTTTACGCTCCCAGGCGAGGCTCGCGGAGGCCGGATTCATAACCCCGCTCGCCGGCGGCGGCACAAGCCGGATGACGACCACCTACGCGGTGACGCCCATCGCCAACTACGGCAAACCCTTTTCGGACCTCAAGACCCCGCCGGTACGAGAGAGAGGAGACTGGGAATCATGAGCCCGAGCGACACACCCGGAAACGCGCCCCGCGCGTTCAAGCCCCCGACCGAGGCCCAGGTCGCGGATTACGCGGCGGGCCTCGGCCTGCCCGACCCGCCCGCCGTGGCCCGGCGGTTCGTCGCCTGCTACGCGCCCGCATGGCGCGACACCTTCGGCCGCCCCGTCCGCAACTGGAAGCTGAAGTTCCGGCAGGTCTGGGCCGTCCGCCGGCAGCGCCCGCATCCGAGGCGCAAGGCCCCGCCGCGCCCGCGCGGCGACTGGGTTTCCTGACCCGGCACATCTTCAATCCAATCCTGTCAAAAACCCAACAACGAAGCCACACCCATGCAAACCGAACTCGAAGAAGACATCGAATCCGCCATCATCGGCAGCCTCATGCTGGACTACGACGCCGCGACGAAAGAACTCGCGGACTTCGCCATCACGCCCGACATGTTCGTCTCGGGCATGGCCCGCAGCGTGTTCGAGACCGTCCAGACCCTGGCGGCGGAAAAATCGCCCGTCGACCCGCTCGCCGTCCGCGAGAAGATCCGGGCGCAGGGCGGCGGCGACGAAAAGGTCACCGCCTACCTGTGCCGCGCGATCGACCAGACCCCGACCGCCGCGCACGCGGCCTACTACGGCCAGCTCCTGCGCATGCGGCACGAGACGCGGCACCTGCGCGGCATCCTCCGCGCCGCCGACCGCCGCCTCGACGGCGAGCCGGCCGACATGGTGCAGTCCGAACTGCTGCGGCAGCTCTCCCAGAACGACGCCGACCCCGCCAGGGACGGCATCACCTTCACCGAGGCCGCCGACCAGGCGGTCGCCGCCTTCCGCATGGCGGCCGACGGCTCGAACCGTATCAAGTCCGGCTTCGCCTTCCTCGACTCCGCCGGCGGCATCCAGGACGGCGAGCTGATCATCATCTCCGGCAAGGCCGGAAGCTGCAAGACCACGCTCGCCCGCCAGATCCTCACCCACGTCTGCGGCGTGGAGAAGGTGAAGTCCGCGCTCATCACGCTCGAAATGTCCGAGGCGCAGATCGCGGGCCAGACCCTCACCGACCGGTC
>CAYLUN010000241.1:0-3083 GCA_964386865.1 uncultured Lentisphaeraceae bacterium | reverse complement strand
CACGAGTGCACGCGCGCAATTCGCACACGCATGCCGGCGCCACACGGGCGGCGGCTAGCTGAAGGATCTCAGAAACGGACTGACATCCGCAGCCAGACAAGGTATCCTGTTTTGACGTTCGCACCCGGCCCCCAACATTCCGCTCTTTCACGACCCCACCCGTCCACTTCTTTGAAAGGCACCTATGGCTTTTGACAGCGGCAGCGTTAGCTTCAGGCTCTTCTATCTCCAGCAGTCCTACGACTCCGGACTGGTCGACGCGTTCGCGCGCAACGCCGCGCCGCCGCTCGCCTCGCTCAACCGCGACCCCATCTCCGGCTGGGTCACCGGCCGCCACCTGCTCGACCGCGACATCACCGAGGAGAAGTGCGTCTTCGGGCCCTACCTCTACGCGATGTACATGAAGGCCGAAAAGAAGGTGCCCGAGTCGCTCCTGCGCGCCCACTGCCGCCTCGAGGAGGACGTCGAGATGCGCGCCCGCGAGGTCGAGTCGCTGCCTCGCGCCGTGCGGGCCGAGATTAAGCAGCGCATGATCGAGACGCTCCTGCCCACCATGCCGCCGACGCTCAGCAGCATCCCGCTGGTTGTCGACTTCCGCAACGACCTGCTCATCGCGGGCGCGGTGTCCGACAAGCAGATCGACGTGCTTTCGCCGGTCTTCAAGGAGACCGCCGGCACGCTGCCGATCCTGCTGACGCCCGAGACCGCCGCGCTGCGCCGCAAGCAGGTCAACGCGAACGACCTCGATCCCGTCAGCTTCTCGCCCGACGACTCGCTCGAGCCGCCCAACGAGGCGACGCTCGGCATGGACTTCTTCACGTGGCTCTGGTTCGCCTGGGAAAAGGAGGGCGGCGTCTACCACCTGCCCGACGGACGCGAGTTCGGCGTGATGCTCGAAGGCCCGCTGACCTTCTTCCGCGAGGGCCAGGGCGCGCACGAGGCGGTCCTGCGCAAGGGCACGCCCATCAACAGCCGCGAGGCCGCCACCGCGCTCACCTGCGGCAAGAAGCTGAAGCGCGCCAAGGTCGTGATCGGGCAGGGCGACAACGTCCTCTCCGCCACGCTCGACTCGGACTTCGCCTTCCGCTCGCTCAAGTTGCCGAAGGGCGAGCAGATGGACGCCATCGGCAAGTTCCAGGAGCGCATGCTGCACGTCGAAACCTTCTGGAGCGCGTGGCTCTACCTCTACGACCGCTTCCTCGACCTGCGCACCGACAAGAAGCTGTGGCCCAAGACGCTCGCCGCGATGCGCGAATGGATCGCGCACATCGGCGAGCACGCGGCCGCGACCGTTTAAGCGTAAGTAGTGGCAGTTGGCAGTGGCGGTCAGCAGCGGAGCCTTCTTCTTTGCCACATGACGGGCCGCCGCGCCAAAAATGCCGACTGCACCTGCCGACTGCTGATTAGCGACAGTCCTGTAAGAGTCTCTCATGAAGTCCGACCCCTTCTCGCCCCAAGGCCGCCACATTGTCACCGTCGGCGACGTCACGCTCACAGTCGAGACGCCGCCCGATCTCGACGCGCTGCTGGACCGGGCCGCGGCGAACGACCCGCAGGCGGTCGACGCGATCCCCTACTACGCCATCCTCTGGCCCGCCGCACGTGGCCTCGCGGAGCACCTGTGGCGGCACCGCGAGGAACTGCCCGGCACGCGCGCGCTCGAACTCGGCTGCGGCCTCGGCCTGCCCTCAATCCTCGCGGCCACGCTCGGCGCGCAAGTGACTGCCACTGACTTCCACCCCGACACCGGCACGTGGCTCCAGCACAACGCATCGCTCAACGGCGTTACGCTCGAGTACAGGCCGCTCGACTGGAATGCGTTTCTAGACGGGAGATCAGAGGTCAGAGGTCAGAGGTCAGACGGAACAGGCCTGCCTCCGATCACCGACCTCCGACTTCCGACCTCCGGCCTCCCTCTCGTAATGGGCAGCGACCTCGTCTACGAGCGCCGCCACATCACGGCCCTCGTCTGCGCGATCGACGCGCTCTGCGCCCCCGGCGGACGCGCGGTCATCGCAGACCCCGGCCGCGACAACCTCGGCCTCTTCGTCGCCGCGATGGAAAAAAGTGGCTGGCGTCACACGCTCCACCCGGAAGGCGACATCTACGTCTGCCAGTTCGAGCGGGGGTAAAGCCGCTGCGGACGAGCAGACGCTCGTCCCTCCCGGCGTTCCGGCTCCCCTGCGCGCTGGCCCGCATCCGTGGGGGCTGCGGACGGCAGGGGCTGCCGTCCCTACCGCGCGAGGCTGTTCGTCACGGCATGGCTCGCGCAGGGCCCGCCGCCGTACGGGTTGCGGACGGCAGGGGCTGCCGTCCCTACCGCGCGAGGCTGTTCGTCACGGCATGGCTCGCGCAGGGCCCGCCTCCGTGCGGGCTGCCTTTCAGCGGTATTCCCTGACCGCCTCGAACATCGCCAGGACGTTTTCGACGGGCGTCAGCGCCTGCACGTTGTGGATGGCGCAGAAGACGAACCCGCCGCCCGGCGCAAAGGTGTCGACGCGGGCGCGCACTTGGTCGCGCACCTGCGCGGGCGTCCCGAACGGCAGCGTCTGCTGCGTGTCCACGCCGCCGCCCCAGAAGGTCAGAGCGTCGCCGTACCGCTTCTTGAGCATCTCCGGCTCCATGCCGGTGGCGGAGCACTGTACGGGGTTGAGGATGTCGAACTCAGCCTCCACAATGAGATCGAGCAGCGGCACGATGCTGCCACAGCAGTGCATGAAGGTCTTCCACGGCGTGTGCGCGTGGATCCAGCCGTTGACCCGCTTCTGATATGGCAGGAACAGCTCGCGGTAGCTCTCGGCCGAGCAGAACGGCCCGTTCTGCGTGCCGAAGTCCGTGCCGTTCGTCTGGATCACCGAGACGCGTCCACCCACCGCATCATAGAGCCGCGCAAGGTTCTCGACCGCAATCTCTGCCTGCCGCTCGAAAACCGCCTTGATGTAGTCCGGCCGCATCACGAGCGAGACGTACCACTCCTCGATGTCGCGGATCCCTTTGGGCTTCTTGAGAAATGTCGCAGGCACGAGCGCGATGTCGCCGAAGGTCAGCCCGCCGAAGGTGCAGAACAGCGCGCGGTCGGTCTG
>CAYLUN010000240.1:0-3114 GCA_964386865.1 uncultured Lentisphaeraceae bacterium | reverse complement strand
CGATGGTCTCGATGGGCTTGTCGCCGGTCACGCCCGAGGTGTTGGTCGGGGTGGCGGTCTGGTTGACGGACTCGTTCCCGCCTGCGTCGGCGCTCTGGACCTGGGTGCCGATGAGGTCGCTCAGCGAAATGCTGACTCCGCCGGGGCAGGCGGCGTACGCGAGGGCGTTGGTGCCGACCGACAGGTTGAGGTTGACGTTGATCGTGTTGCCGCAGGCCTTGGAGGTCTGGGACTTGCTGGACGGCGTGGCCGTCGCGCAGCCGAGCACGGCTGCCATCATGAGGCAGCTCGCGGCCGTGGCCGCGCCGCGCAGCACGCCGCGCCTGGCGCGGGCCTTGCCGCGCACGGCGTCGCGCTTGTCGCGCACCTCGGTCTTGGGGCTGACGGGTTTGGGGGAGTCTTCTTTGGTCTTCTTCACTGGGTCACCTCGCGTACGGCGTCTTGCAGTTGTTCGACGATCGGCCGGGTGACGCCTTTACCCTGGCCTTCCGCCCAGGCGTCGAAGAGCCGCCGCGCGGTGGCGACGGCTTTCTCAGCCTCTTCCTTGGACACCACGCCGTCATCCGTGACGGCGAGAACGATTTGCGCCTGCTCGATCACGCGGGACGCGAGCAGGCGGACAACCTCGTACCGGCCGCTTCGCAGGGCCAGCTTGAGCAGGTAGGAGAAAACGCGGGCGAGGACGCCCGCCCAGTCGGCGCTGGCCAGCAGCCATTTGCCGACGGTCAGCCAGTGGGTACGGAGAAAGGAGAGGAGGAGGAGTTTCATAGGGTAGGAAGGTGGGTAGGAAGGTGGTTAGGTAGGTGGTTAGGGGTTTAGACTGTTAGGCTGTAAGGGAGCGGGGATCGGCCGTCCCGTAGGTCCGGCCGTACTGGCTGGGGCGCTACTTGACGGCGGCGGAGCGGACGACCGCCTGCCACAGCAGGGAACCGGCCGCGATCAGCACGGAGATCAGGAGCGCGGTGGACACGTAGGTCAGCGCGTTGGCGATCCGCTCGCAGCGGTCGATCCGGACGAGGACCGGCTGCCGCCCTTCGCGGCCGACGTAGATCTCCTTCTCCACGCGGTCGCATTGGGCGGTGACGTCCTCGATGGGCTTTTGCTGGATGCAGCCGTGCGGCGACATACCCGACCTCCTTAATTCGCGGCAGCCTCTTCCCGCGCAAGCGCGAGGAAGCGCGTCCGGAGCGCCTCGACCGACAGCCCCTTGCCCTGGAGCTTGGCGTCGAACTCCGCCTGCGTGTAGCGCGTCACTCCCGTGCGAACCGTCCTGCCCTGCGCGTCCAGCCACGCCCACGACACCGCGACGGCGACCTTGCCGTCCGGAAGCGAGGTGATGCTGATGTTGTTGATTTTGACCGCGGCGGCGGTCTGCGTGATCGAGATGCCCGCCGCCCAGCCGTTCGTCTGCGCCTTCGCGCGGGGAACGTACCCTGCGGCGACAAGCGCCGCTACAATGACCAGCCTTTTCATCGTGTTTGCCTCCTCGTTTACTCCGTGTACCAGTACGCGTAAAGCGTCACGTCCGAAGAACCGTAGTAATAGTCCTCGGGGTAGACCCGGCTGCCGCTTCCGCCTGCTTCCGTGTACCACCCCCCGAAGAAATAGCCTTCCAGATAGGGCGCGGGGAACGCCCCGCCGTTGTTCGCGCCGTAGGGCAGGCCGTCCGTCAGCGCGACCGAGGCCGGGTCGACCGAGCCGCCGCACGCGTCGAAAGTGAGGGTCGGGGCGGGAGGGGGCGGCTCCGGCAACGCATAACCCGCGAAGAGCGCCTGGACCTCGGCGGCGGACAGCGCCACGTCGTAGAAGCGCAGGTCGTCGGCGTGCTTCGTGCAGAACCCGGTGTCGCCGCCGAACGCTGTCGCGTCCGTCCAGGGTGCCGCCGCATACCCCTGCGTGACGAGCGCCTCGACGCCGTTGTAGTAGAAGCGCACCGTGCCCGCGCTGTGCGTGATCGCGAAGTGACGCCACTCGCCCACGGGGAACGGCACATACGCGCCGACCGGCCCGACGCCCGCGCACCACGTCCACCACTGGCCGTTGTCCTGGTTCCAGTAGGTCACCAGCTCATAGGCGGGGGTGCCGCCGTTGTCGAAGTTCGCGTGGAAAAGCCCGATATGGCCTTCGGAGTCGCGGCGCGAGAGGAACGACACCGTGTAGGCCCCGCCGCCGCTCAGCCCGCGCACCTTGGCCGGGAGCGTCACGCTGCCCGTCTCCGGAAGCGCGAACGCGCCGCCGTCCGCGCCGGTGGAAGCCACCGAGCTGGAATTGAACGGCAGCACAGCGGCGGAGGGGTTTTCCGCAAAGTCGGCCACGTCGGCGGACTCCGCGTTGTCGTCCAGTTTGTACCAGGCGAAGGGTACGGCCGGGCCGGCCGACCAAATCAGCCCGCCGCCCCGGTAGACCTTCGAGACTGCGGCCGAGCCGTGGTGGATCTTCGACGCGCCAGGGATGGCGCCCGCGAACGCCGCGAGGGCCCCGGCCGCCGCGACAAGGATGATGGTTACCGTTTTCATTGGATGAAGTAGAGCGTGTCCGCGTCGGGGGTCAGGGCGTCGTATTCGGCCTGCGTGCCGGTCCAGACGGTCCGGACGCTGACGCTCACCACGGCCTCGGCGCGGCGCACCAGCCCCCAGCGCATGATGTCGCCGAAGGTCACGTCGGCCAGCGCCGCCCAGACGAAGAGGGCGATGAACAGCAAGAGCACAAGCAGCTTCTTCATAGCCTATTCCTCCTCCTCTTCTGGCAAGTAGACCAGGTTCGCGAGGTTCGCCCCGTTCCAGCCGGGGGCGTGCAGCCCCTCGGCGTGCCGGACGTGCCGCCCGGTGACACCCGCGCCGGTGACCGGGAAGACGGCCCAGCACTTGAACGCCGCCGCCTCGGGATCCGCGCCCTTGAGTCCCTCGGCGAAATACTGGACGCCCGTCCCGGTGACGGTGACCTCGATCAACTGGTTGCCTTCTTTGACGCTATTCGCGTAGATCTCGTTGGAGGACATACTGGGTGATCCTTTAGGTTTTACCACGAAGACACGAAGGGCACGAAGGAACACAAAGTGGGTCTTGGTGGGGCTTGGTGTTCTTTGTGGCTTGGTGGTGGGAAATTCATGGGTTA
>CAYLUN010000239.1:0-3132 GCA_964386865.1 uncultured Lentisphaeraceae bacterium | reverse complement strand
CGCATCTCGCGCACCACGACCACTTTGATCTGCCCCGGGAACTGCATGTTGGTCGCGATCTGCTGGCTGATGTCCCGCGCCATGACCATCGCGTCGTTGTCGTTCACTTGGGTCGGCTCGACGATCACGCGCACCTCGCGGCCGGCCTGCACGGCGAAGGTCTTTTTGACGCCGGGGAAGCTGTTGGCGATCGCCTCCAGCTTCTCGAGCCGCTGCACGTAGACGCCCATCGTCTCATTGCGGGCGCCGGGGCGCGAACTGGAGATCGCGTCCGCCGCTGAGCACAGCACGCCGTAGAGGCCCTCGGACGCGACGTCCTCGTGGTGCGAGGCGACCCCGTTCACGACCAGCGCGCTCTCGCCGTGCTGCTTGAGGAACTCGCCGCCGATCAGCGCGTGGGAGCCCTCGGCGTCGTGGTCCAGCGCCTTGCCGACGTCGTGGAAGAAACCGATGCGCCGCGCGACCGCCGGATCGAGCCCCAGCTCGGAGGCCATCATGCCCATCAGGTGGGCGACCTCGACGGAGTGGCGCAGCACGTTCTGCGTAAAGCTGGTGCGGAACTTCAGGCGCCCGATCACGCGCAGCACGTCCGCCTGCACGCCCTGCACCTGCGCCTCGTAGGCCGCGGCTTCGCCCGCCTCGTAGATCGCCTTCTCCATGTTCTCGGTGACGCTCTTGACCACCTCCTCGATGCGGGCCGGGTGAATGCGGCCGTCGGCCACAAGCTGCTCGAGCGCCTGCCGCGCGATCTCGCGCCGCACGGGGTCGAAGCCGGAGATCACGACCGCCTCGGGCGTGTCGTCGATCAGCATGTTGACGCCGGTCACCGCCTCGAGCGTCCGGATGTTGCGCCCCTCCCGGCCGATGATGCGCCCCTTGATGTCGTCGCTGGGCAGCGGCACGGTGCTGGTCATCATCTCGCTGGCGTGCGTGATCGCGAAGCGCTGCACGGCCATGGTGACGATCCTCGCCGCCTCGCGGTCGCCCGTTTCCTTGGCCTCCTCCTGGATGCGCCGGATCAGGCTTCCCGCCTCGCTCCGCACGTCCTGCTCGGCCTTGTGGTACACCTCGCGCCGCGCCTCCTCGTGGGTCATGCCCGCGAGTTTCTGCAGCCGCTGCTCCGCGTCCAGCCAGCGCTTGTCCGTGTCCGCGCGCTTCTGCAGCAGCTCGTCCGCCTTGCGCTGGACCTCGTCCTGCTTCTGGGCGACGGCCTGCTCCTTCTTTTCGAGCAGGATCGCCTTCTTGTCCATGTTCTCCTCGCGAACGGTGAGCCGCTCCTCGACGTCCTGCAGCTCCTTGCGCCGGGTCTTGGTGCTCTTCTCGAACTCCTCGCGCGCCTTGACGACCTCAGCCCGCGCCTGGATATCGGCTTCCTTCAGCCGGTTCTTGACCTCGACGTCGGCCCCGTCCAGCTTCAGCTTCGCCTGCTTCTCGATCGCATCCGCCTGCCACCGCCCGATCAGGCCGCGCAGCGCGTAGCCGCCCAGAACGCCGGCCAGCCCGAAAAGCAGGCCGACCGTGGCGTCGCTCACATCGTACCACGTGAAGTTCGTCATAATGAAAGGTCCCTAAAGCGTTTCCGCCCGTTGTCGTTTCACAGCCGCATTCCCGCTCCGGCAGAATGCAGGTCCAAGTTGCCGCTATGTTACCCTTTCCGGCCCGCCGCTTCAACATTCCTCATTGCTTTAACCCCCTGCCTCAACTATCATTCGCGCCCATGAGTTCCAGACGCGAAGCGATTTTCGTTCTCACCCGCTGGTTGGCGACGCACGATTTCCCCGACCGGATGATCCCGGACGGCCCCGACCGCGCCTTTATCACCGATCTCGTCTACACCACGGTCCGCCGGCACCGCACCCTGCTGTGGGCGCTCGGGCAGCTCGTCAAGAAGATGCCCAAGGGCGAGACCGAGGCGGCCCTGCTGGTCGGCGCGTGCCAGCTCCTGTTCATGCCGAGCGTGGCGGACTACGCCGCCGTGAACGAGACCGTCGAGGCCGCCAAGCTCGCCTCGAAGCAGACGTCGGGCCTCGTCAACGCCGTGCTCCGCAACCTCCAGCGCCAGCGCGAGGCCCTTCTGGCCGACCTCGCCAAGCAGCCGCTCGGCATCCGCCTCTCGCACCCCGATTCGCTCCTCACCCGCTGGCTCGAGCATTACGGTGAGCCCGAGACCGCCGCGCTCTGCGAGTGGAACAACACCCCGTCCGAGACCTTCATCGCCTATCCGCCCGGCTCGCCCGAGCTGTTCGCGCCGATCGCGCGCGGCACGCGCGTCGAGGCCGTCCCCGGCTACGCCGAGGGCGCCTTCATCGTGCAGGACCCCGCCACCGCGCCGGCCCTCGACTTGCTCAACCTCAAGCCCGGCCTCAAGGTGCTCGACGCCTGCGCAGCGCCCGGCGGCAAGACGGTCCAGATGGCATGGCGCATGGGGCCGCCCGCCGACGCGAGCCACCAGCTCGTCGCGCTCGACCTGCACGAGGACCGGCTGGCCACCGTGCGGGCCAACCTTGAGCGCACGCGCCAGACGTGGGTCGAGGTGCGCCAGGGCGACCTGACCGATAATCCGCAGGCGGCGCTGGCGCCCTTCGGCCCCTTCGACCGCATCCTGCTCGACGCGCCCTGCTCGAACACCGGCGTGCTGCGACGCCGGCCCGACGCGCGCTGGCGCTGGACCACCAAGCGCATGAAGGCGCTGGCGGAAACTCAGGCCCGGATGCTGGAGGCGTCCCTTGCGCTGCTCGCGCCCGGCGGCCGGCTCGTCTATTCGACGTGCAGCCTCGAGCCCGAAGAAAACCGCCGCCAGATCACGGCCCTGCGCAAGACCCACCCGGAAGTCACCTGCGTCGGCGTCGAAGAGCGCATCCCGACCCGCTCGCAAACCGACGGCTCGTTCTCCTGCGCCTTGGAACGGCAGGGATAACGGCTGCCCCTGGACGGCTCGCGCCGTGCCAGCCCCCCTGCCGACGAGGCCCCCGCCGAGTCACCCCTTGTCCACCCTGGTACGGACGCACGTCTCGGACGGCCGCCCGAACCGCCCGGCCCGTTTAAGGCGTCAGGTGGGCACCCGCACCGGCGCGACACGCAGCGCCCGCGCCACGCGCAGCCCGCCCCATTCGGCGAAGCGCATCTTCCGCG
>CAYLUN010000238.1:0-3215 GCA_964386865.1 uncultured Lentisphaeraceae bacterium | reverse complement strand
GTCGAGTGGTCGGGCTGAAGGTCCACGTTTTCCGGCAACAGGACCTCGATGGGGCCCTCGGCGGACGTCCAGAATGCCGCCTTCTTGGCGAGGACGGGGGCCGTCAGGCCGCGCACATAGAGCACCTGGCCGCCGTCTTCTGCCGTTTTCGCTTCGCAAACGAACCACTCCGCATCCCGCATACGTATACGCTGCCCGGCACAATAACTTTTCGCCCCCGATTGGTTGATCATTCTGCGTCCTCACCATCCCCGCGTCTAATGCAAGCGATCTTGTAGTCTTTTGCGGCTGTACGAGATGCCTGACTCAAGCGCTTTCTTAATGCGTGAGTTTAACATCACGTGGACACTGGAGTCGAGTGCGTATCGGTGCAATCAGGGTCAGAAACGCGCAAAGCATACTGCTTAATTTCGGTCAAAATCCGGTTATAACAACTTGAAGCGTATCTCCGTGCAAACCTGCGGTACACTTTGGTGTTTCCAACTTAAGCCGTTCGCGGCTACCAACCCTGGTGGCCGCGGGCGGCGCTTTAGCGCTCTCCCGGTCACCTCCATTCGAAGGAGGTCAAGATGACCATTCAGGCAGGAGAATTATTGTTAAGGAGAGTGCGCCCGATCATACGCGCCAGCCTCGCAAGAGGCGTGGTGAAGACGGTCGGGGCCGAGGATCTGGAGGAGCTTGAGGCCGACGGCATGGCGCAGGCCGCGAACATGATCGAGGCCGCGGAGAAGGCCGGCAAACAACTGCTGCCGAACTCCGTCGCCTATTACACGCTGCAGGCACTCAGGAGCGGCAGAAGGTTCGGGTGCGCCTCACGGACCGACGCGATGTCGCCTGCTGCAGCGCTTGACGGCAGGGTTTCTCTGGTGTCGATGGACGCGCCCTTGGACGTGTTCGACGAGAACGATGACGACGAGATCACGCTGCACTCATGCCTGGCGGCGAGCGGAGAGGATCCGGCGGCGCAGGGGTCACGGGAACTGGACTGGGACGCGATGTTGAGCAGCATCGGCGCCAGCGACCGCGACCTGCTGCTCGGCACCGCAGCCGGCGTTCCCGGCCTCGAGATGGCGTTCAGGTACAACGTCACGCCGGCACGCGTCACCCAACGCAAACGTGAACTCGGGTACAGGATGAAGGCGGAGTTGGGCGACACCGTGCTCGAAGACTGTGTCAGGGAATCGCCATGGGAAGGACACATGCGGGCGTACCGCGAAAAGCGGGCATGTCGGTATGCGTAGCGATTGTCAACAAGCCGAGGCCCGTCCCCGTTCGATCGGGGCGGGCCTCTCGATATGCCAACACAGCTTTGCCCCAAACCACAATCACCGAAAGGCAACTTGTTCATGAGACAATTACTTGTCCTAATTATCGCACTTGTTCTCACCGGCTGCGATTCCGGCCCAGACCCTGTCGATATCGAGCGCCGCGCCCGTCTTGTAGCTCAGCGTCAGGCGGCGGAAGCCAGCCAGGCGGCGAAGCTTGAGCGCAGCCGCCGTGAATTCTGGCAGTCGGCGGCCCACGGCGCCGCCGTCATGGCCGTGATACTTTTCATTTTCGGAACCTCCCTCGGTTCCAGGAGCCGCCGAAATGCACGATCCGAACAACCCTGAAACGTTACCCCGTTCCTTGCGCCGGGATCTGACGGTCTGGCGCCCGCATCAGATCCCCGAGCCGGTCCTTGATCCCAATATCGGCGAACACGGCGCCATAGAGCGGGTCGCCGAGATATACAGGTATCACTTGCTCCGCGTCGAATTCGCGCTCTCGCCCTCCGGCGTGCTGCGCGAAGTGTTGAAACGGTGTCTCCGGATACTGCTTCTGCTGTGCGTGCCCGCATTCATGATCATCCCGGCGCTGGTCGTGATCGCGGCTGGCCTTGCCGATCTTGCGGCGGAGGTCGTCCGGATGTGCTTCAATGCCCTGAAGGCTGTCCTGACGCTCGCGGCCGCCGCGGTTGTCTGCAGTGCCGTCCGGTCGTGGCTGTCGGCCCGGCGGAGGTGACAGCGCAGGCGCGGATGACCCGACTCACGCTGACCGGCCTATGCCGAGTCATGCGGGGCGCGGCGCCGAATCGCCGCGCCTTTTTTTACTTGGCTGACAGTTGCGACAACCGGTTATCGGCAGTCCGCACCGGCCGCCCTTTGGCGCAGCCTGTCGTGCATGGCCGCCGACGCAGCCATCGCGCCCCGGTCCTCGACCGGCTGTGCCGCGATCCGCTGCTCTGCCGCCATCCGGTTCCGCAACGCCTCGTTGGTCGCCTTCGCGTCGCCCTGGGGCTGGGCCATTTTGGGCGCCACCAGTTCAAGGACCCCGCGAAACAGGCCCCACGCCTCGTCCGCGCCGGAACCGGTCGCCAGCGTCTCCTGCCGGAACCGCTCGGCTTCGATCTGCACCTGCTTCATGCGCAGCAGGTCCCTGGTCTCCATGCGCCCGTCCAGGACGCGCCGGGTGAGTTCGCGCTCGATCAACTCCCGGTTCACGGTCGCCAAGTCGGTCGCCTGTTTGGCGTTTCCGGATATCCCTCCGGCCCACAGCTCTTTCACCAGCCCGTACCCGCCGGCAAGCGCGGCCCGCATGAGTTCCGCCTCCGCCGTGTCGCCCGCCCTCTGGAGCCCGTCGCGGAACCTGATGCGCAGAAGGTGGGCGGGCCGCAGTTCCCCGCCGTCCGCGCGGACGTTGAAGAACGACTTCTCGTAGAGTTGGACCTGCTCGGGTGTCAGCCCCGGCAGGTCCGCGGCGACCGTTCCGTAGTCCGCGCCGGTCAGCAGCATCGCGTCCAGCACCGGAGCCAGTCGCTCCGACTCCCGCAGGGCCTTCACGCGCACGTGCAACTCCCGTACGGCGCGGTCCGTCCGCCTGCCGTGAATGTACCGCAGCCAGTTGCCGACGCACGCGTCTCCCGGAAACGGGTTGCTGACGCCGCCCTTCGCCGCCGAATCGGCCGCAAGGAACCTCCAGTCCATGTCATAGAAGACCGGGTCTTCCATCGGCGTGGTGACTGTCTCGGCCCCGATTTTCATCCCGCCGCCTCACGGGGTTGATCATGCCCTTCTACCAGCCTCTTCGCCCGCCGGAGCTTCTCGCCGGCGCGGTACGCGTGGAACAGGGAGTGGATCAGCCGCCGGACGGATACGGAGAGGCGTTTCTCTCCGTCGCGTCACCGCAGCGGGTTCCCCGGCGCACGCCTGCAACAAGGGAACGGCGGTTGCCAC
>CAYLUN010000237.1:0-3251 GCA_964386865.1 uncultured Lentisphaeraceae bacterium | reverse complement strand
ACGCCGGCGCAGGGTATGCTCCGCTTCGCTCCGCAACCCTGACCGGCAACGTTCGTCCGACGCTGCGCGTCGGACGAATGGGGCGGGTGAGCCTCCGTCTGGTTCGCCGCTTGCGCGGACGAACCAGCGGGTAGAGTACTACCCGCCCCAGTAGGGGCCGGAGACTCACCCGCCCCATTCGACAACAAACCACAAAGGAGAAGACGCAGATGAACAAACAGATAATCTCAATCGCCATCGCTGGCACGCTACTTGCCGGAAATGTTGTAGCAGGCGAAGTCGTGTCATCCGACATCGTCGGTGGTCCCGTGGGGATACCAATGGCGACGACAGTATCGGGCGAAGTGGCAATTGCCCATAGTCCGTGGTTCGATGCGCCGGTCCGCCAGGTTGCAGGTACAAGTATTCCCATCCTGATACGAGGGTAAGCGGCTTAACTTTGACAGCCTAGCCGTGTTTTGAGCGCCGTGCTATAACGCGGGCATGAACACACAAATCGTGAAGACGGACAAGCCGGGGCGCAAGCGGTATGCTGAAAGCGAGCGCCGGAACCTGCTGCGGAAATTCGGCAGGAGCGGGATGACGCAGGCGGCGTTCTGCCGGGCCAACGGCCTGACTGCCGTGACGCTGTCGAAGTGGCTGCGTGCGCGTGACGAGAAGGAGCGAGGCCGCGACGCGGCCGGGTTCGCCGAGGTCGAGATCCAGCCGCCGGCCGTCAGCGACCTGGCGGTGGAAGTGATCCGTCCCGACGGGAGGGTGTTCCGCTTCAGGAACCTCCTGGCCGACGGCGAGCACGCCGCGTTCGTCCGGCGGGTGGCGTCATGCTGAACGTCACCGGCGGGCTGAAGGTCTACCTGGCGGTCGAACCGGCGGACATGCGGAAGGGCTTCGGCGGGCTGTACGCGCTGGCGTCGGAGAAGATGAGGGAAGACCCGCGCCAAGGGGCGCTGTTCGTCTTCACGAACAGGGACAGGAACCGGGTCAAGCTGTTGCACTTCGACGGCACCGGCCTGTGGGTCTGCGTCAAGCGGCTGGAGAAGGGCACGTTCGCCTGGCCGGCCGGCGTGGACGTCGAGAACGGCAAGCTGAGGCTGGGCGCCGAGGCCTTGGCGCTGCTGCTCGACGGCGTGGACCTGAAGGGCGCGAAGATGCGGCCGTGGTATCAGCGGGAATGACGGAAAAGACCAATAAATAAGCGGTTTTCGAGCATATTACCGTGGCGTTTTTTTCGCGTTCTGCTATAATTCCGGGCAGTGAAAGACGAGACCGTCACAATACCGAAAAACGAGTACGAGAAGCTGGTTGAGCTCGCCCGTCTCGTCGCGGTTCTCGTCGCCGAAAACGAGCGGCTCAGTGCGGAGAACAAGCTTCTGCGCGACAAGGTCGACTTGCTCGTCAGGCGCGTGTTCGGCAGCTCCAGCGAGAAGCTCGACGCCAACCAGCTGCTGCTCGATCTGGGCGCGGGCGAAGAGCCGGGCTTCGACGAGGAGCCCGCCGCCGGAGAGGACGCGGCGCCCGCCCCCAGGAAAAAGCGCACGGCCAAACGGGACCGCCTTCCCGACGATCTGCCGGAAGAGCGGACCGTCATCGATCCGCCCGAGGTCACGGCCAGCCCTGAAGAATGGCGCCTGATCGGCTCCGAGGAGACCGTCAAGCTCGACGTCGAGCCGATGCGCTTCAAGAAGGTCGTGATCGAGCGCCGCAAATACGTGCGCCGGGCGGGCGGCGGAGCGCCCGTCATCGCGCCTGCGCCCGAGCAGCTCATCCCCGGCAGCTTCGCCTCCGCCTCGCTGCTCGCCCGGATCAACACCGGCAAGTTCGCCGACCACCTCCCGCTGTACCGTCAGGAGCAGATCTTCGCCCGCGAAAACATCATCCTCCCGCGCAAGACAATGTGCGGCTGGGTCTGGCGGACGGCGAACTGGCTGCGGATCATTTACGAGGGGCTGCGGCTGGAGGTCTTCGAGGCCGCCTACCTGCAGGTCGACGAAACCCCGGTCAGGTACATCTGCCCCGGGCACGGCAAGGCCAAGAAGGGCTACCTGTGGGTCTATCTGGCCCCGGGCCGGGGCGTGTACTTCGAGTGGCACGCGGGCCGGGGCGCGGACTGCCTCGAGGACACGCTCGGCGGCTTCGGCGGGACCGTCCAGACCGACGGCTACATCGCGTACGAAAGCCACAACAAGGCGCGCCCCGACGGGGGCAAGCTCAAGCTCGGCCACTGCTGGGCGCACGCCCGGCGCGGCTTCCACCGGGCGCAGGACGAGTCGGCCCTCGCCAAGGCCGTGCTCAAGGACATCCAGGAGCTGTACAGGGTCGAGGCGGAACTGCGGGAGGGCGGGGCCGGAGCGCAACAGCGCGAAGCCCGGCGCAGGGCCGAAAGCGCGCCCATGCTCGCCGCGCTGAAGGGCAAGCTCGAAGCCCACCGCCCGCACCACCTCCCCCAGAGCCTGACCGGCAAGGCGATCTCCTACGCGCTGGAGCGCTGGGAGGGGCTGGCGATGTATGTCGGCAACGGGGAGATGGAGATCGACAACAACCTCGTCGAGAACGCCATCCGGCCCAGCGCGATCGGCAAAAAGAACTGGCTGTTCTTCGGTTCCGAGAGCGGCGGCTGGCAGAACGCCGTGATGTACACGGTCGTCCAGAACTGCAAGATGCACGGGATCAACCCGGAAGAGTACCTCAAGGACGTGCTCGGCCGCCTGCCGCACATCAAGGCCGACGAGGCGCGGGAACTCACCCCGGCCAAATGGCTCGCCGCACGGTCACCGGCTTCGCGCATCGCCTGATCCTGCCGCCGTCAAGACGGTCAAAGTTGAGCCGCTTACAATCTGCTGGCCTATGAGTCATCCGGGCGCTGGCAGCTCTGGGTCGGCGTGGTCATGCCTGACCACCTCCACTTCATCGCCACCTTCGCCCTGGAGGGTGGGTTGTCGGCAAGCATCCACGCCTGGAAGGCGTATCAGGCGCGCACGCTGGCGGTCGAGTTCCAGAGCGGCTTCTTCGAGCACCGCTTGCGCAACGAGGCCGAATTCGTGGAGAAGGCCGATTATATCCGGCAGAATCCCGTGCGCAGGGGATTGGTATCGGACGCGCGGGAGTGGCCCTACCGGATCGACCGCGCGGCGGGCGAAATGGCGCGGTAGATGGAGCAGCGGCTCACCGGGGACGGTTCGCCCTACCCGCTGCGCATTCCCTGTCCGCAGGCGGTAGGGCGAGGCGTCCCCGCCGAGCCGCCGGGCAAAGTC
>CAYLUN010000236.1:0-3264 GCA_964386865.1 uncultured Lentisphaeraceae bacterium | reverse complement strand
GCTGGGCGCGCCCGGAGGTCGCGCGCCACCCGCTCCGCATCCGGCGTCGGTCCGGCGCGAAGCCCGTCCGCAGGGGGTGGCGCGGGCTCTCCGAGCACGCCCTCGCGCGTGTGCGGCGCTCCGCGCGAGGCGGCGCGGGATACCCCCGCGCGAAATCAGCGGATCGCCGCCACAGCCGACACCCAGGGGCTCACGACCGGTTTGTTTGTGAACACGAATGGCCGCGCGGGCGAGCAGACGCTCGCCCCTCCCGTCCCACGAACACGGCCGCTCAGGGGAGGGACGAGCGTCTGCTCGTCCATTCTGCGAACAAACCGTGCGTGCGACCGACACTTGGTGGCCGAAAACTTGTCCTTGCGAGTGGGCGAATTCAAGGGTAAAGTATCTGCCTCTGATTATCGGACTTTTGGAAAAGAACTATGATGAACAAGCTGTTTTCGGGTGACACGCGGCCGGGCGCATTTTTCCGCCGAGTCGACTGGTCGGCGTTCTGGGCTGCGACCGTCATCTCCTTCTTGGTTTATTTCTTTACGCTTGGCCCATCTGTGACGTTGGAGGACTCGGGAGAGCTCGCCGTCGCGGGCGATCACCTGGGCGTGCCGCATCCGCCCGGCTACCCGATCTGGACCATGTGCGCCTACGTGTTCGCCCGCGTGTTCGAGTGGGTCACGTACCGGGGGCAGCCGACGCCGGCCTGGAGCATGTCGCTGATGTCAGGCGTCTTCGCGGCGCTCGCCGCGGGATTCACCGCGATGCTGATCACGCGCTCGTCGACGGATATGATGCGCGACGCGCACGACGGCGAGTCGGACTTCAAATTGAGCGAGAGCAATCTGCTGTGCTGGGCGGGCGGCGTGGGCGGCAGCCTCGTGTTCGCCTTTAGCCCCGTGATGTGGTCGCAGGCCACGATCGTCGAGGTGTATACCCTCAACGCCTTCTTCCTGATGTGGATCTTCCTGCTCACGTACCGCTGGATGCGGCGCCCGACGGACAAGATCCTGTGGCTGACCGCGTTCGTCTTCGGCCTCGGCCTCACGAACTATCAGGTGCTGCTGCTGGCCGCGCTGCCGCTGGTGGTCGTGATCTTCCTGCGGGACATCGCGCTCTTCCGCGACTTCCTTTTTCTCGGCATCCCGGTGCTGCTCACCGCGCACGTCCTCCAGATCGGCTCGCTGCTGCCGGCCGTGCCGGGCGGGAACGGCCCGGCGTACGCGAAGCTGTCGCCGCTGCTGAAGGTCGCCGTGCCCTCGATGACGCTGCTGGTGGCGGGCGTCGCGCTCCTGGCGCTCGCGCTGGTCGCCGCGCTGGTTCTGAGCGCGTGCCGCGACACGGCTAAAGCCAAAGCGTGGATGCGCCCGTTCGCGGCGCTCGGCGAGCGCGGCCCGGTGGTCGCCTCCGGGCTGGCCGCCTTCGGCGCGCTGCTGATCCTGTTTTCGTCCGCTACGGGGGCTGAGACGATGGTGGGCGCGAACGACGCGCCGCTCCTGCAGCCCAGCGTCTACACGAGCGTGGCCGGGCTCGTCGCCTTGATCCTTGCCGCCTGCTTCGGCGGGGCGTGCGCCTATAAGAACAAGTGGAACGACAAGGCCGCGCTGCCGTGGCTGCTGTCGGCGGCCGGCCTGCTGCTGGTGCTGCTCTTCCGCTTGTCGGCCATTGTGGGGGCCGTGGCGTCGCCGGGCTACATGGGGCTGCCGTTCGACTGGACCCTGCCGACCGTCGTCCTGTTCGGCGGGCTGGCGGTGCTTCTGCTGCTGAGCGCGACGGTTCCGCGCGGGCTCTTCTACGCGCTGCCCGTCGCGGCGGTTCAGATCTCGATCTTCGTGCTCCTGCGCAAAGGCGCCATGAACGGGCTCACCCATCCTTCATCCTGGTGGTTCTGGTGGCCGGTCATCTGGAACTTCCTGATCATCGGCCTGGCCTGGCTGACGCTCCCGAACGGGCGCACCGTCGCGCTGACTACGCTGTTCGCCGAGCTGGGCGTCTCGTTCTACATCTACATGCCGATCGTCTCCGACCTGCGCAACCCGCCGATGAACTGGGGCTACCCGCGCACGTGGGAGGGCTTCAAGCACGCCATCACGCGCGGACAGTACGAGAAGATCGCGCCGTCCGACGTGTTCAACAAGCGGTTCATCTTCCAGCTCGGCACCTACTTCACCGACATGCGCGTGCAGTTCACGCTGCTGGCCGCCACCCTTGGGTTCCTGCCCTTTACGCTGTGGAGCTTCAAGGCGGGCGTGCGGCGGTTCCGGGCGGTCTTCGTGGCCACGGGCCTCTATCTGCTGACCTGCGGCATCGTGATCCTGTCCGAGGTCATGGGCGGCGAGCCGATCCTGCGCCTGGACAAGGTTCTGATTGGCCTCATCTTGGTCCTGCTGCTGGTGGGCGTAATCACGATCGTGTTCCGGCAAGTCGAGGAGTACGTGGTGCGGACGTGGAACGCCCACAACGTTTCCGAAGGCCTGACAGTGGGCCTCACGCTGGCGGGCATCGCGTCCGTCGTCGTGCTATTCGTCGCCAAGGGCATGCTCCACATGCTGTCTACGGCGAACGTCGAGCCGAGCATGGGCCTGAAGGTGGCCGCGCTGGGCCTCGCCGTGTTGACGGTGGCTGCGATCGGGGTCGGCTGGTACTTCTTCCGCAAGTTCGCCGAAGAGGAGCTGGACTTCCGCTCCGACATGGACACGGTGACGCAGCAGTGGATGATCGCCACGGCGGCGGGCTTCTTCGCCATGAGCATCGTGATGGTGGTGCTCGCGAACATCAAGGGCGACCTGCAGGACGCGTTTATCCAAAAGGTCAAGTTCGTCAGCTCGCACGGCCTGTTCGCGATCTGGATCGGCTACGGCCTTGCGTTCGGCCTGACGCTGGGCAACCGGGTGATCAAGTACCTGGCGCGGGGCGGCCGCGTGCCCGCCGCCTTGGTGAAGCCCCTGCGCGCGGGGCTGGTTTGCGCGGGCCTCTTGCTCGCGGCCATCCCGGTGTACGAGAACTACACCAACGAGTACCTGGTCTTCAGCATGAGCGGCGCGGAGCAGAACGGCCACGACTACGGCTGGCAGTTCGGCAACTACCAGCTGCGCGGAGCGGACGCCATCATCGAGGAGCTGGAGGCAGACGAGGAGCCGCTGCCCAGCCCGCTCTACCCGCCCGAAATGGAGCCTCACGCCTTTTTCTTCGGCGGTACCGATCCGGGTCGTTTCGTGCCGACCTACATGATCTACTCGGCGGATGTCCGGCCCGATGTCTTCCTCATCACGCAGA
>CAYLUN010000235.1:0-3302 GCA_964386865.1 uncultured Lentisphaeraceae bacterium | reverse complement strand
CGGTGCGCCCTGAAAGAGCCGTGAAGATTAGCAGACGCCCCCCCACCGCGTCAACTGCGATCTTGAACTTTTTTGAAAAATCTTATTCTCTTGCTTTTGCCGTCGCCCCGTCGAGGCCGCCAGGCGGGATCCTGCGGCCGCGCCTGGGACGGAATCGTAGGCCTTGTTCCGGCGGCGGCGCGAGCCCGCTTATGGCCCGCCGTGCGGACGGCGGACAAGCGGTTGGTGCGCTGTTATATACACAGGCTGGTCGCGTGTAATACGCCTTGACTTCACCCCCCTCTTTGTTAGATACTGACGTACTGTTGGCTTGATCTATAACGTAGTGACGGAGGTTGGTTATGAAGCGCATGACAGCAGGTTGCCCGAGGCTAGCGTTCACCTCAGTTCTGGCCGTTTTCACGGCCCTTACCGCGTGCGGCGGACACATTTTCGACGGTGACGGCTCAGACGAGGCGGGCTTTGTGCCGCCGCCCCCGCGCAAAGAGACGCCCCCGCCCCCGGCCAACATGGCAGGCGGCGAGACCCTGATCCCCTATCCGCCACCGCCGGCCACGCCGATGTCGCGGTCGGAGAAGAAGAATCCGCCCAAGCCGCCCACCATGTTCACGAAGCTTACCTCGCAGTTCGGCGAGCAGGACTGGAACGCCCGGCCCAACGACCTAAACAACCTGCTCAAAACGCTCAAGGAGATGGCTGACGTCGACTATGACTTCGAGGCCAAGTCCTTCGCCGAGATCGACACCGACCCGGATCAGAATCCGATCCTCTACCGCTCTGGACACTACCACTGGAGCATGGGGCCGGAGGAGAAGGCCAAACTCCGCGAGTATCTGCTGCGCGGGGGCACCATCATCCTCAATGCCGGCATGGGCTCTAAGCCTTTCTACGACTCGGCCATCAAGAATCTGAACGAGGTCTTCCCCGAGGCCCCTGTGCGCCGCCTCAGCGCCGATCACCCGATCTTCCACTCGTACTACAGCCTCGACAAGGTCAACTACCGCCCCGGCGTGCGGGCGGTCTACAGCGGCAGCGACCCGTGGATCGAGGGCGTCACCATCGACTGCCGCACCGTCGCCATCGTCTCGCGCTTCGGCATGGAGGTCGGCTGGGATCCGCTTGAGGACGAGAACATCATCGCCTACCAGCCCGAGTCCGCCCAGCAGCTCGGCATGAACATTCTCAGCTACGCCAGCGGCATGCGAAACTGGATGCAGGAGAACGTTAAGAAGACCATTTACAAGGACGCTCAGAACGTTTCCGCCGCGGGCTCGATGAACATCGCGCAGATCGTCTACGACGGCGACTGGAAGACGCGCCACGTGGGCCTCTCCGTGCTGCTCTCCCAGTACAACGTCAAGACGGGCGTCCCCGTGAAGTTTCCCTCCGAGGCCAAGGAGATCCGGCTGACCGACCAGAAACTGCTTGATGCCCCCGTGATCTACCTGACCGGGCACGAGTCGTTCACGCTCAAGCCCGACGAGGTCACGGCCCTGCGCAACTACCTCACTCACGGCGGGCTGCTCATCGCCGAGGCCTGCTGCGGGCGCAAGGCGTTCGACGTCTCGTTCCGCGAGAACATGGCCCGCGTCCTGCCGGGCGTGAGCTTCAACGCGCTCCGCGCGGGGCACCCGCTGTTCCGCATGCCCAACGACATCGGCAGCATGAAGATCACGCCCGCGCTGGCCAAGTCCTACAACAACGCGCCCGCCATCGCCCCGCAGATCATGACCCTGGAGACCGATGGCAACACCGCCGTGATCTACAGCCCCATCGGCATGGCCGGCGCCTGGGAGCTCTCGCCCAACAAATACTGCAACAGCTACCTGGAGGACGACGCGATCAAGCTCGGCGTCAACATCCTGATGTACTCCAGCACGCGCTAACGCGGGTGCCGATCGGGTTCAGGGTCAGGGGTTCAGGTAGCCCCGCCTGACCCCTGCTTGTGGAGTTTCTCCTGCTGCCCTGAACACCCAAACCCTGAACCCTCAGCCCAATGCCCGCTTCATCACCCAAACGCCGCGCAGCCGCTCTTGCCTCGATACTCATCTCCAGCCTGTCGTTGCTGGCCGCGACCCCCCAGGAGGATTCGTTCATGCGGGCATGGGGGGCGCACGCCCGGTCACCGCAAGACCACAAGTCCGTGATCGAGGCCTGCCAGTCCGTGATGGACAAGTCCTCCACCTTGGGCGACTTCCTGCCCGCCGTCAAGACGCTGGCGGCGTGGCACCTGCTAGCCTCCGGCAACAAGGCCGACGCCGTCCGAATCTTCGAGAGTGCCCTGACGGCCGACAAGGCGGACAAGCCGATCGCGCGCTACGCCGACACGATGGCCCGCCGCTGGCTGAGCCGAATCGACCACGAGGCCATCGAGAAGGCGCTCAAAACCTATTACGCCGACAACGTTGAGTACCCCTCCAGTCTCGCACCGCTCTTGAACCTGCCCAAAGACAAGGCCCCGCCCAAGGCGGACCGGTTCGGGGATCCGTGGGTCTATAAGACGGAGGGCCTCGGCAAGCTTAAGATCGCGGCTAACCAGCGCTACACGCTCTCCAGCAAAAACGTCGGAGCCAAGTCAACCAAGCTGAGTGACGTCCCCGCCGACAGCTACGGCAAAAAGAGCGCGTCCATCGTCGCGCGAAAATCCGTCAGCCCGCTGAGCGTCGAGTTTGAAACCGTCACCGAGGCCGGGCCGCAGCGCGGAGTCGCGACCGAGAGCGGGCTGATCAACGGCATCCGGTTCCTGAAAATGGACTCGGACAGCCGCTTCGCTCTGATGATCGACAGCGAATGCGATTTTTGGGTCGTCGCGACACCCGCAAGGAGCCGCTAGCCATGGCCACAGAAGGCATCAGCGCATACCTGAACCCGGCTCAAATGGCCAAGCTGAACCGGCTCGCCCTCAACTCTCGCTACGTGGTCGAAGGCACCCTTGCCGGCCGCCACCGCAGCGCGCAGAAGGGCGCCAGCACGGAGTTCGCCGACCACCGCTCCTATATGCCCGGCGACGACCTCAAGCGCATCGACTGGAAGGTCCTCGGCCGCACGGACAAGTACTATGTGCGCCGGTACCAGGATGAGACCAACTTGCGCGTCTACCTGCTGATTGACCGAAGCGGCTCCATGAACTACACCTCGGGCGACCAGCCGACCAAGTTCAGCTACGCCTGCACCCTCGCCGCCGCCATCGGCTACGTCGTGCTGAAAGCGCGAGACGCGGTCGGCATGTACATCTACGGCGAAAAGATGGACGCCGCGCTGCCCTGCAAGAACTCCTTCAACGAGCTCAACAACGCGCTCAA
>CAYLUN010000234.1:0-3312 GCA_964386865.1 uncultured Lentisphaeraceae bacterium | reverse complement strand
TGGCCTCGGCCACGCTGCCTGCCGAACAGGTGCTCGGCAAGCCCGCGTTCGAGGTCATCGCCGCGGCTGGCATGATGGCCAGCAAGGGCGAGGCGCGCCGGCTCGTGCAGCAGGGCGGGCTCAACATCAACAACGCGCGCGTCTCCGGGCTGGAGCGCGCGTTCGAGGCGGGCGACCTGATCGAAGGCCGGCTCGCGGTGCTGCGCAGCGGCAAGAAGAGCTTCTTCCTGCTGAAGGTGCACGGCGCCTGATGGGCTTGACAGCCTGCATGCAGGTCGGGGTTACTCGCCGTGCTATTTCAGGACGGCTTCGCCGGGCTGAAGCGTGAGCGTTTGGCCGCTGGCTGCAAAGGTGACGTTCGTGTTCGCGATGCAGACGTACACGGAGGCGGTTTGACCTTCGGGTGAGCGCCAGAAGCTGTGCAGAACAGACGGAACCGCCAGCTCCTGCGGCGGCTTGTTGGCGGAGCCCCAGAAACGGTTTGTGATCGACGGCACCGCGAGGGGTGCCGTTGCGAGGCGGTCGCCGTACACAAGGAACTCGGGCGCCGCCTTCCAAAGGCGAGCGTGGTTGCGCAACAGGCGCGCTTGCGCGGCGTCGGTCTGTTCGGGGCCATACGCGCGTGTCCAAACCGCCACGCCGGGGGCCTTTCCGCACACGAGGTTCATGCCCTGCTGGTAGAGGGCCGTGGGCTGCGGTGTCGCGGAGACGGCGCAGGAGTCGCCGCCGTAGCCCGCGAGGTAGGCGTGGTAGACGTGGGTGAAGAGCGGCACGCCCTCGGCGGATTTGCCGTCGCGCGGCCAGCGGCCCTGCGCATAGTCGCGTGCGTGGTACGTGTCGAGCACCGGGATGAAGAACTCGCCAGGCTCCTCGATTGACCAGGCGAAGTCGGGATTGCGCGTCTTGCCTTCCCGGCGGATCTCGTCGAAGAGCCTGTATAGGGCTTGGGCCGACCACGCTCCGCCGCCTTGCGGGTGGCCGTGTTGGTCGCTGAAACAGGGCGCGAGCCCGCCGCCGACAATCTGATCGGCCTGCACGCAGTCGATGCCCATGGCTTGGCACTTGAGCGCGGCTGTCATCAACAGCTCTCGCGCCTGCGGTGTGGCGGGGCAGAGCGTTGCGTTTTCGCCCATGTCCGGGTGGTGCTTGTAGCGCTGAGGCAGGCCGTTGGTGCCGCAGATGGCGGCGGCTGCGCCTCGCGCCGCGAAGGCGGCGGTGTCGTCGTAGTGCCCGGCGTCGCAGGCGCCGTCCTTGAGCAGCGTCCAGTTCAAGCCCGAGAGAAAGACCAGCGCGTGGTGGCCCTTTGCGCGCAGGCCCTGTGCCGCGCCGGCAAACGCCGCCTCGCCGCCGAAGGGCGGGAAGTAGTCGGGCGCGACCCAGGGCCCGTGCTTCTCCCAGCTCATGAGCATCATGGTTGCGGGCACGCCCAGCAGCTCGCGCCACGCGTCAGCCTGGGCCACAGCCTGCGGCAGGCGGTTGCCGAATTTCTTGGGCTCCAGCTCGCCGCGCAGCGACCAGGCGTAGAACAGGGAAGGTTCGGCGATCCAGCGCGGCACATCGCCGCAGGCGACGCGCTGCGCGAAGGTCTTCGCGCACCAGCGCTGTTTCACGGCCCAGCTTTTGTAGAGGCCTGCAGCGGTCTGCCAGTCGCCCTGAAACGTGCAGAGCACCACGTCGTAGTCGCTCTGCCAGATGCCTTGGCGCAGGAGTGAGAGCGTGTGGGTGACTGCGGTTCGCAGGGCATTTTCGCGCTTTTCGACCACGAAGCTCTTGGTCTGCCCGCGGCTGTCGAGCGCGGCGATGAAGAGTCCGGCCTGGTCGCTGTAGCGGGCGAAGCACTGAAGGGACGCGCTGCCGGGATAGGTCAGCGACGGCAGCCAGTCGTTCGCCGACGGATTGCGGATCAGCAGCCCGTCGCAGTAAGGAAGCAGCAGGCAGTCGCGCTCAGTGCTTGTGCCCAGCGTGCGCGGCTGGTCGATGACGGGGAACCGCACGGCTGTCAGCGCGCGGTCGAGGCCGTTGCTAACGGCGATGCGTCCGTGCAGCAGCGGCGACCCCTCGACGGTGCGGAAGCGGCAGGTGACCGACACGTCCAGCCCGGCGTGGCGCGGCGCGGAGATGACGATCTCATCGCCTTCGCGCCGGGCCGTGGCGCTCTCGGCGTCGGCGGTTGTAAGCGGGCGGCCTCCGTCAAGAAACCGGAGCTCATAGAGGGCGCCCGTGTTCGCGGCTATGAATTCGCTTCCGGTTAGGCGGTCGGTCAGAGACGCGCAGGCGCCCTTCTTGTCGGTTTCGAAGGTCAGGCGTAGCACGCCGTTTTCAAGCGTGAGGGGTGTCGCTCCCGCCGGAAAGGCGAGCCAGAGCCCACAGGCAGATGCGAGAAGCAGTTCTTTCATTGTCGTTTCCAAACGGGCTAAGGGGCTTAGGTACCCAGCTTACACCACCGGGCGTCTGGCGGCAAGCGAGCGGAATCGGTTTCGGTGTCGACGGGCGTGTCTCTGTTGATGTAATCTGATGTTCACTCTTGGGTCAGGCGCACGCGTGCGCATAATTAGGAGCTGCGATGAAACGGATACTTGGTCTGACGATTCTGTTTGGCGCGTTGCACGGCGTGGCCTCTGCGAAGCCCAACGTCCTGCTCATTTGCGTGGATGATCTGAAGCCGCTCTTGGGGTGCTATGGCGACGCGCGGGTCAAGACGCCGAACATCGACCGGCTCGCCGCGCGCGGCGTGCTGTTCGAGCGCGCGTTCTGCAACCAGGCGGTTTGCGCGCCATCGCGCAACTCGCTGATGACCGGCCTGCGGCCGCAGACGATCGGCATTTACGACCTGCCTACCAACTTCCGCAAGGGCGTGCCCGACGCGGTCACGGTGGCGCAGCACTTCATGCGCCACGGCTACCGCACGGAGGCGCTGGGCAAAATCATGCACGTCGGCCACGGCAACGACGAGGATCCCGCCTCGTGGAGCGTGCCGGCCTGGAAGCCGCAGGGCGGCGGCTATGTCTTGCCGCAGAATCAGCAGCAGCAGAAGTCGCAGGTCGAGAAGGCCAAAGCCGCCGGGGTGCGGAAAGAGATGATCGGCTCGGTCGCCAAGGGGCCGCCGACCGAGTGCGCCGACGTGCCGGACAGCGCCTATGGGGACGGCATGCTTGCGGACGAGGCGGTCAGGCGCCTGCGCGCCGCGGCGGCGAAGCCCGGCGGGCCGTGGTTCATGGGCGTGGGCTTCCTGAAGCCGCACCTGCCGTTCAACGCGCCCAAGAGGTACTGGGACCTTTACCAGGCGGAGGCGTTCCCGCTGCCCGCGCTCAA
>CAYLUN010000233.1:0-3343 GCA_964386865.1 uncultured Lentisphaeraceae bacterium | reverse complement strand
CGTTGATGCGGGCGTAGATGCCGAGCGACGAGATCAGGCCGATGTTCGGGCCTTCGGGCGTCTCGATGGGGCAGATGCGGCCGTAGTGCGACGAGTGCACGTCGCGGACTTCGAAGCCGGCGCGCTCGCGGCTCAGGCCGCCGGGGCCCAGCGCGGAGAGGCGGCGCTTGTGCGCCAGGCCGCTCAGCGGGTTGGTCTGATCCATGAACTGGCTCAGCTGGCTGCGGCCGAAGAAGTCCTGGACCACGGCGGAGAGCGACTTGCTGTTCACCAGGCGGGCGGGCGAGAGCACGCCGCTGGCGGGATCGAAGAGCGTCATGCGCTCGCGGATCAGGCGCTCGGTGCGGGCCAAGCCCACGCGGCACTGGTTCTCGAGCAGCTCGCCCGCGGTGCGGATGCGGCGGCTGCCGAGGTGGTCGATGTCGTCCACCTGGTCCTGGCCGACGAAGATGCGCAGCAGGAGGCGGATGGCCTCGATCACGTCGATGCCCGACTCGTGCAGCGTGCGCAGGTCCTCGGAGACCTTGCCGGAGAGGCCCAGCTTCTGGTTGATCTTGTGGCGGCCGACCTTGCCGAGGTCATACCGGCGCGGCTCGAAGAAGAGCCGCTTGAGCAGCGTCTTGGCATTCGAGGAGGTGGCGGGGTCGCCGGGGCGCAGGCGCTTGTAGATGTCCTTCAGCGCGTCGTCCTCGGAGTGGATGCCCGACTTCGCGTCCTCTCGCAGCGTCTTGATCAGCACGCCCTCGTCGACGGAGACGTCGACGACTTCGATCTTGTCGAAGCCGGCCGTGGAGATCTGCCCGAGGAGCGCGGGGGTAATGGGGTCGAAGCGGCGGGCGAGCACGGCCTGCGACTCGACGTCGATCAGGTCGTCCTTCATCACCAGCAGCTCCAGCTCCTCCGCCGGGTGGGCCTTCTTGAGCGACAGCGGCCGGGAGGAGTAGAAAAGCTTCAGGATGTCCTCGTCCGTGCCGTAGCCCAGGGCGCGGAGGAAGGTGGTCGCGTAAAACTTGCGGCGGCGGCGGCGGCGGTCCATGTAGACCCACATGATGTCGCTGGAGTCGAACTGGATCTCGATCCACGAGCCGCGGTCAGGGATGAGGCGCACGGAGTAGAGCGTCTGTCCGTTCGGGTGGGTCGCCTTCTCCGAGCAGATGCCGGGGGAGCGGTGCAGCTGCGAAACGATCACGCGCTCGGCGCCGTTGATGACGAACGCGCCATCGCGCGTCATCAGCGGGATCTCGCCCATATAGACGTCCTCCTCGCGGATTTCGTCGCCGTCCTTGAGGCGGAACGTCGCGTGGAGCGGGGCCGCGAACGTGTTGCCGTCCGCGAGCGCGGTGAGCGCGTCGAGCTTGGGCTCGCCCAGCTCATACTTCACGAAGTCGAGCGTGTACCGGCCGTCGTAGCTGTCGATGGGGAAGACTTCGCGGAAGATGGCTTGGAGCCCCTTCTCCTCGCGCTTGCCGGGCGACACGTCCAGCTGCAGGAAATCCTGGTACGACTTCGTCTGAATCTCGATGAGATCCGGCGGCTGAATGACGGCTTTCAGCTTGCCAAAAACTTTGCGTTCAACCATTGCCTACCTCTAGGTTGGAGTGTTTATGGGGCGCTACCAGGCAAAGGCCTCGCACGCGGAGCCACGCTCCGTTGCCCGCTGCACGCTTGGACACGCTCTATCGCCGGCCGGTTGTGAATGGAAGTGTGGTAAGCAGCCACTTTGTTAACTGATTCACACTACGGCCGGCCCCGCGTCCGATCGCGTTCAGGTGCGCTGGGCCTCTCTTTTGGTAACGGTGAAACGGCATGACCGCTGTGGGCTTCTCCGCCTCGAGGCGCGCGCGCCTGTTGACGGAAAGCGAGGACTGCCCGGGTCATTGCTCGGGCAGTCCCCCCTTGTGAACATCGAAGCGCGTTACTTCACTTCGACCTTGGCGCCGGCCTTCTCGAGCTGATCCTTCAGCTTGGCGGCCTCGTCCTTGCTCACGCCCTGCTTAACCGGCTTCGGGGCGCCCTCGACCAGATCCTTGGCGTCCTTCAGCCCAAGGCCCGTGATCGTGCGCACTTCCTTGATGGCGCCGATCTTGTTCGCGCCGGCCTCAACCAGGATCACGTCGAACTCGGTCTTCTCTTCGACCGGGGCGGCGGCGGCGGCGGGGGCGGCGGCGGCGGCGGCCACAGGAGCGGCGGCGGAGACGCCCCACTTCTCTTCCAGCGCCTTGACCAGCTTGGAGATCTCGAGCACCGACAGGTTGCTCAGAAAGTCGATCACTTCTTCGTTCGTCATGGTTTTTTCCTCTTTTTCTCTGTGCAACCGCACGCGATACTTCGCGGGCGGGGGTTCCGCTGGCGCCGCCGCTCATCAAGCGGCCGCCGCGCTTTCGCGCGCTGGGGCGCCGGCACCCGCCGACGCCCGCACCAGGCGGATTTTACGACACGGTTATGCCGCAGATCCGTTCTTCTTGTCCTCGTACGCCTTGAGGGCGTAGAGCGCGCTAAGCAGCGGCGCGTTGAGCACGCGGACCAGGCTCGTGGCCGGGGCCAACAGCGTGCCGAGCAGCATGCCGCGCATCGCGTCTTTCGAAGGCAGCTTCGACAGGGACTCGACGTCGGCGGCGCTGAGGGCAGCCGTTTCGAGGCTGGCGCCCTTGACCGAGGCCTTGTCGTTCTTCTTCACGTACGCGACCAGGAGCTTCGCCACTTCCGTGACGTCTCCCGTGCCGGTGACGACCGCAGTCGGGCCGGCGAGCATCGCGGAGATGTCCTTCCAGCCCAGCTCCTTCGCGACCTTGCCGAGGTAGGTGTTCTTCACCACCAAGGCGCGCGAGTTGAGCTTGGCCAGCTCTTGGCGCAGCGCGGTGAGCTGAGTCACCTTCAGGCCGCCGTAGTTGAGCACAAAACAATAGTCCGAGGCTTTGACGCGCTCGATGACCTCGTTCAGAATGGAAACTTTTTCGGTTCTCATGTGGATCGGGTCTCCCGTGTTATTCCGCTTCCTTGACCAACACGCGCACGCCCACGCCCATGGTGGAGCTGACCGTCAGGGAGCGGATGAAGGCGCCCTTGGCGCCCGCCGGCCGCTCGGCCCTGATCGCGTCGACGATGGCGTTGATGTTGCCGACCAGCTTGTCCGCCTCGAAGCTGCGCTTGCCGCACAGCACGCAGACGTTGCCGGTGCGGTCCATGCGGAAGTCGACCTTGCCGCCCTTCGCCGCTTTCACGGCAGCCGCCGTGTCGTCCGTCACCGTGCCCGTCTTGGGGTTCGGCATGAGGCCGCGGGGGCCCAGGACGCGGGCGATCTTGCGCACTTCCTTCATCGCGTCGGTCGTCGCGATCGCCACGT
>CAYLUN010000232.1:0-3399 GCA_964386865.1 uncultured Lentisphaeraceae bacterium | reverse complement strand
AAGGTGGCTTTCGACCAGGCCAGGCGGAAATTGGTTTATTGACGGCGGGCAACAGGAGAACGCGTATGGCGGCAAAATGGTCGAGCGCGTGATCACGCCCGAGCAGTCGCGCGACTCGGTGAGGATCGTGGACGCCGAGAGGAAATCGGCAAAGCTCGGAAAGACGGTGAGGATGGGAAGTTCTAAAGTTCGAGAGTTCTAAAGTTCGAGAGTTCGAAAAGGCTTAAGTTCGCGAGGGCTTAAGCGGTCGAGCGAGAGAAAGGTGAGGACGTTATGCAGACATGCGGCAAGTGGCCGATCAGCGTGTGCAGCTGGTCGTTTCGGAAGGGTGTGGACGAGATCGGTTCGATCATGGCGGCCTTGGGTCTGGAGCACATCAACCTGGCCATCGCGCCGGCGCTCGGGCCCGGCGGCGACGCATACCTTGAGGCGGTGCGCAGGCAGGGCTGGACGGTGTCGGCCGGCATGATGAACTTCGACTACGAGGACTACACGACGCTGGAAACGATCAAGGCCACGGGCGGTATCGCGCCGGACGCGCACTGGCCCGCGAGCGGCGAGGCGTTCGCGAAGGCGGCGGCGATCACGGCGGAGCTGGGGTCCAAGTACATCATGATGCATGTGGGGTTCCTCGATCACGCGGACCGCGGCTATGCCAAGAAGTTCTACGACCGGGTGCGGTATCTGGGCGACCGCGCGGGCGAGGCGGGCGTGGCGCTCCTGATGGAGACGGGCCAGGAGTCCGCCGAGGACCTGCAGCGCTTCGTGGAGACGCTGAACCACCCGAACGTGCTGCTCAACTTCGATCCGGCCAACCTGATTTTGTACGACAAGGACGAGCCCTTGTCGGCCTTGCGCCGGCTGGCGCCGTGGGTCCGGCACATCCACATCAAGGACGCGGTGCGCACGGAGACGCCCGGCGCGTGGGGCGGCGAGGTCGTGTGGGGCGAGGGGCAGGTGAACGCCTTCGCCTTCCTGCGCACCCTCGCTGAGATCGGCTACGAGGGCGCGGTCGCGGTCGAGCGCGAGGCCGGCGAGCAGCGCGTCAAGGACATCGCCACGGCGGTACGCCGCCTGGCGGCATTTTAGAAAGGTAAGTAAAGAAAATGGCACGTGCAATTAGCAAGCTGGCTCCGGGGTGGTGGGACTACACCACGCTGGACAAGGGTATTCTGGACGATGCGGCGGCGCTCACGGCGCGGGACCTGGAACAGCTTTCGCGGCCGGGTTTCCAAGTGAGTTTCTACGATACGGTGGAAGAGTTCTATACGGCTGAGGCGCTGGAGTACGTCGAGGCGTGGCGGCAAGCGACGCCGGACAACCCCGTCGGGGTGTGCGGGCCGATCGGGCCGACGGAACAGCTTCCGCTCGTGGCGCGCATCGTCAACGCCATCGGGCTGAACCTGCGCGACGCGCACTTCTGGGGCATGGACGAGTGGGTCGAGAACGGGGCGGCTGTGGCGCCGTCGCATCCGCTCTCGTTCGCGAAGTGCGACCGGGAGCTGTGCTTCGACCGGATCACGCCGGAGCTGCGCATGCCGGAGGCGAACCTGCACTTTCCGACCGGCGATCTGGCGGCGTACACCAAGAGCTACGAGCAGGTGCGCTGCCTGCTGATGCAGGGCGGGCAGGGCGAGATCAAGCACTGGGCGTTCAACGATCCGCCGAAGCGCGAGGGCACCTACCGGGATGCGCCGCCGACGCCGGAGGAGTACCGCAGACAATCGGCACGCATTGTGGATTTACATCCCGTGACGATTATCCAGAACGCGCGGACATCGGGCGGCGGCAACGTGGCGCAGGTGCCGACGCGCGCGGCGACGGTCGGCCCGACCTGTACCTGGAAGGCTGAGAAAGTGTCGATCTGGCATCCGGGGCACCATGACAACCCGTTTGGCATGCGGCTCACGGCGCTGATGATCTCGAAACGGCTTCCGGACAGCAGCGTGCCGATGTCGCTCTTGGCGGACCATCCGGACGTGCGCTTCCACTACCTGCGCCCCGGGCTCGGCAGCGTGGCCGTGGAGATGCACTGACGGTCAGGCCGGCGGAAGGAACGGCGAGCGCGGACCGCGCTCGCCGTTCGGCCCGGCCCCTCCTGACTGCGTTCACAGACAAGGAAGAACATCGAACAATAAGGTACAGCGCTATGACCGCACAAAGACGCTCGCTTCTCGCCCTCTGTATAGCAGCCGCAACCGTTCTGTCCGGTTTACCGGCGCTCGCCGCCGCGCTGCCCGAGTTCGGCCCGTCGGTCCAGCTCGACCCCGCCGGCCCGCAGACGACCGTCTCCAAGCTCAGGGGCAAGGCCGTCATCGTGCTCTTCTTCAAGTCGCCGGACAAGGATGCCAGCTCTTCGGCAAGGGGTATGCTAAAGGAGGTACAGGAGACATTCGCCACCAACAGGACCGTCGCGCTGCTGGCGCTCAAGACCGACGGCGGCGGCGTCCGGGCCGCCAAGGGGGTGCTCCAGTCCCTGGGCGCGGACACCGACACGTGGATCGTGGGCGCGGACGAGGGCGGCCAATACGCCGCTGAAATCATCGGTGATCAGCCGTGGTATTATCTGGTCGTCGGAGCCGACGGCACCATCGTCGAGCGCGGACAGGCCTTCGCCAAGTACCACATCCTCTTGAGCGTAAAGCCCCATAAGGTCGAATATCACTACAACCCCGCCAACCCGATGCTGCTGAATAAGTGCGGCAAGCTGTCCGCCGTCCTGCCCGCCGACAAGAAGTACGGCGCCAGCGTGAAAGGCCTGGCGCGCCTGGCTGAGCTGGGCGAAGCCGAGAAGGCCCTGGCGCTCTGCTCGGCCCTGCTCAGCAAGCCTGCGGAGAAGAAGGCGGCCGGCGAGCTACTTGCCGACCTCCAGCCGCTCGTCGAGAAGCGCGTCAGCGACCGCATCGCCCTGCTGGGCGACGCTTCCGGCGCGTCGGCCGCACGTTACGACGCCTTCGCCGAGCTGGCCCAGATGATGAAAGAGCTCAAGCAGAATCCGCTCGCGACAAAAATAGCGCCGGCCCTCGCACGGGCACGCGCCGACCCGGCTCTCCAGAAGGAGGCGCGTGCGGAGGCCGCTTACAAGGGCATCCTGCCCCGCGTGCAGAAGGCGGTGGACCGCGACAAGCCGCGCCTCGCCAAGGAGCTGGAGCTGCTCGGCAAGCAGAACGCGGGCACCAAGTACGGCCAACTGGCCGCCGAGCTCGCCCAGCGGCTGACGGCTGAGGCGCCGGCCAGCGACGGCAAGTAGCGCAAGGGATGCCGCCGAAGCGGCTTGGCCGGCGCCTCGGGCACAACAAGATAGCAACGGAAGGTGGGGCACTTTGTGAAGAGAGACTTGAGTGTCATAGTTGCGGGGCACGTTTGCCTCGACGTCATTCCGACATTTCTTCATGGCGC
>CAYLUN010000231.1:0-3420 GCA_964386865.1 uncultured Lentisphaeraceae bacterium | reverse complement strand
CCGGGCTGCGGTTCCACGGGTGATTAGCAACCCGGAAGCGCCACTCCCACAGCAGCGGCGCGCTCCGCTTGAACGCCTGGTCGCCCTTGAACGCCGCCGCCACGCTCTGACCGCGCTGAACCGCCTTTACCTCATCCGGCAGCGCCACGCCCGCCAGCTCGCACAGCGTCGGCAGCAGGTCCGCGCCGCTCACCACGGTCTGCGTGTTCACCTGCCCGGCGGGCGCGCCGCCCTGCGGCCAGCGCACCAGGAACGGCACGCGCGTGCCGCCCTCGTACAGGCTGCGCTTGCGGCCCCGCAGCGGCCCAGCGCTGCCGACCCCCGACCACGCCGCATTGCCGATCTCGATGTCCTCCGGCCCGTTGTCAGACGAGAAGACCACGACCGTGTTCTGCGCCAGCCCCAGCGCGTCCAGCTTGTCGAGCACGCGGCCGAGCTGCCGGTCCATTTCCGTCACCGTCGCGGCGAACACCTCGAACGGCGTGGTGAACCCCTTGGGCACGTTGCGGCGGAAGGGCGCCATTTGCTCCTCAGAGGGCGCGAGCGAAGCGTGCGGGTCGATCAGCCAGAGCTGGCAGAAGAAAGGCTTCTCCTTCAGGCCCTCCAGCACCGCGAGCGTCTCGTCGACCAGCAGCCGCGTGGCGCGCGGCCGCTCCTCGGCCGACCAGAGGTTGGTCGGCCCGCTCTTGCCGTCGACCCACCGCGCGTCGTCGAACCCGTACGCGGCCAGCGACTCGCCCGCGTCCGGCGGCCGCCCCAGGTGCCACTTGCCCACGTGCGCCGTGGCGTAGCCGGCCTGCTTGAGCAGGCGCGGCAGCGTCGCGTTCGCGGGGTCGAGGAACTGCACCATGGCCCGCTCCTCGTTCTGTTTGGCCGAGGCGAGGTGCCCGTGCAGGCGCAGCTCCGAGGGCCAGCGCCCGGTCATGAGCGTGCCACGCGAGGGCGAGCAGACCGAGCCTCCCTGATTGTACTGCGTGAAGAGCGTGCCCTGCCGCGCCAGCCGATCGAGGTTCGGCGTGCGGAATTTCGCATTGCCGTAGCAGCTCGGGTCGCCCCAGCCCAAGTCGTCCGCCAGGATGAAGAGCACGTTCGGCCGCGCCGCCGCGTCCGCCGCTTCAGCGCGCAGGCCGAAACCGGCGAGTCCCGCAGCCAGCACGAAGCCGGCCAGCGACCAAGCCCGCATTGTCATTTGCCGCATTCCAGCCCCCTTTGCCATTACTTCACATGCTCAGGCACTCCGTCGTCGAACGGTGATGAGCGTAGCAGAGGCTGCGCCGCCGCACAAGCCGACAGGATTTAGGTTTAGTGCGTAACCACCTCTCATGCGCAGGGAATATGACAACCGAGCGGCGGGCGGTCAGGCGCTGGGGCGCTACAGCGTGTTGCCAAGACAGGCGCTATCGCGTTGGTTTTAGCGGCTCAGCAAAGCTTCGCCCTCCATTTTCGCAGCGACTCCGAAGCATGGGGGGCGAGGCTGCGCCGAGCCGCCGCTGATCTGAGCGCCATTCGGGACACGACACTCGGCGACGCCGGTGCCGGCAGGTGCTCTGTGCCGACTGGAGCCGGGACAACAAACCTTTTACACGCGGGCCCGGGAGCGCGGTCTCCGCATGTTGTACCGGCTTCAGCCAGCCCCGGTCTTGGCACAAGCCGCCTCGGCTCTGTTGGCGCGCCCGCTCACCGCCGCCGGCCGCCCACGCGTACGCGTTCCTCTTCGACAGCCTTCTCGTAGGCGTTCGACGAGACCGGGAAGACCATGTCCAGCGCGTATCGCGGATTCGTCGCCCGGTAATGTCCGATGCCGCCGTCCTGAGTGCGCGTCGATCCGCCGTCATCGCCCACGTTCTCGCCAACGGCCCACAGGACACCCCGCTCGCGCGAATAACACAGCGTTCCCCCACTGAAGGTGTCTTTCGGCACCGCGTCGAGGCACATTGGCACGAGGGCTTCCAGCGTGTCCGGATAGATTCCGATCTTACGCCGGTACTGCTCGCAGGCCACCAGGGCGCGGAGGCAGGCGGCCCCGCTCTCCGCCGCCTTGACGGGACTTACCATCATGTGCCGCGTCAGCATCGAGAAATTGTTCGCCACACTTCGCCCGCCCGCATTCGGATGGGCGAGTGAGATGACCGCGCTGATACCCCCCCCGTAATCACTGACGAAATAGGCCGCATCCGCGCGACCGGACTCGACCACCCCGACATGCCGACGGAACGCCTCGGCTATGAGCTGCCGGGTCGGGCGCATCTGAACTTTCGACCGCATCATCCGCATGTTCCAGCGATCCATCGACCCCCACGGCCCAAACAGGGCCTTGACCGCGGCCCCGCTCTCCAGTTCGTTGAGGCAAAGCCCGAACTGCCCACGTATTGCTCGCGCACCGGCCTGTGAGAGCGTCTCCTGACGAGGTAACCGCCGACTCAACTCCGCCAGCCATTCGGCGCGGCAACCGGGGTGGTGAAGCAGCTTCTCACAGGCCCCGGCAACGCGGCCGAACCACAAGATCGCCACGTTTAGGTCATAGGCGTCGTCTGGTGCGTCAAACAATAGTTCGAGCGTTCGAAGGCCCTCGCAAAGCAAATCGTACGCTGCGACCACGTCTCCCCGATGCAGCGCATCCTCGTATGACAGCCGCCACGCGTTGGCCAGCATATGGGCACTACTCTGAGTAAAGAAGGCCGAGTCCGCCCTTTCGCCCCGGCCCGCATAGCCTTCGCACACCGCCAGGCCAGCCGTGACACTGACACGCGCCTCGGCGGACTGCACCAGCGCCGTGCTGATAGCGCCGGCGTCCCACCCGCCGAACGTGGCTTGCCTAACCAGCAAGCCCCAATCACGCGTCAGAACGCCCGACGGCAAAGGCGCAGCCGCCTCCTCCAGAACGAGCCTGAAGTTCTTCTCGTCCGGCATCTCCCGACGCTCGATCCGCAGGTCGCTGAAATCGTCCGCGGCGGCCGCAGGGGCGATCTGTCGCCGCGCCAGCCACGCCAGCAGCAGCACGGCCGCCACCGGCACCAGCCAGACAAGTTTGCGCCCGATGTCCGTCACTTCGCCCCCCACATCCCACAGCCTACAGCCTCCCGCCTACAGCCTACAGCCTACAGTCTACAGTCTACAGCCTCCCGCCGCTCCCCCTTGCGCCACCACGCGAGGAACTCGGCGTTGCCTTCCGGCCCGAGCAGCGGCGACTGCACGCAGCCGAGCCACGTCAGCCCGAGCGTGCCCGTGCCGAAAGCCCGGATCGCCTCGACGACGGCCTCGCGCACCGCCGGGTCGCGCACGACGCCGCCGGGCACGTTCTCGCGCCCGGCCTCGAACTGCGGCTTGATGAGCGAAACGATCTCGCCGCCGGGCGCCAGCGCGTCGGCCATGGGCGGCAGGATCAGCTTGAGCGAGATGAAGGAGACGTCCGTCACGCCC
>CAYLUN010000230.1:0-3444 GCA_964386865.1 uncultured Lentisphaeraceae bacterium | reverse complement strand
ACCGAAGCGTTGGCGTGACCGTGTGCAACGGCGCGGCGTCGGGTTCCGGAAGCGGCATGAGTGGCGGCAACGGCGGTGTATCGTGCCGGCCTTGGATTGGGAGGGTCCGGGAGGGAAAGTCCCGGCCTAAAGCTGCCGCAGGCGATCCGCGCTTAGGCGCGAGTGCGGGGAGCCGCCGGAGTCTGCGCGTATTTCGCGCAAGTGCCCCCGCCCGGAGGGAATGGCGGCGGGGCGGCGGCGTCCGGCAGCGCCGCAGGCGATGACCGCTACGTCGCGGGGATGGGGGTCCCCGCGACGCACGGCGATTTTTTCAGTGTCCTTCGAGATAGGCTTTTTGCGTGACTTCCGAGTTATTCAATCCGCGTTGCCGCATAAAGACTACTTCGATTTTCTGCACAAAGCCTACTTCGGCCGCCGATGCATAAAGAAACTCAGACAAACACTGCAAAAGTGGCCAATTACGGAGACTCGCCTCTTGCTGTTTTCCGTAAGAAGCCATAAGATTAGACCTAACTCGTAAAGGGCTGACCCCGACGCGAGGTAGGTTCAATAACACTGTTGGCGTTAAAGATATGAAACAATACGGAACATCGATTCTGTTTCGCATGAAACCGCTGTTGCCAAACCAGATCCAACGGTACGAGACGCGGGCTGTCCTTGTGCGAGCCCGTAATCCGGCAAGCGCGAAGCGAAAGCTCCAGCGTTACATTGCGAGATTTGTGAACCTGCCATTGATTCCGTCTGAATTTGTCCACATGCTTCCCCCCGTAGAGATTGATCCTGAGCTTGACGGCGATGTTCTGGAGGTCGACTCTTCCATCCACATTTCCGACCTGTCCCCAAAGGACTTTCTCAAGACTGCGTGGGTTGAAGCACGTCCCAAGAACTGCACAGACCGAGGATGGAAGCATACAGCACCGCCAGGTGACTGCCTGAACTGCTGTCTTAAAAGGAAAAAATCGCCAACAAAGCCTCGCAGGTTACGTCGCTAAAGCGCCGAACCTGAAGGCAAACGTTGTGCCATTTGCTCAAAAGAGTTCTCCCTGTATGAGTCCGTCCGTGCGGCCGAACGTCTTGTCAAAGCCTTTTGCTATGTGCTCGGCGTCCTCGCGTTCCGGGTGCTTTCTGCACCGGTGCAGATAGACCTCCCGCATGCGTCCGTTCAGAAATCTCCGAACCGTCTCGGTGTCGCCCTCGAAGTGAAGGCAGTTCGCGCAGGCGTTGAATGCGATTTTCATTCTTTCCGCCCCTTGTTCGTTTTGCTGTGTTCGATCCATTCGGCGTCGGTGAGTAGGCGGTTGCCGACGCGGTAGAGCTGCCGGACGCTTTTGGGCACGGGGCCGAAACGGTTTTTCACCACGTCGAGGTGAAAGACAGGGTTGTCGTCGTTGTTCTCCTCGGGCTGGATCATCCGGAACCATTTCCACGCGTCATACCGGATCGCGTCCGAATAGCGGAGATCGCCTTCGCGGTTTTCGGTGCAGACCACGATGAAGCGTACGCCGAGGTTGACCGCGAGGTCGCGGACGGTGTTCGACGCGAAGGTGGTCTGCGCCTCCGAATTGCATTTCACCATGTCGGCGTTGGGCTGCATGGCCTGCAGGTAGTCGAGCACGATGAGTTTCGCGCCACGCCGGACCACCTTGCGGACGTAGGCCGAAAGGCGGTTCGGCGTGCGGGCCTTGGCCGTGATGGCGAGCGGCCATTTCTCGGCTTTGGCCTTGGCCGCGAAAAGCCGGGCCCAGTCCTGCTCGGACGCGACGCCGGCCATGAATTTCCGCTGGCTGGTCTGAGACTGGTCGGTGAGGGTCTGCGCGGCGATCTGCGCCTCGGTCATCTCCAGCGTGATGAGCGCGGACGGGACACGCTCGACGCCGCAGACGTGGGTGAGTATCTGGCGGGCGAGGGTCGTTTTGCAGCTTCCGGCCTTGCCGGATATGATGATGAGTTCGCCTTCCTGGACGCCGCCCGAGGTGTCGATGAAGGCGAAGCCGGTCTTGAGTCCAGCGATGCCGGCGGCGGCTTTCTTGAACGTGTCGACCGCCTGGTCGGCGGCCTCGGCGAAGGTGATGCCATCCTTGGCGGGGTCGCTGTCGTTCTGCTCAAGCTGCCGCATGAGGTCGGCCTGGACCATGTCGGCGGGCAGGTCGTCCAGCCGACGCGCGGCGGCGTGGAGGATGCCGCGCAGGCGGCGCGTCTCGTGTTTCTGGCGCACGAGCTGCGCGTAGTAGGCGGTGTGCGCGGCGGTCGGCGTCGTGTCCATGGCCTTCTGGAGATACGGCGTGACGGTCGGATCGGTGTGGCCGCCCATGCGTTCGCGCACGGTGAGCGGGTCGACGGGGAGCCGCTCGGCGCGGAGCGTGTGGGCGGCTTCGTAAACGGCCTTGGCCATGGGCGAAACGAACATGTCCGCCGTGATCGAGAAATGGGACGCCTCGTTGGCGGCTGTCTCGAATTCGAGCAGGTAGCAGCCGATCAGGGCGAGTTCGACGTCTTCTTCGACTTGGTTCAGCATGGGGGTGCCTTTCGCGTGCGCCGTGCGGTGGCGCGTGGAGGTGTCAGAGCATCCAGTCGCCGACGGGCTTTTTGGGCTGTGCCCGCCGGCGCGGGCGCGGCTTGCGTTTGGCCCAGACCTGCCGGAACTTCAGCTTCCAGTTGCGGACCGGGCGGTTGAAGGTGTCGCGCCACTCCGGCGCGTAGCATTCGATGAACCGCCTCGCGATTGCGAGCGGTTCGGACAGCTGCAGGCACGCCGCGTAGTCGGCGACCTCGGCCTCGGTCGGCGGCTTGAATGTGTGGCGCGGTTTTGTCGGTGTCTTCATAGTTCCCATTCTCCTACGGGTTTCGAGTCCTTGTTATCTGAGTTTGTCGCCGGTTTGCCGGTGAAGTGCGAGATGGGCGTGATGCCGAAGGTGATTTTCTTGCGGGTGGCGCCGCCGCCCGAGATGACGCGGATGTAGCCGGCCTCGATGAGCTCCTGATAGGCCTTGAGGATGGTGGGCTGCGACATGCGGGTTTCTTTCTCGATCGCCGAGGTGGGCAGCGAGGTCTGCCACGTTTTGTTCTTGAGCGCGTCGCACAGCAGGGATTCCCATACGATCAGCGCGGCGTACCGTTTCTGCTTGAGCAGGTCGAGCCGCGCCTGTATGGGAAGGGGCATCCATCGGCTGTTGAAGGAGTCGTGCGGCATTCGCTAAGCCTGCGGTTTCAGGAGGTGCATGACGTCGCTTTCGAGATAGCCGCGGGCCTGCGTCCGGCCGGGCAGCCGAACCGGCCTGAGGATGCCCTGGGCGACCCAATTGTTGACCGAGCGCGTCGTGACGCGCAGGAGCGCGGCGACTTCCTCCCGCGTCAGGAGTCTGGCGCGGCCGGGGCGGGGATGCTTGCTGTTGGGCATTTTTCACCTTTCTTCCTTTTGTTTCCTTCGCGATAACCGTAACACTA
>CAYLUN010000229.1:0-3563 GCA_964386865.1 uncultured Lentisphaeraceae bacterium | reverse complement strand
ATCATGACCACCGACACGGTGGACAAGCAGGTGGCTGTGGAGCTGGAGATCGACGGCAAGACGGTCTACATCGGCGGCATGTGCAAGGGCTCCGGCATGATCGAGCCGAACATGGCGACCATGCTGGGCTTCCTGACGACCGACGCGGCGGTGCACCCCAAGGCGCTGGATCAGGCGCTGCGCGAGGCCGTGGAGGTGAGCTTCAACCGCGTGGTGGTGGACGGCGACCGCAGCACCAACGACACGGTGATCCTGATGGCGAGCGGGGCGGCGGCCAACCAGATGATGACGCCGTACCACCCGCAGTGGCAGTACTTCGTGGACGCGCTAACGCTGGTGTGCCTGGAGCTCGGCAAGAAAATGGTGCTGGACGGCGAGGGCGCGACCAAGTTCGTGACCGTGCGCGTCAAGGGCGCCCGGACGCCGGAGGACGCCCAGATGGCCGCGCGCGCCGTCTCGAAGTCCGCGCTGGCCAAGACCTCGTGGTTCGGCCTCGACCCCAACTGGGGCCGCGTGATCGCGGCGGTGGGCTACTCGGGCGCCGAGGTTGACGACCAGAAGGCGCGGATCTTCTATGGCGACATCTGCGCGTACGACCAGGGCCGCGTGGCGGACAAGGCGCTGCTCAAGGCGATGCAGGACGTGATGCGGCACCGCGCATTCGACGTCACGGTGGATTTGGGTTTGGGCGACGGCGAGGACACGGTTTACACGTGCGACTTCTCGTACGACTACGTGAAGATCAACGCCGAGTATACGACGTAGGCGGCGGGTTGAGAGGTTCACGGTTCAACGGTTAACGACTTACGGTTTACGGATTTTATGCAGCAAGCGATGGCAAAGGCGGCGGCGCTGACGGAGGCGCTGCCTTACATTCAGGACTTCAAAGGGTCGGTCGTGCTCGTCAAGGTCGGCGGCAGCGTGATGGAGGTTCCCGAGAACCTCGAGAGCCTGCTGACGGACATCGCGTTCATGAACGCGGTGGGCATCAAGACGGTGTTGGTGCACGGCGGCGGCAAGGCGATCTCGCGCGGCATGGAGAAGGCGGGCATCCCGCCCCTCTTCGTGATGGGCCTGCGCGTGACCACGGAGGAGACGGTTCGCGTGGTCGAGCAGGTCCTCAAGGGCGAGGTCAACGCCAGCGTCGTCCGGCTGCTGCAGAAGCACAAGGCCAACGCGCGGCCGCTGCACGGCGACTGGATCTTCACGGTCGAGAAGAAGACCGGCAGGGATCCCGCGACCGGCGCCGACGTCGACTGGGGCTACGTGGGCGACCCCGTGGCCGTCGACACGCGGCCGGTGCTGGAGATGCTCGACGCGGGCATCGTGCCGGCGGTGACGCCGCTCGGAACCGGGGCGGACGGGAAGCTGTATAACGTCAATGCGGACACGGCGGCGGCGGCCCTCGCCAAAGCCATGAAGGTGCGCAAGCTGGCGTTCATCTCGGACGTGCCCGGGCTGCTGATGGACGTCAACGATCCGGCGAGCCTGCTGGCTTCGCTGCGGATCGGCAGCGTGCGGAGGCTCAAGGAGCAGGGCGTCGTGGGCGGCGGCATGCTGCCGAAGTTGGACAGTTGCGTGGAAGCGATCCAAGCGGGGGTGGGCAAGGTTCACCTCATCGACGGCCGCATGCCCCATTCGCTGCTGTTGGAGATTTTCACGAAAAAAGGCGTAGGAACGGAGATTATCGCAGATGAGTAAGAGCACAGACATTGCCGCATTGTTTGACCAATACGTGATGCACACCTATGCGCCGACCGCGACGCTCACCAGCGGTATCGGCTGCAAGGTTCGCGATCCGGACGGCAAGACCTACCTCGACTTCACGGCCGGCATCGCCGTTCACAACGTCGGGCACTGCCACCCCAAGGTCGTGAAGGCGGTCCAGGCGCAGGTGGCCACGCTCGGCCACTGCTCCAACCTTTTCTACAACGTGAACCAGGCCTTGCTCGCCCAGCGGCTCTCGAAGCTCTCGCTCAACGGCAAGTGCTTCTTCTGCAACTCCGGCGCCGAGGCTAACGAGGCGATGATCAAGCTCGCGCGCCTGGCCGGCCACGAGAAGGGCAAGTACGAGATCGTCACCATGCAGAACTCCTTCCACGGGCGGACGCTGGCGACCATCGCGGCGACCGGCCAGGCCAAAGTGCAGAAGGGCTTCGACCCGCTGCCGATCGGCTTCACCTACGCGGAGTTCAACAACCTCGAGTCCGTCAAGGCCGCGCTCAACGAGCGCACCGTGGCGGTGATGCTGGAGGCCGTGCAGGGCGAGGGCGGCGTGGTGCCCGCGACCGAAGAGTTCATGGTCGGCGTGCGCAAGCTGTGCGACGAGAAGGGCCTGCTCATGCTCTGCGACGAGGTGCAGTGCGGCATGGGGCGCACCGGCAAGTGGTTCGGCTGGCAGAACTTCCCGGTCAAGCCCGACGCCTTCACGTTGGCCAAGTCGCTGGCCGACGGCATTCCCATGGGCGCGCTCGTGGCGTCGCCCGCGCTCTCCGACCTCTTCAAGCCCGGCATGCACGCCTCGACCTTCGGCGGCAACCCCGTCTCCAGCGCGGCCGCCATGGCCGTCATGGATGTGATCGAGGAGGACGCGCTGGTCAAGCACGCCGAGGACATGGGCGGCCTGTTCGCCGAGGGCCTCGGCGTCTTCGTCGAGAAGTACAAGCAGGTGCTCGAGGTGCGCGGCAAGGGACTGATGGTCGGCATCGTGGTCGAGGGCTCCGCTAAGGAGGTGGTCGACACCTGCCGCGACATGGGCCTGCTCTGCTGCGTGGCCGGCGAGCACGTGGTGCGCTTCCTTCCGCCGCTGAGCGTCAAGGAGAGCGACCTCGACGAGGCGCTCGAAATGATCGGCGACGCGCTGGAGCAGCTTTACGGAGAGATCGAGGCGTAAGCCCAGCCGCCGCCCCGCCATACTCTGAACGACGCCACGGAAACGCTTCCGCGGCGTTTTTTGTTTCACTCCAGCCGGGCCGACCTGATCTCCACGGTGACGCCGGGTTCGGAGGCGGGGTCGAAGCGGAACGAGGTGATGCAGCCGCCCCAGTTGGGGTTCTGGCCGACCTCGAAGGTGTAGGTGTGCCACTGGCCGTCCGCGACGGTCGGAACCGAAACGCTGTTGGCTTCGCTCACGCCGGACGCTGTCGTAGCCCAGAAGAGCTGAGCGGCGCCGGCCGGATGGTTGAGCCGCATTTCAATCAGCATTCGCGAGTAACGGCTCGCACGTAGTTCGAGCGCGGGAGAAGACATGACGGGGTCACGCGTGGTTGTGGTTCCGCGAAGCACGCCGGCGAGCGTTTCCATGCCGTCGAAGCCCGCCGCGCCGGTCCACTGGGCGATCGCCTGGCCGGACCACGCGGTCGTGTCTTTGCCGGGCTCGCCGGCGCCACGTGCCGCGAGATACCACGACTCCGACGGAACAAGGCCCACGTCCTGCGGGATGATGTCTGTGTGCTCGCTCGGCCCCTCGCAGAACACGTCGCGGATCGCGTCGAGATAGGCGAACCCCGAGCCGCGCGTGGGCTCGATGTAGTGGCCTTCGCCGAACTCGTTCCAGCAGCAGA
>CAYLUN010000228.1:0-3563 GCA_964386865.1 uncultured Lentisphaeraceae bacterium | reverse complement strand
CGATACGTCTCGCCGGGCTTGAGCCGGCTGATCATCGCCACCTCGCTCACGTCGAGAAAGCGGCTGATCTGCTCCTCCAGCCTGTCCACCTTCTGAAACGCCGCATAGGCCGCGCTCTCCGCGACCTGCGCGTCGTCCGAGGCGATCATCACCTCGAACACCGTCGACATCGCCTGGTGCTCATACCGGTGGATCCTGTCTGTCATAGAACAACCGTTACACGTTACATGTTACACGTTACAAGTTGGGATCCAGCCTCTGACAACCTGTAACGTGCAACCGAGAACCTGCAACCGCTCACTCCTTGCGCCCGCCCGTCAGCAGCATCCACGCCGAAACGGCGAGGAAGCCCATCGTGGTGATGCGGTGCGCCCAGGTCAGCACGTGCTGCCAGCCCTCGCCGAACCACGTCATCATCGGCGCCACGGCCGTGAAGAGCACGCCGACGCCCAGCAGAAGCACCAGCATCCACAGGCCGTTGCGCTTCGGGTTCTCCAGCCGCTTCGCGCCGCGGAACCAGATGAGCGCCACGAGGCAGGTCGCGAAGAGGCCGCCCGCCACCATGTGGAAGATCAGCACGTAGCCGGTCAGCAGGTGCAGGAACCAGCCCGCCAGGCCCGAGAGGCCCAAGTACACGCTCGCCGCGATCAGGCCCGCGGCCGCCAACTTGTCGACGGTCACCAGCAGCTTCTCGCTCGGCTTGCCGTACGGGATCGAACCCTTGGCCAGCACGGCCGGCACCGCCGCCGCCACGAAGGCCAGCGCCACGAGCGCCACCAAGGCGAAGACGACCCAGAGGAAGATCTTGAAGACCGGCCGCATCAGGAAGGTCGTTCCGAACACCTTGTTGTAGCTGCCGCTGAGCGCCATGAAGGCGTGCTGCGCCTGGACGAGCTTGCGGGTCGTCAGGAGCGGGCCGGTGGAGGCGACCTTCGCGAAGAAGAACGAGGAGTCGACCGTGTGGCAGTCCGCGCACTTGACCGGCTTGGCGCCGCGCGCCAGGCGGGCCGGGCGCACGTCGTGGCCGACCGACCACGAGACCGCCTCGGCGGCCTTCTCGGCCTTCGACGCGAGCTTGCCGTCCGCGCCGAGCTCCCAGACCTGGCCGTGAGCCACATAGACCGGGCTCTTCTGCCCGGCGGACGACAGCGACTTCAGGCCCGCCGCGACCATCTCTTCGGTCAGCGTGCACTCCGTGCCGGTCAGCGACTTGACGTTGCGAGCGACATAGTCGCTGACAAGCGGCTCGAACGCGCCTTCGCTGAGCCAGCCCATCACGGCCTGCTCCGCTTTGAACGGCGTGTTCGTTCCGATCACCGCGTCGTTAATGCCGCCGCGGTAGTACACGTGGCCGGACATCGCGATCGCGCCGTAGCGGCCCTTGGCGAGCTTGCTCGCGTCAAGCGTCTGAAGCAGGTTGGCGAAGAGCTTCTCGTCCGCCTGATACTTCGTCATCTGGGCTTCGTTCATCTTCTCCGTGTCCGCACCCGGCACGTAAGCCGGAATCGCGGGCACGGTCTTGCCGTCGGGAAGGCGATACATCCACGCCATTCCGCTCTGGCCCGCCGCCTCGCCGTCGGCCTGGGTGCGTCCGTCCGCGTCGGCCTTGAACAGCGCGCCATCAACCGCCAGCACCGGCACGCCGGGAATGTTGGGGTCGGTCGCCAGCGTCGCCAGCAGCGCCCCGACCTGCTCGCGCACGTCCAGCAGGCCCTCGCAAGCTACAGAAACCGCGTCCGGGCGCAGCGGAGCCAGCTTCGCCGCGTCCTTCTCGACGCGGGTGCCCCAGAAGGCGGGCCACACCATGCGGCGCGGCTCGATCTTGCCCTGCTCGTTCCGCACGAAGACCGGCTCGAGGATGAACGGCTGCGCCGTGGCCCAGCGCGCGCGCCCGTAAACGCCCATGCGGTTGGCACGCGAGGTTCGCACCTGCGCCAGCTTGCCGTCTTCGGTCACGCCCGAGTGGCAGGCCGTGCAGGACAGGTCCTTGAAGTGGCTGGTCGGAATGCCGACATGCTTGGGCGTCGGCGCGCCGAAGCGTCCGGCCTTGGCGACGTCCGTGCCCAGGTGGCAGCCCACGCAGCTCGCGGTGGCGCGGGTCTTGTCCATGTGGCAGGCCTTGGCCGCGTCTTCTTCATTACCGCGGGCGATCGCGTGGTCCTCGCCGTTGCCGTGGCAGTCCGTGCAGGACATGCCCGCGCGCAGGTGGACGTCGCCGTCGATGTCCTTATGCGGCATGCCGGCCTGGGAGGCCGAGTGGCAGTTCAGGCAGTTTTCTTTGCGGGGCGCTCCGACGTCCAGCACCGTGCGGTCCTTCGCGTCGAACTGGCGCTTGTCGTAGACCACGTGCGGCGGCACCGCGTAGACCTTGTCGTCCCGGTTCAGGCCGCGCAGCTCGTTCCAGTAGTCGGGCACGCGCGAGCCCATGCCGAGGACTTCGCCCAGGCCGAGGGCGCCGGTGGCGGCCCAGCGGAAGTTTTGGCGCGCGATGAGTCGCACCCACTCGCTGTGGTCGTAGGCGTGGCTCTGGCTGTGGCAGGCGAAGCAGTTGATCTCGATGGGCCCCGACACGTCCCAGCGGGCGTTCGGCCCGCCCTCGGCGTACAGGTCTGCCGGATCGGCGACGTCGCCGCCGGGCAGGTGCCGGCCGAAGGTGTAGGTCCACTCCCAGTCGGACATCCCGAGCGCGGCCGGCTTGTAGGTGCCGGCCCAGTCGCGCAGGCTCATGGGGATCTGCGACCCGGTGACGGGGTCGATCAGGAACCACGGCTGCGCGGGGCTCCCCGCAACCACGTTGGTGCCGGACATGTTAAAGTGCCAGCCCGAAGCGATGGCGTCGTAGTCGTGGCACTGGCCGCACGTCTGCCGCGTGCTGAGCGGCAAGGCGTTCGGGTCGCCGGGGGTGATGGTGTCTCCGGCCCCGTCTTTCAGTGCGAGGCGGTGCACCGGCGTGTTGCGTCCCCCGTCCCAGTGAGAGGGAACCGTTGCACAGGCCCAGCCTGCGGCGAGCGCCAGCGTGGTTGTCAGAAGTCGTTTCATGAGTGACCCTATTTCGAATTGTTCGGTGTCATCGGGATTATCGGAGCCGTCGACGTCCTCGAAGAAATCGATGCCCCCGACGCTCTCGGCAGCTCCTTACGCCTTGAACTCTTCCGGCTTGAAGGTGATCGTCTTGCGCTCGGCGACCGAGCGGTTGGCGGCGAGCACGGCGACGGCCGACTCGTAGGCCAGGTCGGCCGGGCAGTTCAGCAGCTCGGGCTTGTTGCGGCGCACGGCGAGGAAGAAGTTCTCGAGGTGCGGCATGTGCGCGGGCTTCAGCAGATCCACGGGCAGCGGCCAGCCGTCCGCCGCCGCCGTGACGCGCGCGTCGATCGCGACGTTGCTGGTCACCTCGCGGGACACCACCTTCTTCGGCTGCACAACGAGCCCCTGCTTGGCGAACTCCACCCACTGCGACTCCTCGGGGCCGCCGCCGCGCACCTCGCGCTGCGCGGTGTTGCCGCGCGCCGCGATCTCGGAGATGGTCAGCGAGCCGTTCTCGCCCATGAACTGCTCGTAGAAGC
>CAYLUN010000227.1:0-3565 GCA_964386865.1 uncultured Lentisphaeraceae bacterium | reverse complement strand
CTCGAAAGACCACGCCAGATAGGTTTTCGGGTCCGTCCAATTGACGATGGCCGGCTCTCCCGCGTCCTCGCCAAGCCGGGCCTCGGTGCCGTAGCCGGTGTTGTGGATGTCCGCCATCCAGAGCGGAAGGCGGGTCGTGCCGTCATCGGCGGGCGACGGCAGTCGGTTGTCCACGTCGAGCGGACCGTCGAGTTCGAGCCGGATGACGCTGGCCACCGGATCGGGCGCGGACGCGGGCAGGTGCAGCAGTTTGTCGTTGCCCTTGGACTCGATGCGCAGCGGTTCGCCGCCAGCGAGGAGTCGGGCGGAGCGCACGGACGACTTCAGCCCGGGCACGACGAGGCGGCCGTCCTTAGGCCAGTCAAAAACGTGCAGATAAAGCACCCCCGGTTTCACGGTGCAACGCCCCCATGGCAGCTTCGCGAACGGGCTGGCGGCGGTGCCGTAGATGGCTTCGCCGTTGGCGCGCGTCCAGCGGCCCATCGCCTGTAACCGCTCGACGCTCGGCTGCGGGATGCGGCCGAGCGCGTCGGGGCCGACGTTAAGCAGGAAGTTGCCGCCCTTGGATGAGACATCCACGAGCTTGCGGATAAGATCGGCTGCCGGCTTCCAGTTCTGGTCGTGCTGCTTGTAGCCCCAAGTGTCGTTCATCGTCATGCAGACCTCGAAGTCCCGGTCCTTGAAGCCGGTCGGGGGAATGGTCTGTTCCGGCGTCTCGGTGTCGCCGGGAAAAACGCCTTCATCCCGATTGTTGAGGCGGTTGTTGGTGATGATGCCGGGCTGGAGCGCCAGCAGCGCGGCGAGTTTTTCCGCGCGCGCCCGGTTCATGCCGACGGGAGTGTCCCACCAGAAGACCGCGACCGGGCCGTAATTCGTGAGCAGCTCGCGCGCTTGCGGGATGGCCACGCGGTCGAGATAGTCGTCGAAGCTTCCCTCCTGCGCCTTGTCCCAACGGCCCGCCGCCGGGTCACCGCCGTTGAAGGTGTTCTTGTAAACGGCACCGCCGGGATGATGCCAGTCCTGGGCCTGCGAGTAGTAGAACCCCAGCCGCACGCCATGCTTCCGGCAGGCGGCGGCCAGTTCCTTCAGCACGTCGCGCTGGAACGGGGTGTGGTCCACGATGTTGAAGGGGCTGGCCTGCGACTGGAACAGCGCGAAGCCGTCGTGATGCTTGGTGGTGATGACGATGTAGCGCTGCCCGGCCTCCTTGGCGAGCCGCACCCAGGCGTCGGCGTCGAAACCGGAGGGATGGAATTTCGCCGCTTCACGCGCGTAATCCGCGACCGGGATCTTCGCGTTATACATGATCCACTCGCCGATGCCGTGGCCGACGCCGGCGTCAATGCGTTTGCCCTCCCACACGCCGGCCATCTGCGCGTAGGCACCCCAGTGGATGAACATGCCGAACCGCGCCCCGCGCCACCACCCCATGCGGGTGTCGCGCTGGGCCGAGGTCTCGGCGGCTTCACCCCGAACGAGCGAAGCGCCCAGAGAGACTAAGAGAAGCGGTATGATGCGTTTCATGTGTTTCAGTTCCTTTCAGCGAGTGACTTCGCATATCCGGCGCGGATCACGACCGCGCCTACAGCGCCTTTCTTCCCGTCCGGGAAGAAGACGCAAACCGTGTTGGTCTCGCGTACCGCCTCCAGCGGCAGCTCGACCAGCTTGCAGGTGGCGTATTCCTGTTCGACCAAGCGCTCGGCGCACTGCTCCAGCGGTACCGAAAGCGGATGCCCGTTCAGGCTGAGCGCCACCTCGCGCCCGGCGTCCGGCGGACGGCTGATGCCGATGCGCAGGGTCGCGTAGCGCAGCTCGTCCGCTTTCGGGACCATGACGACAAAGCCCGTTGCGTGGGTCACGGACGAGGCGATCCGGTCGCCGTAGCACGGCACCTCGTCCACGGCACGGCGAGGTTCCAGTGGCTGCCCGTACCGCGCCTTGAGCACGAGTGCCTCGCGTCCGCGCAACGCGAGCCGGTCCGCCTTCGCTAGCGGCTCCTCGGTCAGGTACGGCGTAAAATCGGCATTCCGGCCGAACCGCCGCAGCGTCATCGCCTGTGCCCGCGGCAGCACCAGCGCGATCTCCTTGGCGCGGTCAGAGAGGTTGTTGAGCACGACAAAAAGCGTATCCCCGTCCACGAAGGCCCGCGTCTGAATGTCGGGATCCGCGCAGGCCGCCGCCACGCGGTGCCCTTTCAGATCGCGCAGCAGCCGGTAGAACAGGATTTTTTCCGTCGGCAGCCACTCCTCGCTCTTGGGGTCGTAGTCGCGGGGGACATAAAGCGACGCATAGTACGAAGGATCCCAGCCCAGGCCGTTGAGCAGAATGAAGGGGACCGCCTTCAGGACGGTCTGCGGGTGATCCATGAACACAAGCGTGTTGGCGAGCACGCTGCTGACCATGTTGAAGTCGTCGATCGAGCGCTTCTTCATCTCCCACGCGAAGCCGGTCTCGGTAAAGTTCTGTTTCGCCAGCTTTTCCACCAGGTCGTCGGCACCGTAGCCGCCGTGTTCACTCACCACAACGCCGATTTCCTTGCCATAGGCGTTCACCGTGTAGTTCTGCACCAGGTCAAGCACGGCTTCCAACGGCAACCCGCTGGTAATACGCCCCGTGAAGTCGTTGGTTCCGCCGCGCAGAAAATCGTAGACGTGAAACGAATAGAAATCAAGTTCGCAGCGGGTATTGTCAATGAACGCCTGCAACCCTTTGAAGGTGCGGAACTCCTGCTTATAGTAATAGGCCACCGAAAGACAGGGACCGCCGACCTGCACGCCCGGGACTTGCCGGTGCGCCGTATCTTTCGCGATCAGGTGCCACGCCGCGAAATGCGGGTCGGCCCAGTAGGCCCAGTGGGGCTCGTTCACCGGTTCGTAATAACGCGGACGGTCGAAATCCGTGTACTTTTCGCGTAGCACGGCGCACGCCAGTTCCGCGGCCGCCACAACGTTGCTCGGAACCCAGAAGGCGTGCGGATCGTCCTTTTTGTCCGCCGCCGGCAGCGCGTAGCGCCCCATGAAAGCGGGATAGACGTTGGGCTGTCCATGCAACGCGACATCCAGCCGCCCACCCATGTCGCGCACGAAGGCCTCGTTCGGGACACGGACGAGGGGCGCCAGTCGCTTCTTGAGATGGCCGAGATCGGCGAAGCCAGGCCGGGCCGGATCTTCGCGGATCGCCTGATAATAGCGGTCCAGGCCGCTGACCAGCCCGAGTGCCCGTCCGAAAGTGATGTTGTTGGTCTTGATCAGCTCGTCGTACCGCTGCGGCTCTTTGACGCGCCGGTCGAAGCCGGTCCCGTTGTCGCAGATGCCGAAGTAGGCCTCGCGGCGCAGTTCGCTGACGCCCCGGATGCTCCGCAGGCAAGAGGGATCGACGGTGATCCTGACTCTGGACTCGGTCTCGCCCGATCCCCCTTTCATCATCCGGCAGCCCACCATCGAAACGGCCGCCACCCACACGCCCGCCCAAACGATGTTCCTCATTTTCATCCCCCTGTAGGTCTTTTTTTTTGCGCCCGTTTTGCGGGCTGCAGGCTTGCCACTCACCTCGTCGACTGCAGCAC
>CAYLUN010000226.1:0-3583 GCA_964386865.1 uncultured Lentisphaeraceae bacterium | reverse complement strand
TCATCTTCTTCCAGAGGAGCAGGCCCGCGCCGGCGTGGCCCTGGTTGCCCATCTGCGTGACGACCTTGTATTTGCGTGAAGCCTCGAGCATGAGCTGGCACTCCTCGAAGGTGCGGGCCAGCGGCTTCTGCACGTAGACGTGCTTGCCGCGCCGCATCGCGTCGAGCGCCGCGCACGCGTGGGTGTGGTCAGGCGTGGAGATCACGACGCCGTCGATCTCCTTTTCGACCTTGTCGAGCATCTTGCGGTAGTCGGTGAACGTCGGCACGCCCGCGTACTTCTGGTAGTTCTTCGCCGCCTTCTTGGGGTCGACGTCGCACATGGCGACCAGCTTGCCGCCGCAGCCGACCGTGTTGTTCAGGTCGCTGTCGCCCTTGCCGCCGCAGCCGATTTGCGCGAAGCGGAACTGCTCGCTCGGCGCAGCGACCGGCTGTCCGAACACGCGGGCTGTCGGGATGGTGAAGGCCGAGAGGGCGGCGGAGGAGGCCAGGAAACTACGACGGGAGAGACCTGTCTGACGACTCATGAACCGATTCCTTTCAAACATGGACAGTGTAGAACATGATCCAGATTGTAGAACCGCCGTGCGGATTGCGCAATGCGTTTCTGAAAAACAATCGGGCAGATCAGTCCCGCACCGGTTTCACACCTCGCGAAGTGTGAATAACACAACGCCTCGAAACAGAAATATGGACAAGCGTAATTGCACACTTCGGGAAGTGTGCACTCCGAGCACAGGCATATAATATTCAGCTGTACCAAGAATACGTGCGCTCCGCTACCGCAGATGGATCCATCGTTCCGAGTCTCATACCACCGAAGATGCTATGGACTAATAAGTCTCTGCCCGTCAACAGGCGGCCCGCGCGGAGGCGGGCCCTCCAACGCGAGAATAGCAGTGACGAATTACCTCGCGCCGGAGCAACTCCGTGTCGTCCTCGTGATTAAGATTAAACACTCTTCGGTGGCGGTATCAGATCTTCCCTACGCTCGTGGAACTCGTATCGGCGCGGTTGAACAAATAATAGAAAAACCGGCTTGGTTTCATATTTCGCTGTTCACGAAAAGGCGCTGGACGGACTCCTTGTTGAGATGAATAATCGTAAAGACACCGAGCACTGTTCCGAGCGGCATGAGGAGGCACTCGACGCAAGCAACGATAAAGCAGAACCGGTGCGAGCGACGCCGCTTGAGTCGGCCACCCGCGAGAAGCATGAGCGCGGCGAGCGTCCAGCCGGACAGGATGAAGAGCGAGGCGAAAAGAACGAGAATCCAGCCGATGAAGGCGGGGGGAGCGTCTTTTCCGTCGAGCTTGCCGAGTAACATGGCGATTCCAAGCGCCAGATGGATGAAGGGAATGCAGGAGGCGAATGCGGTGATTCCGCCAAGCACATAATGGAAGACGCCGAGAAGGTCGAGGTTCTGTTCGTCCTGAGTCATGTTGTTACCCTCTCGCTTTCTGATTACGCTATCACACACGCACTGCGCCGAATTTGACGTAGACCGGGCGGTAAAGGGCGAAGGGGGCGGAGGCCGGGGTGAGCTTGGCGGTGGCCTTGTCGTAGGCGTAGGACATCAGTTCGTTCGAGTCCTGGTGGCCGAGCAGCACGAACTTTTCGCCGGGCATGAACTCGAAATCGCGCGGAGCCTTGCCGGCGAGCTTGGAGATCGCGGCCAGCGTCAGCCGGCCGGTGTCGGGGTCGATGTCGTAGGCCGCGATGCTGTCGTGGCCGCGGTTCGAGCCGAAAAGGCGGCGCCCGTCAGCCGACACTTTGATCGCCGAGGCCTTGCTGTACTCGGCGAACCCCACCGGCAGCATGGAGACGGTCTGCACGTGCACGAAGGCCTCGCCGGTGTAGAGGAACGCGGCGATCGTGTTGTTGAGCTCGTGCAGCAGGAAGGCGAGCCGGCCGCTCGGGTGGAAGACGAGGTGGCGCGGGCCGGCCCCGCCGGCGCTGGTGATCGTGAGCGCCGCCCGCTCCTTGAGGCCGGAGGCGCGGGCAGGGAAGTCATAGACCTTGACTTGGTCGATGCCGAGGTCGGCGATGCAGAGGTGACGGCCGTCGGGCGTGACCACGGAGCAGTGGGCGTGGGCTTTCTCTTGGCGCTTGGCGTCCGGGCCTTTTCCGGTGTGCGTCACGGTGACGGGCGGCGCATCGGCGATGCTGCCGTCCGCGTTCAGCTCGAAGACGCCCGCGACGGCGTTGGTGTACTCGGCGAAGACGAGCGCCTTCTCGGCGGGGTCAAGCGCCACGTAGCAGGGCGGGGTCACGCCGACCGGCTTGTGGTTGAGCGGCAGGAGCGTGTCGCCCTTGACCGTGTAGGCGGCGACGCAGCCGTTCTTCGCGTTCGCGCCGTACTCGGGCATGCCTTGCGACGCGTAGAGCAGCGGGCGTGTCTTGGAAAGCGCAAGGTAGGTCGCGTTCTCGATGCCGCTGACGACGCCGACGGGCCGGAAGGCGCCGGTGTCCGTGTCTGACTCGAAAATATGGATGCCCTCCTTTTTCGCGTCCGTGTAGCAGCCGACGTACGTCAGAACCTTCATGCGCGCCTCCCCTCAAGAATAATTGGACACCGTTAGCTTAGCGCAAAGCCGAGCAGGGGGCAAGCGCCGGCGGGTCAGCAATTCTCATTAGACTCCGCTGAAAGAGTCGGCTTTAAGCGCCTGACGGCGCCACTACAAACACAAGCAAACGTGGGCGAATTCGTTTGTGGGCCCGTAAGGGCCTTCCCGCAGCGTACGCCTTGCCATAATTGGAGTTGCTGGTCAGCAGGCGGGGTGTCGGGGTGGGGCAGCCTTTCTCAGGCTTCTACGGTGCGGTTGGTAGGGACGCCGCCCCGTCGGCGTCCGCGGCCGGCAGGGGGCTGCCGTCCCTACCACACGGGTCTTAGCACAACGGGTGCCTGCGTTTCCGCTTGCGCGGCGCGGCCGAAAAGGCTATGAAGGGTGCCATGTTACCAAGGCACACGTGGGTCGAGGGCGAGGCGGACGGGGCGGCGGCGGAGGCGCTGGCCTGCGCGCTGGGCCTGCCCCTGCCCGTGGCGCGCGTGCTGGTGGCGCGCGGCGCGGCGACGTCCGAGGCGGCCGCCGTCTTTCTGAACCCGGACCTGAAGGCGCACCTGGCGCACCCATACGATTTCCCCGGCGTGCGTGCGGCGGCCGAGCGGCTGTGGGAGGCGATCCGCGCAGGACGCGAGATCGTGGTCTTCGGCGACTTCGACGCGGACGGCGTGGCGGCGGCCGCAGTGCTGGTGACCGCGCTGCGGCGGCTGGGCGGCAGCGCGGAGGCCTTTCTGCCGGTGCGCGAGCCCGAGGGCTACGGGCTGACGTTCGCAGCGCTGGAGCGGTGCCTCGGGCAGAGGAAGCGGCCGCCGGACGTGCTGGTGACCGTCGACTGCGGGATCGGTTCGGTGGCGGAGGTCGACTTCCTCGTCGGCAACGGCATCGAGGTCATCGTCACCGACCACCACGAGCCGGGGCCGGAGCTGCCGCGGGCGTCGGTGCTCGTGAATCCGAAGCTGGGCGCGTCGCCGGGCGCGGAGCACCTGTGCGGGGCGGGCGTGGCCTTCAAGGTGGCGCACG
>CAYLUN010000225.1:0-3599 GCA_964386865.1 uncultured Lentisphaeraceae bacterium | reverse complement strand
CTCTGCCCTGAGCTTCTCCAACGGCGTCACCGGCATCATCGCCCCGTGGGCCACCCTCGGAACGGGCACCTCCGCGAAATACGCGAATGTGAGCGCCGGCGTCATCACGGGCTATACGGGCACGGCGGCCGCCACGGCGGCGAACGTGACCGACACCACCGGCGCGCTGAACTACGACGTGGCGGCGGTCGGCACCCTGGGCGCGGGGGCGTCGTTCAACACACTGCACTACACCGGCGCGGCCGGCACGATCGCAGGCGCGTTCCAGGCCAACGGGCTCCTGAACGCGGGCGCGGGGGAACTCAAGCTGAGCGGCAACGCGACCATCGGCCCGAACAGGGAGCTGGTGCTCATCTCGCCGGACAGCACGCGCCTGCTCACGCTGAACGGAGCCGTCAGCGACAACGCGGCCGGCGCCTCCGGCGTCACGATCGCGGGCTCGGGAACCGTGAGCCTGTACAGCGACAACAGTTATAGCGGCGAAACGTTTGTCGGACAGGGCTTTTTGGCTATCAACAACAGCAACTCGCTGGGCAGCGCCAGCGCGGGCACCACCATCTACACCGGCGTGAACGGCCAGCTCCGCATCTATGGCGGGATCACGGTGGCCGAGCCGCTCTTCTTCTTTGGCGGCGAGAACGCGAGCAATGGCTCCGGCCTTTACAACGGTTCGAAGACCAACACGCTGACCGGACCGATCACGCTCCGCTCCGGTGCGCGCTTCTATGCGGTGGCCAACACGCGCCTCGATGTGGCCGGGGGCGTCAGCACGCTTGGCGCCAGCCAGCAACTCGTCATCAATTCCTTCGGCACCATGGTTTTCACGAACAAGCCGGTGCTGCTGGGCAGCACTGGGGTATTCTATACTGATAGCGGAGGGCTCACTGTGCTGGCGGTCGCCGGAAATGAGTGGACCACAACGACCATTGGTAACGGAACACTCCGCACCGATCTCGCCAACGCGCTTCCGGCGGCCAGCACCTTTCATATCGGCCTGAGCTACGCGTCCAACGGCACCGTGGACCTCAACGGCTTCAGCCAGATTGTCGGTGGCTTGAAGCATGGTACGGCGAACGCCGGCGCGCGCGTCGTGACCAGCGCCACGGCGGCCACGCTCACGGTCAACCAGAGCGCGGACACCACGTTCAACGGCCGGATGACCAATGCGCTGACCTTCGTCAAGGGCGGCAGCGGCACCCTGACCCTGCAGGGCACCAACACCTACACCGGCGGCACGTTCGTGTACGGCGGCACGCTGAAGGTCGAGGCCAACACCGGCTCGCTTCCCGCGGGCGGGGCGCTGACCTTCAACGGCACGGGCACGTTCAACAGCGACAACACCGGCGCGACAGCCACCCTGAGCCCGAGCCTGGGCGCCCTCACGCTCGCGGCGGGCGACGCCACCGTGCAGTCGACCCGGACCGCCGCCCAGAACCTCTCTCTGACCTTCTCCTCGCTGGCCGCGCGTCCGGTCGGCGCGACCGGCAACTTCGTGGCCTCGGGCGGCGTCAACGGTACCGAGAACCAGATCGCCCTGACCGGCGCGGCACTGGGCTTCATGGACCAGGGCTTCTTCTTCGGCGGAACCAATTACGCCTACATGAACGCGGCCGGCACCTACGTCCGCGCGCCGGTCTACGGGACGGACAGCGGCTTCACGACTGCGGGCACGATCACGGCGGACACGCATGTCAAGCTGACCGCCACGCCCGCGGCGACCAACAGCATCACGCTCAACACGCTGCTGCTGTCCGGCGGCGGCGTCGGCTTCCCGCTCAACGCGGGCCAGACCCTCACGCTCGCCAACGGCGGCCTGCTCAAGGCAGGCGCGGGTGCGGCCGCCGCCGTCAGCGGCGGGACGGGCCTCCGCGCGGGCAGCGGCGTGGAACTGGTGGTGCGCACGGACGCGAGCGGCGACGACCTGACGCTCGGCACGCCGGTGCTCGCCAACGGCGTGAACGGGCTAACCAAGACCGGCGCGGGCATGCTCACGATCGCTGCCACGAACACCTACACCGGCCCCACCACGCTCAACGCGGGCGTCCTTAGGATCGCGACCGTCAGCAACGGCGGCGCGGCGGGCATGCTCGGCCAGTCCGGCAGCGGGGCCAGCAACCTCGTCTTCAACGGCGGCACGCTGCGCTACACGGGCGCCACGGCCAGCACGGACCGTGGCTTCACGCTCGGCGCGGGCGGCGGCACCATCGACGTGACCAACGGCACCTACAACGTCGACTCCGGGGCTTCGACCCTGACCTTCTCCGGCTCCATTCCCGCGTTCTCGTCCGGCAGCCTGACCAAGACCGGCTACGGCACGTTGGCGCTCTCCGCCTCCAACGCCTATGACGGCGTCACTACCATCAGCCAGGGCAGCCTGAACATCAGCCACGCCAGCGCGCTCGGCTCCACGGCCGGCGGCACGACCGTTTCCGCTACCGGCGCCCGGCTGGCGATCAGCGGCAACATCACACTCGCGGAGCCGCTGACGCTGAACGGCTCCGGCATCCAGAATAGAGGCGCGCTGTGGAACCTCAGCGGCAACAACACGGTTGTCAGCCCCATCATTGTCGGCAGCGGGCAGACCCGGGTCGGCGCGAGCAGCGGCACGTTGATCCTGTCCGGCGGCATCACGCGCAGCGGCTCCGCCACGACGGACAACCTGATGCTGAATTACAACGTCGTAATCACGAACGCGCCCGTCAACATGGGCGTGGGCGGGATTGAGACCGTGGGATCGGGGAATGTGCTTGCCGCGACGAACAACACCTACTCCTACCTCAACGCGGGCTGGGCGACGGTCCTGCGCATGGATGTGGCCGGTGCCCTGTGCCCCTCTGGCACGCTCGAAATGGGCGGCCGCGCCTATGTTTCCGGCAACGGCGCGGACGGCACGGTGAACCTCAACGGCTTCAACCAGACCGTGGGCGGACTGCTCACGCCCGCCTTGTCAATGGGCACGAACGCGCAGAACCGCATCATCACCAGCGCCGCGGCGGCCACGCTGACGGTGAACCAGAGCGCCAACAGCACGTATGACGGCCGCCTGACCGGCGCGCTCTCCCTGACCAAGACGGGCACGGGCACGCTGACGCTGTCGGGTACGAACAACACCTGCACGGGCGTGATGACGGTCGGCGCGGGCACGCTGAAACTCGCCGCCAACAAAGCGCTTTCGAGCGCTGGCAGCGTGGCGCTCGCTGGCGGCACCTTGGACGTCTCGTCCTGCACGAACGCGGCCGTGTCGCTCAGCCTGACGGCGGACAGCACGCTCGCTCTGGGCAGCAGCGGGCAGGTGGCCTTCACGGCGCAGACAGCGGGGGCCTGGAACGGCCAACTCACGCTCACCGGCACGTTGGGGCCGACTTCATTGCGCTTCCAGCCCGCGCTGACCGCCGACCAGCTCGCGCGCATCCGCTACGACGGCAAGTCGGTGATGCAGGGCGGCAGCGGCTATATCCACCCGTATGCCGGCACCCTGATCCGCGTGATGTAAGCGTTTATTTACACATAGACCACACACACCCATAAACATAGTGAACACTATACGACAGTACAGCGCCCGGGGCCGGGTCAAACCGGCCCCGGGCTTTTCGAAATGT
>CAYLUN010000224.1:0-3715 GCA_964386865.1 uncultured Lentisphaeraceae bacterium | reverse complement strand
CATCAACTGGATGTTCCCGTACCTCTCGCCGCACGGGCTGATCATGAAGATCAACGCCGAGCAGCAGCCGCTCTCGCGCGAGAACACGCAGGACGACATGGCGTTCTGGGACTGGTACACGCGCCGCATGCTGCGCAGCCCGCTGTTCCGGCGCGACCTGCCCGCGCAGAAGTCCTTCTCCAAGCTCCGCAGCGCGATCGCGGGGCTCTACTCCGCGCGCGGCATGCGGGCCGAGGCTGAGCGGGCCTTCCAAGAAGCCCGCACGCTCTACCCCGTCAGCCCCGAGGCGAACTTCCGCCTGATTCAAGAGGTGCTGTTGCCGCAGGCGCGCTACGCCGAGTCGATCGACATTCTCGACGAGTACAACCGGCGCGACCCCAACAACGAGCGCGGCTACGGCTTCGTCGACTTCATCAAGCGCGTGCGCGACACCGAGGCCAAAGTGCGCGAGCTCACGGCCAAGGCGCAGGCCAGCAAGACGCTCGCCCCCGAGGACGCCTTCCAGCTGGCGATCGCTTACCGCGACCTCGGCCAAAACGAGTCGGCGGCCGTCTACTTGGAGCAGCTCGCCGGGCTCCCCAGCTTGCCCCCCGAGAAGATCTTCGAGATCGGCACGCTGCTGAGCAGCCTCAAGAAGTCCGCGAGCGCCGCCAAGGCCATGGACAGCGTGATGGCCCGCGCGCCAGCCAACATGCCTGCCGACAAGCTGCTCGAGGTCGTGCGGATCTACGGCGAGGCGGGCATGCCGGACAAGATGGGCCCGCCGTTGTCGCGCTACCTGCAGCTGCAGCCGTCCGACTGGCAGGCCTGGCTGGACATGGCGACGCTGTGCGCGATGCGCCAGCAGGGCCAGCAGATGCAGTTCGCGTTGCAGAAGGCGCTCGAGATCGGCAAGGGCCACGCGCTGCAACGCATTCAGGAGAATGCCATCCTGCGGCAGGCGGCCGCGCCGTTCCTGCAGCAGTACATGCAGCAGGGCGTTGGCGGCCTGTCGCCGCTGGGCTCGCTGCGGGGGCGGTAGGCCATGGAGACCGGCGGGGTGTCGCGTGTGTCGGGCTGGGCGTCGGCGCTGGTCATTCTGGCCATCGCCCTCGCCGTTCGGCTGCCCGCCCTGGATCGGCGCCCCATGCACGGCGACGAGGCCAACCAGGCCGTGCGCACCGGCCTGCTGCTGGAGAAGGGGACTTACCACTACGATCCGGCCGACCACCACGGGCCGGTGCTGTACTTCGCCGCCTTGCCGTTTTGCCGCGCCACGGCAAAGACCTTTGCCGAGACTACCGAGTGGAACTACCGCCTCGTGCCCGTCGCCTTCAGCTGCCTGACCCTGCTGCTCATGCTGGGCCTCGGCGTGAAACGCGATGGCGGCCTTTTCGCCAACCGCGAGGGGCTGTACGCCGCCGCGCTCCTGGCCGCGCTCTCCCCCGCGATGGTGTACTACAGCCGCTTCTTCATCCAAGAGTCGATGCTCGTCACCTTCCTCACCGGCATGCTCGCGTGCGCGGTGCGGTATGTCGGCGCGAAAACGCCCACGCCGACCTCCGACCTCCGACCTCCGACCTCCGGCTTCCGCACCTCCGCTTGGGCCGCCGGGTTCGGCGCCTTCGCGGGGCTGGCCGTCGCGACCAAAGAGACCGTCGTGCTCTCCTTCGCGGCCGCGGCGCTGGCCGCTGTGGCGGCGTGCGGGCTCCGGCGCCTGCGGGCCGCGTGGCGCACGCGCGACGCGCTGCTTGCGCTCGGCGCCGCCGCGCTGGTGGCCGTCCTGCTCTACTCGTCGTTTTTCACGTATTGGAAGGGTGTTTACGACGCGCTCTTTTCGGCCATGCAGGCCTGTGCCACTCGCGCGACCGCCGTGCCCGAGCACCAGCACCCCTGGAGCTTCTACCTGAAGATCCTCTTCTGGTTCAAGTACGGACGCGGCCCGGTCTGGAGCGAGGCGGGCCTTCTGCTGCCGGCGCTGCTGGCCGCGCTGGCCGCGTTCTGGCCGCGCCGCGAGGTCACTGTTCAGGCCCGCTGGGTGCGCTTCGTCGCGGTTTACACCGTCGTTCTCACGGCCCTCTACAGCGCAATCCCGTACAAAACGCCGTGGTGCTCGCTGTCCTTCCTGCACGGCTTCATCCTGCTCGCGGGCGTCGGCTTTGGCGTCCTGTTCGACGGGCTGGCGCGGCTGTCGGTCAAGGGGGCGGGCGCTGGCCGGGTGCTCGCTTATCTGCTGTTGTTGGCGCTGCTTGTTCGCGCGAAGAGCCAGACGGAGCGCGCCTGCTTCAAGCTGCCGGCCGACCCGCGCAACCCGTACGTCTACGCGCACACGGGGACGGACGCCATGAACCTCGTCGCCGCCGTCGAGGCCGCCGCCGCGCAGGCGGAGGGGCTTGATACGCCGATCGCGCTCGCCGTGCCCACGCCGGACACGTGGCCGCTTCCGTGGTATCTGCGCAAGTACCGGCAGGTGGGCTATTGGACGCGCGTAGGGGATATCCCCGCTGACTTCGCCCCCACAATCGTGATCGCGGCAGCGGATCAGGGCGACCTCGCCGACGAGCGGTTCGGCAAAGGCAAGCGCGCCTCGTTCTTCGGGATCCGCCCGGGCGTGCTGCTGAACGTTTTTGTGCCGGTGTGCGACGCCGGTGGAAAGTGAGAGAGACCATGTTTCAGCCCGTATCCAACAAGTCTGATTTTCCCAACATGGAGCGCGAGACGCTGGCCTTCTGGGAGGCGCACGACACGTTCAAGAAGAGCGTAGCCCGCAACAAGGACAAGCGCGACTACGTGTTCTACGACGGGCCGCCCTTCGCCACAGGGCTGCCCCACTACGGCCACCTGCTGGCGGGCACGATCAAGGACATCGTGCCGCGCTACCAGACCATGCGCGGCTGCCACGTCGAGCGCCGCTTCGGCTGGGACTGCCACGGCCTGCCGATCGAGGCGCTGGCGCAGGAGGCGCTGAACGTCAGCGGCGCGCACGAGATCCGCGGGCTTGGCGTCGACACGTTCAACGAGCAGTGCCGCTCCATGGTGCTCAAGTACGTGGGCGAGTGGCGCAAGACCGTCACGCGCATGGGGCGCTGGGTCGACTTCGACAACGACTACAAGACCATGGACCCCGCGTTCATGGAGAGCATCTGGTGGGTCTTCAAGCAGCTCTGGGAGCAGGGCCGCGTCTACAAGTCGTACCGCATCATGCCGTACAGCTGGAAGCTCAGCACGCCGCTCAGCAACTTTGAGGCTGGCAGCAACTACAAGGACGTGCAGGACCCCGCGATCACCGTGCGCGCCAAGGTGCTGGCGGGCGCCGACCCCGCCTGGGGCGCGACGCACCTGCTGGTCTGGACCACCACGCCGTGGACGCTGCCGGAGAACCTGGGCATCTGCGCGGGGCCGGAGATCGACTACGTGGTCGTGCGCGACCTCAGCGCGGCGGAGCCGGCCTGCTACGTGATGGCCGAGGCGCGGCTCGCGGCCTACTACAAGAAGGCGGAGGATTGCCAGCTCGTCGCCCGCCTCAAAGGCTCGCAGTTGCTCGGCTGGTCCTACGAGCCCATCTTCCCGTACTTCGCCGAGTACGCGACGGCCGGGGCGTTCCGCGTGATGAACGACGCGTTCGTCACCACCGGCGACGGCACGGGCCTCGTCCACATGGCGCCTGCCTATGGCGAGGATGACTTCCGCGTCTGCAAGGAGGCGGGCATGACCGTCATCGTCGACCCGCTCGACG
>CAYLUN010000223.1:0-3717 GCA_964386865.1 uncultured Lentisphaeraceae bacterium | reverse complement strand
ATCATACGCTTATCCTCTTCTCTTTTTCTTTTCTCTGTGCGAAATACGCTTCGATAGTTCGAATCATATCAACCCGATCCAAACAATGCTCTGTCGGCAACGCAACAAGACTTTACCTTTCGCGAGTGTTGTTTCGGAGCGCATCCGTCATGGGGCACCATCCAGCCATGCAGCACCCGAGATGGCGACTCCCGTCTTTGATCTACTCCCTCAACACCTCAACATCGCGGTCACTCAGCCCCTCGGATACATGTGCTTCAGCCGGTCCGCCAAACGAGGTATGGTCTCTAGAATCAGATCGATGGTGGCGTGGATGTGGCGAGCTGCACGCTCGATATCCTCGCGGTAGTTCGGGACGGCTTCGTCGACATCGGGGAGGCGCACGACCGAACACTCGGGACAACACATGGACATGTACAACGGCAGACGTACGCCGAACTCCGCTTGGACAAAGGCTTGGTGCTCAGTATCCATTGCGATCGTGAGATCGCTTTCGGCGAGCAGGGCTGCGGTCAGCCTGCGCCGGACGTGCGCTTGCACATCAAGCCCCTGAAGCAGGAGGTACTCCCGCACGTCCGGCAGGATGACGTGCGGGTAGTCGGCGGTGCCGGCGGAAGAGACCCGGAAACCGGAACCCTCCCCCAGTTCGCGGCGCAGGGCATACTCGGCTGTCATGCTGCGGAAGACATTGCCTGTACAGATGAAGAGAACAGTGCGCATCTATGATAGACTCCTCTTTGCCTCATTCCAAAAAGCCCGGGGCCGGTTTGACCCGGCCCCGGGCGCTATACTGTCGTGTAGTGTTCAATATGTTTATGGGTATGTTTGGGTGTGGAATATGTGTTTATAGGTGTGTGTGGTCTATGTGTAAAAGATCGCTCAGAAAAAGCGGATCAGGGTGCCGGCATACGGGTGGATATAGCCGCTGCCGCCCTGCATCACCGACTTGCCGTCGTAGCGGATGCGCGCGAGCTGGTCGGCGGTCAGCGCGGGCTGGAAGCGCAATGAAGTCGGCCCCAACGTGCCGGTGAGCGTGAGCTGGCCGTTCCAGGCCCCCGCCGTCTGCGCCGTGAAGGCCACCTGCCCGTTGGTGCCCAGGGCGAGCGTGCTGTCCGCCGTCAAACTGAGCGACACGGCTGCGTTCGTGCAAGACGAGACGTCCAGGGTGCCGCCGGCGAGCGCCACGCTGCCAGCGCTCGAAAGCGCTTTGTTGGCGGCGAGTTTCAGCGTGCCCGCGCCGACCGTCATCACGCCCGTGCAGGTGTTGTTCGTACCCGACAGCGTCAGCGTGCCCGTGCCCGTCTTGGTCAGGGAGAGCGCGCCGGTCAGGCGGCCGTCATACGTGCTGTTGGCGCTCTGGTTCACCGTCAGCGTGGCCGCCGCGGCGCTGGTGATGATGCGGTTCTGCGCGTTCGTGCCCATTGACAAGGCGGGCGTGAGCAGTCCGCCCACGGTCTGGTTGAAGCCGTTGAGGTTCACCGTACCGTCCGCGCTGGTGCCGGAAACACTGGCGCGTCCGCCCATTTCGAGCGTGCCAGAGGGGCACAGGGCGCCGGCCACATCCATGCGCAGGGTGGTTCCCCAGCCCGCGTTGAGGTAGGAGTAGGTGTTGTTCGTCGCGGCCAGAACATTCCCCCCGCCCACCGTCTCAATCCCGCCCACGCCCATGTTGACAGGAGCGTTCGTGATTACGACGTTGTTATTCAGCAGTAGATTGTCCGTCGTGGCGGAGCCGCTACGCGTGACGCCGCCCGCCAGAATCAACGTGCCGCTGCTCGCGCCGACCCGGGTCTGCCCGCTGCCGACAATGATGGGGCTGACAACCGTGTTGTTGCCGCTGAGGTTCCACAGCGCGCCTCTATTCTGGATGCCGGAGCCGTTCAGCGTCAGCGGCTCCGCGAGTGTGATGTTGCCGCTGATCGCCAGCCGGGCGCCGGTAGCGGAAACGGTCGTGCCGCCGGCCGTGGAGCCGAGCGCGCTGGCGTGGCTGATGTTCAGGCTGCCCTGGCTGATGGTAGTGACGCCGTCATAGGCGTTGGAGGCGGAGAGCGCCAACGTGCCGTAGCCGGTCTTGGTCAGGCTGCCGGACGAGAACGCGGGAATGGAGCCGGAGAAGGTCAGGGTCGAAGCCCCGGAGTCGACGTTGTAGGTGCCGTTGGTCACGTCGATGGTGCCGCCGCCCGCGCCGAGCGTGAAGCCACGGTCCGTGCTGGCCGTGGCGCCCGTGTAGCGCAGCGTGCCGCCGTTGAAGACGAGGTTGCTGGCCCCGCTGCCGGACTGGCCGAGCATGCCCGCCGCGCCGCCGTTGCTGACGGTCGCGATCCTAAGGACGCCCGCGTTGAGCGTGGTGGGGCCGGTGTAGGTGTTCGTGGCAGCGATCGTGAGCATGCCCGCGCCGGTCTTGGTTAGCCCGTTCACGCCGTTGGCGAGCACCGGCGTGCCGAGCGTCAGGTCGTCGCCGCTCGCGTCCGTGCGCACCACCAGCTCCACGCCGCTGCCCGCGCGGAGGCCCGTCCCGCCGCTGACGGCGGCGGCCGCTCCCGCGCCCGCCTTGAGCAGGCCGCCGTTGGCGAGCGTGAGGGTCTGGCCTGCGTTGAGCAGGAAGCCGACGCCGCCGCCGGACAGCAGGAGCGTGTTGAGCGTGATGCTATTGGTCGCCGCGGGCGTGGCGGTCAGCTTGACATGCGTGTCCGCCGTGATCGTGCCCGCTGTTGTGAAACCGCTGTCCGTCCCGTAGACCGGCGCGCGGACGTAGGTGCCTGCCGCGTTCATGTAGGCGTAGTTTGATCCGCCGAAGAAGAAGCCCTGATCCATGAAGCCCTGAGCCGCCCCGGTCAGGATGATCTGGTTCTCGGTGCCGTTGACACCGCCCGAGGCCACGAAGTTGCCGGTCGCACCGACCGGACGCGCGGCCAGCGAGGAGAATGTCAAGGAGGTGTTCTGGGCGGCGGTCCGGGTGGACTGCACGGTAGCGTCGCCCGCCGCGAGCGTGAGGGCGCCCAGGCTCGGGCTCAGGGTGGCTGTCGCGCCGGTGTTGTCGCTGTTGAACGTGCCCGTGCCGTTGAAGGTCAGCGCCCCGCCCGCGGGAAGCGAGCCGGTGTTGGCCTCGACCTTCAGCGTGCCGCCGTACACGAACGTGCCGCCGGTGTAGGTGTTGGTGCCCTGCAGGGTCAGGGTGCCGCTGCCGCCCTTGACAAAGGTCAGCGCGTTGGTCATCCGGCCGTTGAACGTGGTGTTCGCGCTCTGGTTGACCGTGAGCGTGGCTGCCGTGGCGCTGGTCACGACGCGCGCGCCGGCGTTCGCCGTGCCGTGCTGCAGGCCGCCGACAATCTGGCTGAAGCCGTTGAGGTCCACGGTTCCGTTGGGCGCGTAGCCCAAGCCGATATTGAACGTGCTGGCCGAAGGAAGGGTGTTGGCGAGATCGGTGCGGAGTGTTCCGTTACCAATGGTCGTTGTGGTCCACTCATTTCCGGCGACCGCCAGCACAGTGAGCCCTCCGCTATCAGTATAGAATACCCCAGTGCTGCCCAGCAGCACCGGCTTGTTCGTGAAAACAGTGACTCCAAAGGAATTGACGACGAGTTGCAGGCTGGCGCCAAGCGTGCTGACCCCCCCGGCCACATCGAGACGCGTGTTAGCCGCCACATTGAAGCGCGCCTGGGAGCGGAGCGTGATCGGCCCGGTCAGCGTGTTGGTCTTCGAACCGTTGTAAAGGCC
>CAYLUN010000222.1:0-3739 GCA_964386865.1 uncultured Lentisphaeraceae bacterium | reverse complement strand
GACCTGATCCACGACGAGGCCCAGTTCGAGAAGCTCTACCAGCCCTTCCACTACCGCTCCAAGACGCTCGAGCTTGTCTTCACCCACACGAACCGCTTCAGCGAGGACTATTACTCCTTCGTCAACGGGCAGTTCACCAACGACGGCGGCACCCACCTCTCCGCTTTCAAAGAGGGCCTGCTCAAGGCGGTCAACGAGTTCAGCAAGAAGAAGTTCGACGGCGACGAGGTTCGCGAGGGCATTATCGGCGCCATCGCCATCCGGCTCAAAGACCCGATCTTCGAATCGCAGACTAAGAACAAGCTCGGCAACCAGGAGATCCGCGCCGACCTCGTGGCCGAAATCAAGCGCGTGATCGAGGAGATGTTCCACCGCGACTCCGCCGAGGCCGCCAAGCTCATCGGCAAGATCGAGGAGACCAGCAAGCTCCGCGCGGAGCTCAACGCCGTCAAGAAGCTCGCCCGCGAGCGCTCCCGCGCCGTCTCCGTGCGCGTGCCCCAGCTCAAGGACTGCAAGCACCACCTCCACAAGCAGAAGGGCACCGGCCTCGACACCATGCTTTTTATCACGGAGGGCCAGTCCGCCGCCGGCTCCATCGTGAGCTGCCGCGACGTCAGCAACCAGGCCATCTTCACCCTCAAGGGCAAGCCGCTTAACGTCTGTGACCTCAAGCGTGACGCGCTCTACAAGAACGTCGAAATCTACAACCTCATGCAGAGCCTCGACATCGAGGAGACCGTCGACCACCTGCGGTACCAGAAGGTCATCCTCGCCACCGACGCGGATGTGGACGGGCTCCACATCCGCAACCTGATGATCACCCTCTTCGTGCGCTTTTTCGACCGCGTCATCAAGGAGGGTCACCTCTACATCCTGGAGACTCCGCTCTTCCGCGTGCGCAATAAGAAAGAGACGCACTACTGCTACAACGAGGAGGAGCGCCTCAAGGCCATGGAGCGGTGCGGCAAGAACCCCGAGATCACCCGTTTCAAAGGCCTCGGCGAAATCTCTCCCGGCGAGTTCAAGGGATTCATCGGCAAGACCATCCGCCTCACGCCCGTGGACTGCACGCTGGATCACAAGCTGGCCGACACCATCGAGTTCTACATGGGCCGCAACACCCCGAACCGGCGGTCGTACATCATGGATCATCTGGTTATCACCGAGGAATCGCTATCGTGAGCAAAGCCCCCAAGAAAGGACACCCGTCCGAGCCGTCCAACGAGCCGCCCAGCTTCGCCTTCGACGACCTGCCGCTCTTCGACTCCGCCGCGCACGTGGAGGGCGAGCAAGCCCGCGAGCAGCAGGCCGACGCCTCGTCCGCGGCAAGCCCGGCCGCCGCGAAGGACGCCCCCGTTCAGGGCGGAGTCAACCTCTCCGCCTCCGAGCGCCAGGCCGCCTCCGCCTCGCACGGCGGATCCGGCCCCCTGCGCGAGCTGATGGACGAGAACTTCCTGCAGTTCGCCTCCTACACCATCTGCAACCGCGCCATCCCGACGGTCGAAGACGGGCTCAAGCCCGTCCAGCGCCGTATCATGCACGCGCTCTGGGAGAAGGACGACGGCCGCTTCATCAAGGTCGCCAACATCGTCGGCCACACGATGCAGTACCACCCGCACGGCGACGCCTCCATCGGCGACGCGATCGTGAACCTGACCAACAAGCGCTACCTGATCGAAGGCCAGGGGAACTACGGCAACATCTTCACCGGCGACCCCGCGGCCGCCACGCGCTACATCGAGTGCCGCCTCACCGACCTCGCCCGCAACGAACTCTTTAACCCCAAGCTCACCTCCTTCATCCCCAGCTACGACGGCCGCAACAAGGAGCCCGTGCTCCTGCCCTCCAAGCTGCCGCTCCTGCTCATGCTTGGCGCGGACGGCATCGCCGTCGGCCTTTCCACCGCCATTCTGCCGCACAACTTCATCGAGCTGCTTGAGGCCCAAATCGCCATCATTCAGAAGCGGGCCTTCCTGGTCCTGCCCGATTTTCAGACGAGCGGACTCATGGACGTCTCCGAGTACGCCGACGGCGTGGGCCGCGTCAAGCTCCGCGCCGTCATCGAGCACCGCCAGCACAACAAGCTCGCCATCACCGCCCTGCCGTGGGGCCAGACCACCGAGTCGCTGATCGCGGACATCGAGGAGGCGGTCAAGAAGAAGAAGGTGCCGGTCAAGCAGATCAACGACTTTACCGCCGAGAAGGTGGAGATCGAGCTGATCCTCAACGTCGGCGCCACGCAAGAGCAGACAACTGCCGCGCTCTTCGCCTTCACCTCCTGTGAATCATCCATCTCCAGCCGCCCGGTCGTGCTCTTCCGCAACCGTCCGCGCGAGATGACCGTCTCCGAAATCCTCCACGCCTGCACGGAGCAGCTCCTCGAGCTCCTCCGGCGCGAGTTGGAGCTGCGCCAGCGCGAGCTCGACGACCTCTTTCACGCGAAGACGCTGGAGCAGATCTTCATCGAGGAGCGCATCTACAAGCGCATCGAAGAGCAGGTCACCTACGAGGCGGTCCAGCAGGCCGTGCTCGACGGCTTCAAGCCCTTTCGCAAGAAGTTGCGCCGCGACGTCATGCTCGACGACGTGGAGACCCTGCTCCAGATCAAAATCCGCCGCATCTCGCGCTACGACATCAACAAGAACCGCGAGGAGATCGAGAACATCCTCAAGGAAGAAGCCGAAGTCGCCGATAACCTCAAGGGCCTGCGCGGCTATGCCACGCGCTACCTCAAGGCGCTCGTCAAGAAGTACAAGGACAAGTACCCGCGCCTCACGCACGTCGCCCCGGCGCCCTTCGGTGAGATCGAGGTCCGCGCCCTCACGGCCACGGAGCTCACGCTCAAGATCGACAAGGAGAACGGTTACATCGGCACCGACATCCGCGGCGGCGAGGAGCTTTTCAAGTGTTCCTCGCTCGACAAGATCCTCGTCGTGTGGGAGGACGGCCGCTACAAGATGATGCCTCCGCCGGACAAGTTCTTCGTGGACAAGAACCACCTCTACTGCCGGATCTTCGACCGCGACAAGGAGTTTACGGCGGTCTACACCGAACCCCACTACGGCTTCACCTATATCAAGCGCTTCGCCTTCGGCGGCGCGATACAAAACAAAGAATACCGCCTCGCCCCAGAGAAGAGCGAGGTGCTCCTGTTCGAGGAAGACACGCCCGAGACGGTCTATGTGAAGTACAAGCCCGCCAAGGCCCAGCGCATCCACCAGCAGATGTTCACGCCCGGCGAGGTGCTCGTCAAGGGCGTATCCGCCAAAGGCATCCAGATGACCTCTAAGGACGTCGCCAAAATCGCCACCAAGAAGCCCGGCTGGTGGGACGACAACGACAACTCCCCCAAAGGGATGCTCACCTGATTACGGGTGAGGCCCCAGCGGCAAAAGCGGAAGCGGCGGGATGAGTGGCGCAGGCGGCGGCGGATTCGGCTGCGGCTCGGGCGTCACCGCGGACTGATTGGGCTGCGGATCATACGGCCCCTGATACCCGGGCGGAGGGGGAATGCACCCCGAAACCAGTGCGCCGACGGCACCCGCAAAAAGAATGACACGTGTTTTCATCGACTCATCTCCTCTGTCGCTGAAAAAGCGACTTACATAAATCGTCTTCTCGGTTCCAGATTATACACGCCCTTGCCACACGAAGTCAAACCAACGGCCCAGCCCCCTCCGGAGCGGGGCGCATCCCCGTTCCACTGACTTGGGGCTCCGCGTCGGCCCTTCCTGGCAGG
>CAYLUN010000221.1:0-3841 GCA_964386865.1 uncultured Lentisphaeraceae bacterium | reverse complement strand
TGATGCCGAAGCTCGGCATCGTGCGCTTCAACTCCGCCTTCGGGCTCAACACCGCCCTGCCCGGCAGCGGCATCACCATCATCCCCGGCGCGACGTTGTACAACGAGGCGAACACGCTTCCCGACGAAGCGGATCTCACGGCCAATGGCACGCTCTTCGTCGGCGCCACCGAGACCATCGGCTCGCTGGCCGGCTCCGGCCTGGTCAACCTCAATGGCAACTCCCTGACCGTGGGCCGCAACAACAACAGTTCTACGTTCTCCGGAACGCTGACGAACACCTCGTCGTCCGCGCTCTTCACCAAGACCGGCTCGGGCCGCCTGGACATCACCTCGTCCGGACACCCGTATAGCGGCTTTTTCGCGGCCAACAACGGTATCCTGGCGCTCAGCGGTAACGGCGCGCTGGCCACCACGGCGGGCACGGTCGCCTACACCCTGAGCGACGGCGGCACGCTGCTGCTCGATAACACGGGCGTCAACAGCCCCGACCGCCTGTCCGACACCTCCGGCATTACCTTCCAGCAGGGCGGTACCTTCCGCTTCGCCGGCAAGAGCGGCGAGGCCTCCGGCGAGTCGCTCGGCGCGGCGTTTTTCCAGGGCGGCGCGGCCACGATCGACGTCGTCAACGGCGCGGGCGGGGGCTCCTCCTCGGAGGTCACGTTCGGCGCGGCGGTGCCCGTCAGCGGCACGGTGAACTTCACGGCCTCGAACGGCACGCTCGGCGCGGCCGGCGATAACCCTCGCGTCTTCTTCACCGGGCTGACCGAAGGGCTGCTCGGCTACGCCACGGTCGGCGACGCGCCGGCTTACTACGACGCCGAGACCGGCGTCCGGGCCTTTACGCTGGGCGAGGGCATCGAGTTCGACGGCACGGCCGACCAGGCCGGCCTTGACACCGTCTACACGCCGGCGAACAACCATCTGGCCCTGACCGCCGCGCGCTCGGTCAACTCCCTCTGGATCGACAGCCCCGGCGCCAGCTATTCCGTCAACCTGGGCAGCTCGGGCGCGAACAACCTGACGCTCACCTCGGGACGCCTCAGCCTAACGGGCGGCAATGACTTCTCGCTCACGCGCAGCGGCTCCAGCAGCGGCACGCTCACGCGCAGCGCCGACGGCACGCTCTACTTGGGCGTCGGCGCCAATCGCACGCTCACCGTGAACGTCCCCATCGCCAACGGTGCGGGCTTGGTCGAGAAGGACGGCGCGGGCACGTTAATCCTCGGCGCGACTAACACCTTCATCGGCCCCTTCAACGTCAACGAGGGCACGGTGCGTTACGCCGCGAGCACCTTGGGCGACCTGGCCTCCGCCACGGTGAATATCCTGAACAACGGCGTGCTGGATTTCGCCGGCGACACGGACACCTTGCCGGCGCTCAACCTCTACGCGGGCGTGGTCACTAACTCTGCGGCAGCCGGCGCCCTGACCGTCACCACGCTGACCCTGGGTGGCGGTCCGGCCGGCTCGGCGGCGACGGTCGATTCAGGAACCGGCACGGGCTCGCTCAAGCTCGGCGGCAACGTGACCTTCAGCGCGCTCAACGACCCGAACACGGCCACCCTCGCCGGCCGGCTCGACCTGAACGGCGCGGGCCGGACCTTCACGGTCAACAACAGCTACGCGCCGGGCGCGGCGGTGGACTTGGACATCCCCGCCATCATCAGCGGCGGCGCCGGGCAAGGGCTCACTAAGGCTGGCGGCGGTGTGCTGCGCCTCGGCGGCGCCAACACCTTCAACGGCAACATCACCATGGGCGACTACACCGGCACCACCATCGCCCGCCACCCGTCGGCGCAGGGCTCGCCGAGCCTCGGCCGCATCATCTCGATCGGCAGAGATAGTACGCTCGCTCTGGATGGCTCCGCCGGCAACATCACCGTCTCCGCCAACTACACGAACCTGGTCCTCAACGGCGGCGGCGACAGCCTGATCGGCCCCATCCGCGGCGAGCTTGTCAACCAGTCAGGCAGCAACACCGTCGCCTGCCCGTGGATCACGCTCGCGGGCAACGCGGTCTCGCTCGCCTCGCTGCAAGCCGGCGCCGGCGGTGCGCTGGTCCTCGCGGGCAACATCTGCGGCGGGTACGATCTGACGGTCAACGGCGTAGGCGACACGATGCTCAGCGGAATCATCGTGACCGGCAACAAGGCGCTGAACAAGAACGGCACCGGCACCCTGACGCTCAACGGCGCGGGAACCAACACCTTCAACGGTACGACCACGGTCAACGCAGGCACGCTGCTGCTGGCCAAGGCGTTCGGGACGGTCGGCGTCAACGCCCTCGCGGGCGCGGCCACCGTCAACCAAGGCGGCGTGTTGCGCTACGCCGCCGCCAGCGCGAACCCCGACCTGATGGGCACCGGCGCGATCACCCTCAATGGCAACGGGCTGCTGGACTTCAACGGCGCTAGCGATACCGTAGGCGCGCTCTCTGTCGCGGCGTCCGGCGCGGTCACGGAAACCACCAACCTCGTGAACACGGCCGGCGGCGGCAACCTGACGGTCGCCTCGCTGACCGTGGCGCCGGCGCCCGGCCTGCTCGCACGCATGACGAGCGGCTCGGGCACGCTGACCCTGGGCGGCAACGTCACGTTCACCGCGAACGCCAGCGGCCGCGCGCTGCTCAGCGGCAACCTGGCCCTGGGCGGCTCGACGCGCACGGTGACTGTCAACACCGGCATCCACACGAACGATGACATGATTATCGACGCCGTGATCAGCGGCGGAGCCGGCTTCGGTCTCACGAAGGCGAACGGCGGCCTGCTCCGGCTGAGCGCCGCGAACACCTTCGACGGGCCGCTGACCATCAACGGCTCGAGCGGCTCCGTCATTCTGGGCCACCCGCAGGCGCTGGGCACGCCGAGCGCGGCGCGCGTCGCGACCGTCAACGCCGGCAGCACGCTGGCCTTGGACGGCGCGAGCATCTACGACCCGCTCAACCGGATCACCCTGAACCTGAACGGCACCGGCAACGCGCGCCACGGCACCGTGAGCGGCGCGCTGGTCAACCTCGCCGGCAGCAACACCGTGCCGTGCGCCGTCGTGCTGTCCGGCGCCACCCAGATCGCCGCGAAGCAGGGCAAGCTGACGCTGACCGGCGCTTTCACCGGCGGGCAGGCGCTGACCGTGGCCGGCCCGGGCGAGACCGCGCTCGCGGGCGCGAACGGCGCGATCCCCTCCGCCACCGGCATCACCGTCACCAGCAACGGCGTCTTCACGCTGGAGAACACCGCGGCGCTCAACAACGCCAACCGCCTCGGGACCATGGCCCTCACGCTGGCGGGCGGCACCTTCCGCTTCAGCCACGACGGCGGCGCGGCCAGCTACAGCGAGGCCTGCGGCGCCCTGACGATCGGCGTCGGCAGCAACACCGTCTTCGCCTCGCAGGCGGCGGGCGGACAGACCTCGGCGCTGACCTTCACGTCCCTCACTTGCGCCGGTGGCACGGTCAACTTCGTCGGCGACGGGCTCGGCGCGAGCGCCCAGAACCGCATATTTATTACCGGCCAGGCTGACGGCCTGATCGGCCCGTGGGCCACCATCAACGGCACGGCCCCCGCAATGTACAGCTCCACGCTGGGCGTCTATGCGGGCGTAGTCACCGAACTCGGCGTCGCGGCCCTCGGCGGCGACGTGGCCTCGGTGATACCCAATAACGACGCGGCCTCGGCGGTGATCAACCAAGCCGGCAGCGCCGGCCCGATCACGCTGGAGTCCGTCTGGACCAACCGCATCCTCGAAGTGCGTCAGGAGTGGGCGAACACGGCGACGGTCGTGCGAGTGGTCGAAGGCGTGACCAACCGCACGCTCCAGACCTCGCGGATCGCGATCGGCGC
>CAYLUN010000220.1:0-3935 GCA_964386865.1 uncultured Lentisphaeraceae bacterium | reverse complement strand
ATGCTGATCCGCCCCCCGCCCAGCGCCTTCACATCGAAGTGGTAGCTGTTCCAGTTTGGACCGTTGATCGTCTGGAGCGTCGGCAAGTCGATCACGCTTCCCGCGCCGCTCGCCTGCCACATGCAGGTGCCGACCACACAACTGTTCACATAGTTCGTCGTCCCGAACATAGCAACCCTCGCACCACCAGCCACATTGAACGACACATAGTTCAGCGTGCCGTTCGCCGACGCCGTCAGGCTCGCGCGCGAACCCGCCGCTGCGACCGTGATCCCCGGCGAAAGTGTCAGCGTCTGCGTCACCTGCACGAGTCCCGTGACGGTCGTCGAGCCCTGCCAGTTCAGCGGGCGGCGGCAGAGGAGGTTGCCGAGGGTGCCGCCGGCGTAGTTGACCGCGTTCGTGCCCTCGCCGATCAGGACGCTGTCGCCCGCCACAGGCACGGTGCTGCCGCTCCAGTTCGCACCGCCGCTCCACGAGACGCCGTCGCCGTTGCCGGTCCAGACCTTGTCGCAGACCACCAGCCGCGCCGTGCGGCTCGTCACGCAGCCGAAGTCATTCGAGGCCACCAGATAGTAGGAGCCCGCGTCGGAGGTCTGCGCGGACGCCAGCGCGAGCGTGCAGGAGGTGGCGTCAGGGATCGGGTTGGTGGCGTTGAAGTACCACTGGAGCGCCAGCGGCTCGGAACCGGAGACGTCCGCCGCGAGCGTGACCGCCTCGCCCGCTCCCGCGAGCGTGTCGGCGGGCTGGCCGGTGACGACCGGCGTGTCTGCGCGGGCGAGGCTGGAGAGCAGGAGGGCGAATGTCAGGAGAGTGGATTTCATGGGTGGTATTCCTTGGTGGTGGTCGACTTCACTCGACTTCTGGCGACTTCTCCGACTTCGGGCGATTGGGGTCGGCAGGAGTCGACGGACGTCGAGCGGAGTCGACAGAAGTCGCCTCCCCCGCCCCGACCTCCCGCGTGCCCTTGCACTCCGGATACCCCGTACAGCCCCAGAACGCCTGGCCGGCTTTTGCGCCGCTCTTGGCCGTGCGCTTGCGCATCGGCTTGCCACACTCGGGGCAGACAGGCACGCCTGCAGCGGCCTCCTGCTTCTCGCGCTCTTCCAGCCGCACGGCTGTCATCCGCTCGCGGAAACCGCCCTCCGTCCTGAAGCTCTCGCCCTGCGACTCCAGTTGGCGGTTCAGCATATTCATGACGCGGTGCAGCAGTATCAGCAGCGCGTTCGCCGCGCGGTCCGCGTCCTTGGAGTCCAGCCACGGCGCGAACTTGTCGTACTGCGCCATGAGGTAGAGCGCGGCCTCGTGCAGCCCGTCGCCCTCTTTCAGCGGGTTCGGGTCGAGCCGGACATCGAACACCTCCTGCGCCTCCGGCGAGGGAACCTTCCACGGGGCAACCCGGCGTTTAAGCAGCCAGAACTCGTAGTCTCCCTTGAGTTCCGCGAGGCTCGCGCGCGCCACGTCCGTGAGCGTCATCTCGGTACCCTTGGACGTGCCGGCGCGCTCCGACCCCTCGGCGATGTTCTGCCGTCCCGAGCGGGCGGCCTGCGTCATCTGGTCGAACTGCCGCCCGCACGGGTCATTCGTGCGGTTCAGGAACGTCTCGCAGAACCGCCAGGTCCCGAGCTGGACCACGCACGCCATCGTAAAGGAGTCCAGCTTGCGGTAGCCGCCGTGCTTGTCGAAGAGGTTCATAGCGTGCGTGTCCTTTCTTTTTCGACTTCACTCGCCTTCATTCGACAACCGTCGACTTCTGGCGGGGCGGTTCGAAGATACTCGACTGAAGTCGATTTCCGTCGACGGGAGTCGATTGAAGTCGCCTCACCCCTTTGCGTCTCCGCGTCTTGAGCGCAGCGGGCGTGAACACTCTCTCACTTTCATGTTGAGCGTTCAGCGTTCTTCCAGTCCCCGGCCGCCAGCCCCGGCCAGGCTCCCGCCCACATGAACCTCACGAGCAAAACAAATGAATGAGTTATTTTGGAAGAATTAGGGCTAAGAGTCAATCACCTCGTCTTATCATTTAGGCCGCAGGCTAGTTGCCACCTCTTCTCCATGACCAGAATTCCGTTTCTCCAGCACCTATTCAACCGCTTCCGCCACCCGTTTGAGGGAATCCCCGCTTCGATCATGGCCGTAATGTGCGCGTGCCGAAGCGAATGGAACCGCACCCGCGCCACTCTATTGCCATACCCATTCACAGCCTCACGCTAGGCTAAGAAATCCCGCGCCTGAAAGTCCACGGGAGCCCTTGCGGCCGCGGACTTCAGAGCCCCCTCCACGGCGACAAGATTGGCGAACGCCTGCTCCGGCGGGTCGCGCAGCGCCGCCTCGCCTCGCACCGCTGCAGCGAAGTTCTCGAGGTGCGGCTGCAGCGGCGGCTTGTCGAGGCGGATCGGGAGCGGCCACCCAGGCGCGTTGGGCGACACACGGCTGTCCACAACGACGGCCTGCTTCTTGTCCAGCTCCGGCGGCTCGCGCCGCGGCAAAATGCGGCCGGCCTTGACGTTCGGATCCCACACGGCGGCGCGCAGCTCGTCCACGCCCAGCAGCTTATCTTCCTCCGGCTGCACGGCGTTGCCGCAGGCGGCGACTTCTGCGATCGTGAGGGCTGAGTGTTCTCCCATGAACTGCTCGTACGAGCCGCCGCGGCTGCACTGGCTCAAGACCTGCACGTAGCCGCGCACGCGCTCGCCTTGAGGCAGCTCGAAGGTGAACAGCGCCATGAGGCTATCCGGCGTCTCACGGCCTAGCCCGTCAAAGCCGGCCAGCGCCGAAACCGAGATCGGCTCGGCTTGCCAGAGCCAGCGCATGAGGTCGACCTTCTGGCCGACCAGCGCCGCCGCGCCTCCCAGCCCGTATCGACGGTGCCACTCCCAGTTCTGGAACTCGGCCATGTCCTCATAGCCGTGCCGGTTCAGCGCCTCAACCGCCAGCGCCAGCCGCTGCGGCACCGCGCGCAGCGGCGCGGCGCCCCGGTGCCACTGCGCATACGCATGCGTGATGCGCCCCAGAGCCCCGCCTGCGCGGCAGACAGCCTCGAAGGCGTGAATATAGCGCGGGTTGGAGCGGCGCTGGTGCCCGCCCAGCAGCATCAGCTTCTTCTCCCGCGCCAGCCGCACCAGTTCGCGCGCCTTATCGAGACTATCCGCCAGTTCGCCTTCACAGTAGACATGCTTGCCCGCCTTGAGGCAGGCGCTCACGTGGTTTGCGTGCTGCCAGTCCGGCGTCGCGACGACAACCGCGTCGACACGCGTACCTTCCGCCTCCAACAGCTCCCCGAGCGTCTCGTAGACCCGCATCGACCGCCTGAGAGCCCGCATGCGGTCCTGCGCGAGCTGGAGGCGCCACGGCCAGATGTCCGCGACCGCCGCCACGTGTACGCCCGGCACACGCGCCAGCGCATCCAGCACCTCCTCGCCGCGCCGTCCGTACCCCACCAGAGCGACCGACACGCTGTTGTCGATCCGCTCCTCGCGCGCCAGCGTTTGAAAGGCCGGCAGTGTACCTGTCGCTGTCTTCACGCTCATGTTCGCCCCCTTTCTATCGTCCGTATACTTCAGCCTCCGTGTAGTGGTTCATTTCGTTCGACGTATTGCCTTTGCTGTAGAGTCTGACGTAGCGACCCTTGACGCCGTTGACCGCGAACGGGCGGCCCTCGTAGGTCTCGATGCACTCGAGGTCTTTGCCCGCGCCGAGCCCGGATGACTCGTCATGGTCGTTGTTGAACACGGTCTCGACGCCGTCCACAAAGTCCGGGTCGTTGGAGATCTGGCAGACCACGTCGCGGTAGACGCGCGGCTCGCCGTGGTAGTGCCAGACGCAGACGGCGCGGATCTCGCGCGCCTGGCCCAGGTCGAGCTGTACCCACTGCGTGCCGGGGCCGATCTCCACATAGGTGCCGGAGTCGTGCTCTTTGTCGCCGTCGGTGATGAAGGCCA
>CAYLUN010000219.1:0-3942 GCA_964386865.1 uncultured Lentisphaeraceae bacterium | reverse complement strand
CAGGTCAACCTCTTCCCCAGCCGCGAGAGCCTGCTCCAGGGCAACTGGGGCCTCTTCCACGAACTCGGCCACAACCACCAATCCGGCGACTGGACCTTCGACGGCACGGGCGAAGTCACCTGCAACCTCTTCACGCTTTACGTCTATGACAAACTTTGCGGCACGCCGCCCAAGTCACACCCGCGCGTCTCCGGCACGGCGCGCGCGAAGCTCCTGACCCGCTACTTCGGGACGCAGCCCGACTTTGAGAAATGGAAGAGCGATCCCTTCCTCGCGCTGATGATGTATGTGCAACTTCAAGAAGCCTTCGGCTGGGAGACTTACCAAAAAGTCTTCGCCGAATACCGCGCCCTGCCCGCCGCCGAACGTCCGAAAAGTGACCTTGAGAAGCACGACCTGTGGATGACGCGCTTCGCGCGCGCCGCGAACAAGAACCTCGGCCCATTTTTCCAGAAGTGGGGCGTGCCAGTTTCGGAGAAAGCTCTGGCCAGCATTACCGCGCTGCCTGCGTGGATGCCGGCGGACCTGCCGGTGGCGAAGTGAAGCTCTCAACGATGCGCTGTGGAGGTTGAAGCGTTCAAGCGTTCAAGCGTGGGTCACCGGGTCAACGCTTCAACGCTTCCCCTTCACCGGCCCGGCGTTCGTGGCCTTGGTTTCCTTCTCGTTCAAATTCTTCAGCACGCGCTCCCTGACCTTGATGTACATGTCGTTAGTCACAAGGTTGAGTTGCCGGCGGGCCTCGTCAAAGCGGCCGGCCATGAGGTTGATGCGGCCAAAGTGGATGTGGATGCCCTCGCGCTCAATCTCGTCCCCCGCCAGCTTGAGCGCGACCTGCCAGGCTTCGAGCGCGTCGTCGTAATGCTTCTGCAAATCGCGCCGGGTGGCTTCAGGATCAGCCGAAGATGGCGGCTTGAAACCGTAGTAGGTCTGGGCCAATTCGGTGGCGAGTTGAAAATTCGACGGATCGAGCGCAAGCGCCTTGCGGTAAAGAGCCATCACCTTGTTGAGGATTTGCGGCTCGTCCAGTTCGTAGAACGCCATCGCGTCCTTGCGGAACATGTAGGCCGTGATGGCGAGGTTGTGGCAATAGACCGACTCCCGGGGCGCCAGTTCAATGGCCTTGTTGTAGCAGACGAACGCGTTGCTGGCCCCGCCGTTGTGCCCGTAGTAATTGCCCAGGTTGTTCCAGATCGCCGGATTCGCCGGGGCCAGCTCGCGGGCCTTGAGCCACTGTTCGCAGGCGGCTTCTTCCTCGGCCAAGTCGTTAAGGAAACTGCCGAAGGCAATGCGCGCGTTGACGTGGTCGGAGTGGCGCTGGAGGAAGTTCTCGTAAGCCTTGCGCACTTGATCGACGCGCTGCTTGATGCGCGGGCGCAGCGTCGCCTCCGTGAGGCTGGCGCCCTGGTTGCCGAACTTCTGGTTCTCCTCGATCCACTTGTCGATCTCCGCCTGGGCCGCGTCGTCGTCGGCCATAATCTTCTGATACTCCTTCTCGACAGGATCGTTGGTGGTGACGGTTTTCGTGGCGGGGCGGACGTGTTTGGGCGCCGCATTGGTCGTCGCGGCCGGCAGGCTCGTCACCAGCAGCGCGCTCAGAAAACTGAAGAGCAAGAATCTCACGGACGCGAAACTAACACGCCCTCGTGGGCGCAACAACGATGTTGTGATCCCTCCTCCGGGCCGGGGAGTTGTGGCTGGACAAGCGTTGGCGGCGGGTCAAAATCGCCACGATATGAATCTGGCGACAAAACCCACGACAAACTGTCGCAATCCTAAATGTTAACCCTCATCGAGCGCCCCGTGAAATCAGCCATCACACTTTGCCTCCTGAGTCTGCTGCTGACAGGGTGTTGTCACGTTGAGCCAGAGAGACGTTCGACGGCAGCCGAGATACGGCAGCACATCGCAGGAGAGTGGACGTTTAGCGACAAGTCGCACAACCACGAGTTAGTCATGACCCCGGGCATCAGTGTGGCCGGGAGAATGAGGTTCACGAGATGAGGGCTAACAAAACCACTGGAGCGCCGCCACGACTTGATAAGCAGGCGCACGGGGCCTTGGCGCTGAGGGCCGCAGTGTCCGCCGAGCGTGTGCTCGCGCACTTCGAGGTCAGGCATCCCCATGACGACCGCCCGCGCCGAGCCATTGAGGCGGGGCGGGCGTGGGCGCGTGGAGAGTTGGCGATGACCGAGGCGCGCGTCGCCGCCTTCGCCGCCCACGCCGCAGCCCGCGAGGCCGGACATCCAGCCGCTCGCTTCGCCGCCCGCGCCGCCGGTCATGCGGCGGCCACCGCGCACGCCGCCGGGCACGCTCGTCATGCCGATGCCTACGCCGCCAAAGCCGCCGCCGCGGTCGGGGAACCGCAGCGTGACGCCGCGATGGTTGGTGGCTAACCCTGCGTTCCCTCTCCCCCGCCCGTCACGCTCCAGTTTCCTTCCTCGCGTCTCTACAAATGAAACAAATTATGATTGGTGTTTGGTTTAAGCGGTTAAAGTTTGGCGTAGAGGGCGCGTAGCTGGAGCAGGGCTTGCGGCAGCGAGGTGGATTGATGCCAGTGGACGCGCAGCCAGCGGATGAGTTTGAACGTCGCCTGGGTGAAGCGCTGCAGGATGCGGTAGACCAGCGGGAGCGTCTGCCCGGTTTCCTCCAGCTCGCTTTTCTGTTGGTCCAGCCGTTTCTGGCGGCGCTGGATTTCGGCGGTGTTTTCCACGCCTTGTTGTTGATGCCAGTCCTGCAATAGCAACAGCAGGTTATGCACGATGGCCACAAAGTGCGCCTGCATCTCCTTGGCCGTGGTCGTGGTCGCCCAGGATTTCTTCTCCGCCAACTTGGTCTTGGTTTCGTCAAACACCTTCTCGATTTCCCAGCGCGTCTTGTAGAGCAACGCCAGCAGCCCCGGTTCCAGCGTCATTTCCGAGGTCAGATAGACATACACCTCGCCATCGCGCGGATCGCAAAAGGTGATTTCCCGCACCCGCAGGCCGCGCCGGTCGGTGACGACCCGGTCCGCGGTGACGCCTTGATTAATCGGCTGCGTCCCATCAATGACCCGTTCCTGTGCGACGGCCAGGCACATGCCTTCTTTGCGCAGGGACAGGAAGTAAATCCCCGAGGCCTTGCGCTCCTGCCAGAAAGGCAGATCCACGACGGCCTTGTCCCAAACCCACAGCACCTTGCGGCCTTTGCCCGCGCCCTGGCGCAGCAGGGCCACGCTCTGCCGCTTGAGCGCCCGGATATCATGCTCTTTCTTGCGCCCGGCCAGATCCGCCAGCCCCAGCGGAAAGAGGCTCTGACTTTTCAGATTGAGCGCAAAAAAGTGGCCCGTCGGCCAGTGGGTTTCTCCGATCATCGGATCATGCGTCGCGGGTTCCAGGTAATGGCCGTCCCCGGCATAGAGATCAAACGAATCAAGCGCTTCAAACTGGGCCAGGGGCGATCGCCGGCCCGCCTCCACCCGCCGGCGCAGCAACGCGGAACATTCCGCCACCATGCCCAGCCTTCGCGCGCTCGCGAGGGCTTCAAAGTAGGGCCCCACTTGGAGTTCCCGGGTCCAAAACATCTGGAAGGTTTGCAGAAAATCCCGTCCGCTGCGCACGTTGGAGAGCACCCGCTCCACCCCCTTGGTCAACCAGTCCCAATCCGATTCGGCGGGACACTTCCGCCGCGTGGTGGCCTGAGCATAGACCGCGCGCAGGGGTTCGAGAAATTGGTTCCGCACTTCGGAAGTGCCCGACAAAGGAGATAGCAGGAGGGCCATTACAATAATTTTTTTGGCCGCCACCTCCAGAGCAAGCTTATTCGCCATCCATCGCACCGCCAGGCCCGCTTCGCACTCAGGAAGTCATCCGCGAACCCCAGCCCAATCGACCTCGCCAGCGCCAGGCTCGACACGCCAAACACCCAAGGCAACCATCCGATGCCCTGCATTGCATGACACCAATG
>CAYLUN010000218.1:0-3961 GCA_964386865.1 uncultured Lentisphaeraceae bacterium | reverse complement strand
GGTATCCCTCAATGACCGCTATCGAAATCGTTGAGAACGCCTGCAAGCAGGCCGGTCTTGTCGAGGACGGGACAACGACCTCCATCGTCTCGACGCTGGGGATCGGCACGCTGTCTATCGGCGGAGGGCTCACGGCGGCGGCCGGCACGGTCCCGACCACTGCCGCCGAGATCGGCCTGGCTATCCTCAACCGCTGGTACCTCTACGCGTGGCAGCGCTATCCGCACCGCGATATCAAGATCGCGAATGCGGTTGTCGCTGTTGCGGCGGGGGTCGTGGCCGTGGATCTGCCGACCGAGATGGACGTCATCCGCTCGGTGCGCATCGCGGGCGGCGCGTTGCTGCCGCTCTCCGAAGTGCGCGAGGCCGACTTCGCGGCGATCTACGCCGACGCACCGGGAACGCCGGTGGCCTACGTCCAGTTGGCCGACGGCGTGACGGCCGACGAGACGCCCCTGCCGGTCAAGCGTATCCGCCTGGCCCCTTCGCCGGTCGCCCCGCTCACGCTTTACGTGAACGGGCTCAAGCGCTTCGCGCCGCTGACCGATACCGACACGCCCCTGCTGCCGAAGTTCGAGGCCGCGCTGTTCTACTACGTGCTGTCCGAGCTCTGCGGCTACACCAAGGACGCGGTTCAACAGAAGTCGGCCCTGGCTCTGGCCGTGAACCATTTCGACAACGCGCTCAACTGCGAGACCGGCGGCGACGCGTGCGATGACGTATGCGTCCCGCTCCAGAGTTTCGCCAACGGCTGAAACGTTCCCGCTCTCAACTCCTAACTCCTAAATCCTAAATCCTAACTCATCCAATGGAGGTTACCATGTCGCTTGAAGAGATCTACGCAGGCAGTGTGAAGGAAGGCAACCAGTTGATCGAGGTCACCGTCACCGGGACGGGCGTCCAGTATTTCGCCGAGGGACTCAAGGGCGCGGATCCCGAGGCGGCGGCGTTCAAGTGCTGGGCCGTCTTCCCGGTCACCGGCGCGGGTGTCACCGGGCGGCACGTCCGGCACGCCGAGGGGCTGCACGCCCCCGGCTGGAACGGGGCGAACCTCGCGAACCTGGTCTACTTGCCAGAAGAGGAGGAGGAATAGGCTATGAAGAAGCTGCTTGTGCTCTTGCTGTTCATCGCCCTCTTCGTCTGGGCGGCGCTGGCCGACGTGACCTTCGGCGACATCATGCGCTGGGGGCTGGTGCGCCGCGCCGAGGCCGTGGTGAGCGTCAGCGTCCGGACCGTCTGGACCGGCACGCAGGCCGAATACGACGCTCTGACCCCCGACGCGGACACGCTCTACTTCATCCAATGAAAACGGCAACCCTCATCCTTGTCATGGCGGCCGGGGCGCTCGCGGCGTGCGCGGGCGCGATCCCCGGCGCGTCGAAGATCCGCCACGGGGCCGCCGAGGTCTCGAAGGTCTACCGGGGCGGCGAGCTGGTCTGGCCGTCCGGCCCAGCCTCACTCTTCGCCTGGTACAAGCTGGACGATAACGCGGAGTATACCGACGTGGCCGACTTTGCGGAAAACCCCTCCGCCGCTGTGCTGCCGTTCAATTCCAGCACAGTGGCTTCCACCGGCGTGGACGGCGGCGCGTTCGCGCTTCCGGAGACGGGCAGCGTGTCGCTCCCGGCCAAGGTGCGAGGGCTGAGCGGCGGCGGCGCGTTCACGGTGTCCCTCCTGTCGCGGCGCGACTCCGACGGGCACATCGGGCTCTTTCACGCGAACTACGACAACGGCGGCACCCCCACCTATGAGCTGGTGACCTACTGGAACCAAGACAACGGCCAGTGGTGGGCGTGGTGCGCGGGTGTCGGGCCGGTCGGGGCGTATGTGCCGTTCCCCCAGGGCGAGTGGCGACACTTCGCGATCACGCACAGCGCGGGCACGCTGCGCTTCTACTACAACGGCGTCGAGGTGCTCGTCACGCAAGGGTATGCGGCGGAACCCTGGACGGACGCGACCGCGTTCGGGGGTGACACCGGGTTCTGCACCAAGCACGCCGACGACCTGCGCTTCTACGACGGGGCGCTGAGCGCCGGCGAGGTTCAGGCACTGTTCGAGGGCTATACGTTGCCGGAGACACCCCCTCCCGCACCGACCCTCACGTTCGACGCGTGCGGCGGTTCGGTCGACCCTGCCTCGGTCGAGCTGACGGACGGCCAGCCCTATGGCGCGAACAACGGCGGCGCGTTCCCGGATGCCGTCTTGGAAGGATATCTGTTCGGGGGGTGGTACACGGAAGCAGGCGGAAGCGGCAGCCGGGTCTACCCCGAGGACACCTATTACGGGTCTTCGGAAGTGACGCTCTACGCGTACTGGTACACGGAATAAACGAGGAGGCAAAACACGATGAAAAGGCTAGTCATTGCGGCGGCGCTTGTCGCCGCAGGGTACGTTCCCGGCGCGAAGGCGCAGACGAACGGGTGGTCGGCGGCTATCTCGGTCACGCAGACCGCCGTCAAGGTCAAGATCAACAACATCAGCGTGACGACGTTGCCCGATGGCAAGGCCGCCGTGGCGATAGCCTGGGCGTGGCTCGACGCCCAGGGCAGGCCGGTGCGCACCGGCGTGACGCGTTACACGCAGGCGGAGATCGACGCCAAGCTCAAGTCCAAGGGCCTGTCGGTCGAGGCGCTCCGGACGCTGTTCCTGTCCATAGCCAAGGACGAGGCCGTAGCGCCGTAACGGGAGACTCGCCATGGCCCCACACGAGTGCATCCAGAAGAAACCCATGGAGGACGTCACCGCCCAATGCGACCGCGTGGAGAAGGAGATCTACGTCGGCCGCGAAGGGCGGCAGCCCGTGCTGGTGCGCGTCGACCGCTGCGAGCGGATCGTCAACGCGCTCACCTACGTATCCACCGCGCTCCTGATCTCCGTCCTCGTGGCGGCCGGCTCCCTGCTGTGGCAGGCGGTCGTCCGCTCCGCAGCCGGCAAGTGAAAGGCATCATGAAAACACTGCTCCTCGCCTGGCTCAAAGCCAACTGGCTGACCGTCGGCAAATGGCTGCTGGCCAGCGCCGACTGGGCGGGCATCCTGTCCCACGTCTTTTCCTACCTGCTCAAGCTGGCCCTGCAGAGCGGGCGGTACGATTCCGTCCGCCTGCTCGCGTCCCGCGTGATCGAGCAGGCGCGTTTCGTTCTCGCCGTCACGGATGACGGCGTGGTGTCCAAGGAAGAGGCCGAGAAAGCCGTCGCCACCGCGCGGCGGCTCTTCGACGCCTGGGCGGCTGGCGAGGGTAAAGGCGTCACCCGGCCAATCGTCAATGAACTACGTGACGCCGTAGGCGAGGTGACCCAGTGAAGAAGTGCAAAGAGTGTTCCCCCAAACCCGTGAGCCCCAAGGCCGAGGTGCGCGACAAGCGCGACGCCGTGCGCGACAAGGCCCGGGGCAAACGCGGCCTGCTGCGCGGCGCGGCCACGGCCGCGACTTCCCTCCTGATGGCGGCCGTGCTCGGCTGCGCGACGGCTACGCCGTCCAGCAAGTCCCAGACCTCCAAGGCCTGCGGCAACACCATTACGGTCAACCTCAACCTGTCGGTCGGCACAAACGCCCTCGCCTGCGCGGCCTGCCCCAGCGGCGTCACGATCAGCCTGAGCGACCTCATCGGCACCCAGGTCCAGAGCGCCGACGCCGGCGGCAACGAGTCCGTCAACCAGACGGCCACCCCGACCAACACCTCGGGCGTGACCGGCGACAAGCCCATCGAGACCATCGGCGAGGTCGGCAAGACCGCCCTGACCGGCGGCACCTCCACCGTCCTCAAGCAAGCGGCCAGCGCCGCAGGACTCTCCGGAACCGCCGCCCCTGCCGCCGACAAGGCTGTTGAATCTGCCACCGGCTCCGCCTGTGCCGACGGCTCGTGTACGGTTCCGACCGCCAAGTGATCTATCAACGCATTCGACAACGCTGAGCCGCTCCCCAAAAACTGGACGGGGTGCTAAGATATAATCCGGTCAGTGAC
>CAYLUN010000217.1:0-3966 GCA_964386865.1 uncultured Lentisphaeraceae bacterium | reverse complement strand
GCTCAGGCGAGATGGCCTCGGAGTCGAAGTCGCCGAGGATGATGATCTTGTTGAGTCGGAGCTGGTCCGGCGTGAGGTCGAAGGTCAGCCCCATGCGGTCGCCATACGCGACCCACTCCTTGGAGCCGGACACCTTGCGGCTGGGGAGCTGGAAGAAGGCGAGCGGCGTGATGTCTTTGTTGGCGAAGAGGGCGCGGGCCAGGTGCTTGGATTCGAAGCGCGGCACGTCCTCAAGGAACAGCACGCGGTTCTTCGCGTCGAGCACGTCAACGGCGACGACCATCTCGTTGTCGTTGGTTTGGACTTCGCCGGGCAGCAGCGGGATGCGGATGGTGTAGGTCTCGGTGGCGACCTCAGGGTGGGGCAGCTTGAACTGCACGTCGCGGTTGCCGCCCTCGGGCGGGAGCTGGACGGCGACCTTCTCGACCTCCTTGCCGCCTTTGAGGAGGATCACGGGGAAGGGCTCGCCCTTGCCGCCCTGGCCCGCGATGGTGACGGACATGGCGGTGTCCCAGCCCATGATGGCGCGGCGCGGCGTGTCGACGTTGTCGACGCGCATGTCGGGCTTGTCGTCCGGCAGGCCGGGCTTCTCCAGCTGGGCCACGTAGAGCGGGGCGGGCCAGCTCGTCTCGGCCCAGGCGTCCTTCTTCTCTCGCGTGTCCACGGCGTCGGAGAGCACCAGCACGCCGGCGATCTCCTGGCCGCGCAGGCGCTCGAACAGGCGGTTGAGGCTGAGGTTCAGGTGCGAGGATTTACCTTCGGGCTTGAGCGTGGGAATCTGCTCGAAGGACAGGGGCGTGTCCAAATCCGCGTGGAAGGGGTAGACCTCGACCATGCACTTGGAGCGGACGGCCTTCGACCAGGAGCGGTCAAGCAGGGCCATCGCGGACTCCCAGCGGGTACGGCCGGCCGTTTCGTCGGCGGACTGCGACATGGAGCCCGAGACGTCGAGCAAGACGATGAAGCGCGGCCTGATGACCTCGGTGATGGCGCTCTTCTTGCCGGGCAGCAGCAGCACCCAGAAAAGGGTGAGCAGAAAGAGCACGCGCAGCCCGACGAGCATCAGGCCTGTGGCGTTGCGCGGCAGGTAGCGCCACGCGGCGTAGGCGAGGGCGGTCAGCGCGATTAGCAGAGCCGTCACGAGAGCCCCCGCCGGCACGCTGTGTTCAAAAACCCATTCGGCGGACGTCATGACGTCACCACCTTTCCGGCGAGGTCGACTTTCATTTTCTCGGTTGCGCCCGCCATGCTGCGCAGGACGCGGTTGGCGTACCACCACTCGAGCATCGCGAGGAGCAGGGCCGCCCAGAGGAAGATTTCGGCGAGGGATCGCCCGTTGCGGTATTCGTCGATGAGGCGCGTCAGCTCTTCGGGATCCTTGGCGGTGAGGAGCTTCTTGAACCCCGTCCACTCGGTGATCTGCTCGGGGGTGACCGGCGCGAGGTGAGACTCGAGCCGGTCGGTGTTGACGGCGAGCACGGGCTCGGGCTGGCCGCCCGCGGCCTTGACGCGGTTGTAGATCCCAGGCTCGGCGAGCGCCTCGATGAAGAACGCGCGGTTGCCGTTGTCCTTGATTGCGAGCTGGGTGCCCGAGGGCGCAGTAAGCACGTCGTCGTCGCGGTAGTTGGGGACGGCCTCGTTGACCGGCACGTTGGGGCCCATGGCGAGATGGGGCGGCTGCACCGATGCGCCCGCGCCCTGGCGGATGAGCTGGTGGACGACCGGCAGGAAGAAGGCGGTGAGCGGGAAGGTGCTCCAGTCGCGGTTCGCGGCGATCGCGAACTGAAACACGCGCCCGCGGCCCACGGCGCGGCCCAGCATGAAGGGCACGCTGTCGCCCGCCGTGACGAGCACGGCGGCGTTCTCCTCGAGGCCGCCGAAGGTCTGCACGCGCTTGAGCGCGACGGTGGGGACGGTGCCGGGGGGGAGCGAAAGGTTGAAGTTGACGACTTGGTCCTTCTGGTTGGGGATGCGCTTGAGCGGGCGCGCGGCCAGCTCGACCGGGATGTCCTCGGTGCCTTTGGGCTGTGACGGCAGGATCTTCATGTCCGCGTAAGAGGCGGTGTCGCCGCGGTCTCCGGGAAAGACGATGACGACGCCGCCGGTCTTCACATACTCCTCGACGCGCATGATGGTTTGGCCGGGGAGCGGGAAGACGTCGCACAGAAAGATGGCCTGGTAGTCGCGGAGGTCGACGCCGTCCAGCTCGGCCGCGCCGATCTGCTTAACGCTGTCGTCGGCGGCGCCGGGCGCGAGGGCCGCTTTGAGGTAGCGGGTGGCCTCCTGCGGGCCCACGATCAGGGCGGGCAGCTGCTTGCGGACGCGGAGCAGGAAAAGGAACGCGTCGTCGTCAGGCAGCGGATCCTGGGGCGTGGTGACCTTGGCGAGGTGGACGCCGGGCTCGAGCCCGCCGATAGTGAAGTCGAGCGACGATTCGGCGTCGGGCTCGGTCATCAGCGAGCGGCGGCCGCGCTCCTCGCCGTCGACGTCGAGGCCGACGGTCAGCTGTTTCGCGGGGCCGGAGCGGGACACGCGCACGTTGAGGCGGGCGTTCTGCCCGGCGAGCAGGAGCAGGGGCGAAACCTTGACGTCCGTCGCGCAGGCGTTGTCGGGCTGCTGCGCACCTGCGAGCAGGGTGAAGAACGAGATCTTGTCGCGCTGCTCGCGCGAGATGGCGCCCTTCTTGCCGTCCTTGGCCGGCTGGGCCTCGTCTTTCTTGGCGGCGTCGCGGAAGCCGTGCCAGGGCAGGGCCTGGCCGTCGGTCAGGATATAGACCTCGCGCTCGCGGCGCCCCTCCTGCTGCTCGAGCGTGTGCACGGCGAGGGCGACGGCCTCGTCCAGCTTGGACGAGTTGGGCAGGCAGGGAAGCGCCCGGATGGCCTGAACCACGGTGGCGTGCTCGGTCGTGGGTTTCTCGATGACCGGGATCGGCGTCTCGGAGGCGACATAGACGCAGACGCGGTCGCCGGAGAAGAGGCCCTCGACAACGCCGACCGCGGCGTTCTTGCAGATGTCCCAGACCTTGCCGCGGTCCAGCTCGTAGTTCATGCTGTAGGAGGCGTCGATCACGATGGCGACGTCGCGCCGGGTGCGGCTGAGCAGCGAGGCGCCCGTGTTCGAGCGCAGCACCGGCAGGGCGAACGCGAGGCCGATCGCGAGCATGAGCAGCGTGCGCAGCAGCCAGAGCAAGAAGTTCTCGAACCGGATCCGGCTGGAGGAGCGCTTCTGGGCGGCCTTCAGAAACCGCAAGGTCGGAAAGGGAGTGACCACGGTCTTGCGGCGCTGAAACAGGTGCAGCATCAGTGGGATCGCGGCTGCGGTCAGCGCCCAGAGAAAGGCTGGATTGGCGAAAACGAGCATGGGAGTATTCTAAGGGTTTGGGAGGTTCAGCGGTTCACGGTTCGGTGTTTGGAAGGTTTCGGCGGTTCGTGGGTGGGCTGTCGGGGCCGGCCCTCTTGCCTGCCCGTGTGGGTTATCGGGACAGGCGCTTGCGCTCCTCCAGGTAAGCGCGGACGAAGGTGTCCACGGGTTCGTCGGTTTTCACGAGGCGGTAGTCGACCTTCATCTCCGCGCAGGACTTGCGGTAGTCCTCGATGAAGGCGCCCATGAGATCCTTGTACTCTTTGGCCATGGCGCGCGGGTCTGCGATCATACGCTCGCCGGTTTCCAGATCCTCGAACTCCGCGCCGCGGCGGATGTCGAGGTTCAGCTCGACGGGGTCCAGCGTGTGAAAAACGATCACGTCGTGCAGGTTCTTGCGGAAGTGGGCGATGGCCTTGATGATCTCGGGCTGGTTGTCGAGCAAGTCCGAGATGATGACGATCATCGCGCGCCGGTTGATCGACTCCGCGATCAGGTGCATGACGTCCGCGCCGGCCGTGCCTTTGGCGGGCTTGTAGCCCTGAAGGACTTTGAGCGCGTTGTTGAGCTCGTTGAAGGAGTTCTTGCAGGGCAGCGCGGCGTCCA
>CAYLUN010000216.1:0-4004 GCA_964386865.1 uncultured Lentisphaeraceae bacterium | reverse complement strand
GGGGGAGTGAGCTGCTCCAACGGTGGAGCCTTGACAAACTGCGTCGTCTACGGTAATAACGCGAACCCGACAACACCCAACTGGAGCGACTCCGGAACCGGAATGAGATACGGTTTCTGTTGTACCTGGCCGAGCCACGCTGGAAAAGGCAATATCACGAACGATCCCCAGTTGGTGAGCGCGGCAACGGGCGACTACCGCCTGCGGTCGACCTCGCCCTGCATCAACGCGGGGACGAACCAGGCTTGGATGGCCGCCGCTACGGATCTGGACGGCCGGCCGCGCATCCTCGGCGGGACGGTGGACCTGGGCGCCTATGAGGACGGTACCTCCGGCATCGCCGCGACGGCCGGGCCGCACGGCGCGGTCAGCCCGAGCGGCACGGTTTGGGTTGCGTGGGGCGGGAGCCAGAGCTACGCGATCACGCCGGAGGCGCACTACCACGTGGCGGACGTGACGGTGGACGGCGTCTCGGTGGGGGTGACGAACAGCTACGTCTTTACGAACGTGACCAACAGCCACACGGTCAGCGCGACGTTCGCGATCGACACGTTCACGATCAACGCCGCGGCCGGCGCGCGCGGCAGCGTCGCGCCCAGCGGCGCGGTCACGGTGGACTACGGCGGCAGCGCGAGCTTCATGTTCACCGCCGACGCCTATTGCCATGTGGCGGACGTGCGGGTGGACGGCGCCTCGGCGGGCGCGATGGCCAGCTACACCTTCACGGACGTCACGAACAACCATACGGTCAGCGCGACGTTCGCGGTGGACTTTGTTGACACGGTCTATGTGGCCACCAACGGCAGCCACGCCTTCCCGTACGTGAGCTGGGAGACGGCCGCGACCAACATCCAGGCCGCGCTGGACGAGGTCGCCTCCGCCGGCACCCTTGTGCTGGTGGGCGACGGCGTGTACGACGCCGGCGGCGCGGCGGTCGACGGCATGAGCAACCGTGTGGCGCTGACCAAGCCGGTGACCGTGCGCAGCGTCAACGGCCCGGCCGCGACCGTAATCCGCGGCCAGGGCCCGCTGGGCGAGGGCGCCGTCCGCTGCGCCTACGTGACCAACGGCGCGGCGTTGGTCGGCTTCACGCTGACCAACGGGTTCACCCGCACCGGCGGCAACTGGCGGGAGTGTCAGGCCGGCGGCGGGGTGAGGCTGGACTACGGCGGCCTCGTCTCAAACTGCGTGATCAGCGGCAGCTCCGCCCAGTACTACGGCGGCGGAGCCTTCTGCGAGTGGGGCGGGACGCTGCTGGACTGTGCGCTGAGCGGCAACATCGCCCTGGGCGGCGACAACGCGCTGAGTGGCGGTGGCGGCGTGATCTGCTACTATGGGGGGGCGGTCGTTCGCTGCACCCTCGAGGGCAACGCCGCAGGCGACGGGAGCCACTTGGGTTCCGGCGGCGCGATCAACTGCTGGAACGGCGGCACGGTGCGGGAGTGCGCGCTCAGCGGCAACACGGCCTCCTATTACGGCGGCGGTGCGTACTGCAACGCCGGCGCGCTGCGGAACTGCGCGCTGAGCGGCAACGCCGCGCTGCGGGGTGGCGGGGTCTACTGCGACTCCGGCGGGACGCTGGAGAGCTGCACGCTCGGCGGCAATTCGGCCTCGCTCCAGGGCGGGGGCGTGCGCTGCGTCAACGGCGGAGCCCTGACAAACTGCGTCGTCTACGGTAACACGAGTCCGGACGGAACCAACTGGCAGGACGTCGGGGCCGGAGTGCGTTACGGTTTCTGTTGCACCACGCCGCTTCATGCCGGTGTCGGGAATATCGCGGACGACCCGCTGTTCGTCGGTGCGGGCACAGGCGACTACCGGCTGCAGCCGACATCGCCCTGCGTCAACACGGGCTTGAACCAGCCGTGGATGGACGCGGCGACGGATCTGGACGGGCGCCGGCGTAGCCGCGGCGGAACCGTGGACATGGGCGCTTTCGAGCACTATCTCTTGAACCGCGGAACGCTCATCATGATCAAAGCAGACCCGCAGTAGGCCGGCCCGCGCGGAGGCGCGGCGGGCGGCCGTGTCCGCCGTGCTGGCCGTGCCGCCGGATGCGGGTGGATCTGCCGTGACGGGCATGGCAACCCGGCCTTTGCTTCTCTGTCCCAAAACTTGAGCGTTGAGCGTTTCTTGCCTTTCCCCCTTGCGACATCGCCCCTTTTCAACGGCCCTCGCGCTTTGGTATAGTGTGCCGCGTGTGACGGGCTGTGCCGGCGGCGCGCCCGGACGGAAAACGTTTTTTCAACCGAGGAGAAGAGAATGACGAACGGATTCCAAATTGTCGTGTGCGGCAGCTTGGTGCCTGACCCGCTCCAGACGCTCGAGCCCGTGACGACCCCGCAGGGGCCGGGCCTGAAGAACGAAACCATGCTGCCCTCCGTGCTCGACCCGTGGTCGGCGCATTCGTTGTATGAGGCCGCCAGCTTGGCCAAGCAAGTCGCGGGCAGCAAGGTCTACCTCGTGAGCCTCGGCCCCAAGGCCAAGCTGCAGCAGCTCATGATGACCGTGGCGCAGAAGGTGCCCTTCGAGCTGGTCGCGATCGACGGCAGCGCCAGCGGCTTCGCCGACGCGCACCTCGTGGCGGCGGCGCTGGCCGACGCCATCGCGGCCATCCCCGGCCTCGACAAGAGCCGGCTCCTCGTCTTCGGCGGCTGCGCCTCGGCCTCGCGCGACGCGAGCGTGACCATGCAGCTCGTCTGCGAGCGCCTCGGCATCCGTGACCTCTTCGCGGGCGTGGACGAGATCAAGGTTCAGGCGGACGGCTCGTTCTCCGTGCTGGAGCGCATCGAGGGCGGGCAGTATCAGGCCTCGACCTGCACGGGCGCGCCGGCGGTGCTGGCGTGGGCCACGGGCAGCCTGCCCGAGCCGCCCAACAACCCGCAGGTCGGCATGGCCAACATGCGTGGCGTGATGCCCGCGCTGATGAAGGCCAAGCCCGCGGCGGTCGGCGTCGGCGGCATCGCCTACGAGAAGGCCGAGATTCCCCCGCAGAAGCGCGCGACGCGCATCGTGAAAGACGTTCCCGCCGACGAGGTCGCGCGCGAGATCGTGGAGTGGATCAAGCAGGGGTGATGGTGGAAACGTTCGAGTGAATCGATAGAATCGACCGATTCGATTTACTCGATTCATACGAATCAATCGATGCTTTCGAAAGGATATTTTCCCATGAAGATCTTGGCATTGTTGCACACGCAGGCGGACGGTTCGCTGCCCAAGGCCGCCCTGGAGACGGTGACGGCGGCGGCGAACCTGAACGCGCAACTGGGCGGCACCCTCGCGGTGGCCGTGCTCGGCGCGGGCGCGGCGGCGGCGGCCGACGCGGTGGCGGGCTGCGGCGCGGCGGCGTTCTACGCGGTCGGCGACGCGGCGGTGGCGCAGCCGCGCTACGCCACGGACGCGGCCGCCGCGACCGCGCTGATCCAGGCGGCGGGCGCGCAAATCGTGCTGGCCCCGGGCACCTCGCGTTTCGCGCGCGCTCTGCCGGGCGCGGCGCACCGCGCGGGCGCGCAGGTTGACACCCACATCGTCGCGCTCTGCGGCGAGGGCGGCACGGTCCGCGCGCAGCGCTGGCTCTACCGCCAGCGCATCCTCGGCTCCTTCAGCCGTGCGGCGCGGCCGTGGCTGCTGCTCGTGGACGCGGGCGTGAACGCGCCGTGGCAGGGCGCGGCGGGCGCGGCCCACGCGCAGGCCGTGGCGGTCGCCTTCGCGGCCGAGGACCAGCGCACGACGGTGACGGGCGTGCAGGCCCCGGCGGCGGACGCGCAGACGATCCGGCCGGACGCGGTGATCCTATTCGTGGCGGGCGCGGGCTGGACCAAGAAGCAGAAGGACGGCCAGCACCACATCGGCGACGCGGGCCGCTTGATCCAGGGCTTCCTGCAGAAGGCGATGGCGTCGCTGGGCAGCAGCAAGTCGCTGGTTGACCTGCAGAGCGAGGGCCAGGAGACGCTGAGCTTCATGTCGCACATGAACCAGGTCGGCCAGACCGGCTCCACGCCGCG
>CAYLUN010000215.1:0-4047 GCA_964386865.1 uncultured Lentisphaeraceae bacterium | reverse complement strand
CCACGCCCTTCCGCGAGGCCAAGGGCACGGGCTTCGAGGGCGGCACGCGCAGCGCCTGTATCATGCGGCTGCCCGGCCGCATACCGGCGGGCGGCGTTTCGGACGCCATGCTCTGCACGATCGATCTGCTGCCGACCGTCGCCCGGCTCGCCGGCGCGACGCTGCCGCAAACGCCCCTGGACGGCCGTGACGTCTGGGACCTGATCGCCGGCAAGCCGGGCGCCGCGAACCCGCACGCGTACTACTCCTTCACGACGGCTGGCAGCTTCGACGGTATCATCAGCGGCGACGGCCGCTGGAAGCTGCACGTTCCCCACGGCTACCGCACGCTGGCCGAGGCGGGTAAAGACGGCCAGCCGGGCACGTATCGGCAGGCGCAGATCGGCCTCTCGCTCTTCGACCTGGCGAACGACCCGAACGAGACGGCCAACGTCTACGACAAGCAGCCGCAGGTCGCCGCGCGGCTCACCGCCCTCGCCGAGCAGCACCGCAAGACCTACTTCGCCAAGAAAGGCCAAGAAGGCAAGAAGTGAGCGCCGCGACCGCAAGGACGGCGGCGCAGGAGCGCCCGCACGGCCCGCGAGGGGACTCCGGAACGGCCAGCCTCGCGCGCGGGGGACTGCCTCCGTGCCGTCCGACGGCGCCAATGCTCCCGCCGGGGCCGGTCGGGGCTCGCACGCTCTATCACGCGCTCGCGCTCTTCGGCTCGCTGGTTGCTGCGGCGCAGGCCGGCCCGGCGGCCCAGCACCTGAAGAAGGGCGACGACTGGTACGCGAGCGCCGAAGCCGCGCAGGTGGCGGCGAATATTCTCTCCCACCAGAGCCCGGCCGGCGGCTGGCCGAAGAACACCGACACGACCGCCAAGCCCTACGCGGGCGACCCCGCCGCCCTGAAGCCGACCTTCGACAACGGCGCGACGACCGACGAGCTGCGCGTTCTGGCGCGGCTGTTCAAGGCCACGCACGACAACCGCTACCGGGCAGCCTTTGCGAAGGGGCTCGACCACATCCTCGTCGCCCAGTACCCGACCGGCGGCTGGCCGCAGTTCTACCCGCCGGGCAAGCAGTACCACCGGCACATCACCTTCAATGACAACGCCATGGTCCGCCTGATGGAGTTCCTGCGCGAAGTCTGCTCCTCGGATCTCTACGGCTTTGTGGATGTGGCGAAGCGCGACTCCGCGAAGGCCGCCTTTGACCGCGGCATCGACTGCATCCTGCGGTGCCAGATCCGCGTCGGCGGCAGGCTCACCGCGTGGTGCGCGCAGCACGACGAGAAGGACTACCGCCCGCGGCCGGCTCGCACCTACGAGCTGGCCTCGCTCAGCGGCTCGGAGACGGTAGGCCTTGTGCGGCTGCTCATGAGCCTCGAGCGGCCAAGCCCTGAGGTTGTTCAGTCGGTGCAAGCCGCCGTGGCTTGGCTGGAGGCCGCGACGCTCACCGGCCTTCGCGAAGCGGTGCGCGACGACCCGAAGGCGCCGAAGGGCCGCGACAAGGTCGTCGTGCAAGACCCCTCCGCCCCGCCCCTGTGGGCGCGCTTCTACGAGATCGGCACCAACCGGCCGCTCTTCTGCGACCGCGACGGCGTGGCCAAATACAGCCTTTCCGAAATCGGCGCCGAGCGCCGCAACGGCTACGCGTGGCTCGGCGGCTGGCCCCGCGACCTGCTTGAAAAAGAGTACCCGGCCTGGAAGGCGAAACACGAGGTGTCGCGGACGCCAGTCCGCCGATGTCCATTATCAACCATAGCGCTTGACTATCAGGACAAAGTGTGTATTCTATACGCCCAACGATGAGCAAGGTTTCGCAGATTGTCAGGCGCGTGGTCGCCCTGGTGTTTGCAGCCGTCTGGTTCCAGACGGTGGTGCACACGGCTGCGTGCCATTGTGACGAGGCGATCGACGACCACGGCGGCTGCAACGAGTCCATGGTATGCTCCTGCGCGTGCCACCACGCGATCGCGCCGACACATGAAGCGCCCGTCTGCGCCGAGCACCGCGAGATCGCGTGGGTGCCCGCCTCGAACGAGACCGTGTCTTTGCCGCTGGTTCCTGACGACATCTTCCGGCCACCGCTCGCGCTGAGCTGAGCCCAGCAGGAGGGGGCGCGCTCCCCCATCTCGGTATCTCTGGTCACCACCGTAGTCGGAAGGTCGTATCCTCATGTCATCTGTCACCCCGTGTCGGGCCCTGCTGTGCCCGTTGTCAGCCGCCGTGCTCCTCTCGCTCGCGCTCCGCGCCGCCGAGCCTCCGCCGCGCGTCATCACCGCGGAGGCGTGTCTCGCACGCGCCGCCGACCGCAGCCTGACGCTCCAGGCCGGCGTCTCTCGAACCCAGGCTGCCGCCCACCTCGCGCAGCAGGCCGCCCGCCGCCCGAACCCCAGGCTGGGCGCCGAGGTCGAGAACATCGCGGGCAGCGGCGGGCAGTCGGGCATCCGCGCCGCCGAAACCACGCTGTCGCTCGCGCAGGAGATCGAGCTCGGCGACAAGCGCCGACACCGGACGGCCGCAGCCGCGGCCGCGGCCGCCGTTCGCCGGGCCGACGAAGCGACCGAGCGCCAGACGCTGCTCGCCGAGGTTCGCCTGGCCGCCGTCGCCGTGCTGGCCGCGCAAGAGCGCGTCCGCTGCGCCGAAGACATCTTGCAGCTGGCCCGCGAAACCGAATCCGTGGCCCTTGCCCGCGAAGCCGCCGGGAAGACCGCGGCGCTCGAGACCGAGCGCGCGCGCGCCGAGACCGCCCGGGCCGCGCTCGACGTCGAGGAGCGGCAGGCCGAGCAGCGCGAGGCGGTTTACGCGCTGGCCCAGGCGATCGGCGAGCGCGAGCCGAGCTTCGACCGCGTGTCCGGCGCGCTCGGCGCGCCGCCCGCCGAGTTGCCCGCTCTGGACGCGCTCGCGCTCCAAGCCGCGTCGCACCCCGCGCTGCTGGCGGCCGACGCGCAGGCGCAGGCGCTCCACGCCCACGCGCGCAGCGCGCTGGCCGACGGCACGCCGAACCTTGACGTCGCCGCCGGCGTGAGGCGCTACGAGGAGAATGACGGCTACGGGCTCGTGGCCGGCGTTAGCATCGAGCTGCCGGTCTCCAACCGCAACCGCGACGCCGCGCGCGCGGCTGAAGCCGAAGCCGAAGCTGCCGGGCTGGAGGCCGCCGCCGCCCGCGTGAAGAACGAGGCCGAGCTGCGGAAACTCTACGCGCGCCTCCTGGCGCTCGCCGCAAAAGACGCGCGGCTGCGCGGGGCCGTGCTTCCCTCGGTCGAGCGCGCCCTGGCGCTGGTGATGCAGGCCCATCAGCAGGGCAAGGCCGGCTACCTCGATGTGCTCGAGGCCCGCCGCGCCGTCGCCGAGGCCAAGCTGAGCCTCATCGACACCCGCGCCGACTACCACGTGGCTCGCGCCGCGCTCGACGAGCGCGCCGGAGCCGCCGCCCCATCCGTCCCTTAAGTCCTTCAAGGAGTGCCCATGAAAAGAACCATCCCCCTCTTCCTGATCCCCCTCGCCACAGCCCTTTTCGCGGCCGAGGAGTGCGCCGACGCCTGCGGCGGCCACGCCCACGCCGCCGCGCCGAAATCGCTCGACCAGCTCTTCACCGTCCAGTGCGAGTGCAAGGTTCCGCAGTACACCTGCGATGAGTGCCGCTATGAGCTTGGCCTCGTGAAGCTCGACCCCTCTCTGGTCCGCACGGCGGAGAACCCCAAAGGCCTCTTCACAATCGAGCCCGTGAAGAAGCGCGCCGCGCAGTCCTTGCTGGCCTTGAACGGCGAGATCGCGCTCAACGAGTCGGCCGTGACGCACGTCTCGCCGCGCGTCCGCGGCAGCATCCGCTCGATCCGGGCCGAGCTCGGCAAGCGGGTCAAGAAAGGCGACGTTCTCTTTGAGATCGAGAGCGCCGAGCTCGGCCTCGCCGTCGGCGCGTACCGCAAGAACAAGGCCCTGGCTGCGCTCGCGCTCAAGAACGCGGAGCGGGAGAAGTCGCTGGCAGCCCAGAAGCTCAGCCCCGAGGCCGACGCCGTGGAGGCGCAGATGAAGTACGACGAGTACCGCATCGAGCTGGA
>CAYLUN010000214.1:0-4049 GCA_964386865.1 uncultured Lentisphaeraceae bacterium | reverse complement strand
GCGTCTCCGCCGAGGTGGTGGACATCCGCTCGCTGGTGCCGCTGGACATGGAGACGATTTTGGCCTCGGTGCGCAAGACCGGCCGCTGCGTGGTGGCGAGCCACTGCGTGGGCATCGGCAGCTACACCGGCGAGATCGCGTCGCGCATCATGGCCGAGGCGTTCGACTCGCTCGACGCCCCGGTGCTGCGCGTGGGCGCCAAGGACGGCATCGCGCCGCAGGCCTACTCGCTCGAGGACGCCTTCCTGCCGCACGACCGCGACATCGTGGCAGCGGTGAAACAGCTTCTCTAAGCGCAGGAAAACAAATACGGACCTGTTTTAGAGACGGGGGTGGCGGTTCTCCGCCACCCCCATTTTCTGTTTAGGGAAGGCGGCGCTCAAGGGGAGCCCGCGCCCGCAGACGAACATGGACGAACCAGGGAAGGGCGCTCTCGCGCAAGGGTGCGAGGACGCACGGGGCGCGCGAGCGTGGAGCCGGCACGCCGATGTGTGACGGTTGGCGTTCAGCGTCTCTCGCTCCCCGGCACCATCCGTGTCCGGCCCTCCGGCCTTGACATTCACATCCATTTTCGTATACCGTCTGTAAGTATTATGAATGCCAGCAGTTGTTTGGCAGGGGAGTTGCACGTGTTGGGTCTAACCATCGATTAGGTGTTCGTCTTCGGAAGAGTGATGCCCAACCGGAGGCGATGAAGAGGCTAAGAAGGCGTCAAGGAGGAACAACCATGAAGACGAAATGCACGGCTGTGCTAGGTTGCGCGCTTGGCTTGATGCTGACGAATGGATGCACGTTTGCGCTGTTGGACGGCAACGGCTCGGTGGCGCGCGAAAGCGTAGCGACATTCCTGCCGAAAGACGCGGACGCCAATCAGATTGCCCAGTGGAAGCAGGATCTCTGCTATCCGCCTCCCCTCGGAGGCGGATTTACGAAGCAAATCACATCAGGTGATTTCAGCGGATATACAGCGCAGACAATGTACACCCCGTTCTGGCCTTACTTGGCCGGGCCCTACCGAACACTCTCTTTGAAAGAGCCCGCGCAGGCCGATTCCAAGAAACGCGCGTTTCTGAACGTCATGGATGTGTGGGGTGTTGGATTTCCGCTTTTCTCTAACTGGCGTGGTGCATGCTATGACGTAAAAACGGGCGAATGTGTGTCCGGCGCGCATATTGTAACGCTGACTTTGCTCATGATGTATACAAGCGGGGTCGATGCGGCAAAGCAAGCCAGCGACGCACACTATCCGCTGTTGAACAGTGACGTAAGAACGACAGACGTCAAGTATGATAGAATATCGGCCTATTGCGTTGGCTTAGGAGCGCTAGCCTGGGGGCAGAAGAATAGCCGAGCGTACTTCCAGGTCGCATGGATTCCTATTCCGCTGTGGAGCTTGGAGTAGTTTTTAGATGCTCGGGCCTGCCGAAAGGCGTATCGCGGCTGTGCCCGGACACGGTTATAGCGTTGGCCGTCACCCTTTCACCACCGCGAGCGGGCGGAGCTTGACGACGGGCTCGACGAGGTCGCGCTCGGCGTCGATCACCGATTCGATGTCCTTGTAGGCCTGGGGCGCCTCGGAGAGGTCGACCGAGCCGCCGGGGCGCTTCTTGCCCCACTTGGACTTTTTGCACGCGCCCCACCGGTCGAAGGCGATGCCCTTCATGGCTTGGTTGCACACGTCTTCGGTGAGCTGGCGGGCGGCCTCGGTGCGGCTCATCGCGCGGCCCGCGCCGTGCGAGCACGACGTGAAGGAGTCGGGGTTTCCCAGCCCGCGCACGATGTAGCTCGGCGTCCCCATCGAGCCGGGGATGATGCCGACCTCGTCGAGCCGCGCGCGCGTCGCGCCCTTGCGGTGCACGTAGAAGGTGCGGCCGAAGTGCGACTCCAGCGCCGCGTAGTTGTGGTGGATGTTCACCTCGCGGACAAAGGTCGCCTCGGGCGCCAACTCGGCCAGCGCCTCCTTGCAGACGGCCATCATGCGGCGGCGGTTCTCCAGCGCGTAGGCCAGCGCGAAGGTCATGTCGCGGAAATACGCCTCGCCCGCCTTGGAGTCCGAGGGCAGGAACGCCAGATCCGGGTCGGGCAGCGCAACATGGTACTGCTCGTTGACGCGCTTGGCCTCGGCGTGGTAGCGCGTCGCTACGCGCTGGCCGAGGTTGCGGCTGCCGGAGTGGATCATCAGCCAGACGAAGCCCGCGTCCGAGGCCTGCAGCTCGATGAAGTGGTTGCCGCCGCCCAGCGAGCCGAGGTTGTGCCGGTCGAGGCCGTTCGGCCACAGGGGTGCCGCCTCGGGGTGCCCGTCGCGGAAGCGGTCGAAGCCCTCCCAGCTCTGGGCCGAGCCGTGGCCGTGGCCCTCGCCGACCGGCACGCGCGCCTTGACGCGCGTCATGAAAGCGCGGCGCTCGGGCATCTCGGCGACACGCGCGGCGGGCAGGTCGGTCTCGACTGCGATCATGCCGCAGCCGATATCCACGCCGACCGCGTTCGGGATGAGCGCGTCCTGGGCCGCGATCACGCCGCCGATGGGCATGCCGTAGCCGACGTGGCAGTCCGGCATGAGCGCCACGTGGTGCGCGATGACCGGGTGGTTCGCCAGGTTGTAGGCCTGCTTGAGCGCCTGCGGCTCGACCTCCTCGCACCACGACTTGACCGGAACCTTCGTCTCTCCTCCGCCTTTGATCCACTTCATGCGTTCACCTCCGTGAAGCGGAAGGGCGCCGCGCACTGCTTGTGGGTGCCGCCCTCGCCGAACAAACAGCCGATCTCGATCATGGTCAAACGCCTTTCGTGTGCGACTCGCATGCGGGTCCGTTTTCCGCGGTAGGGATGCCGTCCCGTCGGCGTCCGCGGACGGCAAGGGGCTGCCGTCCCTACCTAGAGCCGGCCCGGGCCACCTGTGAACCACAGGCGCGTTCGGCTCTCGCAACCACCGAGCCAGCAGCGCGTCTTACGGACGCGGCCCCGGTTGCCTGCCGGGCCAGACGCCACAACAACTCGTCCGCCGCGACAGAGTATAGACGAACGTATCGTGTGGAGTCACCCTGAATGGGGCGCTTGGCGCTCATGTGCGCCCGCGCAGGGTGCGCTCGACAGCGCCGAGCAAAATGCGCTATAGTTTGCGCAAGGTCTTTAAACAGTTACGCGTTCAAGCGGGGAGAGGAGCGTCATGAAACGAGTGATGGTGTGTGTGATGGCGGTGGCGGCAGTCGGGCTCAGCGGGTGCGGCAAGGGGCCGGCGGAGCCCAAGAAGGGCGCAGCGGGGCAAGCGGCACACGACCACCAGGCGGGGTGCGCCTGCAGCGCGGCCGCGCTCAAGGCGCCGCGGCTGGGTATCGACCTCAGCGGTCAGTACAAGAACCCCGACGGTATGACGATCAAGGACGGCGAGATCTGGCTGTCGATCAACAACACCGCGAGCGGCAAGCCGAGCTGCGTTGCGAAAATCACGAAAGATGACCGGGTCGAGAAAATCATCGACCTGCCGGTGCATCCTGAGACCGGGGTGTCCAGCTCGCTGGGCCTGGTCTTCGCGTCGGACGGCAACCTCTACGTGTCGGACAACCAGAACCTCGCGGGCAAGGGCATGGGCAAATCGCGGGTGCTGCGCGTGGCGTTCGAGGGCGGCCAGGCGGTTCGCGCCGAGGTCGTGGCCGTGGGCCTGCACGCCGCGAACGGCATCGCGGCCGCGGGCGACAGCGTGTTCGTGAACGAGACCACCTTCGGCGAGGGCGACCCCATGGACAGCGGCACCTACCGCTTCAAGCTGGCGGAGCTGAAGGCCGACGCGCCGGTCAAGGTCGACGGCACGCCGAAAGACGCGCACGTGATTTTCACGATGAAGACCCGCGGGCCGGTCAAGGTCGGCGCGAACGGGCTCTGCTTCGACGGCGAAGGCAACCTGTGCGTCGCGAACTTCGGCGACCAGGAGATCTGGAAGGTCAGCTTCGACGCGGCCGGCGCCGTGAAGGAAAGCAAGCTGTTCACGAAGGTGACGTGCGCCGAGAGCGTGGACGGCATGCAGTACGACGGCGAGGGGTCGCTCTGGTTCG
>CAYLUN010000213.1:0-4063 GCA_964386865.1 uncultured Lentisphaeraceae bacterium | reverse complement strand
CGCGGAAGATGCGCTTCGCCGAATGGGGCGGGCTGCGCGTGGCGCGGGCGCTGCGGGTGGACGCGGTGAGTTTCCCGCTTGTGACGTGAGGCCGGGGACGCCCTCTTCTTGGATCTTGCGGAAGATGACCGGAAGCCGGAACGACTGCTCGGCGTGGTTGCTGGTCGGGGCAGGCCCGCGATTTCCAGGAACGTGAGGCTGCGCGTTTTTCTACAAGCTTGTGCCCGCTTGGCCCGGGTGCTATGGTAAGACGTGATCAGGGGCAGATGTTTCTGCAAACGCGTGGGGTGGCTGGTGCCGTGTAGGGGGCAGAATATGAAAAAAGCAGTCGTGCTGTTGGCTTCCGTGGGGTTGGCCTTTTCGGCGGCGGCCTCAAAGACGGTGAATGTGTTCTTCGCGGGAGGGCAGTCGAATGCCAAACTAACCTGGGCTTCTGCCATTGCCAGCGGTTTGCAGGCGGGGTACGGCTCGTCCCTCGTGATGGTGAGCACGAACCATTCGGGCGCGGGGCTCGAGAGCTGGTTCACGACAACCGCGCAGGCCAATTACAGCTCCGACTTCTGGAACGCCTCGGGCACGGGCGCGCTGCAGTCGCAGATCCGCGCGATCACCAACGCGGGTGACAAAGTGGTGTTTCAGGGCATCTTCTGGTTTCAGGGCGAGACCGACACCGGAAGTTACGTTTCGATGGATGCCTATACGAACCGGGTTGCTCTGATGCTGGCGCGGCTGAAACTGGATCTGGGACTGACGAACGACGTTCGTTTAACGTACGCCGTCATCGACGGCAACCCGGACCCGTACTACGACGACCCGGCCAACACCGGCGGGCGGACCCGCGCGGACGTCGACTATCTGCGCGCCTATCAAAGCGCGCAGGGGTCTCAAGCGCAGTTCGCCTATGTGGACACACGCGGGTATGCCCGCACGGACATGTGGCACCTGACCACGGCGGAACTGACGCGGCTGGGCACGGCCATGAGCGCCGCGTACACCGGCAAGTTCGGCACCTCGCTTCCGTCTGATGAAACGGTCTACATTTCCAGCCATGACGCCGACGGCAGCATTTATGGGACCACAGGCGTGTTTTCCGCGCAGGATCTGATCAACGGCATCGCGGCGGGGAGCGTCATGTACAACGGCATCGCGTTTTTCCAGTTGCCGAACAGCCTCGTTTCAGAGGCGAACCTCCTCTTGACCGTTTCGAGCGGTGGAACGCTGACCAACGCCAACATCGATGTCTGGGCATTGGGTTTCATGAGTGCGCCAGCGATGAGTGCGTCTTGGCTCCTGCAGGCGGATACGGACACGCGGTCCCTCCTCAACAGCCTTCCGCCGACCAAGATCGCCGACAACCTTGTGCCTGTGAATCAGACCGCCGTTGCGGGAAACGTGTTTCAATTGAATGCCGCGCAGCGCACGAACCTGACCGCTTACATCAACGCGCTGTATGCGAGAGGCGCCGCGCCTGGCGACATGATCGTCATCCGCACCAACCCGGACGCGGTGATGCCCACTTCGGATACCAGGAACATCCGGTTTGGCGCATCGAGCAACGCGAATGCGGCGTACCGGCCGAAACTGGCGGTCACCCTGACGGGCACGTCGGCGCTCGGCAGCGGATTTAAGCATTACAGTCACCCGAACGACGGGGCGATCTACTCGTCCGGGGGATACAGCACGGCCAACGATCTGATCAGCGGCACAGGCGGCACGGGCCCCCAGGATTACTGCGGAATCGCTTTTCTGCCTCTGCCGGAACAGCCCATGACGGCAAGCAGTCTCTCGCTGACCGCTGTGTCCCAAACGGGCATACTGACCAATTCCAACCTCGACGTATGGGGGCTGGGATACCTGTCGGCGCCGCAGATGACTTTCGGATGGTTCTGCACAAACGACACGGACTCCCGCGTGCTGCTGAACGGGCGCCCGCCCGTCAAGCTTGCGGATAACATTGTGACGTCCGGGCAGGCGGTTGCGGTGGGTTATGTCTGGCAGCCCACGGCCGCGCAGACGAACGAGTTGCGGGAGTATTTGAACGGGCTCTACAGCAAGGGCGCGAAGCCGGGCGACTACGCCGTGATCCGCGTGAACATGGATGCGAGCCAGGCCGGAGTCAGCCGGGGCGTGAGGTGGGGCGGCTCCGGATCGACGAGCCCGGAGCGCCGCGCGCTGCTGTCCGGAAACTTTCCCATGACGTTCAACTATTTGGTGAACGACGGCTTCGAGTCGGGCTTGGCGGCGGCGCCCTCCCTTTGGACGGTGGCAAGCAACGGCTTTCTTGGGGTTCGGACCAACGAAACGGTTCGGAACGGCGGGTACTCTTTCAGGATGTCGGTCAACGGCAACCAGGCCGGGAACACCAACGAAAACCTGACGCTCTATCAGGACGTCGTCACGGCGGATTTCCCTGGCAAGATTGTGACGCTGAGCGGATATGTCCGGCACAACAGTGCTGAGCCCCTTGCCACCAACGCGACCCAGAAAGTCGAATTCAGGCTGCGGTGGCTGTATGAAGATGCGGCGGGGGAGTCCGTAACCTGCGTGGACCCCCTTCTGCCGACCGACCCCAAGGACAAGTATAAGCCGATGCTCATCGCTGGCACGGTTCCGGCGAATGCGATCGGCGTCCGCGCCCAGGTTGTTTTCAGTACGGGCACGGTTGCCAACAACACGGTCACGAACGGGGCCGCCCTTGTGGACGACCTTCGGCTCACCGTGTTCGTGCCGCCGCCGCCCACCGGAACGCTGATCATGCTGATGTGACGTCACAGGTGAAAGGGGCTTCGCGTGTCTGTGTTCGCGGCGTTGTGGACTCGTCTGACCCGTGGCGGCGGGAGGCCGCCTCCGCAGCCGCGCTCGGCCGTGGTCGGCGCGTGGGGCGAGGAGCGGGCGGCGGCGTTCCTGAAAGCGGCGGGGTACACGGTGCTGGGCCGCAACGTGCGGCCCAACCGGCACGACGAGATCGACCTGGTGGCCCGCGCGGGCGAGGTGCTGGTGTTCGTCGAGGTCAAGACGCGGCGGCGCGAGGAGTACGGCCGGCCGCTGATGGCCGTGGACAAGGAGAAGCGCCACGCCCTCAACCGCGCGGCGGCGGCCTACCTGCGCCAGGCGAGGTTTCCCGACCTGTTCTACCGGTTCGACGTGGTCGAGGTGCTGGGGCAGCCGGAGGAGGGCGAGCCGCTCATCCGGCACCTCGAAGACGCCATCCCGTTCGAGCGGCGCTTCAGGTTTCCGGTGGGGGCACGGGCGGGACTGCCGTAGACGCGGCGCCTCGCCGCGAGCGGCCCCGAAGCGGCGGGGGCGCCGCTTCTGCGGTGCGGGGCACGCGCTACGTCTCGCGGCTGATGTGCTCCGGGCCCAGGTGGCGCATGTTTGGCCCCACGTAGATCTGGCGGGGGCGCTGCAGTTTGAAGCGCGGATCCTCGCGGGCCTCTTTCCACTGGGCGATCCAGCCAGGCAGGCGGCCCAGAGCGAACATCACGGTGAACATTTCCTTCGGGATGCCGATCGCGCGGTAGATGATGCCACTGTAGAAGTCCACGTTCGGGTAGAGGTTGCGCGAGATGAAGTAGTCGTCGTGCAGGGCGGTGTCCTCCAGTTCGAACGCGAGGTCGAGCAGAGGGTCGTCGGCCTTGAGCACCTTCAGGACGCGGTCGCAGGTCTTCTTGATGATTTTCGCCCGCGGGTCATAGGTCTTGTAGACGCGGTGGCCGAAGCCGTAGAGCAGCTCCTTGCCCTTGGAGGCCTTGACGCTCTCGACGTACTCCTTGACTGACTTGCCGCTGGCGAGCAGGTTCTCCAGCATGTCGATGACCATCTGGTTGGCGCCGCCGTGCAGCGGGCCCCACAGCGCGCAGATGCCGGCCGCCACGGAGGCGTAGAGGTTGACGCGCGCGCTGCCCACGAGGCGCACGGCCGAGGTCGAGCAGTTCTGCTCGTGGTCGGCGTGCAGGATCAGCAGCACGTTCAGCGCCTGGACCACCTCCGGCTTGATTTCGTAGGGGCAGACCGGCGAGCTGAACATCATGTTGAGGAAGTTGGCGCAGTACTTCAGGTCGTG
>CAYLUN010000212.1:0-4116 GCA_964386865.1 uncultured Lentisphaeraceae bacterium | reverse complement strand
GGCCCTGCCCTCGGGCGGCAACACCACGTTTCCGCTCTCGAAATCCTCTGCCTTCGGCGGCCTTGACGATGTCCCTCGCGGCGCCGCTGCCGCGTCCGCCGCAGCCGACCAGCGCGAACTTGAAAACCCGCTGCCCCTGACCCCGAACCACCGTCGGCGCCGCCGCCAGCGCCCCTGCGCCAGCCAAGAACAGCCGTCTCGAAACCTTAAACTCACTCATCTTTTTCTCCCTCACATGTCCGTATGATACTGATAAAATGCTGTTAAAAAACAGACCTGAACCGGGCGAAACAGACGCCAAATCAGGCGTTTTCAGCATCTTATGTCGCCCTGTCGGCCGCCGGCTGCCGGACGTCATCTCAATTCACGCACAAAGACATTGCGGAACTGGACGAGCGACGGCCCGCAGACCCATTGGCCGTCTTTCTGGCTGCCGTGATGCTGGAGGGCGATGGGGCCGCTCTCGGGCAGGCCGGGGATGGTGACGCCTGGGATCACGGTCTTGCCGTTGAGCAGGACCGTGACGGTGTTGCCCCGCACGGTGATGTCGAAGCGGTTCCAGTGGCCGACAGGATTGTCGGCCTTGAGCACCGGCGTGGCGCCCGCGCGGACCTCGGGAGGCAGGGCGCGATCGCACCGCACGCCGTACATCTCCCCGGAGCCGACGGGCCAGCACCAGATGTTGACCTGGTACTTGCTGTTGCCGCGCAGATAAATACCGGAGTCAGCGTCGGGCAGGGTGAGGGTCACGGGCTTGCCGTCGGCGTCAACCTCCTCGCTGCCGTCGGGACGTATCTTGCGGATGCCGGGGTTCTGGTAAGGGGTCTCCTTGAGGCGCCAGTCGACGACGAGTTGGAAGTCCTTGTACGCTTTCTCGCTCCACAGGCTCTTGTCGCCGGGGGCCTCGCTTTTCGCGTCGTAATCAATGACCTCGTCCAAAACCTTCCAGTGTCCGTTGTCGCCCTCCGGGACTTTCCAGTTGCGCAGGTCGGTGCCGGTGAAGAGCGGGACGAAGCCCTCGGCCTCGCGGGCGGTCTCCTCGGGGGCCGGGCTGGTGGAGGGCAGCTCTTTGATTCGGATGTTGCGGAAATGCGCCTCGCTGCCTTCGGACTCCAGCATGAGGTAGCCTTTGCGGGGCGAGGCGGCCTTGGCGACGGTCACCTCCTTGCCGTTGACGCTGAGGCTGAGGTCGCCGTTGTTCGCCACGACCCGGTAGTGATTCCACTCGGGCGAAGGCTTCGTGCGCTCCTCCTGCGGAAAGCTGCGCTTGCCGTTAGGCGAGATGCGGCCGGCGACGGTCAGCGCCGCGCCGTTCACCGCGAAGAGGTCGCCGTGCGTGCTGTACCACTCGTTTTTGCCTGGGACGTTGAAGCCGGGGTCGAGGATCTGCACCTCGATGCCGCGGGAGAAGGGCGAGCCCGCCACGGGCAAACCGTCGGCCCAGACGAAGAGGCCCGAGTTGCCGCCGCTCTTCAGGTGACGCCACTCGAACTCGATGATGAAGTTCTCGTACATCTTCTCGGTGCGGAGCGTGCCCACGGGCGAGCCGGAGGTCACGACCAGGCCGTCGCGCACCGTGAAGGTCTCCGGCGCGATGTTGCAGGGGTGCCAGCCGGAGAGATCCTTGCCGTTAAAGAGAGGCACGAATCCGTCCTCGCCCGGAGGCACCCGGTCCGCGTCGGAAGCGTTATGTGTCTCCGCCGCCGAAAGCCCCTGGCAGACGAGTGCCAGGGCGGCGGAGAGGAGGAGGTGTAAGCGTTGACTCATGTATGCTCCTTGTGTCGTGTGTCTTCACTCTTGCGGCGTCAAAGGTGTCGGCGAAGCGGTGCTTGCCGGCCTTGTAGCAACTTGCGCCCATTACTGAAAGCGAAGCGCTTGGCCGTCCCGCCCCGGCACGACATCGAGCGTACCGAAGACCGTCCCCTCGGCTGGCACACGGATCGTCTGCTTCTCGCTGCGCATGAGGTCCCCGAGCCGGCGGACCTTCATTTTGGAGACGGTGTCGGCGTTGACGAGAAGCAGCGTGTCGGCGTCTTTGGCCAGCCCGGCCTTATCGGCCGCCGCGATCTCCTCGCTCGTGCGCGGCCTTTTGGAAATGCGCAGGGTTTGCAGCGCGCCCCGCATCCGGGTGGGATCCCCGATGTAAAGCAGGTCTTTGGCGTCAAACACCCGCGTGCCAGCACTCGAGGGGTTCACCGGCCTCGAATACGCGACTTCCTTCTTGCCGTCAATGTACAGGGCCAGATCATAGTTACTGCCGTTACGCTGCCAGGTGGCGGCAAACGTGTGCCACTCGCCGGCATTGATTTTTATGCGGGGCTGTTTGTTCGGATCCACATACAGGTGAATAAAGTGGGCATAATTGGTTCTACAGTTCCACATGAACATCTGCTCACAACGGGAGGAGTACAGCCCGAAGACGTCCGTGCCGCGCGACTGCAGCATACCGACCAGAAAGGCGACCCCCCCCTCGTCGTCACGCTCGGTCCTCTTCTTCGTCTCCCGCTTTTCATCCACATGCCGGGGCCAGTACAGGCCGCCTTTGCTGTCATGAATCGACGCCGCCAGAAAGAGCCACGCCTCGGATTCGTCACCGCGAAGCATCGGTTCGCCGAACGAGTAGGAGAGGCTGAAAACGGCCTCGAGCGTGCCTTGGTCGGGATCGAGGTTGCCCTTGGCCGGGAAGACGATGGCCGCGCCTTTTGACTCCTCCTTTTTGTTTTTGGCATTGCCCTTGGCCGCCTTTTGAGCCGCCGCCTCCGCGCCTCCCGCGCCGCCCAGCAACACGCCCGCCGCAACCAGAATCAGCCCGTATCGTCCTGCCTCTCTCATGATCGACGCCTCCTTTTCCATTACCAGACCGTGACCTCAAGGCCGCCGCGCGGCCCTCAGCGCTTTGGCGCAGCGTTGAACCCTCCCTCTTTCATACGCACATTATAGACGCGGAAAGCGCGGCGCGGTAGACCCAAACCGGGCGAAACAGACGCCAAATCAGGCGTTTTGCAACGGCCCGCTCATCGAAGGCCGTCTCCGTTGTCTGTCATTGCCCCCTTTTATTTTTTTCGTTGCCGCTCCGCAAGGCACTACCGCGGAGGCCTTCTCAAAAACTCCAGGAGGCGGTTATTGAACTCCAGAATTCGTTTTCCGGATCGACGGTGTCTTCCAATGACCACTGATAATTGACGGCCGGGGTCAGTTTAAGCCGGGGGCCGAGCGGCACCGGCAAGGCAATTCCGCTGGTGGCATGACTCCAGCCGGAAGCCACGCCAAAGACCCCGTCGTTGTAATTGATGGTTTCAGTCAGCCGCAGAGCAAATTTTTGAGCCCGGTCCAGCGGCAAGGCATAACTCACCCCAAGCTCGTGAACGGTCCCGCTTTCAAAGAGATCCTCCTCGAGCGGCATCCAATGATAGACCGTATAGGAAGGAACCAGGCAGGCGTTGCCGACGGGGAGCAGCTTGGGGAAATTAATCCCGCTCATCAGTTTCATTCCCTCGAAGGTCTCCTCCTTCAGCGGAGGGTTACGGCTGTTTCGGCGATAGTGCAGGTTGGGATAAAGCCAATAATCAATATAATGACAAAGATTAAAGGCCCAGAGCTCTTTCTCAAAGTAGGTGCGCGAATAACGGATCATGATATCATGTTCATCGGAGTCGTTTACCTGCCGCTCCGTGGGTAGAGCGCCCCAGTACGTCAATCCCAATCCGGGAATAGGCGAATCCAGGTGGACTGCCGGTTGAAACGAGGGTTCGTCATCGGCGACATTGAAGCCGTTGGCCATATACTTGGTTGCATAGGTCATGTCCAGCCGCAATTTCCAAGCATCCGGAGGCGGAGTTTCAATTTCCTCCGCCTGACTGTTCTGAAGCATAAGACCGGCGGCCGTCAGCACGGCAATGAACGATAAACGATCACGAAACGGGGTCAAAATCATTGCTCCTGTCTAACGCGGGCGAAGCCCGCAACCCAACTCCATCAACATGAAGCGCAAGAAGGACACGAAGAGGCGATTGCTTCAAACAAACTTCGCGCTCTTCGTGTCTGCCGCGGGTCGGTCAATAAACCCGTATCAGGGTGCCGCGCGGCACATACCAGTCCGGCGCGCCGCCGTACCGG
>CAYLUN010000211.1:0-4167 GCA_964386865.1 uncultured Lentisphaeraceae bacterium | reverse complement strand
GCGTGGTCGGCACGCTCGACCCGAGCGTGCTCCACCGCGGCATCTACGAGGCCGCCGTCTACCGCGGCGCGCTCGCGCTGACCGGCACCTTCGCGCCGCCCGACTTCAGCGAGTGGAAGATCGATCCGACCAACGTCCTGTGGGAGGACGCCTCTGTCCTGATGTCCGTCTCCGCCCCCCGGGGCATCTCGGACGCCCTCGTGCTGCGCCTCGGCGGCGCGTCGCTGCCGCTCAGCCCCGGGCCGGCGCTGGCGTCGTTCGCGAACCCGCTGCGCGCACGACTCCCGACAGGTTCTTTTGATCCGCAGAAGCCGACCGACTTCTCGCTCGACGTGATGCTCAACGGCAGCGATGCCCTGCGCATCGCGCCGGTCGGCATGCAGACGCACGTCGCGCTCGAGTCGCCCTGGGCCGACCCCAGCTTCCAGGGCGCGTTCCTGCCGGCCCAGCGCGACGTCACGCCGGCCGGCTTCAAGGCCGTCTGGCAGGTCTCGTACTACGGCCGCGGCTTCCCGCAGGCCTGGATCAGCACCGAGAGCCTGAACGCCGCCGAGGGGCTCGCCCGCAGCGCGTTCGGGGTCAGCCTCGTGACGCCGGTGGACAGCTACCGCCTGGTCGAGCGGGCCCTGAAGTACGGCATTTTGTTCATCGTGCTGCTCTTTACCGGCTTCTTCCTGTTTGAGACGCTGGCCCGCCTGCGCATCCACCCCCTCCAGTACCTGCTGATCGGCGCGGCGCTCTGCATCTTCTACCTCTCGCTGCTGGCGCTCTCCGAGCTGATCCCCTTCGGCCGCGCGTACCTAGCGGCGGCGGGCGCGGCGACGGCGCTGGTCACCGGGTACAGCGCGGCCGTCCTCGGCCGGCGCCTGCGCGCAGCGGTGATGGGCCTCGAGCTGGCGCTGATCTACGGCTTCCTCTACATCACGCTCCAGCTTCAGGACTACGCGCTCGTATTCGGCTCTGCCGGCCTCTTCGCCGCGCTGGCGACCGTCATGTTCACCACGCGGCGGGTCAACTGGTACGAGGCGCGCTAGCAGTCTGTATAGGTCAATGGACGGTTGTTTGGCATGAGTACATGATTCACATGATTGGTTCTTCAGACTACTAATCATGTGAATCATGTCCTCTTTCTGAGGGTTTACAGTGTACTAGGGCGGTTTCAGTTGATGTGTGGCCGACAGGGCCATGCGCTACGGCTCGCGAGGACGTGTCTGACAAGAATGTAAAAATAACAAAATTGATGGTTTGACATTTTTTATAAAATCAATAAAATGAGCTTGGCTTTTTTTGGGGTCACGTGATATTGTAACGCCTTTTTTGCGGGCATACTATGGTTGGACTTATTCCATTGCTGGTCACATTTCCGTTTGTTCTGGGGCTGGTTTTGCTGGCCACCGGATCAAATAACGTTCGGCGCCCCCTCGTGGGCATCGGCGTCGCCGCCGTCATCCTCGGCTCGCTGTCCCTGGCCCTGCCGGGAACGTACGAGAATCTGACACACCTATCCGTCTCTCCAGAACTCGTGAGCCGGGTCATGCTCGCCTTAGAGGCGGTTATCACCCTTTACCTGCTCTGGGTCAGCGCGCGCACCCGCCAGCCGCTCATCGCCGTCCTGGCGCTGGCGCAGGCCGGCATCCTGCTGCCGCTGGAGCTGGGCGGCGGGCATCACGTAGAGGTCGCCCGCCATCTGATCCTCGACCAGTTCTCCGTGATTTTGGCGCTCATCATCGGCGTGGTCGGCGGCCTGATCTGCCTGTACGGCGTGGACTACATGCAGGAGTTCCACGTCACCCACCATCCGGAGATGGCGGACAAGCGCCGCAGCTTCTTTGCGATCCTGTTCGTCTTTTTGGGCGCGATGTTCGGCCTCGTCTTCTCCAACAACCTCTTCTGGGTCTACTTCTTCTGGGAGATCACGACGCTCTGCTCATTCTGGCTGATCGGCTACAAGGGCACGGACGAGTCCAAGCGCAACGCCCAGCGCGCCCTGCTGATGAACCTCACCGGAGGCTTGGCGTTTGCGGCCGCCCTCTGGTGGCTCTCCAGCCACGGCGGGCCCATTGAGCTCGACCGCCTCGTCGCGGCCAGCCCGGCCCTCGTGCTGCTGCCGGTCGCGCTTCTCGCCTTCGCGGGCCTCACCAAGTCGGCCCAGCTGCCCTTCTCGTCTTGGCTGCTGGGCGCGATGGTGGCTCCGACGCCCGTCTCCGCGCTGCTGCACTCCAGCACCATGGTCAACGCCGGCGTCTATCTGGTGCTGCGCGTGGCGCCTGTGCTGCAGGGCACAACGGCCGGCATTCTGGTGGCGCTCGTGGGCGCGGTGACCTTCCTGATCACCTCCTTTGCCGCCATCACCGCGTGTGACGCGAAGAAAGTCCTGGCCTACTCGACCATCGCCAACCTCGGCCTGATCATCCTGTGCGGCGGCATCGGCACCCACGAGGCGGTCTGGGCCGGCGTGCTGCTGATCGTCTTCCACGCGATCGCCAAAGCCCTGCTCTTCCTCTGCGTCGGCGTGGTCGAGCACAAGATCCACAGCCGCAACATCGACGACATGGGCGGGCTGATCCTCAAGATGCCCCGCATCTCTGTGATGCTCCAGATCGGCATGGCGGGCATGTTCCTTGCGCCCTTCGGCATGCTGATCAGCAAATACGCGGTTCTCAAGGCGGTTCTCGACTCCATGCCGCTTCTGGCCGTGTTCATCGTGTTCGGCAGCGCGGCGACGCTCTTCTTCTGGATCAAGTGGATGGGCGGACTGCTCGTGGTTTCCCAGCCCCACGCCAACGTCGAAAAGAACATCGGCCGGGGCAAGTGGTCTGCGCTTTACGCGCTGTCCGTGCTGACCTTCGGAACCTGCATGCTCTTCCCGCTGCTTTCGACCTACCTGATCGAGCCTTACGTGAAGACCCAGTACCATCTGGCGCAGTTCACCGCCATGAGCGACGGCAACCTGATCCTCATGATCATCATGCTGGCGCTGGTCTCCCTCTTCCCGCTCAGCTTCCTCAACTACGGTCGCAACGTGAAGGTGATCGACCCCTACCTGGGCGGCGCCAACACCGACAGCGGCATCCAGTTCACCGACTCGCTCGGCGCGGCGCACGACATGTCGATGCAAAACTATTATCTGACTGACATTCTTCCCGAGGCCAAGATGATGAAGGCTGGCGTGATACTCGCCTGCGTCCTGCTGGCCGGGCTGTTGCTGAAGGTGGTGCTGACATGAGTCCGTGGTGGCGAATTCTGATTTATCTGGTGGCGGCCCCGCTGGTGGGCGGCCTGCTGGCCGGCATTGACCGCCGGATCTCGGCCCGCATGCAGGCGCGGCTCGGGCCGCCGCTGCTGCAGCCGTTCTACGATGTGGCCAAGCTGTGGAGCAAGGAGCGGCTCGTCGTCCGCCGCTCCCAGAACTTCTACATCATCTTCTTCTTCGTGCTGACGATCTTCACGGGCGCGCTGTTCTTCTGCGGCTCGGACCTGCTGCTGGTGTTCTTCGCGCTGACCCTGTCGGGCATCTTCTTCATCCTCGGCGCTTACAAGGCCAGCTCGCCCTACAGCTTCGTGGGCGCCTCGCGCGAGCTGATCCAGATGATGGCCTATGAGCCGGCCGTGCTGCTGACCGCCGTCGGCCTGTACATGGTGACGAACACGTTCACCGTCGATGTGATCGCCAGCGGCTCGCACACCCCGATCCTGTATCTGCCCGGCGTCTTTTTTGCGCTGATGTACGCGATGGAAATCAAGTTCCGCAAGTCGCCGTTCGACCTCTCCACGTCTCATCACGGCCACCAGGAGCTGGTCAAGGGCATCACCACCGAGTTCGGCGGCCCAACCCTCGCGCTGATCGAGATCGCCCACTGGTACGAGAACGTCATGCTGCTGGGCTGGATCTTCCTGTTCTTCAGCACGCACTGGGCCCTCGGCCTGGCCTCCACCGCGGTGGCCTTCTTCTTGCTGCTGGTGGTCGACAACGTGTGCGCCCGCGTCAAGTGGCAGCTCGCGCTTCGCAGCGCGTGGCTGATGACGCTGGTGTTCGGCTGCGGCAACATCCTCGTGCTCTGGCTCGCGGAAGTGTTCGGCTTTGTGAAACTCTGAGTTAGGAGCTGCGCCCTCATGTCCGGTCTGCAAAAATCACCCTGGGTCATCCACTACGATGCGTCGAGCTGC
>CAYLUN010000210.1:0-4217 GCA_964386865.1 uncultured Lentisphaeraceae bacterium | reverse complement strand
GGACGCGAAATGACGCGCTCTTCGGGCTTCTCTTAGGGCGGCGGAGGCGCTATAATCACTGCCCTTTTCTTGGACGGTTTGCGACTGATTTCTATTTGGAGAAACACATGAATGTGGAAGCGTGGAAGGCCGTTGAGACCGAGTTGGCTGCGACCCGGAGCATGCACCTGAGAGACCTGTTCGCCAAGGATCCGGGCCGGGCGGACCGTTTCACCGTCGAGGCGGCGGGCTGGACGCTGGACTATTCGAAGAACCGGATCACGCCGGCGCTGATGCGGCGCCTAGTCGAGCTGGCCGAGGCCAGCGACCTGAAGCGGTGGATCGACGCCATGTTCGCGGGCGAGGCGATCAACGAGACCGAGAACCGCGCGGTGCTGCACACGGCGCTGCGCAACCGCCCGGACCGGCCGGTCTACGTGAAGGGCAAGGACGTGATGCCGGACGTGCAAGCCGTGCTCGACGCGACGTCGGCCTTCGCGGATCGCGTGCGCACGGGCAAGTGGCTGGGGCACACGGGCAAGCGCATCAAGTACGTGGTCAACATCGGCATCGGCGGGTCGGACCTGGGCCCGGTCATGGCGTTTCAGGCGCTGAAGCCCTATTCCAAGCGCTCGATTGCGATGCACTTCGTCTCCAACGTGGACGCCACGCACCTGGCGGAGACGCTGCGGGAGGTGAAGCCGGAGCAGACGCTCTTCATCGTGGCGTCCAAGACGTTCACCACGCAGGAGACCCTGACGAATGCGCTGAGCGCCCGCGCGTGGCTGATTGAGAAGCTCGGCGACTCGAAGGCCGTGGCCAAGCACTTTGTGGCGGTTTCGACGAACGCGGAGAAGGTGGCGGCGTTCGGCATCGACACGGCCAACATGTTCGGCTTTTGGGACTGGGTGGGCGGCCGCTACTCGCTGCCGTCGGCGATCGGCCTGCCGCTGATGCTGGCGATCGGCCCCCGCAACTTCCAGAAGATGCTCAAGGGCTACTTCAAGATGGACCGCCACTTTGCGACGGCGCCGCTGAGCCGGAACCTGCCGGTGATCCTGGGCCTGCTGGGCATCCTCTACGCGAACGGCTACGGCGCCGAGAGCTACGCGGTGCTGCCGTACGACCAATATCTGGCGCGGCTGGCGGCCTATCTGCAGCAGCTCGACATGGAGAGCAACGGCAAGTCGGTGGACCGGCAGGGCAAGCGCGTGACGCACGCGACGGGGCCGATCGTCTGGGGCGAGCCGGGCACCAACGGGCAGCACGCGTTCTACCAGCTCATCCATCAGGGCACGCGCCTGATCCCGTGCGACTTCATCGGCTTCTGCACGTCGCACAACCCGCTGGGCGACCACCACGACAAGCTGATGGCGAACTTCTTCGCGCAGACCGAGGCGCTGGCGTTCGGCAAGACGGCCGAGCAGTGCCGCGCCGAGGGCGTGCCCGAGGCGCTCGTGCCGCACAAGACGTTCGAGGGCAATCGGCCAACCAACTCGCTGCTGGCCGACGCGCTGACGCCCGAGACGTTCGGCGCGCTGATCGCGCTCTACGAGCACAAGGTGTATACGCAGGGCATCATCTGGAACATCTTCTCGTTCGACCAGTGGGGCGTCGAGCTGGGCAAGGTGCTGGCCTCGAGGGTTCTCGTGGAGCTGGCCGCGACCGAGGCGCCGGTGCTGCGCCACGACGCCTCCACGAACGCGCTGATCCAGCGCTACCGCGCGGCGCACGCCCGCGCCTGAGGATAAGGACGCAGACATGCCAGTCAGGTTCGAGAAGACCGAGTTGGACGGGGTCACGCTTTGCGTGCCCGAGGTGTTGCGCGACGCGCGCGGGTTCTTTCTGGAATACTACCATGCCGCGCGCTACAGGGAGGGGGGCATCGCGGACGTGTTCGTGCAGGACAACCGGTCGCGATCCTCGCGGGGCGTGCTGCGCGGCCTGCATTTCCAGCTGCGGAAGCCGCAGGCCAAGCTGGTGTCCTGCATCCGGGGGGAGATCTTCGACGTGGCGGTGGATGTCCGCGTGGGCTCGCCGACGTTCGGCAAGTGGTCGGCCGCAGTGCTGACCGAGGAGAACAACCACCAGCTCTACATCCCGCGCGGGTTCGCCCACGGCTTCTGCGTGCTTTCGGAGTCGGCCGAGATCCAGTACAAATGCTCCGAGTACTACGATCCGGGCGACGACCGAGGCGTGCGCTGGAGCGATGCGGATCTGAAGATCGCCTGGCCAATCACGGCGCCTGTGCTCTCGGCCAAGGACGCGGTTCAGCCGCTGCTGAGCGCGGCGGAACTGCCGGTCTACGCAGCGGCGCAAGACGAGTGAATGTGTATAGGGGGGGCGATGCGGAATAGTGTCATTCTGTTGATGTTGGCTGCCGTGGGGCAGCTTTGCGCGGCTGACGCGCAGGTCGTGGCCGGCTGGACGTTCGGCGACGAGGCTGCGAAAAGGTGGGCGGCGCAGCCTAACCACTGCAAGGAGGTTCGCGTCGAAGGTGGGGTGCTCAAGGGTGTCACAGCGGGCAGCGACCCGTTTCTGACCAGCCCCGCGTTCGCGATCCCGGCGACGGCCGGCCAGGTGGTCGAGTTCCGCGCCAAATGTGCGGCGAGCGGCAAGGGCGAGCTGTTTTGGATGCCCGTGGGCGCGAAGAGCCCGAGCCAGAAGTGGTCGGTGTCTTTCGACTGGATCGGCGACGGCGCGTGGCACGACTACCGCGTGAGGCCGTACTGGCAGGGCGACAAGCGGATCGCCTCAATGCGGCTGGACTTCGTGAACGGGCGCAGCGGTGACCCGTTCGAAGTGGCCTCGATCCGCATCGTCGAGGAGGCCGGCGCGGCGCACGCGGGCGAGCCGGCCTGGTCGGGCGCGGCGCTGGCGGCGTGGCGCGGAGACGAGGGCGCTGAGAGCCGGCTGAAAAAGGACGAGCTGGTGTTTCGGGCCGGGGCCTCAGGCCAGGGCGCGCTGCTGAGCCCGGCGCTGGCGGTGCGCGCCGACGACGCGTTCATCGTTGCGGTGGAGATGGCGGTTTCGTCGGGCGACTCCGGTTCGCTCGCGTGGGCGTCCGACGAGGTGAGCGGGCTGCACAAGAAGCGCTTCCGCGTCAAGGCGGACGGGCGCTACCACACGTACAACATCGATCTCGGCAGCGAAAAGGGGTGGGCCGGAAACATCGTGCAGCTGAAGCTTGCGCCCGTGACGGGGACGTCCGGCGCGGCGCGGCTCCGGTCGGTCCGCGTGGGTGAAGACCTGCAGGGGCCGCCGGATGTTTCGGTGGTGCAGGCGCGTCAGACGGAGGCGATCAGCCGGGCGGGCCGCCCCTCGCCGCTGCTGGTGCAGTTCAGCAACTGCGGCGGCGCGGACGCCACGAATGTGACGCTGACGGTCAAGCGGCTGCCCAAGGGCGTGCGCGTCAGCGCGGCGCCGGGCTGGGAGCGCGTCCCCGACGTCCCTGCGTCGGGGCTGGTCACGCACACGCTGGAGCTAGCCTCCGCGAAGGCCGTTTCCGGCGAGGCGGAGTTCACGCTGTCGGGCGACGGCACGGACGGGCAGACGGTGGCCGCGCGCGTCGAGTTCCTGCCCGACCTCGGGCTGCCGAAAGCCGCTTACGTGCCCGAGCCCAAGCCGGTTACGGGCGACTATGAGGTCGGCGCGCTCTACTTCCCCGGCTGGTCCAAGGTTGAGGCGTGGGCGCGCGTCTGGCCGGTCGCGCCCGAGCGCAAGCCGCTGCTGGGGTGGTACGACGAGGCGAGCCCCGAAGTCGTAGACTGGCAGATCAAGTGGGCGGTGGAGAACGGGCTCTCCTACTTCCTCGTGGACTGGTACTGGCACAAGGGGTATCAGCACCACGACCACTGGATTCAGGCGTTCAAGCAGGCGCGGTACAAGTCCTACCTCAAGTGGGCCGTGATGTGGGCCAACCACAACCCGGAGGGCAGCCACTCGGAGGCCGATCAGCGCGCGGTGGCGAAGTTCTGGATTGAGAACTATTTCAGCATGCCGGAGTACTACCGGATCGACGGCAAGCCCGTGGTGATGATCTGGAGCCCGCAGAACATGAACCGCGACCTCGGCGGCAAGGACGGCTGCAGACGCCTGCTCGAGATCACCCGGCAGATGGCCGCGGAGGCCGGACACACGGGCGTGTACTTCATCGCGATGAAGTGGCCGGAGGCCTCGTGGGCGCCCGAGGTGGTGCAAGGCCTCAAGGACATGGGCTTCGACATGACCTCGATCTA
>CAYLUN010000209.1:0-4233 GCA_964386865.1 uncultured Lentisphaeraceae bacterium | reverse complement strand
TTCGGGTTTGTTAAACTACCGCCGTGTTTACTATACCTGAAAGCGAACAGGCCAACCTGACGGAACTCGAGCAGCAGCTTCTCGTCCTCATCTTTCTTTTGGGAAAGACCAATGCGCATACCCTTGCGCTCGTTTTCCAGCAACTGCCGCAGAATGCAGGCCTCCGTCCGATTCGTATGAAGGATGCCGACGTCAACCGGCTCCTCGTCGGGGTTGAGCGCGCCGGCCTCGTGCGTTCGTCAGAGTACGCCCACGTCTCTCTGGCCCCGCTTTCAATCGCCTCGCAGCGTGCCCTTTTCGCCCTGCCGCAGGTTCCGGCATGCAAGCTGGCTATTGAGAAGTGCCTGCGGGGTTCACCCTACGGGTATGGCTTCGCATGCCTTCAGATCCAGCCGGCGCAGCCCTATTATCTCATCCATGAGGCGCTGCTGGCCAATCACGTGGCGGTGGCCGAGAGCCTGCGCCAGGGGAAACTTTCCCGCACGAACGAACGCGATTGGATGGTGTTCTGCAAGCAACTGGCCGAGCCCATCGTGCGGGAGCCGTCGTCCGTCGAGCCGGCGGTCGTGTTGCACCTCTTCGAAAATCTGGCTGAGACCGCGCTCAAGCTCGGCCTTCCGGCCGACCCGCTGACCGCCGTGATTTTCGCGCATTTCCTGCGGCTGAGTCCGCTCGCGTTCTCGCCGAACAAGTTCCTTGCGCTCTGCGCATGGGCGGTGTGGACGGCGTCGCGCGACCTGCTCGCGCACCTGTCTGCCAAGGCCGGCGGATCCCCGCTGCACCGCGAAGCACTGGATGCGTGCGTCGCGATGCTGGACGGCGACTGGCCGACCGCCGACAAGGCCTTCGGCAAGACGATGAAACTGCTCCAGGACACCCCCAACGAACGGGCCATTGACGCCTGCGGCAATTTCTTCTTCCTGGCCGCGCTGACCATGATCCGCGCGAACGTCTCGCAGAGCCGCGTGTGCACGCTGCTCAAGAAACTGGCGTTGTTTGGCGATCCCGGCGGCTACCTGGACCGCATGGGCGTCTCACTCGACGCGCTGAACGGGGTCGCCAACCGGGGCGCGATCACCGCCTCGCCTGAGCTGCAACGCAAGAAACTCGCGCCACTGGACGGCTTCGTCCGTTCGATCGAGTCGCTCTTTCTTGAAGAGGACGCCATCGCCCCGTCGGTTCGCCAATGCTGCGGCAACCTGCTCGCGGACGCTCATCGCGCCGGCTACGGGTTTCTGGCCGCCTCCCTGGCGCCGTGCGCCCGGCGCCTGTATCCCGACGACGTGTCGGTCGCCGGAACGTGCCTGCAACTGGAGGCCGCGAAGGCGGCCGCGCCACTGTGGGCCGCGCCGCATGTCGTGGCCGCTTGGGAGCACGCGCTGACGGAGATGGAGAGCCTGCTGCCGAAGGCGAAGGGCGGCACGGCTGCGGCCGGCGACCCGTCGGCTGGGCGCACGCATCAGCTCGTCTGGATCGTGGGATTCCGGAGCCAGGATACCGATGATCTGGAGGTGCGCGGGGTCGAATGCCGTCTGCAGAAGCGGCTCAAGAACGACCGGTTGAGCGTCGGCACGAGCATTGCCCTCGACAAAATCAGCAAGGGGGCGTACGACGCCTACCTCGACGAGGCTGATCGCGCCGTCAAGGAGTCCCTGATCAAGTACCTCCCGCGGTATGGCTACTACCACCTGTCCTATGGCGGGTTCGAAAACGCCTATCAGATCCTGCCCGCCCTCGTCGGCCACCCGCGCGTCTTCGCGCCGAATGCGGCGGATTTCGTGTATCTGCACCAGACCGAACTCATACCGGCACGGATCGAGCGTGGCGAGCCGGCCCTCGACCTGTCCGACGCGGCGGGAAAAAGCACCCGAATCCGCGTTCCGTGGCTGACGAAGGCCCGCTATCCCGAGCTGTCCGTCGCCTGCGAACGCCCGGGCGTCTACACCGTCTACGAAAAAAGTCGCGCGCATCAGCGCCTCGCGGAGATCGTCGACAAATATGGCAAGGACGGTTGCCTCACGATTCCCGCGGAGGGGGCGGACGCGCTGAGGCGCCTGATCCCGCCGCTGGCGCAGGTGGTGGGCGTCAAGGGCGAGTTCGACATGGAATCGGTCAGCGCACGCACCGTCGATGGCGGTGTGTGCCTCCACCTGCGCGCGCAGTTCATCGGCGAGGTCATGCATTTCGACCTGAAGAACCAGCCATCGCCCGAGCTGCCCGTTTTCGTCACGCCCGGCCACGGGGCGCGCAAGGTCCTCGCACGCCACGCGGGTGAGACCGTCGCCGTGGCGCGCGACCTCGCGGCCGAAAAGAAGGCGTTCCAAACGTTCATCGAGGCCTGCCCCGGTCTCGACGCCTGGTCCGTTACGGAGACGCATTGGGAGGTCGAGGAGTTCCCCGACATTCTCACCATCCTCAACGACGTCCACGGCCTCGCCGATCACGTCAGCCTGGACTGGCCCGAGGGCGGCGAACTCGCCGTGGTGCGTCCGAGTTCCTCCGCCCCCTTCCGCCTCAGCGCCGAGGCGGGTGCCGATTTCTGGCTCCAGATCGGCGGCGAGGTCGCGCTCGATGACGGACGGGTGCTGGCTTTCACCGAACTGCTGTCCAAGGTCGGCGACCGCGTGGGCGCGTTTGTCCGCCTGAACGACCGCCAGTTCCTGCGTCTGACCCAGTCCTTGCTGCGTCAGATGGAGGTGCTGGCCCGCGTCGGCGAAACCTCGAAGCAGACGCTCAGCGTCCCGCCCTCCGCCGTCGCGCTGCTGGACGCGCTCTCGAGCGGCAAGGAGATGATCGACTTCCCCGCGCTCGTGCGCGACCGCATCGCCGATTTCCGCCGCGCCTTCAAAGCCGTCACGCCGGTTCCGGCCTCGCTGACCTGCGAGTTGCGTCCCTACCAGCGCGACGGCTTCGTCTGGCTCAACCGGCTCGCCGCCTGCGGTCTCGGCGCCTGCCTGGCGGACGACATGGGCCTCGGCAAGACCGTCCAGATCCTCGCCCTGCTCACGGTACGCGCGTCTGAAGGTCCCTCGCTGGTCATCGCGCCCACCTCGGTCATCCGCAACTGGGCCGACGAAGCCGCGCGTTTCGCGCCTGCGCTGCGCCTCGTGCAACTGGCCGAGGCCGAAGACCGCGGCGCCCTTCTGGCCGGCGCGGGCGCCTTCGACGTGGTCGTCTGCAGCTACGGGCTTCTGCCGTTCGCGGAGGAACTGCTGGCCGGTCGCCCGTGGAACGTCGTTGTGCTGGACGAGGCTCAGGCCGTCAAGAACCGCCTGGCCAGACGTGCCAAAATCGTCAAGCGCTTTCAATGCCGCGCGCGCGTCATCGCCACCGGCACGCCGGTCGAGAACAATCTGACCGAACTCTGGAGCCTCTTTGACTTCCTGAACCCCGGGCTGCTCGGCACGCACGGCCAGTTCGAGCGCCGTTTCTGCAACGGCGATGGCACGGTCAGCCCGCTGCTGAAGCGAATGACCGCGCCCTTCCTCCTGCGCCGCTTGAAGTCCGCCGTGCTCGACGAACTGCCGCCCAAGACCGAGATCACGCTGTCCGTCACGCTCGACGTCGACGAGCGTGCGCTCTACGAGAGCTGCCGCCGCGAGGCCCTGGCCGCGCTGGAAGGTGCCGCCGGCGAGAACAACCGTATCACGATCCTCGCGCACCTCACCAAGCTGCGCCGCGCCTGCTGTCACCCGTCGCTGGTGATGCCCGGCTGTGGCATGCCCGGACAGAAGGTGGAGGCGCTGCTGGAACTGGTCGAAGACCTCCGCGCCAACGGCCACCGCGCCCTGGTCTTCAGCCAGTTCGTGGATTTCCTCACGATCATCCGCACCCGCCTGGACGCCGCCGGAGTCGGCTACCAGTACCTTGACGGTTCCACGCCCGAGGCCCGGCGCGCCGACGCGGTCTCGCGTTTCCAGCGCGGCGAGGGCGACCTCTTTCTGATCAGTCTCAAGGCGGGCGGCACGGGGCTGAACCTCACGGCCGCAAACTACGTGGTGCTGCTTGACCCGTGGTGGAACCCCGCCGTGGAGACGCAGGCTGCGGACCGCGCGCACCGCATCGGCCAGCGCAACCCCGTCACCGTCTATCGCCTGGTCACGGCCGACACGGTCGAGGAGCGTGTCGTGGCCCTGCACGCCAAGAAGCTGGCGCTGGCCGAGTCCCTCCTCGACGACACCGCCGATACGCGCCTCTCCGCCAACGATCTGCTGTCCCTGTTCAAAGCGTGAG
>CAYLUN010000208.1:0-4269 GCA_964386865.1 uncultured Lentisphaeraceae bacterium | reverse complement strand
GGCGGCGTGATCATTCTGATCGCCCGCGTCCTGTATTTCGAAAAAGATCACGAGGGGATGGAGGCCTGAGGCGGCTGACCGAGGCGCATCGCAGCCGCGTGGACGACCTGCTCTCGGAGTCGGACTCTGTGCGCTCGTTCGTCCGCGAGTGCGTCGTGGCCTGCCACCGGGGCGAGGTTGCCATCCAGGATCTTGCGACCGACTATCGGGACGACTGCGAGGCCCGCGACTGGGAGCCGCTGCGCGAGCGCCAGTTCCAGACCGAGCTGCCCGACGGGAACTGCTTCTTGGACAGCCGTTTCAAAATGTGCGAACATTGGGGCTGTTAGGATCACGGGACGTAGGGGAGTGAGCGGCCTTGGAGGGCGGTGATCAATGTGTGGCATGCTACATGGAGAGAGGCAGTTTCCGGCGAAGATAGCCAAACGACGGGCGAGTTGGTACAGTTATTTCAGTGTGCTGTGAGTGAACCTTGTAGGCGTTGATGATCAAGCAATACCATGAAGACAACGATTCGGATAGTGTTTTCGCTTGTCTCGTTTGGCATCCAGGCGGTTCGGGGAACTGTCGCCGGACTTGAAGAGGCGGACCGCGAGTCTTCTGCGACGAACGCGGCCGCTGCGGCGGCGAGCCAGGCTCCTCTCACGCGTGTGGCGGACGTCCGCGCTCTGCCGCGCTCGGAAACGGCCAAGGCGCGTCCTTTTCGGTTGCGCGGCGTGGTCACTTATCGCGGTGGAGATGCATTCGCGTTGCAGGACGAGACCGCCGGAATCTATGTGAATGTCGGCGTGGCGCGTAAGTGGAAGATCTGGAAGGGTGATGCGGCTGAGTTCGCCCGCGTCCGCTCCGGCATGGTCGTGGAGATCGAGGGGGTTACGGCCCGGGGCGGATTCTCGCCGCCGATGATGCCGCGCACGCTGCGGATTGTGGGCGAAGCGCCGCTGCCGCCGCCGCGCCCCATGGTGCCGGCGCGTTTCTTCAGCGGAGCGGATGACTCTCAGTGGATGGAGGTAAGGGCGGTGGTGCAGGGCATCCGGACCGATGGGCCCTTTGTGGCGCTGATCGTGAATGCGAATCCCGGACGCTTTCGGGCCTCGCTGCCGGCGGGCATGCTGCCGCAGCCCGAGTCGCTCATTGATGCCGAGGTGCGCATGCGGGGCGTGCCGTATGCCCTCTTCAATACGCGCGGCGAGTTTTTGATGCCCAACTTCGTTATGAATGGCGCAGAGGATCTGGTGGTCGAGAAGCCGCCGCGCGCGGCACCCTTCGGGTCGCCGAAGTTGCCCCTGTCTGATATCTCCGGCTTCCGCGTGGAGCCTCTGAACGCGCACTGCCAGCGCGTGGAGGGCGTCGTGACCTATGCCGTGCCCGGAAACCACTTCTATTTGCAGGAGGGACGGACTGCCGTGCGGGTGGAGACGCGCTCGGCCGAGCGTCTGAAGCCGGGCGACCGCGTGGAGGTGGAGGGGTTCTTGGACGAGACGCGCGTGATACGGGGGCTCACCGAGGCGATCGTGCGCAAGACGGGCACCGGCGGGGTTCCCGTTCCGGAGCGCATTCATCCCGACCAGATCATGAAGGTCAATGAAGTTGCGCGGCGCATGGCCCTCATTGCCAATCCCGGTGATTATGATGGTCAGCTCATCACCTTTGAGGCCCGGCTCCTGAACATCCGCAGAACGGAGCAGGGCGAGCACCGCCTCACGCTCGACGGAAGTGCGGGTGCGATCCAGGCCGTACTTTATGATCCGGAATCCCAGTGGCTGACCGGCTTGGAACCCGGCTGTACGCTGGCTGTGACCGGCCTCGCCCAGCTCGGGTTCGAAAGCCAACCGGATTTCCGCCTTGCGCCGACCCGGGTGGATGTGCTGCTGCGCAGCCGGGGCGATCTCGCGGTGCTCCGCTCGCCGTCGTGGTGGACAGCTCGGCGGCTTCTGATCGCTTTGTCGGTGATTGCGGCGCTGCTAGCTGCCTCCATGGGGTGGAGCGCGCTGCTGCGCCGCCGGGTGGCTGTCCAGACCGCGCGGCTGGCGGAGGAGATGCGCGGTCGCCACGAGGCCGCCGTGGAGTTCCAGACCACGCTGCGTGAGCGCAACCGGCTGGCCGCGAACCTGCACGACACGCTGCTTCAGACCTTGGGCGGCATCGGTTTCCAGTTGGAAGCCTGCGAGGCAAGCGGGGAGGGCGCGGGCGCTCAGCTCGCGGTGGCGCGGCGCATGGTGGACCACGGGGTGGATGAACTGCGCGGCTCGGTGTGGGCCTTGCGCAGCCTGCCGCTGCACGGGCAGACGTTCCCCCAGGCGCTCCAGGCGCTGGCGGCGCACGTGGGCACCGGGTATCCGGCGCGCATCGAGGTGGAGGCCGAGGGGCCGCTTGAGGAGGTGCCGGACTTTGTCGGAGGCAACCTGCTGCTGATCGTGCAGGAGGCGCTCTACAACGCCTTGCGGCACGGCCGGCCCCAAGCCGTCTGCATCACCGTGCGTGCGGATGCAGCCGCGTCCGCCCTCGAAGCCGTGGTCCGCGACGACGGCGCGGGTTTCACCCTCGGCGCGCAACAGGGGCCGGGGGAAGGCCATTTCGGGCTGAGCGTCATGCGGGAGCGGGCCGAGCGTCTCGGCGGCACCGTGCGGGTCGAGAGCGCGCCGGGGCAGGGCACGACGGTCCATGTGCGCGTGGCGCTCAAGGCCGTTGACAAGGAGTTAACGTGAAAGCCCGGGGCATTGGCGGATCGGCCAATAGCGAACAGCGGTCGGATAATAATATACTCTCTCACATGACCGTGAAAGAAGACGCTCAGAGGTCGGACACACCGACTATCCGGCTGATGCTTGTGGACGACCACGCGGTGATGCGCGCGGGGCTCGCCAACCTGCTGGGCCTTGAGCCCGGATTCAGCGTGGTGGCGCAGGCGGACGACGGTGAATCGGCGCTGGCGCTCTGGCGGCAGCACCGTCCGGACGTGGTGCTGCTGGACGTGAGCCTGACCGGCATCGACGGCATCGAGACCCTGCGGCGCCTGAAAGAGGCGTTTCCCGAAGCTCGCGTGCTGATGCTCTCCTCGTCCGAGGCGCAGGAGGACATCCGCCATGCCATCAAGGCCGGCGCGGCTGGGTACGTCACCAAGAACATCCGCAGGGCCGAGCTGGTGGCAGCCATCCGCAGCGTACATACCGGGAGCGGGGCTGTCAGCGTCGCCGTTTCCCAGCGGCTCGCCGCGGATGCAGAGCGCGGTGAGCTGTCGCGCCGCGAGGTGGAGGTGCTCGGCCTGGTCCGGCAGGGCTTCACGAACGACGAGATCGGCAAGCTGCTCGGCATCTCCGAGCGCACCGCGCGGGCGCACGTGGCCGCGATCATGGAAAAGCTCGACGCCGCAGACCGCGCCGCAGCCGTGGCGCGCGGCTTCGAGAGCGGCATCCTCAAGGCCTGACGTCCGACTTGACGGCTATGTGTTCTTTCTGAGCGAGGTGGGCGGGCAGCCGAAGCAGCGGCTGAAGGCCTTGGAGAGGTGAAACGGGCTTGAATAGCCCAGCTTGTAGGCGATTTCCGAGACGCTGAAGGACGTGGTCCGCAGCAGTTCCTCGGCCCAGGCCAGCCGCAAACGGTCCAGAAAACTCTTGGGGGAACTTCCCGTGAGGCGCCGGAACTCGCTGCGGAACCAGGCTTCGCTCATGCCCGCCTCGCTGGCCAGAGCGGCGACGCTCCGTTTCTCGCCGAGGTTGCCATACATCCGGTTGATCAGGGCTTCGATCTTGCTTTCGTGCGGCCCCTTGGCCTTTTCCGTGTGCTGGCGGAACCACTCGTAGAGCAGGACCAGAAAGCGGGCGGAGGCCTCGCACCGCGTCACGTGGCGCTTGGACTGAAAGGCCTTCTGAATGTCGCGTATCCGGCGCGCATCGTCGGCCGTGTCCGGCAGGACGATGTCCTCGTACAGCGGGATGTGCAGCGGGCCGTAGGCGAGGAACTCGAACCACAGGAAGTGCCAGAGGCCGCCGACGCAGTGATAGCGCCGCAAGGCGCTCCACTCCAGCAGGACCAGCGTGCCGCTCTTAAGCTCGATGACCTCGTCGCGTTTGAGGTAGACCCGGCCTTTTCCCGCCAAGGTGCGCACGGCGATCAGCCCCGTGCCGCCCTTGGGGTACAGGGATTGCGAGACTCTCCGCGCGCGCTCGACGGGCACGTCGTAGGATTCGTCCGCATGCACATCCCAGATGCAGGTCAGCGCCAGGCCGCACGTCGAGGTCGGCCCGCAAGGGAGCATGTTCTTCTCTT
>CAYLUN010000207.1:0-4274 GCA_964386865.1 uncultured Lentisphaeraceae bacterium | reverse complement strand
ATGTAAGCCTCCTGAAAATGTACGACTGCACGATGGAGCGCAACGGCGGCGACGGACTGTATGTGCATACGGTCGAGGACGACGCCAGCTACAAGGTCTCGATGCAGGACATGCACTTGCGCTCGAATACCGGTAACGGACTGCGACTGAGCTGCGACAACGCCCTGTGCTCCGTGGAGCTCGACGCACAGGACTGCTCGGCCAGCGCGAACGCGGCCTGCGGCGTCAAGCTGATCGCGCCCGTGGCCATGGACAAGGGGCTGCGCTTCCGCGTCAAGGGCGGCGACTGCGACGACAACGCGCTGGGCGGGTTCGTTGTGGACGATTCGGTGTTGGTGCGCTCCGGCGTGCTGATCGGCTGCGTGCTGCGCGATAACGGCACGACGAGTTCCCAGGCGCCGGGCTTCCGGGCGCCGGGCGGCGCGCTGCGCCTCGAGCGCTGCGTCGCGTCTGGGAATGCCGGGGACGGGTTCCAGATCACCCGGCCGCCCGTGGTCGGAACCCTCTATCAGTTCAGCCTAGCGTGTGACGGCTGCGACGCCGTGCGTAACGGCGGCTCGGGTATCGTGGTCGCGAGCTTCGACGCTTCCGTACGTGTGCCCGTCTCCGTCGTCGGCGGAGAGCTTTGCGACAACGCCGCTCACGGCATCGACCTCTCGACGTCGCCGGGCGCGCGGGGCCGCGTGCACGCCATCCATATGGGCGAGAACCGCGTACACGGGCTGCTTTCGGCGGCGTCCAGCCTCGACGTCTGTGACAACCAGTTCACGGGCAACGTGGGTTCCGGCCTGCACGTGTTGGCAGGCGCGCACCGCGTGGCCCGCAACGTGTGTTCGGACAATGCGGTCGGAGTCTTCCTGGCCGTAGCCGGAAGCACCGTTCTCCAGAACACCTTCAGCGGAAGCGCAGGTGGGATACCCCAGGTTGCGATCGAGGACGTGAGCGGCGCCTGCGACGTCGCGCCCCCGCAGAGCGCGGCCACCGGAACCAACCCGCTTGGTAATCTGGTTTACTAAACGCTGGAGAAGCTCAGCAAGCGAACAGGCGAGGAGGTAGGCCATGAAAGCGAAACTCTTGATCACAACGCTGGCTTTGGCGTCCGGCCTCAGCCTCGCGCGAGCGGACTCCACGGTCAACCCCGTGCACCGCTACGCGTACGGCGCCAACGCCGGCTGGATCGACGCCCGCGCGGACACCGCGAACGGCGCCGCGCTGGGCCGGTCTTACTGCACCGGACACCTCTGGAGCGGCAACGTCGGCTGGATCGGCCTCGGCAACGGGCCCACCAACGGCTGGCACTACTCCAACGCCTCGGCCGACGACTGGGGCGTCAACCACGACGGAGCCGGCCGCCTGACCGGCTACGCCTACGGCGCGAACATCGGCTGGATCACGTTCGAGCAGACCTATGGGCAGCCCAGGATCCACCTGCTCACGGGCGACCTGAGCGGCTACGCCTGGGGCGCGAACGTCGGCTGGATCAGCCTCGCCAACAGCCAGGCCTTCGTGCGGACCGACACGCTCGGCGCGGGGCCCGACACGGACGGCGACGGGCTGCCCGACGCGTGGGAGATCGAGAAGACAGGAGACTTGGTGACGCTGGACGTACTCGACTCGGATTCGGACGACGACGGAGTTCCGGACACCGACGAGTACGTGGCCGACACCGACCCTCTCGATCCGGCCTCGCGGCTGGCGATCACCGCGTTCGAGCGCGCGGGGGATACGGACGTGGCCACCTGGCCGGTTGCCCAGACAAGGCTCTACCGCCTGGTGCAGACCGACAGCCTGACGCCCGCGCCGCCTGTCTGGACGGACACCGGGTACGGCCTGATTCAGCCGGAGGGCGCGCCCGCCGTGACGCGCGGCGTCACGGATCCCGCCTCCACGCAACGGTTCTACCGCGTCCAGGCCCTCGTGCCGCTGTCGCCGTGAGGGAGGAGCATCTGTGATCGAGTGGCCTCCCGGCTGTCTAAGGTGATCGCTTCTCCAAATCGAAATCGGGATCGGGGTCGAGACCTGACGATCCGAGCTTGACCCCCCGCGGGGGATTTGTCAGAGTCTCCTCCATGAACAGGAAACTTCTGCGAACCGTCATGACGCGCTGTCTGCCTGCGCTGGCGGCCTGCGTTCTCACAACGCTGTGTATGACCGGGTGCGCTACCGGACGTCACCGGCTGTACGCGGGGCCGGTGCGGCCGGCCGAGCAAGTCGCCCAGATCAAGAGCGCTGCCGGCTGGCAGGCGAGCCCGGTGCGGCTTCTTGCCGTCGACGGACAGAGAGGCCCCAACGGAGCCTGGCTGGGCTACTGTTCGCAGTGGGACGACTCGTTCCGGGTGGACGTGCTGCCCGGCGACCACACGCTGACGGTTCGGCACGTGCTGTCCGCGACGGAAACCAATCTCGCGCTGACGGCCAGCGCAGCCCATGCGTATCTGCTTTACGCGACGGTTAGCGGCAGCGCGGGCGAATACGTGATTCTTGACCAAACCGAGAACAGGCCGGTCACGGAGCCGAACGCGTATCCGTTCGCGGTCAGCGCAAGCGCGGCTGCGCCTCGCGGTTGCTATTGCGCGCCGTGGTGGCCGTTAGCCTTCGCGGTCTTCTTTGGGCCCGGCCCGGGGCCTGGCCCTCATTATCCCGCCCCGTTTCCGGGCCCGGGATCTGTCGGTGTCGCCCCTGGTCATCCGGGGCCGGGCGGCTACGGCGGGCCAGGCTACCCTGGTAATCCCGGCGGGCCTAGCGGGCCTGGCTACTCCGGCAATCCCGGCGGCCATGGTGGGGCAGGCAACCCCGGAGGAAATCCCGGCGGCCACGGTGGGGCAGGCAACCCTGGAGGGAATGCCGGCGGCCACGGAGGCCCCAGCAATCAGGGCCCCGGCGGTGCCGGAGCCGGCCCCGGCGGCGGGAACCCTGGCGCGGGCGCGGGCGGCGCCCCCGGCGGCGATCCTCACCGCCGCTAAGCGTGCGGTTGTACGTGTCACGTCCCTTACATGAAGAGGAATCGTATGCGAACCATCATGATGCGCTGTCTCCCTGCTCTGGCGGCCTGTGTTCTCACGACGCTGTGCATGACCGGGTGCGCCTCCGGGCGCCACCGGCTGTACGCGGGGCCGGTGCGGCCGGCCGATCAAGTCGCCCAGATCAAGAGCACCGGCTGGCTGGAGAGCCCGGTTCGGCTTTTCGCCGTCGACGGACAGAGGGGCCCCAACGGCGCGGGTTTCGGGTACGCGTCGTGGTGGGACGGCAGCTATCATATCGACATTCTTCCTGGCATGCACACGCTCACCGTCCGGCATTTGCGGACATCCGAAGAAACGGACATCCGCTTCGAAACCCGCCAATTTCATACGTATCTCGTGGGTGCGGCCATTAAAAACGGTCAGGGGCAATACGTGATCGTTGACAAGACCGAGAACAGATGGATCACTCGCGAAGGTCAGTACACCTTCCCCCTCAACGTCGTGCAGTACGCACCTCCGCCGGGCTATGTCATGCCCATGCAGCCCATGATGCCGCCCCCGCGTTTCAGGTGACGGCGAGCGCGGGCGCGCCGGGCCGGCACGGCGTCATTTCAAGGCCCTCGCCACGACATCGCGCCGTTCGTTTGCGGTGCAGGGTTTCGCGACCGCTGAACCGTGAACCTCCCCAACCGTGTTACGCCGGCCTCTACTTCACCGGCACGGTCGGCGCCAGGCCCTTGAGATCGGTCCAGAGCGTGCCCTCGCCGGCGTGGATGATACGGATGCCGACGGTGGGGCTGAGCTTGTCCGCGAAGGTCAGGTCCGCGAGCGTGGCGGGGTTCGCGAAGACCGACGCGCGCAGCTGCTCGCCGCGCGCCTTCTCGTTGAGCACGATGAACTCGGACTGAACCTTGGCCTCGCCCTGCACCTGCGTGATCTGAGCCTGCACGGCGGACTTCTGGAGGTTGATGGTGGCGACCTCGAGCAAGGCCTCGGCCTGGATGGTGGCGACCTTGTTCTTCGTCTCCGCCGCGGTGGTGGCGACGAGCTTCTCGGTCTCCTGCTCGACCTGCTTCCTGAGCTGCTCGATCATGGCGGTCTCGGTGTTCAGCTCGGCCTGCGTGCGGGCGGTGTCCTGCCGCGCCTTGTTGGTGAGGTCCTGCTCCTTGGCCACGCTGGCCTCTTGGATCGGCGTGAGGATCTGAGCCGGAACCTCGACGTGGCGGATGTGCGCGTTGTGGATGACGATGTGCTTTTCCTTGAGCACGCGCGTCAGCTCGGCGGTCAGCTCCTTCTGGAAGAGCTGGCGGC
>CAYLUN010000206.1:0-4343 GCA_964386865.1 uncultured Lentisphaeraceae bacterium | reverse complement strand
CCTCGACGTCCACGCCCTGCCCCTCGGTCTTCGCGGTCACCAGCGGGCTCACGTACCGGAGCGCCCGCGGATCGCACCGCTTGGCCAGCTCCTCGCGCGACAGCGGCTGCGCCGCCCTCAAGCCGCCCGCCGCCGCCACCATCGTCGCCGCCCATAGGAACCATGTCATCTCGCACCTCCCCTTACGTGATTACAGTGAATCACAAATTGAGCGAGCCGTCTACCCAGCCCATGGCGAAAAGGCACGGGGCAGAAGTGTATTTTTTGACAAATAGCGTTGCGCGCCAGCAATTTTAATTATGGCCAAGAAGCGCCTCACGGCGCCACTACAAGCGCGTAAAACGAGGGCGAATTCGCTCGTAGTGGGCCCGTAAGGGCCTTCCCAGAGCGTGCGCCTTGTCATAATCAGAATTGCTGGTTGCGCGCCGGGCGGCCGACCTCCTATACTGTCGGCGTCAAGCTGGAGGTTCCGCGCATGCGCCACGACACGCTGAAAACGCTCGCCATGCCATTTCTGCTCGCCATCCGCACCCGGATGGCCGAAACCTACGGGCTCTCCGTGCTCGACGCCAAGCGCGGCAAGAACCTGATCATCGCCAGCATTCGCGGGCCGGACTACACCTGCTTCAGCTTCAAAGACAAGACCGCCACGCCGCTCCACACCTCGGCCCCCGGCAAGGCGCTTGTCGCGAACCTGCCCGACCGGCAGCGGGCCGCGCTGCTCGACCGGCTGGCGTTTGAGCGGCTCACGCCGAACACGGTCACCGACCGACTGACATTCGAGCGGCGCCTCGCGCAGATCCGCAGGGCCGGCTACGCCACAGACATCGCGGAGGAGGTTTCCTGCTGCCACTGCGGCGGCGTGGTCATCCGCGACCCCGTCGGCTACCCCGTCGGCGCGCTCTGGCTCTCGGGCGTCGACAAGCGGCTCGGGCCGCGCGCGCTCCGCGCCGCCGTCCGCGTGCTGCAAGAAGCCGCACAGAAGATCGAGGCGGCCATCGCCAAGCAGGCGGCCGAGCCGCAGCCTGCCGCTGCCCATTCCCCTTGCGTCGCCTCCGCGCTCGCCGCCTTGGCGCAGCGCATGGGTCAGCCCGTCGACTATGAAGCGCTGGCGCGCGACTGCCGCATCAGCTACACGACCCTCCGCACAGCGTTCCGCCGCGAAACCGGGACCACCCTCGGCCAGCACCACCTCAGCCTGCGCATCCGCGAAGTCCAGCGCCTGCTGACTCACTCGACGCTCTCCATCACCGCGATCGCCGTCCGCCTCAACTTCTGCGACCAGAAGCACCTCTCGGCCATTTTCAAAAAGAAGATCGGGCTCACGCCGCTCGCCTACCGCCGCGCCGTCAGCCTGCCGCAGAGGTAAGCCCTGCGCGCGACGAGGACTGGCATTGGGGTCGTATCGCGACATCGAGACATGTCATTTCTCCCTCACGCCAATTTCAGCCGAGACCTTCCGAAAAATCGACTTCAGTTTCCGGTCGCCTGGCAAGCGCTCTTTCATGCGCTGGAGCGCTTTGGAAGCGGCGGCCGACTCTATGCCCGCAAACGCGGCCAGCTCCGGAATCGACAGCCCGCAGTTCATCCGCGCCACATAGAGCGCCAGATCACGCCCGTGATCGCCCTTCCTGTCGGCGAATGACACCCATTCTTCCCCCTTGACAGCCTCGACGGCCCTCACCACCTCTCCAAACGGCAGCAGCCGCCTCCACGCCCTGGCGTTCGTGTCGTTCCGGGCCGACGGCGGGACCTTCCGCCGCAACCTTTCGACGAAGGCCGCGCCGCCGAGCGCGACGGCGGCGGTGATCTGCGCTAAAGCCCCTTCGTCGGCGCCCTGCCTCAAATAGCCCTCAAGATAGCGCCGGTACTCCGCCTTGCCGTCTTTGCCGTCCCCGTTGCGCCGCCACAGCTCCTCGCACGTCAGCCACTCCGGCTTGGGCGCATAGCCCGCGTAGGCCGGATACGAACTCCAGCCGTGCCCTCTCAGTTTGGCAAGCCGGGCCTTTACCTGCTCTTCCGCCGGCTCCTTCGGCAGGAACCCGGCTCTCGCGCGCTCACGCTCCTCTTTCCCGAGCCCCAGAGCCTGCACGCGCACGGGGTTCAGGTGGATATACACGCTGCACGTCAGCGCCCATGAGCCGTCCCCGTCCACCGGGACACCCCTGTACCGCTGCTGGAACAGCGGCCCCGTGCGGTCATGCTTCGCATTGTACCATGCGGCGTAACTCACGTTCAGCCACTGGAGCGCGCGGCTCGCGTTCGCATGGGGCGTCTCGATGAGCAGATGGTAGTGGTTGTCCATCAGCACGTACGCGTGAAGGATAATCCCGTACCGCTCCACCAGCCCCTGCAGCAGCTCGACGAAATGCTCCCGGTCGCGGTCTGCGGAAAAGATCTCCCTCCGCCCCATACCGCGCGCGGTGATATGATACCAGCCGCCCTCGACGTTGTGTCTGATCTGTCTTGGCATGTTCTGAATGTTACAAAAACGCCCACTCCAAAGTAAGCTTGTTTGTCTAGATGTCGCGACACGTCCCTCTCTCGTTCCTAGGTCGGGCTGGTAGTACCGGTAGCCGTAGTAGTACAGCCCGGTCTCGGGGTCGAGGTACTTGGTCGAGAACCAGTAGGAGAACCCGCCGGCCAGCGGGCCGGACAGGGAGACCGTGTTGCCGAAGGCGTCGAACTCGCGGCGGGCGGCGATGCCGCCGGTCGAGTCGAGATAGGCGGTGATGTTCCCGTTCGCGTCGTAGGTCGGGTAATAGGTTGAGAGGGTTGGGGAGGTTCCGGGTTCAGCGGTTATGGTTGTCACCGCCAGAAGTCCGCCGACCCCGCCCGCGCCTTGCATCGTGCCCGACAGATCCAAGCCCCAGGTGTAGTAGTTGGTGCTGACCGCTGAACTCTGAACGCTGACCTCTCTGATGACATTCCAGCCGTCGTAGAGGAAAGAGGCTGTAGACTGTAGGCTGTAGGCTGTAGAGGGAGACGCGCGGGTGTAGACCTCTTTCCGGATGCGCCGCGACTGGTGGTCGTAGGTGTTGGACACGAGCAGTAAGTTGTTCGAGACTGCGGCGGTCATGCGGTTCTCCGCGTCCCAGGTGTACGCCCACGGGCCGTTCGTGATCATGTTGCCGTCGGGATCGTAGGAAGGCTGTAGGCTATAGGCTGTAGACTGTAGGTTGGAATACTGGTTGAGGGCGTTGGCGGCGTAGGCGACAGCCTCGCCGGCGTTGGTGGCGGCGGTGCGGTTCCCTATCGGGTCGTACAAGTAGGTGTATTCGTTCGTGCCCATGTCCGCGCGTGTCACCTCCGAGCGCGTATTATAGCCGAAAACGTTTTGGATTTCCACGGGCGGTTCGCCCGCCGCGAAATCGGCCCGCGCCGTGCGTCGGCCGAGAGCGTCGTTGGCGTAGTTGTAAGAGGAGACGTGCGCGCCGTTCCAGAGGTTGGAGACGGCGGAGATCAGATCCTCTTTCCTGACCAAACCTATTTGTCCGTTTGTCGCGATACGTCCCCTCTATCAATCACTCGCCCGGGCCGGAATTCTCGTAATGGAACTCGTCGAGCGGGTTCCAGCCGTCGTACGTGAAGGCGGACTCGGCCATCCCCTGCGGCGTGAGCGCGCAGCGGTAGGTGAGCCGGCTGCGGTGGTCGTACGCGTAGTACACGGTGCGCTCGCCGTCGGTCGCGCTCACGAGCCGGTTCTCCGCGTCCCAGGTGTACGCCCACGGGCCGTTGGTCAGCATGTTGCCGTCGGGATCATAAGAAGGCTGTAGGCTGTAGGCTGTAGACTGTAGGTTGGAATACTGGTTGAGCGCGTTTGCGGAGTAGGAGAACGCCGCCGCGCCGTTCGTCGCGCCGGTCCGGTTCCCGATCGGATCGTAGGCGTAGGAGACGTTCGAGAGTTCTAAAGTTTCGGAGTTCTGAAGTGTCACAGCCGTCACCTCTGATCGCGTATTATAGCCGAAACCGTTCGTGAAGACCACGGGCGAGTCGCCCGCGCCACGGTCGAGGCGGGCCGTGCGCCGGCCGAGGGCGTCGTTGGCATAGGCGTGGGCGGAGACGTTCGTGCCGTTCCAGAGGTTGGAGACGGCGGAGATCAGATCCTCTTTCCTGACCAAACCTATTTGTCCGTTTGTCGCGATACGTCCCCTCTGTCGTCCCCAGTCCTATTTGTCCGTTTGTCGCGATACGTCCCCTTCATCTTTTCGTTACGAATACCCACCAGACCCCCATTTAACAGGAAACCAAAAATACGAATTCTCAATTCGGTATCTTCGAAAACCAAACAGCCAATAGTAGACATCCGATCCTCTTTCATAAGACACCCTTACCGTCACTTC
>CAYLUN010000205.1:0-4373 GCA_964386865.1 uncultured Lentisphaeraceae bacterium | reverse complement strand
CTCTGACCTCTGACCTCTGACCTCTGACCTCTGACCTCTGACCTCCGCCCTCTGATCTCTGATCTCTGATCTCTGATCTCCGCCCTCACCCCTGCTTGACGCCCAGCTCCGCCTCCAGGCGCTGGTTGAGGTCGTAGGCGTGGAGCGCGCCTAAGAGCGGGTTCAGGTCGCCCTCGACGATGCGGTCGAGGCTGTAGAGCGTCAGGTTCACCCGGTGGTCCGTCATGCGGTTCTGCGGGAAATTGTAGGTGCGGATCCGCTGGCTGCGGTCGCCCGAGCCCCGCAGGTCGAGGCGGGTCTTGCCGAGCTTGGCCTCCTCGGCCTGGTGCCGCTGGTCGAGGATGCGGGACTTGAGCACGGCCAGCGCCTTCTCTTTGTTGCGGTGCTGCGAGCGCTCGTCCTGGCACTGCGCCACCAGGCCGGTGGGCAGGTGGGTGATGCGGATCGCGGAGTAGGTGGTGTTCACGCCCTGCCCGCCGTGGCCGCCCGCGCAGAAGATGTCCACGCGCAGCTCGCTCTCGGGCAGCTCGATCTCGTCCGCCTCGTCCGCCTCCGGAAACACGATGATGGTGGCGGCGGAGGTGTGGATGCGGCCCTGGGCCTCGGTCTCCGGCACGCGCTGCACGCGGTGGCCGCCGCTCTCGAACTTGAAGGCCCCGTAGGCGCCTTCGCCGAGCACGGTGAAGACGATTTCCTTGTAGCCGCCGAGCTCGGTGCCGTTGGCGTCGATGATCGAGATCTTCCAGCCCTTGCCGTCGCAGTACTTGGAGTACATGCGGAAAAGCACGGCGGCGAAGAGCGCGGCCTCCTCGCCTCCCGTCCCGGCGCGGATCTCGAAAACCGCGTTGCGGGCGTCGGCCGGCTCCGGCGGCAGCAGGGCCGCCAGCACCGCGCGCTCGGCCTCGGGCAGGCGCGCCTCCAAGCCCGCGATCTCGCCGCGGGCCAGCGCCGCCAGCTCGGGGTCGCCCGCCGAGTCGGCCGCCATCTCGCGGTTGCCCGCGAGGTCGGCCAGGAGGCGGAAATAGGCGTTCGCCACGCCCTCCAGCTTCTTCAGCGCGGCGTGCTCGCGCACCGTCTCGCGGTACGCGGTCGGGTTGCCCAGCACCGCGGGATCGGACAGGGCCGTCTCGGCCGCCTGGATGCGGTCGAGCACCCGCTGGATGTGCGCCTTGTCGATCATAAAAGGAAACGGGCCGGGGTGCGCGGATAGCCTGGCGGCTGCGCCTCCCGACCCGTCTGGTTGCCGACGCTACGCCTTTTTGATGCTGTAGCGCTTCATGAACAGGTCGACACGGCCTTCCGTGTCCATCATGGTCTGCTGCCCGGTGAAATAGGGGTGGCAGGCGGAGCAGGTGTTGACGCTCATCTCTTTCTTGGTCGAGCGCGTCGGGATGACGGCACCACACGCACAGGTGATGGTCGCGTCCTCATACTTGGGATGGATATCCTTCTTCATAGCGAAAAAGCCTTTCCGTAATGCGGGAGAGTGAAGATAGCGCATTCAGCCGCCGCCGCGCAAGAGGAAACGCGATCTTTTTTGTAATCGGTTGGTGACAGGGGTTGTGCGAGGAGTTCGCGTTTCGGATGAAAAGATGGCGCAAAGCTGGGAGCGCGGGCACTCTTGCCCGCGACGAGGCGGTCTGCAGCCGATCCGCCGCCAGTTGTTTTACAGGTGGCCGCGCGCTTGAATTGCACGCGCTTTCAACGGGGACAGGAGTGTCCCCCCTCCCAAGCTCCGCACGAAACACGCGCTTCAACTCGCGTCACCCCTGTCACCAACCGATTACATCTTTTTTAGGTCGGCAAAACCCGCTTGCCTTTTCGGCCCGCATCGGGCATCATGTTAGCCTTGTCTAATTGATCCGTTCCGGCGGGCGCCTGCGGGAGGCGTGTTCGCGGCGGTTCGGAGGATGAAACCCGAAGGAGAACAGACATGGCAACCAGTGACAACCTGAAAGGCGCCTTCGCGGGCGAGAGTCAGGCCAACCGCAAGTACCTCGCGTACGCCAAGAAGGCCGACCAGGACAAACTGCCGGGCGTGGCCAAGCTCTTCCGAGCCGCCGCGCACGCCGAGACCATCCACGCGCACGCCCACCTCCGCGCCCTCGGCGGCATCCACGACACCGCCACGAACCTGGCTGACGCCGTCGGCGGCGAGACCTTCGAGTTCACCCAGATGTATCCGCCCTACGTGGACGAGGCCAAGCAAGAGGGCAACGCCGCGGCCGAGCGCTCCTTCGTGAACGCCATGACGGTCGAGAAGACCCACGCCGTCCTCTACGCGGCCGCCCTCGCGTCGGTCAAGGCCGGCCAGGACATCGCCGCGCAGAAGTTCTACGTCTGCCCGGTCTGCGGCCACACCGTCGCCGACGGCCACCCGGACGTGTGCCCGGTCTGCGGCGCGGTCAAGTGGGACGAGGTCGTGTAAAGGCCTGGAGGTCGGTGATCGGAGGTCGGAAAACGCGGTACACGCCTCCGACCTCCGACCTCCGACCTCTGACCTCTGACCTCCGACCTCCGACCTCTGACCTCTGACCTCTGACCTCCGACCTCCGACCTCCGACCTCCGACCTCCGACCTCCGACCTCCGACCTCCCCCCCATGCTCCGAGACCGCACAGCGTGGCTCTTGTTCAGCGCCCTCGCGGGCCTGCTGGGCGTGCTCCTGCTCTGGCCCGTGTTCAGCGTGGTCAGCGGCGGGTTCTATGTCAACGGCCGCTGGACCGCCGAGTACCTCGTGGGCGTGTTCAGGAACCCGATCTACGCCGAAGGCCTCTTCAACAGCCTCTGCCTCGCGCTCGGGGCGACGGCCCTCGCGACGCTGCTCTCCGTCCCGCTCGCCTGGCTCGCCCACGCCTACGCCTTTCCCGGCCAGCGCCTCTTTTCCGCCCTGGTGCTCGTGCCGATGGTTCTGCCGCCCTTTGTCGGCGCGATCGGCTTTCTGCAGATCCTCGGCCCCTACGGCGCCCTCAACGCGCTGCTCGGCTGCGGCCCCGTCGACTGGCTGGGCCAGTCGCGCGTGCTCAGCGTGGTGGCGCTCCAGGCGCTGGCGTTCTACCCGATCATCTACCTGAACGTCTCGGCCGCGCTCGCCAACATCGACCCCGCCCTCCACGAGGCGGCGCAGAACCTCGGCGCCGGCGGCTGGACCGTCTTCCGCCGCGTCACGCTGCCGCTCGTCATGCCGGGGCTCTTCGCGGGCTGCACCCTCGTCTTTATCGCCTGCTTCACCGAGCTGGGCACGCCGCTCATCATGAACTACACGCGCTGCGCGGCCGTGCAGGTCTACGACGAGCTCAAGGAGATCAGCGCCAGCCCGTTCCCGTACGCGCTGGTCACCGTCGTGCTCGGCGCCAGCGTCGCGCTCTACGCCGCCAGCCGCCTCGCCTTCGGCGGCCGCGCCTACGCGATGCAGGCCAAGGCCACCAGCGCGCACACGCCGCGCGCGGCGCGCGGCGCCGCGGGCCTGCTGGTCCTGCTGCCGTTCGCCGCCGTCTCCGCGCTGGCCCTGCTGCCGCACGCCGGCGTGATCCTCACCAGCCTCTCCGTCCCCGGCGCGTGGTACCGGAGCGTGCTGCCCGCGCAGCTCACCCTCGCGAACTACTCCGAGGCGCTGGGCCACGCCATGACCCTCGACGCCATCCGCAACAGCCTGCTCTTCTCCGCGCTGGCGGTCGTCTTCAACCTCGGCGTCGGCGTGGCGGTCGCGTGGGTTGTCGTGCGCTCCCGCATCCGCCTCCGCGGCGCGCTCGACGCGCTGGCGATGGTCCCGCTCGCCGTGCCGGGGCTGGTCATGGCCTTTGGCTTCATCGCGGTCAGCGGCACCCTCGCGGGCCTGCCGGCCGTCAAGGCCCACCCCGCGCTGGCGTCGCTGCTCGACGTCCGCACCAACCCCACGCTCTTCCTGGTCATCGCCTACGCCGTGCGCCGCCTGCCCTACATGGTGCGCGCCGCGGTGGCCGGCCTGCAGCAGACCGCCGTCTCGCTCGAGGAGGCCGGCGCGAACCTCGGCGCCACGCCGTGGGTCACGCTGCGCCGCATCACCGTGCCGCTGATCGCCGCGAACCTGATCGCCGGCACGCTGCTGGCCTTCGCCTTCAGCATGCTGGAGGTCTCGGACAGCCTGATGCTCGCCCAGAAGATGGAGTACTACCCGATCACCAAGACCATCTTCGAGCTGTTCCAGCTCATGGGCGTCGGACGCTTCCTCGCCGCCGCCCTCGGCGTCTGGGCCATGGTCTTCCTCACCGTCACCATCGCGGGCAGCAGCCTGCTGCTCGGCAAGAAGCTGGGCGCCCTCTTCCGCGCGTAGCGAGCCGCGCGGCCGAACGGCTCACTGCAGGTTCGCCCTCCAGCGCCCGTCCGGCCCGAAGG
>CAYLUN010000204.1:0-4482 GCA_964386865.1 uncultured Lentisphaeraceae bacterium | reverse complement strand
AAAACGCTGTGCCCGCGAAATCAACGCTTGCCTTACCATAAGCAGATTTGCGATACTTTAATCCTACACTCCAGTCAGGAACGGCACATGGGTGACGTCTGGGGTGGCTGTTTACACAAACACACAGCGGCAGCCCCGCCGTGAGGCCGCCGCGGAAAAACGGAATGCTTTACCATGAGTGAAACACCTGTGTCAAACGTCCGGAATTTCGTGATTCTCGGACATAGCGGAAGCGGAAAGACCACCCTCACCGATGCTGTAGCCTTCAAGCTGGGCCTCAACGACCGCCTCGGGCTGGTCGCGAACGGCTCCAGCGTCTCGGACACGACAGACGAGGAGAAGAACCGCAAGATTACCATTTTCGCCAGCCCCTTCACGGGCGTCTATTCGCTCGGCGACCAGAGCTACAAGCTCGTTTTCACCGACGCCCCCGGATTCATGGATTTCTACGGACAAGTGCTCGGCGCCATCCATGCCGCCGACTTCGCCCTGATCACCGTCGACGCCGTCTCCGGCGTTCAGGTCGGCACTCGCCGCGCCTGGAAAGCCTGTAAAGAGGGAGACCTGTCGACCGTCGCTTTCGTCGTCACCGGCCTCGACAAGGAAAACGCCAGCTTCGAAAAGGCTGTCGCCTCGATCCGTGATTCATTCGGCGTCAACTGCGTGCCGGTCACGGCGCCGCTCAGCACCTCCACGGTCATCAACATTCTGGACGCCAAAGAGTTGCCTGACGACCTGGCCGTAGTCCGCGACAGCCTCGCCGAATCCGCTGCCGAGACGGACGAGTCCCTCATGGAGAAGTACTTCGCCCAGGGCACGCTCTCCCCCGAGGAGATCCAGCAGGGCCTGCACGCCGGCATCACGTCCGGCGCCGTCCACCCCATCTACAGCGTCATGTCGCTCAAAGGCGTCGGCGTCACCGAACTCATCGAAAGCCTCTGCCGCCTGCTCCCCGCCCCCGGCAGCCGCGTGTTCAAAGACTCGCACGGCAAAGAGATCCCGGCTGACCCCAACGGGCCGCTCGTGGCGCACGTCTGGCGCACGACCATCGACCCGTTCATGGGACAGCTCAACTACGTGCGCGTCATCTCGGGGACGATGGCGCCCGGCACCGCCCTGCAGAACAACACGACCGACGGCAAAGAGTCGGTCGCCACCATGCTGTACGTGATCGGCAAGAAGCAGACCCCCGTGACCAAGGTCGGCCCAGGCGACATCGTGGCGCTGCCCAAGCTCAAGACCACCAAGACCGGCCACACGCTCTCCTCGGCCGGACACGCGGTCAAGCTGCCCGACATCGCCTTCCCGCCGCCGGTCATGTACATGGCCCTGGCCGCCAAGACACAGGCCGACGAGGACAAGCTGAGCACCGCCATCCACCGCGTCCTCGACGCCGACCCGACCCTGCACTACGAGAAGCAAGTCGAGACCAAGCAGGTCATCCTGAAGGGTCTCGGCGACGTCCACATCGACGTCACGGTTAGCCTGATGCGCAGCCAGTCGAACGTCAACGTCGACCTCTCCACGCCCAAGGTGCCCTACCGCGAGACCGTCACGGCCCTCGGCGACGGGCACTACCGCCACAAGAAGCAGTCCGGCGGTCGCGGGCAGTTCGGCGAGGTCTACCTGCGCGTCATGCCTCGCCGCCCGGACGAGGAGGGCGAGTGGTTCGTCGACAAGACCGTCGGCGGCTCGATCCCGGGCAACTTCATGCCCGCCGTTCTGAAGGGCGTGAACGAGGGCATGCTGGCCGGCTCCGTGGCGGGCTACCCGGTGCAGAACATCAAAGTTGAAGTCTACGACGGCTCGTACCACGATGTGGACTCGTCGGAAATCGCCTTCAAAATCGCGGGCTCGCGGGCCCTGCGCGAGGGCATGTCCAAGGCCCGCCCCGTGCTGCTCGAGCCCATCATGCGCCTCAAGATCACCATCCCCGAGGCCTTCATGGGCTCGATCAGCGGCGACATGCCGCACAAGCGCGGCCGCGTGCTGGGCATGGAAGCCGACGAAGGCATCCAGGTGATCGCCGCGGAAGCGCCGCTCGCGGAGCTCTTCAAGTACGCCGCGGAGCTGCGCTCCATCACCGGCGGACAAGGGTCTTTCACCATGGACTTCGACCGCTACGACATCGTGCCGTCGAACGTGGCGCAGAAGATCATCGCCGAGGCGGCCAAGCACCGCAAAGACGAGGACGACGAATAGGGCCGGCTGTCCTGAAGCCGCGCGTTACCGTGAAGGGCGTCCCGCGCGGGACGCCCTTTTTGTTCTCGCCGCGTGATTTCAGCCGAAAGCGCAAAACGGCACTTGCCGCGACCGCCTCCTTTCCGTATGATTGTGGAACTTACGCGAATGGTATGATTGTTGCTTGTGTCAGCGCGTCCTGCCGTTCGACTGGATGATAGTAGCATGGCAGGCCCGTCCCTCAGTTTGAGTCAGCAGCAGCGTCAGGTGATGACGCTCGCACCGCAACTGCGCCAGTCGCTGGAGATGCTCCAGATGCCTGTGCTGGAGCTGCGGGCGGCCATTTTGAAGGAGATGTCGGTCAACCCAACGATCGACGACCTGAAGGACCCCTCGGAAATCGTGATGTCGACCGCGACTCCCGAGGTGCCCGAGAGCCACGTGACCGACGAGGGGCTCGACTTCAACCCCGACGTGGACGCGATCCTGCAGCAGGACGACGAGTGGCGCGACTACTTCATGCAGGGCATGGAAAACGCCCCCTCCAACGAGGACGCCGAAGAGAAGCGCCAGTACATGTTCGACTCGGTGAAGCAGCACATCTCCCTTCAGGACCACCTGATGGCGCAGCTCACGCTGACCAGCCTTTCCCCCGAGGAGCGCGAAATCGCCGTCACCCTGATAGGGAACATCAACGACGACGGGTACTTCACCGGAAGCCTTCCCGACATCATCATGATCAGCGGCTGCAGCGAGCGGGACATCCTCCGCATCCTGCGCGTCATCCAGTCGTTCGACCCCCCCGGCGTCGGCACGCGCACGCTGCGCGAGTGCCTGCTGCAGCAGCTCGAGCTCGTCGAGGATTCCCCGTGGGAGGACGAGGCGCGCCTGCTGATCGACAAGCACCTCGACCGGCTGGGCGCCCACGACGAGAAGTTCCTGTGCAAAGTCCTCGGCCTGACGCGCGAAGAGCTCGCACACGTCGTATTTCTGGTTCGCAGCCTCAACCCTCGGCCGGGGCGCTCGTTCCAGAGCGAGAACGCGGAGTACGTCGAGCCCGAAGTGTTTGTGACGAAGGAGAAGGGGCGCTATGTTGCGAAGGTGGATAACGACCAGCTACCGCACATCCGCATCAGCAAGCACTACCGCCGGCTCCTGGAAGACAAGACCGTCTCGAATGAGACCAAGTCCTACATCCGCGAGCGCATCCGCGCCGGCGCCTTTCTGATCCGCAGCATCTACCAGCGCCAGGAGACCATCCGCAAGATCGCGCAGGAGATTGTGGACGCCCAGGTCGCCTTCCTCGAAAGAGGGGTGGAGGCGCTCCGCCCGATGACGATGGCCGAAGTTGCGCTCAAGGTCGGCGTGCACGAGACAACGGTGAGCCGAACCGTGGCCAACAAGTACATGCGAACGCCCATCGGCCTGTTCGAAATGAAGTACTTCTTCACGCCGGGCCTGAAGACGAAGGACGGCAGCACAGTGTCGAACAAGTCTGTCCAGGATCAGATCAAGCGGCTCGTGGACTCCGAAGACGCCACCGACCCGCTCTCAGACCAGGCCATCGAGACGGCGCTGTCGTCCCAGGGCATCACGGTGGCCCGGCGCACCATCGCCAAATACCGCGGCATCCTGAAGATACCGCCCTCGCACGAGCGACGCAGAACCTGAGCCTGCGCCGCCCGCGCAGGGCTCAGTCCACATACAGGCTCGGGGGCGACGCCACAGACTCGACCACCGTGCCCGCCGTCTCACGGACGTTCGCCCCCGTCATTTTAAAGAGCAGACCGACCCCTGCGGCCATGAAGGCCACAAAGACCGCTCCCGCGCCGCACAGCGCGATCATTCGCTTGCGGGGCAGCGCAGTCGGCAGATTGCGCTCGACCCCGTCTTTCAGGTTCCTCACGCCCTCGAGGAACGCCTGAACGCGAGCGCTCTTTCTGGCGCGCACGGCTTCGTCCTGCGGCGCCGGCTCCAGGCGGTCATCCAGGCGGCCGCCGATCTTGTAGACCGGGAGCTTGGCCTTGCGGGGCGGCTTGACGTCCGGGGCCGATTTGCCCGCCGCCTCGCCCGCGTCCTCCTCCACGACCACCGCGCGGCGGCGCAGGCTCTGCAGCCGGAACAGGTCCGGCTCGTCCGCCTCGCCCTCGCCCTCCTCGGGAACCACAACGAACGCGCCCGGCTCATCCTGCGCGGCCGGAGCCGCGGCCGGCCCGGGCTCGGCGGCGCGCGCGGCCTGATCCGCCTCTGCGGCCTTCGCCGCGGGGCGGACGGCGTCCGTGCCGCCCTCGCCGTCGCCGG
>CAYLUN010000203.1:0-4515 GCA_964386865.1 uncultured Lentisphaeraceae bacterium | reverse complement strand
GCTTGCAGTCCTTGACGCCGATGTCCTGCATGGCGTGGGCGAGGTCGGGGTCCACGTATACGGCGCTGGCTACGAGCGGCCCAAAGAAGTCGCCCTTGCCGCTTTCGTCGATGCCCATGTGTGGGGAGACGAGTTCGGGGTTGAGGAGCTCCTCGTAGCCCACGGTGGCGGCCTGGAGCACGTTGGGTTCGAGGAAGAAGATCACGAAGTCCTCGGCGCCCTTGCCTTGCACGAGGCACTTGCCGCTCTTGTAGAGGTTGACGACGCAATCCTGAGCTTCGACCGCAATGAGGGTGTGGGGCACCTCTTTGCGCTTGTAGTTGCCCATGTTGAGCAGGATTTTAAGCGACTCCTGCTGCTCCTTGTTGAGCACGAACGTGTACGAATTCTTTTTTTCCATCGCGCAGTCATTACACCATAAGCGTGTGGAGGTGACAAGTGGGAAGCTTGCGGGCGGGGGGCGCACGCGCACGACGGCTGCCGGGCTCAGTACGGCGGGCGCTACGAGCCCGCCGAAACCGCGTCGGCGGTCGGTCTCACGCTTCTCGGCCGGCTCGTAGCGCCGGCCGTACCGGCGCAAGCGACGTGCGAATTACGGCCGCGCAATCCCACTCGCGCGTGTGCCCGTGGATGTATGCGAGCGGGCGGTTCTCTTTGTCAAACCGATTCGCCTGGGCTATACTCGTTCGCGTGTGGACGTGTCCGCCTAATCAAAAGTTAAGGAGGGACGTGGTGCGAAGTGTGGCAACACATGCGAGACTGGCGCTGGTGGCGCTCCTGATCGTTTGCGTGCAGCGGTCCCAGGCGCTGGTCTATTGCGTGACCAACGTTGTGGACTACCATCGCAATGCGCCAACCGGCGAACTCGCCCACAGCGGGTGGCAGGAGACCGCGCTGATCGGCGATTTTCTCGGAACGGTCATCCAGTCCAACGCGCTGCTGACCGCCAAGCACTTGGCGTATACGAACGCCTTCAGCTTCTCGCATGAGGGTCAGTCGCGCACGGTGACGTCCTACGCGAATGACGCGGAGAGCGATTTCTCAGTCCTGTTCTTCACGCCTGCCGTAACGAATATCGCCCGCATCAACATCGAAACCAACGACATCGTCGCCTCCGTCGTCTTGCAGGGCCGTGGCCGGGAGCGCGGCGACGCGGTGGTGACCGGCGGCCTGACGAACGGGTGGAAGTGGGGGCGGTGGCGGGGCGTCCGGCGCTGGGGCGTGAACCGCTACTTCGCGGCGGACCCCGGCGACGACACCTACGCGATCGCCGCCTTTGACAACACCGGCGACCCCGACGAGTGCATGCTCTCGCCCGGCGACAGCGGCGGGCCGGGCTTCATCCGGACGGCCAGCGGCTGGAAGCTGGCGACAGTGAATTACTCGGTCGATCCGGCCACGTTCACCGTGTCTACCAACCCCGTCGCATCTTTCGAGGCGTCGCTCTACGACTGCGCGCGGCTGTTCCACACCAACGGCGTGCCGCCGTGGCAGTACGTTCCCCCCGAGGCGTCGCCCTCGCCCTGTCTGCTGATCAACACCCGCACGGCCAAGCGAATCTCATGGATCACCAATACGGTCGCGGGCATCACCTTTCCGGCTGACGTCGGGATCGGCTGGCGCTGCGAGACCAACGCCCCGTCGGCGGGGCAGGCGGCCCGAGGGCTCTGGTTCGAGGTGGTCGCGACCAACGCCGGGCCCTATGCCGCCCGCGACCTGGCCATCGATATCGAGTGGCCCTCGGGGCTCCGCGTGCGCGGCGGCGCGGCGACTCACGGCTCTTTCACGTCGAACCGCTGGTCGCTTCCGTCCATCGAAGACGGCGGCGTCGCCACGCTGCGGGTGGACACGGTCGTCTGGCGCGCGGCCTGCGGCTGGGGCACGAACCGTGCGTCGGTGGCGGCGTCGGACAAGCCGGACGCCGTGGCATCGAACAACACGGCTGCATGCGTCAGTTTCCTGCCCGAAACCGCGACGCGGGTTTGGGTCGAGTAAGGCGGATGGCGCCCCCAAAAGCGATCACAGATCGTCGCCGCGGGGGTCGAGGAACAGCAGGCCGATGACCAGGTCGAACGCTTCAACGGGGTCGACGCCGACCTCGGCGCCCAACACAACGACATGCGCGCCCAAGCCGACCTCGGTGTCGGCGTACCGCGGATTTGATTCCTTGGTCGTGACGGTGGCGTCGGCGACGCTGGCCGCCAAGCCGGTGCGGGACTCGATGCCCGCCGGCCACGGGACGCACGGGGCCTGGCGCGGGCCGGGCAAGCCCACAAATACCGCCGCATAAGAGCCGAGGAAGATGTCCGTGAGCTTGGTGACTCGCGCGCCCACTGCGAGGCCCGGGCCGACGCGGACTCGCGCCCGCACGATGTCCAGCACGTCGAAGATCCGGTTGGGGACGTAGAACAGCAACTTGTGCCCGACCCCGTGGCAGGTGGCTTGGGGCGGCGGGGCCTCCTGCTGCGGCGTTTCGGCGGAGAAGCCCGCGCTAAGCACGGTTACGGCGATCAGGCCTGAGAACACGATGGATTTCATAGACTGCTTCCTTTTGTGGCATGCAGTATAAACTCCTCGTGCGGAGAAACAATGGGGTGATCACCTACTGCCGAGGTTTTTCCTCCGCAACGAGCGCGGCGAGCGGGAAGGGCTCGAGGCAGCGCTTGAGGATGCCCTGCAGGGTGGCGATGAGCACGCCGTAATTCACGATGGCGACGCCTGCGGCCTTGGCCTGATGGATGCGGTAGTGCATCTCGCGGCGGTTGAGCATGCACGCGCCGCAGTGGATGAGCAGCGCGTACTGCGAGAGGTCGCGCGGATACTTCATGCCGCTGGCGTGCTCGAACACGAGCTGCTTGCCGGTGTGCTGCCGCAGCCAGCGCGGGATCTTGACCGTGCCGATGTCGTCCGACTGCCGGTGGTGGGTGCAGCCCTCGGCCACGAGTACGCGGTCGCCGTCCTTCAGCGTCTCGACAGCCTTCGCCCCGCGCACGAGGATCTCGAGGTCGCCCTTGTAGCGGGCGAAGAGGATCGAGAACGAGGTCAGCGGCACGTCGCGCGGCGTGTCGGCCGAGACTTTGGCGAAGACCTGCGAGTCGGTGAGGACGAGGCGCGGTTTCCTGCCGAGGCTTGCTAGGGTTTCGCGCAGCTCGAACTCCTTGGTCACGACCGCGATGGCGTCGGCCTCCAGGATGTCGCGGATGACCTGCTGCTGCGGCAGGATGAGGCGGCCCTTGGGCGCGGACTTGTCGATGGGCGTGACCAGCACCACGAGGTCGGAGGGGCTCAGCAGGTCGCCGACGATCTGGAACTTGTCGGCCTCCTCGGGCACGACCTTGGCGAGCGCGAGCTTGAGCTCCTCCACGCCGTCCAGGGTGGCCGACGAGACGGCGTGCGCCGGCGCTTTGGCCGCGTCGGACGCCTGCCGCAGCGACTCTTCGGTGGGCGGCGTGAGGTCGGCCTTGTTGAAAACGACGAGCAGCGGGATGCCCTTGGCTCGGACGAGCGCGAGGATCTCCTGTTCGCACGCGCCGAGCCCGTACGCCGCTTCGGTCACAAGCAGGGCCACGTCGGTCTTGTTCAGCACGTCGCGCGCGCGCTGGACTCGCAGCTCGCCGAGCGCGCCCTCGTCGTCGAGCCCCGGCGTGTCGATGATCATGATCGGGCCGAGCGGCAGCAGTTCCATCGCCTTGTAGACCGGGTCGGTGGTCGTGCCCTTGACGTCCGAGACGATCGAGACCTCCTGGCCCGTCAGGGCGTTGATGAGGCTGGACTTGCCGACGTTGCGCCGGCCGAAGAGCGCGATGTGGACGCGCTCGCCTTGGGGTGTGGTGTTGAGGCTCATAGTAGGTGGATAGGCTGAAGGCTGTTAGGTTGTTAGGCTGAAGGCTGTTAGGCTGAAGGTGTGGGTGACTGGCTGAAGGCGATGGGGGTTAACTGGGGCGTAGCGACCGCAAGAGGGCGTTGAGCACCTTTTCGGTCTCGACGATTTTCGCTTCGCAATCGGGGACTCGCGCCGTCTCCACATAACCCAATCGGACAGCCAGAGTGAACTGGTAATGCAGTTCTCGGAGAGAGGCAAAAGCGATTTCAAGAAAGCGCACGTATTCAGTTTGGCTCTCTCTTGCGCATCCTTCCACGATGTTTGAGGGCGCGGATACGGCGGCTCGGCGCATCTGGGATGTCAAACCGTAGACTTCCTCCTTTGGAAAATCCTGGGTGACACGGTAAATCAAAACCGCCAGATTGTCGGCGAGTTCAAAAGCCTTGAGTTTTGTGTGATCGCGCATAACCGTTCTCCCTTCAGCCTAACAGCCTTCAGCCTACAGCCATCTCCCTTCACCTAACAGCCTTCAGCCTATCCACCTATTCCTCACAGCGTATCCACCGGGCTGACGACGCCCAGCGGCCCTTTGTTCAGCACGTGCGTGTAGATCATCGTGGTCTCGACGTTCGCGTGGCCCAGCAGCGCCTGCACGGTGCGAATGTCCTGCCCCGCCTCCAGCAGGTGCGTGG
>CAYLUN010000202.1:0-4520 GCA_964386865.1 uncultured Lentisphaeraceae bacterium | reverse complement strand
GCCGGCACGTTGTACGCCGTGTAGGAGAACGTCGGCTCCAGCTTCAGCGCCTGCGTGTAGTGGGCCGGCAGCTTCGAAAAGCCCGCCCACGTGCCGAGCACGCCCGCGGCGCTCGACGGGTTGCAGTCCGAGTCGTACCCGCCGCGCATGGAGATGAGCACCGTCTTCTCCATGTCGCCCTGGCCGTAGAGCAGGCCCAGCACGATCATCGCGCCGTTGATCTTCACGTCGATGCCGCCGTTGTTGTCCTTCTGGTAGGCCGGAGTCTTGCGGTACTTCTGCAGGCACAGCGCCCACGCCTTCTGCCAGTCGCCGGGGTTCTCCGTGTGCCAGCGCACGAGGTCGCGCACCATCTCGGCGTACTGGCTCTCCGCCGGAATGCAGGCCAGGCCCGCGTCGATGATCTTAGCCAAGTCCTTCTCAAAGAACGCCTCGGCGTACAGGCCGCCCATGAACTGCCCGCCGTACACGCCGTCGCCGTAGTTCATCAGGCGGCCGAACTTCTCTCCGAGGGCGATCACCGCGTTCGGCTGGCCCGGCGCGATCAGCCCCGCGAAGTCCGCCTCGATCTGGTAGTCGATGTCGTTCGCCCGCGCGTTGAACGTCGGGTGGGAGCTATCCGGCGGCGCGATGCCGCGGCGCAGATTGTTGCGGCCCGCCTCATTCGCGCACCAGAGCCGGTACTCGCTGTTCGCAAAATCGATGCCCGCCTGGCGGATCGAGACGTCCAGACCGTACTGCTCCAGCGAGCGCAGGAAGGTCATCTCCACGTACAGGTCGTCCTGGCCGAACGCGTTGTTGATCATCTCCGGCGCCCACGTCGGCACCTTGTCCTCGGGGATGATCGCGTCGCTGAACTTGAACTCCGTGGGCGCGCCCCACACCACGCCGATGATCTGGCCGATCCACCCGCCCTTCATCCGGTCGCGGTAGTCGTCGACGGAGAGCCGCCGCTCTTGCGCGGAGGCCATGCAGGCGGCGGTTAAGAGGGGCAACATTAGTAATACGTGCTTTGTGTTCATTCTAGGCTCCTTTATAGGCTGTAGACTGTAGGCTGTAGGCTGTAGGTTAAGACCGTTTACGACTGGGCTCGCATGGAACGCACGAGTGCGCCGAGAACTTTTTCCGCCTCTTTCATTTTGTTGTCGCATTCCTGCGCCTCATTTTTAGAAAGAAAACCCAGACGCTGAGCCAAATCGAGCTGGTAATGAACCTCCCGGAGTGAGCCAAATGCGATTTCCAGAAAGCGCAAGTATTCAGCCTGACTTTCACGCGCACATCCCTCGACGATGTTCGATGCGACCGAGACCGCCGCCCGGCGCATTTGTGAGCTCAGCCCAAAAACTTCTTCTTTGGGAAAACATTGCGTAAGCCGGTACACCAACAGCGCAATCTCGTCCGCCATTTCAAAAGCTTTAAGTTTCGAGTGATCCCTCATCGTATTTTCCTCCTGTATATTCCTATAGCCTACAGCCTGCAGTCTACAGCCTGCAGTCTACAGCCTGCAGTCTACAGCCTACAGCCTACAGTCTACAGCCTACAGTCTACAGCCTACAGCCTATAGCCTACAGCCTACCTCCCCGGCGGCTCCACGCTGAGTTGCACGATCGCCTCGCGCACGCGGGTGGCCTGCTCGGGCCGCATCACGAGGTAGCGGTGCAGCCCCTTGCCGTCCTTCGACGGGCGGTACCACGTCGCGCCGTTGTCCTCGACCGTAACCCGGCCGGCCGGCGAGAGATCGAAGTAGCCGCGGTCGGGATAAATCGCATACAGGAGTGCGGTCGGATCCCACGTCGGTCGGTCGTGATCGGGCGCGCTGTAGAGGTAGTAGGCCTCCTTGAGCGGGTGGTGCTTCACGTAGTCGAAGTCCTGCGCAACGACTCCATGAGGGAACGCCGCCGCCACGCCGATCTCGTAGCCGCTCCACACGACTGGAGAAGGCCACTCCTTGGCCAACTTCTGCGCGGCGGGGACGTCCTTGACCACGTTGTACTCGAGGTGCCGCGTGTCAAAGTTCACGGTCTGGAACGCGCCAGCCATGACCGAAAACACCTTGACCTTCTTCGCGATCAACTCGCGTCCGCTGAGCGGCGAGACCGCGTCGGGCGGAGACTCGAGCAGGCGCTGGAAGTTCGTGAAGAACCCGACCTGCACGAGCGCGACGCTGGCGTCCGGCTGCGCGGCGAGCAGCTTGCGGATCAGGCCGGTCGCCTCCGGCGCATCGTTGCCGCTCATCAGGTCATGCGGGTAGCGCAGGCTGCCGTCCTCGTTCTTGGCCTCGGCCAGCAGGTTGAACTTGCCCGGCTCCGGCGTGGCGCCACCCTTCACGACGCCGATGGGCGTATCGGGCCGGCCGTAGAAGGTGTTGACCGCGTCCACGAACGACGCCGCCTGCGGGTTGTCCTTAGTGATCGTCACGGCGAGCAGCTCGACCGACCCGCGCGACTGCAGGCTGTGGATCATGCACAGGGCCATGAGATCGTCGGTGTCGTTGCCCATGTCCGTGTCGAAAATCAACTTCACGGGCGCCGCGTGTGCCAGCGAGGTCGCACAGATGACTGTAAGCAGCGGCTTTAGCAGAGCTTGCATAATTCTCCTTTGTCGTTCACTGATCAGCCGATTTCCCATCCCTTGCGGCAGCTTTCTTTGATAAAAGCGTCCGCTTCAGGTGCGTTTGAAGCCTTCATGCCGGCCGCGTCCCACTTGATTTTTTTGCCGACGCGCAGCGCGACGTTCCCCAGCAGAACCAGCTCCGTCAGGCGCGCGCCGTACTCGAAATTCGCGCTAGCCGCCGGGCCGCCCTTGCAGGCGGACAGCCAGTCGGCGTGGTGCCCTTTGACCCGGGGCAAGGTCGGCGCTGGACGCTTGTACTCTTTGTGCAGCGAGAGCGGCAACAGCCGCGGCGTACCGCTCGACACAGGACAGGTGATCCACCCCTTGTCGCCGACAAGCAGAAGTCCGTCGCCATCGTCGCCCAGTCGCTGGCGGGGGTCGTCGGAATCAAGTTCCTCCGGCACAGGCGGGCGCAGGCCGCCGTCGTACCAGGTCACTTTGACCGCGGGCATGTCGCCGCGCGGGCCGAACTGATACGTATAGATTCCGCCGAAAGCCGCCACCTCGCTGTCGACGCCTCCGGTTGTGACGGCTTCCACGCTGGCCGGGTTCCCCAGATTCAGCGCCCACACCGCGCCGTCCAAGTTGTGAACGGCCAGGTTTCCGAGAGAGCCGGTCCCGAAAGCCCACCAGTCCCGCCAAATGTACGGCGCGTACGCCGGGTGATACGGGCGGAGCTCGCGCGGCCCCAGCCACAAGTCCCAGTTGAAGCCGGCAGGCACAGGAGGCGTCTCAAGCGGCAGACCAGGCTCTTTCCTCCAGTGCCTCGAACGACTCCACCCGTGCACCTCCCGCACCGGCCCGATGGCGCCGTCCCAGACCCATTCGCAGATCATGCGGATGCCCGATCCCGAATGCCCGTGGTTTCCCATCTGGGTGGCGACGCCCGTTTCCTTGGCGACCTTCGCAATCAGGCGGGTCTCCCAGATGTTATGCGCGAGCGGTTTCTCGCAATAGACATGCTTACCCATCTTCATGGCCGCGATCACAACGAAGGCGTGCGAATGGTCAGGCGTCGCGCAGAGAATGGCGTCGATGCCCTTCTCCTTTTCGAGCATGACGCGGAAATCTTCATACTCGGCGCAGCGGTAGCCGGGCGTCGCCTTCGAGTAGTGCTCCTCGATCAGGGCCTTTGTCGGCTTACGGCCGGCATGGCACCGGTACCAGTACTCGGTCAGGTCGGTCTGCTCGGCCACGTCGCAGACCGCGACGACCTGGGCCTCGGGCTCATGCAGGAGACTTTGCGCATTGCGCATTCCCATCCCGCCCGCGCCGATGATCGCGACCGCCACTTTCTCGCTGGGCGCGACAAACCCCGGGCCGCCCAACACATGCCGCGGCACGATCGTAAACAGGGATCCTGCCGCAGCCGCCTGCTTGAGAAAGCCGCGCCTCGTTGCTCCCATTTGCTTTTTCATATTTCACCCTACCTGAATTCCTTGAACAGCATCGCGACTGCCCGCGTCATCGCGTCGGGGTAGCGGGCCACATCCGTAACCGACAGCATCCAGCGCCCCGTGGGCTCATCGGCGATCTTCCACGTCGTCCGGCCGTCATCCGCGCACGTCGCCGCGACCGGCAGCACCTGGAACACCGCCGCACCGCCAGCCGCGCCGGCCTCGACGATCTCGCCCTCCTTGGTCACCGTCAGCCCCGCCGCGGCGAACTGGCTGGCCGTGGACCACATGCCGCGCCGGTCTCCCAAAACCTTCTCCCACGCCGCGCCTTCAGGGGCCTTGCTCATCGCCCGCAGCCACTTCGGGTTGGCCGATTTCTCGAACAGGTAGGCGAAGAAGTTCGCCAGCCCCGCCGAGAGGCCCGCGAGCGCGTCCCGGTGCGGCAGCCAGTAGAAGCTCCCCTCCGCGCCGCTCTGGCGCTGCTCGGTCGTGTGCCAGCACGGGAACCAG
>CAYLUN010000201.1:0-4536 GCA_964386865.1 uncultured Lentisphaeraceae bacterium | reverse complement strand
GGAAGGGGAAGGGTCATGGCGATTGCGTTGCCTTTTTCAAAGAATCTCGTGCGGCTGCTGGAGCGGCCGCCCAGTCCCGGCGAGACGCACCTTTGGCTGGCGCGTGTTGCGATGGGGATGGCAATGAGCGGGTGCTGCACGCGGGAAAACTGCGGACGGTTCCTGCGCGACGTGTGCCGACGATGGGTGACGCACCGGGACGTGCCTGACCGGGAGATCGACGCGGCGGTGGCCTTCGGGTTCGACGCGCCGAAGCCTGCTTCGCGGCGCCCGTCCGTGCGCTGGCCCGCGTGCGACAAGGCAGAGCGGGACGCGGCGGTCGAACGCCGCGCCTCGCCGCTTTTCGACGGCGCGACGGACACGGGCGTGTCTGCCGGCGAGGCGCTCGCCGGACTGTTCGGTCCGGACGAGACGGTCTGCGGCGGCTTTGTTTGCGAGGCCCCGATCGCCAATACGGTCGAGAAGTTCTGGGGCCGTAACGCGGCGCGGGCGCAGTTCGTCTGCCCTAACCCGTTGAAGGGGCCGGAGGCCGTGCTCAACAAGGCGGGGAAGCCCTCGATCCGTTGCCAGGCCAACATCGCCTTCCGGCGGTGGGTCGTCGCGGAGTTCGACGACGCCTCGCTCGCCAAGGCGGACCAGGCGAAACTGGCGAGCGCGCTGTCAAGCGCACTGCCGCTCAAGATGGTTGTCGATTCCGGCGGCAAGAGCCTGCACTGCTGGTTCGCGTGCCAAGGACTGGCTGAGCGGGATGTCGCCGCCTTCTTCGCCTGGGCGGTGTCGCTCGGGGCCGACCCCACGCGGTGGGATCCCTGCGGCTGGGTGAGGATGCCCGGCGGGCTGCGGCGCAGGCCTGACGGTTCGACGGCGCGGCAGAAGATCGTCTATTGGAAGGCGAACGGGCGAGGTGCGGTATGACAGTTGACATTCGAGACGATGCGGCAGATGCCGGGGCCAGTCCGCTTGACATGGCGGTCGGGGGCGGATACCTGACGCGGGAGAGGGCCGGGAAGCTGACCGCCGGCGTTGTGCGGGCGTTTCCGAAGGAGGGTCAAGACGGCCCGCCCGATGACTGTTCGGCGGCGACTTACGGCCCCCCTATGCTCAGCGACGATGGGAAGCTTGCGGTCAACCAGATGTATTTCGCCGCCGAGTACGTGAGGCGTTCGGGCGTCGTGCACGACCCGACCCTTAAGCGGTTCTACCGGTATGACGCGGCGACGGGGCTGTGGAAACACCAGACGGACGACGCGACGCTGGAGCGCCTCGGCGAGTGCTTCGCCTCGGTGCTCGCCGAGCGGGGGATTGAGTGCCTGCTGGCCAAGCGGACCGCGAACATGCTGAAGGGGCTGCGCGAACTCGCGCGGGGGATCGCGGAGGCGCGCGACGTGTTCGCGAACCGGCCCGCCGCCATCCATGTCGCGAACGGGATGCTGGTGATCGGGGATGACGGGGACGTGACGCTCGCGCCGTTCGGTCCGCAGTGGTTTTCACGGAACCGGAGCGAGTTCCGCTGGAACCCCGGGGCGGACTGCCCGCGTTTCGGGCGCGAGCTGATTCTCTCCGCGATGGATGCGGATGACGCCGGCCTGATCCAGCGCTACGCGGGCCAGTGCCTGCTGGGCGTCAACCGCTCCCAGACCTTCCTCGTGCTGCGCGGCACGGCCGGCGGCGGCAAGAGCACGCTGGCCAACGTGATCGAGGGCGTGATCGGGCGGCACAACGTCTCCGAACTGCGCGTGATGCAGCTCACCGAGCGCTTCGAGCTGGTGCGGTTCGTCGGGCGCACGCTGCTCAGCGGCAAGGACGTGCCGGGCGATTTCCTCAACTCCAGGCCCGCCCACGTGATCAAGGCCCTCGTGGGCGGTGACACGCTTGAGGGCGAGGCCAAGCACGGGAACGAGTCGTTCGCCGTCCCCGGTCTCTTCAACGTGATGATCTCGACCAACACGCGGCTGCGCGTGAAGCTGGACTCCGACGCGGGCGCGTGGCGGCGGCGCATGCTGATCGTGGACTACGCGAGGCCGAAGGTCGCCCGGCCCGTTCCCGGCTTCGACGCGCTGCTTCTGCGCGAGGAGGGCGAGGGCATTCTGCGGTGGGCGGTCGAGGGCGCGGTCAGGCTTATGCGGGAGCTGAGGGACTTCGGCGTGGTCCAGTTGACCGAAACGCAGCGCCGCCGTGTGGACGACCTTCTCTCGGAGTCGGACTCGGTGCGCTCGTTCGTGCGGGATTGCGTTGTCGCCTGCCACCGGTGCGAGGTCGCCATCCAGGACCTGGCGGCCGCCTACCGTGACTACTGCGAGGCCCGCGACTGGGAGCCGCTGCGCGAACGCCAGTTCCAGGCCGAGCTGCCCGACGCCATGCTCGACATGCATCGCGCGGGCCGCCGCAACGACATCCGGTCGGGCGGCAAGGCCGTTCGCGGGTTCCGCGGCGTCAGGCTTCAGCCTTACGGCAAGGGCGCGGGCGGCTCTGCGGCCGTCGCAAGCCCGGACGCTTCGGACGGTCGTCGGGAAGTTGTTGTAGGCGAAGCCGACCTTTTTGACGGGGAGTCAACCGGCGAAGGCGGATTCTCGGACGCTTCGGACGGTCTCCCGAACAATAATGCATATGAGGGGAAAGTTGATCCGTATATGCCGGATTATAACGCAATAAGTTCCGCGTAACCGTCCGAAGCGTCCGAGTCCGTGGAGCTGCCGTTTTGACGATCAGGCGGACAGCGGGCGTTGTTTTGTTGCGGAGCGGGTTGCCTCGGGGCGCCGCTGCGGGGAGCCGCAGGGCGCAACACACGCTGCGAAAAGGTCGTTTTCCGGCGGCGGCGCGCCCTGCAAAGAGCAGGGGGATACAGGCTTTTTTCGGATGTGCGGGATAAGGCGGTCGCGCCCGGCCTGTGACAGGGCGCGGAAGGAGAGTCGGTCATGGCGGTCAGGATGATGATGTTCGAGAACGGGAGCACCGGGCCAGTCGCGGTGTGCGACGTATGCGGCAAGCCGGTCAGGGACGCGGCGGGCGCGACGGTGTTCTGGCTGCGCGAGCCGGCGTTCGATGAGCAACCGGGGCACGTGTACGACGCGCGGCTGGTGTGCGACGGCGACGCGTGCTGGGAGAAGGCCGAGGCGGGCGGCGGGAACAGGATCAGCACCATGGACCTCGCCACGGCGCTGGTCTACCTGCTGGTCAACGTCCGCCTCGCGCCGGACGGCGAGAGGTTCGAACAGGCGGTCGGCATGGCCGCCATGCTCAACGGGCTTGTGTAAAGGAGGTGTGCTTATGGACGGAATTGAAAGATCGGAATCGGGCCGGTTCCAGCCGGGCACGTCCGGCAATCCGGCTGGCAAGCGCAAGGGCGCGGGGTCGGGAAGGTCCAAGGCGCTGGGCGCGCTGGACCGTATCGTCGGCAGTGAGGAGAACCTGGCGGTTCTGGAGGCCGCGCTTGAAGAGGCGCTGCGCAAGAAGCCACTGTGGTTCTTCGTGAACGTCATCATGCCGCTGCTGCCGAAAGAGGCGGTCGCGAGGATTGAGAACGGTTCGCGCGTGATCGAATGGCGCGGCCTGCTGTCGACGTGCGGGTGGCGATCAGCCGCAGAGAGGGGCGTGAGAGATGAACATCAAGGCGGGTGATGTGTGCCGCGTGAAGCGTACCCGCAAAGCGGTGCTGATCGAGCGCGAGTTCAAGATGGCGAACTGGCCGGGCGTTCGGCACTTCTACATCTCGGACGCATTCGGCACCACCTACGGGATTGGCGAGAACGGGCTGGCCGCCGCGACGATGACGGAGCAGCGCGACTTCTGGCGCGAATGCTACTTCGAGTTGCTCAATGATCTGTGATGCCACGCGCAGCGGCGGGGCTGCCGCATAGGGAAACTGACAGCGGTGGCGAACGCACAGGACAGCAGCCGGCCTGTTTGCCGGAACTGCGGCCATGCAGGGTCAAATCCCGGACGCTTCGGACGGTCTGGCGGAAGTTGATGTAAGCGAAGCCGACCTGTTTGACGGGGCCTCACCCGTCGGAGACGGATTCTCGGACGCTTCGGACGGTCTCCCGAACAATAATGCATATGAGGGGGAATCTGATCCGTTTATGCCGGATTATAACGCAATAAGTTCCGCGCAACCGTCCGAAGCGTCCGAGCGCAGCGGTGTGCGGGCGGCGAATGCGGTTGCGTGGTTGGTTGTTTTGGGCAACCGATCTGCAGGGCGTCAGCTTGGAACGGTTCCAATCTGGGCGTCGGCGCGTTCAAGACGCACGGTGTGGTCGGTTGCCGAAAGGCGACACCACGCCCCGCAGGGCCACGCGAAGCGGAACCCCGCGCAAGGGACGCGGGTGGAACGGCAGGCCCTCGACGCGCAGCTGCGGGGCTGCCGCACCGGGAAGCTGACAAGGGCGGCGAACGCACAGGACGGCATCCTGAGCCTGCGAACGGTGCGGGCCGGTGCGCTGGCCGACATGATGCCGATGCGCAACGCGCCGCCGGAGACCGTACCGGGCCGGATGCGGGCGGTCGCCACAAAGGCCTGCCGACTGGCACCGCCCGCAA
>CAYLUN010000200.1:0-4592 GCA_964386865.1 uncultured Lentisphaeraceae bacterium | reverse complement strand
CCGAATTTCAGCCTCAACGCGGCAAACGTAAGATGCGTCAGCCCTGCGTCCACCCACCTTCGCTGTTGAACGTTGGGCGCTGAGCGTTTATTCTATGCATCTCGTTTCCACGTTTTCGGTGTGTGACCTGTTACACGGAGACCCCATGCAGCGCAGACTTTGCTTTTTCTTCGCCCTCCTGTTCGCCCTCGCCGCCGCCGCCGAGGTCAAGCGCTCCTCGCGCAACCTGACGCCGCTCAATCAGCCGAAAGGCCAGCCGGCCTCGTCGCGCAGCGGCAACACCGGCCTCAGCGTCGCCACCCCGCCCAAGGAGGCCGCCGCCAGCACGGTCACGAAAGTCACGTTTGTCGGCCCCACGAGCGGCTGGGGCTTCGTCAAGGCCGCGTGCCCCTCCTACTCGCCGCAGGGCAAGCGGCTCGGCACGCTGCCGGGCGGCACGCTGTTCAAATACTCGGACGTGAAGGCCACCTCCAAGAACGCCGTGCTCGTCAGCACGGTCAAGCGCGGCGGCGCGTGGGAGGGGCCCGTGCTGCTGGACTGCACCGACGTCGCCGCCTACGAGGGCGCGCCCGAAACCCTCGACCCGCAGACCGTCTCGAACCTCGGCGCGTACTTCACGCTGCTGGGCCAGGCCGCCGTCCGCAAGGAGCAGCTCGCCGAGCAGGCGCTTGCCGCCAACCCCCACTTCGGGCCCGCCAAGCAGGCCCAGCAGGCGTATCAGGAGAGCGTCGCCAAAGCCGCCGAGATGGAGGCGCAGATGAACGCCCTCACGGGGGCGCGCAAAACCCAAGCCCTCGACGCGCTGCGCGCCTTCAAGTATGAGCAGGTGCGCATCAAGGCCGCCGCCGACCAGGAGGCCGCCGCCTACAAGCAGTGGAAAGACGCGCACCCGGCCGCCCCCGCGCAGCTCGCGGCCGACCCTCAGCTCCAGAAGCTGGAGCAGGAGCTTCAGCAGGCGAAGTCCAAGGTCGCCGCGCTCGTGCCCGAGGATCACGAGTAGTCAGGCAGGCTTGTCGATAACGTCAAGTTGCGCTGACGGTCGAAATCGAAATCGGGATCGCTATCGGGTCTCGATCCCGGCCCCGATTTCGATTTGGAGGCGAAGCGTGAAAGCAGCGAGACTCAGCGGATCCGACGACGTGTTTTGCTGCCCTGAGCCAGCTGCTCTTTTTGGCTGAACCGCCCCTACATCGCCAGCCCCGGCACCACCGAGCGGAGGGTCGCCATCTCGGCGGTCCACCGCTTGATGTCCGGGTCGTTCTCGGGCTTGGCGACCTCGCTCGCGTGCTGCTGCTTCCACTCGCGGAACTTCAGGTTCGCGGCGTCGAGGGTGGCCTTGAGCTTGACCTCGGCCACCTTCAGCTCGCGCAGCTGGTCCTCGAGGCGCGCCTTGTCCAGCTCGGTCGCCGTCTCGCGCTTGGACGCCAGCTCCTTGGCCTGGGCGATGTGCGCGAGGTAGGCCTGATAGGCCGCGTTGGCGGCGGCGAAATGGGGGTTCTTCGCGGCCGAGGCCTGGAGCAGCTCGTTCTTGCGCACGCCGACCTTGCCGCTGAGCGAATAGAAGCCGAGCAGCGCATCGAGCTGCCGCTTCGAGAGCACCGTGTGGGACGCCGTGAAGAGGTTCACGTCCTTCCGGCTCACGAGGAACGGTCCGTTCGTCACGCTGTTCTGCAGGAACGCGCACTCCAGCATCGCGCCCTTGGAGGACTGGTGCGCCCGCACGATGGTGAACAGGATGCCCCCGGGCACCGTTCCCTGGCGCGCGCCGTCGAGCTTGTAGTAGGTGGTCCGCTGGCTCGTCACGCCCCAGCCGGGACGGTCCCCGTGCGAGGCCAGGTACACGCCCAGCATGGCGGGCGGCGTGTCGTCGTCCGCGTGGGCCTGCGCCGGCTGCGGCGGCGGGGCCGCTCGCGCCGGCCGGGCCTCGGCTTTCGCAACCGCGGGCGCCGCGGGCGCAGGCTGCGCCGCGGGCTCGGGCGCAGGCGCGGCCTCTTCGACGCCGCGCCAGCGGGCGAGGGCGGGCCGCGCCAAGGGCGCCGCCACATACACGGCCGCCGTGCCGACCACAACGCTCGCCAGATAAATGGGCCAAAAACTCTTCATGGCCGCACATCCTAGCAGAAAGCCCCAACCCCTCACAAGCGCGAGCTTGGGCCTCCGCGTGTTCGGTTGGTGGCACCTTCTCGTAATCCCAATCGTAATCCCAATCGTAATCCCAATCGTAATCCTAATCTTAATCTTAATCCGCTAACCGCCGGGTGTCGGCCTCATATTCGCCCCGTTCCTCATGAACACGATCAGAGGAGGTGCTACGGATCAAGCCCACCAGCATCGAGACGATAGGCACCAACATCTCTTTCCCCTGCTCGGCGCTAACCAGTTTCTTCTTGGCCACGAGCACATCCAGACACGCCGCACATTCCAATGCGGAGCCACGGGCAATGTCAAAGAACCGGCATCGATCCGGGGCCGTGTACTTGCCGTTTCCCTCCGCAATGTTCAAGGCAATAGACGTCGAGGCCCTGTCCAATTGGTCATAGGCCGCCAGGCTTTTTGGAAGTGTTTCCAAGAGGTCTCCAGCCCACGCCACAAATCGAATCGCCTCCTGATAGACGGCCAGTTTCTCGTGATCGAAGTGCGCTTTCATGGATGCAGTGTACGCGGGCGAGAGCCTTCAGCTCAAGCGCGAGATTAGGATTAGGATTATGATTACGATTAGGATTATGAGTCATCGGCACCTCCAGTACTGCCATGCACCCGCGAGCTTGGGCCTCCGCAATTTCCAGTTTCCCGCCTCCTCCTGTTCTGCTATCCTATTCCCACCATGAGCGCGTATTATCCCTCTGTTGCGTTCGCGTGCCTCCTCTGCGCCGGCCTCTGCCGCGCCGCCGTGACCGGCGACTACACCCCGCCGCCCTTTGACCACTACCAGCCGATCCTCGACCGCATGCCCTTCGGCGCGCTGCCCGCCAACTTCGGGCAGGCCGCCGTCGACCCCAACGACGCCAAGAACGCCGCCGAGGTCGCCGCCGAGCAGCAGAAGCTCGCCAAGCAGGTCAACATGTCCGCCCTCAACGTCACCCCCGGCGGCCAGACGGCCGTCGGCTTCACCGACCTCTCCGCCAAGCCGCCCATGAACTACTTCCTGCTGGTCGGCGCGTCGGCCGACGGCTGGACCGTGAAGGACGCGGACTATGACTTGGACGTCGCCACGCTCGAGAAAGACGGCGTGACCGTCACGCTGAAGCTGGGCCAGGGCCTCATCGACCCCGCGGCCCTCCCCGCGAAGGGCCCGGCCGCGCCCGGCCTGGCCCTGGCGCCGCCGCCCGCGCTGGCCGCGCGCAAAGAGCACGCCGCGGAAGGCGCGCGCGCCGCCGACGGCGCCCGCGCCGCCGACGGTGCTCGCTCGGCAGGCCCGCCCTCCACGTTCGGAAAGCCCGGCTTCCGCGCGGCAGCCCCCGTCGTAGCGGAGCTTCCGGCCACGGCCGAGGAGACCGCCGACAGCCGCTCCTACAAAGAGCGCCTGCTGGAGCGCAAGAGCCAGCAGACCCAGGCGCAGAGGGCCGAGCAAAAGAAGCAGCAGGACCAGCTCATGAGGCTCGCCGAGAAGGCCGCCGAAAAGGCCGCCAACAACGCGTTCGCCCGGCGCGACGAGGAGGCTGCGCTGGCCGGAGAGGGCGCGCCGATGCCAGACGAGCCGCCGCCCCCGCCGGACACCGCCCCGCAAGAGGGCAACGTGCAGTGAGTAGCCCGTTCGCCCGCGCCGAGCTGCTGCTCGGCAAGGACGGGCTCGCCGCGCTGGCCCGCAGCCGCGTCGCGGTCTTCGGCATCGGCGGCGTCGGCTCCTTCGCCGTCGAGGCGCTCGCCCGCTCCGGCGTCGGCCACCTCGCCCTGATCGACGACGACCTCGTCTGCCTCACGAACCTCAACCGCCAGCTCCTCGCGCTCCACAGCACCGTCGGCCGGCCCAAGGTCGAGGTCATGGCCGAGCGCGTGCGCGACATCAACCCCGCCGCCGAGGTCGAAACCTTCAAGACGTTCTACCTGCCCGAGAACGCGGACGCCTTCGACCTCGCGCGCTACGACTACATCGTCGACGCCGTGGACACCGTCAGCGCCAAGGTCGAGCTCGCTGTGCGGTCCCGCGCCGCCGGCGTGCCGATCGTGAGCTGCATGGGCGCGGGCAACAAGCTCGACCCCGCCCGCTTCGAGGTGGCCGACATCGGCGCCACCTCGGTCTGCCCGCTCTGCAAAGTGATGCGCAAGGAGCTGAAGCGCCGGGGCGTCGAGAGCCTCAAGGTGGTCTACTCGCGCGAGCCGCCGCTGGAGCCGGACGAGTCCTCGGATCACTCCTGCCGCCGCGCCTGCGTCTGCCCCGCCGGCAGCCCGCGCTCCTGCACCGTGCGCCGCCGCATCCCCGGCAGCGTCGCTTTCGTGCCCTCCGTCGCCGGCCTCATCCTCGCGGGCGAAGTCGTCCGCGACCTGGTCGCGCGGGTCAGCGAAGGGCAATAGGCCTGGCCAGCCCCTGCCGCAGCCCTGCGCCGGCGGCTCGAACGCGCGTCCCCGCCGCCGCCGCGCGTTTCCGGTAGGGA
>CAYLUN010000199.1:0-4595 GCA_964386865.1 uncultured Lentisphaeraceae bacterium | reverse complement strand
GAGGCGATCTGCTCGGCCACGGTGACGCCGACGTTCGGGATGCCGGTGGCGAAGAGCCAGCGGTCGAGGGTCAGCGACTTGGCGGCTTCGAGCGCTTCCAGTGCGGTCTGGGCGTTCTTGCCGAACTTGCGCGTGCCGCTGGCGGCGTCGCCGAGGCGGAACTCCTCGAGCTGGGACAGCGTGAGCGAGAAGAGGTCGAGCGGGTCTTTGACCCACTCCTGAGCGACGAGGGCTTCGGCGACCTTGCCGCCGATGGCGCGGAGGTCGAGGGCGTCGCGCGAGGCGAAGTGCTCGAGGCGGCCGACGCGCTGCGCGGGGCAGGCGGGGTTGGTGCAGCGGTGGGCCACCTCGTCGCCGAGGCGGGCCGTGGGGCCGCCGCAGACGGGGCAGGCGCCGGGCATGGCGAAGGCGGTCTCGGAGCCGTCGCGCTTCTCGGCGAGGACGCTCTCGACGGCCGGGATGACGTCGCCGGCCTTGACGACCCAGACGCGGTCGCCGACGCGGATGTCCTTGCGGGCGATCTCGTCGGCGTTGTGGAGCGTGGCGCGGGCGATCTCAGAGCCGGCGAGGAGGACGGGCTCAAGCTCCGCGACGGGGGTGAGTACGCCGGTGCGGCCGACCTGCACGGTGATCTTCCAGATGCGGGTCTCGGCGCGCTCGGGCTCGTATTTGAAGGCGCGCGCCCAGCGCGGCGACTTGGCGGTGGATCCAAAGCGCGCGTAGAGGTCACGGCGGTTGACCTTGACGACCGCGCCGTCGATTTCGAAGGGGAAGGTGTGTCGCTGGGACTCGAGTTCGTCGATGGCGTCGAGCACGGCGCGGATATCGACGCAGAGGCGCAGCCAGGGCGGGGTCTTGAAGCCCCAAGCGGCGAACTGTTTGAGCAGGCTGCCGTGGGAGGGGAAGGAGGCGCCTTTGACGGCGCCGGCGGCGTAGAGCACGGCATCGAGCGGGCGGCGGGCGACCTCGCGCGGGTCGAGCTGCTTGAGCGAGCCGGCGGCGGCGTTGCGCGGGTTCATGAAGGGCTCGCGGCCGGCCTCCTCCTCGCGGCGGTTGAGTTCCGCGAAGCCGGCGCGGGTCATGTAGACCTCGCCGCGCACTTCGAGCGTGTCGGGCGCGCCGGGGAGCGAGAGCGGGATGGAGCGGATGGTCTTGACGTTGGCGGTGATGTCGTCGCCGACCTCGCCATTGCCGCGGGTGGCGGCGCGGGTGAGGAGGCCCTTCTCGTAGAGCAGGGAGAAGGCTACGCCGTCGATCTTAGGCTCGACCACGTAATCCCAGACCTCGCCAGGAAGCTGGCGGCGCAGGAAGGCGTCGAAGTCGACGAGGTCGTCGCGGGAGTGGGTCTTGTCGAGGCTCATCATGGGCGGGTCGTGCCGGACCTGCCGGAAGGCGGCGAGGGGGGCGCCACCGACGCGCTGGGTGGGCGAGTCGGGGGTGAGCCACTCGGGGTGCGCGCGCTCAAGCGCCTCAAGTTCGCGGTAGAGGGCGTCGTAGTCGGCGTCGCCGATCTCGGGCCGGGCCTCGACGTAGTAGAGGCGGTCGTGGCGCTGGATCTCGGCGCGGAGCTGTTCGAGGCGTTGGAGGGACATGGGAGAGTTTCGGGGAGGGAGGTTGATGGGCCTGGAACGTTCAACGCTGAACGCTCAACGTTCAACGTTCAAGTGGAGAAGGTTTTGGAGTTGGGGCAGGACTTCGTCGACGGCGCGGATGCCGGCGGCGATGGCTTCGGGGCCGCGGTGGAACTCGAGGGTCATGATGTCGCCGACCTCGGGCTGGATCAGGATGTCGGGCGGGTTGATCTCCAGCTCGCGCCGGGTGATCTGGTTCTCGGCCAGGCGGAAGGAGCGCGTGAGCACGTCGAAGATCGAAAGCGTGTCAGCGGCGCTTTTTTGAGGGGTGAGCCAGCGGTGGACGGCGTTTTCCGCGGGCTCTTGGAGCTGGGGCACGAGCCGGGCGAGCGAGGCGGTCAGCCGAGCGATGCGGGGGGAGGGCTCGGGGACGGGCGCGCGGAGGGGCTGCCGACGCTGCGGGGGCGCGCGGAGGTTGATGTCCACGGCGATCACGAGGTCGGCGCCCATGGCGCGGCAGACGGAGACGGGGAGGGGGTTGACGAGGCCGCCGTCCACAAGGTGGCGGCCGTTGAGGACGGTGGGTGTGAAGATGCCGGGGATGCCGATGCTGGCGCGGATCGCGGTGAAGAGGCTGCCGGAGTCCAGCACGACCTCGGCTTCGGAGTCGAGGTCGGTGGCGACGGCGGCATAGGGGACGCGGAGGCTGGAGATGGCGTGAACGGGGATGATGCTGCGCAGCAGCTTCATTAAGTTCTTGCCGGTCAGGAGTCCGGAGCGTGGGAAGCTGACTTCGAGGAAGAGCTGGGCGACACGTTTCCAGTCGAGTTGCGTGGCGAGGTCCTCCATGGTGTCGATCCGGTCGGAGGCGTAGAGGGCTCCAACGATGGAGCCGATGCTCGTGCCCGCGATGCAGCTGGGGCGGACGCCCAGCTCAGTCAGGCGCCGCAGGACGCCCAGGTGGGCCCACCCGCGCGCGCCGCCGCTGCCGAGGGCGAGTCCGATCTTGGGGTGGGCGTTGCGCGGGAGCGGCATGGCTACCTCTTCTGGATAACGGTCGCCGTGGCCTTGCGGCTTTTCATGAAGATGGTTCGCGTGTAGCCGCCGCGAACGAGTTCGGCGCAGACCGCGCTCCGGAGCGTGTGGTCGAACTTGTCGGGAACGAGGATGTTGATCTCCTGCTCCCGCTTGAAGCCTGCGGAGCGGACGGTGGCGGCCACCTTGCCGAGCTGTACGCGCTCGCCGTTGAACGTGATGGCTCCCGACTCGTCGATCTCGATTTCGGGGACACGCGTGTTTTCGATCACCCGCGACGAGGTGCAACCGGTGAGAGCACAGACACACGCCAACACGAGAAGGGCCGCTATACGCATCACTGTTCCTCCATAGAATGCGTGTCACTTTAACACAACCGCCTGCGGGGTGGCATAAAAAAGTGGTTTGGGCTAGACGGGGGCGGTGGGTATTTGATACAAATTAACCCTCTTTTTCACCCTCGGGGGTGGAACAGGCGTTCCCGTACGGGCTTTCACGGCTGGCTGCCCGGCGGGTTCAGGCTTCAAACAAGGAAGAGGTAAATCATGCCTACCATGAAGACCAAGAAGTCCGCGACCAAGCGGATCAAAATGTCGGCCACGGGCAAAGTGATGCGTTCGCAGGCGGGCAAGTCCCACCTGAACGGCTATAAGCCGCGCGGGCGCAAGCGCAATCTCCGTGGGACTACCGCAGTTGATGTCACGTTCACCAAGACGGCGGCGCGCATGCTGCAGGGCAACTAAGTTAAGGAGATTGTGTCATGTCACGAGTCACGAATGCACCGGCTTCCAGAGAGCGTCGGCGTCGGCGCTTGGAGCTCGCGAAAGGTTTTCGCGGGTCCCGCAGCAAGTTGTTCCGTCAGGCGACCGAGGCCGTCGACCGCGCGCAGCGGCTGGCGACCGAGCACCGCAAGCTCCGCAAGCGCGATTTCCGCAGCCTGTGGATCACCCGCATCAACGCGGCGGTCCGCAACGAGGGGATGACTTACAGCCGCTTCATGGAGGGGCTGACGAAGGCGGGCATCGCAATCAACCGCAAGATGCTCTCCGAGATCGCGATCGCTGACGCGGACGGGTTCAAGGCCCTGATCGCGAAAGCTCGCGCCGCGCTCGTGTAACGGCCTGACCGGCTGTCTACGCGGCGAAAAGAGAACCGTCCCTTCGCGGGGCGGTTCTTTTTTTGTTTCAAGTTGAAAATTGATTTCGCGGGGGGATTAACATAAACTTCTTTACTCATTTTTCTGATGGAAGGCGAACGGCATATGACACTTGCAGAATTGGATGCACAACAGGCGCAGTCGCTGGCGGAAGCGGCCGGTGTGGCGGACGCGGCCTCGCTCGAACAGGTGCGGATCCGGTATCTGGGCCGTAACGGCCTGCTGCCGGCGATCGTCAAGCAGATGAAGGACGTGCCGGCGGCGGAGAGGCCCGAGTTCGGCAAGCGCACCAACGCGTGGCGCGCGGCGCTCGAGGCGGCGCTGGCCGAGCGGCTGTCGGCGGTCGGCACGGCAAAGAAAGAGGAGCGCGCCTTCGACTGCACGTTGCCGGGGCGCTGGCTCGCGCCGGGCGCGAAGCATCCGGTCTCGCGGGTGATCGAGGAGACGGCAGCGATTTTTGCGCGGCTGGGCTTCACGGTGGCGGACGGGCCCGACATTGAGACGCGCTTCAACAACTTCACGGCGCTCAACACGCCCGCCCATCACCCGTCGATGGACATCTCCGACACCTTCTGGCTGACGGACAGCCTGCTGCTGCGCACGCAGACCTCGCCGGTGCAGATCCGCATGATGACGCAGCGCCAGCCGCCGGTGCGGATCATCACGCCGGGGCGCACCTACCGCCGCGACACGACCGACGCCACGCACAGCGCGAACTTTCACCAGATTGAAGGCCTGTATGTGGACACGAAGCCGGTGTCGCTGGCCGACCTGAAGTCCACGCTGGCCTACTACGCCAGCGAGATGATGGGCTCCAAGGCGGGCGTGCGCTT
>CAYLUN010000198.1:0-4729 GCA_964386865.1 uncultured Lentisphaeraceae bacterium | reverse complement strand
ACTGCGACTGCATGTCGTATCTGGATTGGTGTGTCGGGATGTGCCCGACGCCATAGAAACGCGAATCCGGATGTTCGATGCAATAACGCCGGGCCGGATCGGACTTCGCCCGGACGTTGGGTGACTGTCGCACTTGCGAGCCGATGTAGAACGCCGCCGCCTCTTTGACCCGCTCGTGCCAGCCACAGATGGTGTTGCCATAGATCGTATACCAGCCAAGATAAGGCACATTCCAGGGGGGCATCGTCGCATGAACAAAGGCAGGCGGATACCACATGCCGTCGAGCTCGGCCGCCGCGCACGAGAGCAGCGCGTCGAGCCGCGGCTCGGGCGTCGAGGCGGTCACGCGCCCGGCCATGCTTTCGCTGCGCCGCAGTCCGCTGGCCAAGGTCTGCGCCGGCGCATGGAGCCGTGACAGCTCGCCCGGACGCTCCCCCGCGTAGGCTTCAAAAGCCCAGATGATCTCGCGGCGCGCATCCAGCGGCGTCGTGCCGCGGACCAGAGGAAGCCCCGCGTTCGTGCTGGCCGCAAAGGCTCGCGGGTCCCGCCAAGAGGCCGCATCGCCCACCCCCAGGTCGGTAGCGGTGTCGCATCGCCCGGCAACGGTCACGGCGGAGGAACGTGCCGGCGGCACTGCACCGCCTGGCCGGAGAGTGACGGTGAACAGTCCCTCCTCGCCCATCTGAACAAGACTACCCTGGCACTCTGCCGCGTCAAAACCCTCCTTGCGCCACCGGGGCAGCCCCTTGACGGCCGGATTGTCTGACCGCCCAACCTCAAGGCTGCTGCCGTAGGCCCAGACGAGCCGGTCGCCGGGCGCGTTCCCTTCCACGGCGAGTTTTACCGCAAACCCGACCGCGGAGTCCATCGGCACGGCCTCGAGACTGATGCGCACACCGTCAAATGCGGAGTCCTTGACGGCCCAGGCCATCCGTCCGGCGTGATACGTGGCGTAAACGTCGCCGCAGAGATGCAACCACTTCGCCCGGTCGCCGCGAACATACGCGAGCATCAGGGCGCCATAGATCCGCTGCCCTTGCCCGAAACGGACAAGGGGGCGGTCGCCCGCAAGCACAAACGCATTTGCGTTGTTGATGAAAAGCGGCCGGTTGTGATACTGCCCCAGATTGTGTCCGACGATAGCGTTGCCTTCCGCGCGATACGGCGTAGCCAGGGGAGGCTGTTCTGCTGCGTCCGCAACAAAGGCTGCCAACAGCGAGCTTGCGAGCCCTGGCGCCAAGCGTTTTGCCAACGGGTTTTTCATACTGTCCCTATTCTTTCACGGAAGCCTGTGCAGCGAGGTGCCTGCTCTTCTTGTTCTCGCTCAACCTTCGGCCGCATACTCGCGCCACGCGTCGCGAAGCCAGACGAGGGTCTGCCAAGGCGCCGTGTACGGCGTGTTGCAGCTCGACGACAAGATGAAGCGGTGCGTGTAGGGCCGCATCCGCCCGAAGAGCTCCTTCACGTAGGCGAACACGGCCTCGCGCGTGCGCAGCCGCTCGAACTCCTGCGCGCTGATCCCGCCCGTGATGATCAGCCGCTCGCCGCTGAGCCGCATCGCCTCGTCCAGCTCGACGTCGCCCAGCGTGGGAAACGCCACGCCCTCGAGCCCGTCCACGCCGAGCGAGGCGATCAACGGCAGGTTGTCGCGCTGTCGCCCGCAGGCGTGAATGAAGAACAGGCTGCCGTGCTCGTGGCACAGGCGGCTGGCCTTCTCGTAGAACGACGCCGAATACTGCTCGACATAGGCGGGCGGATGAAACGCCGTGTCGAGGTTGTCCATCGCCATCATGACGCGCACGCCCGCCCGCGCCATCTGCCCGACCAGCTCCAGCTGGGCCGCCTCGTGCAGCGCGAGCAGCTCCCGCATGCGCTCCGGATAGTCCATCAGGCAGAACGTCGCATCCTGCGGCCCCAGCAGCACATGCAGCATTTTGAGCGGGCCGATCACCTCGCCCGCCACCGCAACGCCGCGTTTGCCCACACGGCCTTGGATCGCGGCATACCGCTCAGGCACGAACCGCCAGCGCCGGGAAGAGAGCAGCGCCTCCAGGTCGCCGAGCTGGTTCGCGTAATCGTCCACCAGCTGCTTCTCCTGCACCAGCGTCGACTCCTGAAACACGTACCGCAGCCGCTCGGTCAGCCGCCCGCACCTCCGCTCGATGAGCCGGTCGCGGCCCTCAAACCACGTCCGCTCCTCGCCGTTCCCCTCGAGCTCGCAGAGCCCGCCCCACCAGCCCCGCTGCTCGTCGCAATAGAGGTTGCGGCTGAACACGTCGAGGTCGAGCGCCTCGAGGAGCGCCAGCTGGTCGCGGCAGTGCGCCGCCTCCGGCGGCAAAAGCCCGTGGTTACGGTTGTGCGCGAACCACTGCCAATAGTTCGGCGCGTAAACGATCCGCTCCGGCCTGCGCCGCTCCAACACGTCATGAACGCTCACTCGGCACCTCCATATGCTCCAAACGGGGCAGCAGCGCGTGCATCAGGGCCAGCGCCGTCACATAGGCCGCGGCGGCGACGCCGAAGAGCGTTCTGTACCCGGTGCCGGACTGGAGGATGCGCCCCGTGAACTCCGAGAAGAAAATGGCGGCGACCGCGCCCGCCATGCCGCCGATCCCGACCACCGAGCCGACCGCCTGCCGCGGCACCGTATCGCTGACCAGCGTGAACAGGTTCGCCGCAAAGCCGCAGTGCGCGGCCGCAGCCAGGCCCAGCAGCCCCACCGCCAGCCAGACGTTGCCGACCAGCGGCGTCGCCAGCACCGGCACCACCGCCAGCGAGCAGGCCAGGAGCGCCGTCTTCCGAGACGCGTTCAGGCTCCAGCCCCGCTTCAGCAGCCGCGACGACAGCCAGCCGCCCCCGACCCCGCCGACGCTCGCCCCGAGGAAGACCATGGCCAGCGGCAGGCTGCTGCCGCTCAGGTCGAGGCCGAACTGCGCCTTGAGAAACTTCGGCCCCCAGAAGATGTAGAACCACCAGACCGGCGAGGACGCCGCCATGCCGACAACAAACGCCCACGTCTGGCGGCAGCGCAAAAGGTGCGCCCAGGGGATTTTCCGGGCCGTCGGCTCGGCCGGATCTTTGCCGATGTGGGCCCGTTCCGCCGGCGAAACGCGCGGATGTTCGTCCGGGCCGCGGTACAGGCGCCACCAGGCGGCGAGCCAGACGAAGCCCACCGCGCCTGTCGCGTAGAACGCGCCCGGCCAGCCCCAGCGCTCAACCAGCAGCGGCACCAGCAGCGGACACGCGATCGCTCCGGCGTTGCTGCCCGCGTTGAACAGGCCCGTCGCCAGCGCCCGCTCCTCCTTGGGAAACCACTCGGCCACCGTCTTGATCGACGCCGGGAAGTTGCCGCCCTCCGCCAGGCCCAGCGCCGCGCGCGCCGCCCCGAAGGCGAGGATCGGCAGGGTGATCGCGCCGCCAGCCAGCGTCAGGGCGGCCCCTTGCGGCACGTAATGGACAAGCCCGTGCGCGACCGCGGCCGCGCTCCACACCGCCACGATCAGCAGGAACCCCCTGCCCCGTCCGTCGGGTTTTTCCGCGACGGCGAACACGGGGCCCCAGTTGCCGGCCCAGTCGCCCTGGCCGGAAAGAATCGTAAGAGAACCATTCAACTTGTTCCGTTGGTCTTTGCTCATAGTATGGACTCTCCTCTTTGCTCTCCGACTTCGCGGGTTAGGCTGCGAGAACTACGCGCTGCGCGGTCAGAAGGTTCTGGAGCGCCTGCGGGCCGCAGGCGCCGCGTCGGGGCGAAAACGGAGCGCGCTCTCGTTCCGCCGGTGCGCCGGTCACCGGGCGCAGGCGGGCCCTGCCTCAATACGGCACGAGCATGTCTTTGACCTGCCGTGTGCCCCAGACGTCCATCTCCTCGATCACGGTGCCTTCGGGCACGTCAATGCAATGCACGAGACTGCGGGCGAAATCCTCCGCGCTGGGGTAACCCTCCTGCCATTTGTCGTCAAGTTGCGCTGCGGCGCAAAAATTGGTCTTGGCCGCGCCGGGGATGAAGGATGTGGCCTTGCCGCCCCACTCGGCCATTTCCAGATGCAGGCAGCGCGTGAAAACCACCAAGCCGGCCTTGGCGGCGGTATAGGCGGCCCACTTGGGCCACGCGTGATAGGCGCAGCCGCTGGAAACGTTGATGATGTGGCCGCGCTTACCCGCCTTCATCGTCGGGATGACTTCGCGGCAGCCGCGGATGATCGATGCGAGGTTGATGTCGAGGACGGTTCCGAGGTACTCATCGTCGATGTCCTCGACGTTGGCGATCTTGACGCCCGCGCCGTGGTTGTTGACCAACACGTCAATCCGACCGAACCTGTCCACCGTCTGCCGCACCAGCCTCTTCCAATCGTCGGTTTTCACCGCGTCGGCCCGCACGGCGAGCAGCTCCTCGTGCTTCAGGTGTTTTTCCGCCGCCTTCAGCCGCTCGGCGTCGCGGCCGGTGATGACGACTTTGCCGCCCAGTTCCAGCAGCAGCTCCGCCGTTGACAGACCGAAACCCGACGAACCGCCGGTGATGACAATGACCTTGTCCTTGACGTAGTTTTTCATGTGCGTTGCTTCTCCATTTGTAAAAAGCGTGTTGACGTGCCGCGGCCGCCTCTTCCTGTGCCACGCTTCAGTCCAAGAACCTCCCACTTTGTTTCTATGATAACAGCAGCCTCACATTCCCATAAGACCCAAACCAGGCGAAAGAGTGCCCAAACGAGGCGTTTTTGCCGAATTCAAG
>CAYLUN010000197.1:0-4910 GCA_964386865.1 uncultured Lentisphaeraceae bacterium | reverse complement strand
GGCTTGGCGGGTTTGCTGGGGCGTATTAGACCAAACTCTGCGGGGCGTGTCAAGGATCGGCGCGGACTATACGGCGGACTGTACGGTACGGTTGGCCTTGTTGGCACAGAGTGCCGTAACCGCCGAAAATGTCGGTTTTTTGCGTAGGATGAAGGGATCACGCATGCGAACGGCCGACGGACTCTGACGCGATGTAAACGGCTGTCGATTTTTCACTCATTTAAACGGGCTTGCGCTGCCGATCCGGCGGCGCAGGGCAGTCGGGCGGAGGCGAAAAATGTCGGTTTTCTGCGTGCAGTGAAAAGACGACGTGTGCGCGGGTCTGATCCGCGCTGCACGAAACCATGAGAAACGGTGAAAGGAGTATAGGTTATGGGCGAGTTGACGAATGATCTGTTGGCGGCGGTGCTGGCGGCGACGCCGGACCGCAAGGCGGCCGCGCTGAGGACTCTGCGCGGCGAGGACGGCGGAGGGGAAGGCGTGGCGAAGCGAACCTCGCCGGAACCGTTCGTATCGCAGCGCGAGCTGGCGCGCAATGTCGGTATCAGCGTGCCGACGCTTTGGCGGTACAGGGTTCCGAAGCACGAGCTGGGCGGGCGGCCCCGGTTCCGCGTGGGCGAGGTGCTGGCGTATCTGGAGAGCCCGGAGTTCAAGGCCCTGGCCGAGGAACTGAAGGCGGCGCGGCGGGCGCCCCGGAAGAAGGTGAAGGCCTGAGCGAAACAACCGGGAGGTGAAAGATGACAACGGACGATGACGAGGTGATCGATTTTGACGGCATCATCTGCCGGGACGCGCCGGACATGCCGGCGGCGACCGATGAAGAGGCGCCGCAGGCCTCGCGCAAGCCCCGCGCGATGAAGTGGACGGCCGTGGCCGACGCGGACGCCGACCTTATCGCCCGCAGCCAGAGGCCGGAGACGTACGCGCTCTGCCTGGCCGTGTGGCACACGCTGGTGAGGGAGTCGAGCTACAGGCGCTCGCGCACGGTGACGCTGTCGGACTCGGTCCTTGCCGACCGCTGCCACGTGTCGCGCAACACGGTCCGCAAGGCGACCCGGATGCTTCACGCCCTCGGACTGCTGAAAAGCGCCTCCGGCTACGTGCCGGGATCCAAGAGCAGAGAGCCGCTGACGAGGGAACTGCACCCGGCGGTCAGCCCGTACGGGAAGGCCGCCGCACCCTGCGCGGATAATGAACAGCCTTGCGCAGACGGTGAACAAGCCCCCCCTGTGCACGGAAACGCGGCGGAAATTTGCGCAGACTCTTACAGTTCCCCTCCTGAATACAGGAGAGGGGAACTCTGTAAGAAAAAACAATATCCCCCCGCCGCACCATCGGGAGTGCTGGAGGCACCCGATGCGCGGGGGGCTTGTTTTTCCGGGAAACAAAGGCACGGCCAGCCGCCCCGCGTGTCCCGCAGGATCGACGCGAAGGGAGGCGAGCCATGGTGACCCCGCTGTTTGACGAGACGACCCATGCCGCCTGGTGCGGAGAGAAGTACGATCCTGACCCCTCGGATGAAGGGGCTGTGGCGGACACCGTCAGGGATCTTGCGCTCAGTCTGCCGCGCATGCTGCCGCCGATGCCGTCGGAGCCGTTCGATTTCGGACGTCCCGGCATCGCGAGGAGCGTGGCCGCCCAGGTCAGGGAGCTGTCAGTGAACTTCGAAGACCCGCACGGCGGGCCTGACACCGTGCCGGGGCTTTACCTGTACGGCGACTCGGGCGCGGGAAAAACCCGGCTCGCTACCTGGTACGCCCTGAACCTGATGGCCCGGCACAACTGCGAGGTGTTCTGGTGGACCTCCCCGCAGCTGCGCAACAGGCTCGCGTCGTTCCGCAACGACCCCGGCGGCAAACAGTCCTTTCTGGAAAACGTCGGGCTGGGTTCGGCCGGCGAGGATTTCGAAAGCTGGCTGTTCCTCGACGACTTCGGTCACAACCCCAGCGACGGGTTCGCCGACGATCTGCGGGAACTGCTCGACATGAAGCGCGGGCGTTGCGTCATCACCAGCCAGTACTCGCGCAGCGAGCTGCTGGCCGGGTGGGGCCGCAAGGGGTTGGTGAAGCAGGCCGAGGCCGTCATGCGACGGATCGGCGAGACGCTGGAAATCTACGCGTGTTTCAGGGAGACGTGACAGAACGGGGGGGGTGCCCGCAAGGCGCCCTGCCTGCAAATAACAGGCTTTTACAGGCGGAAATAACGGAAACCCGCACGGTGTGCGGCGTGATCCGGACAGAAGAAGGAAAGGAGAAAACCACGGTGAATGAAGGAACTTTCGACCATGGTCAAATTTCGGTTTCGGACCTTAGAACCCCGCCCGAGAACGACCGCATTTACGGGGTGATCCGCGAGACCGACCCGGACGTCATTGAACTGGCGGCGAGCATCCTCAGGAAAGGCGTGCTCGACCCGCTGGTGGTCAATTCCGGCGGATGGGTGATCAGCGGAAACCGCCGCCTCTGCGCAGCGCGCATGGCCGGGCTCGGCTCGGTGCCGTGCCGCGTCGTCGAAGTACCAGCCGGCTCGCCGGAGTTCGTGCGGCTCGTGGTCGAGCACAACGCTCAGCGGGTGAAGACCATCGACCAGCAGGCCCGCGAGCTGGCGGTCACGATAGACCCGTCCGCGGCGCACAGGCTCCTCGTGGAGTCACGGCGCCGCGGCTCCGGGGGCGACGCCGCCTGCCTGGCACTTGGCGACAGGCGCGAGCGGTCCACGATTTTGGGCAACAGGCCGCTCGCCGACGCATGTGTGAGGGTCGTGCAGGAAATGCGCGCGGAATGGCCGCTGTCCGACAGGCAGATCCATTACCTGCTGCTCAACGACCCGCCCAGAATCCATTGCAGGAAGCGCGGCAGGTACATGAATAACGCGAAGTCATACCACACGCTGACGGGCATCCTTACCCGCCTGCGGCTGAACGGCGAGATCCCCATGAGCGCGATCGAGGACTCGACAAGGCCGACGACGCTGTACCACGTCCACCCGCATCCGCAGGCGTATTTGAGGGAGGCGCTTGAGGGGTTCCTCAAGAACTACTGGCGCGACCTGCTGCAGACACAGCCCGATCACGTCGAGCTTGTCGTGGAGAAGTTGACAGTCCGCGGGACGCTCCGGCCGGTCTCCGATGAGCTTACTGTCCCGATGACCGTCATGAGGGGCTTCTCGTCGCTGCCGCCGCGTGCCGCGATGGTCGAGCGCTGGAGGAAGAGCGGGAAGGACAGGCTCGCCGTCGTCGTCGTTTCCGATCTCGACCCCGCCGGGATGACGATCGCCGAATCGTTCGGGCGCTCCCTGCGCGACGATTTTTGCGTGCCGGAAGACCGGCTGCTGGTCGTCAAGGCCGCGCTGAACCACAGCCAGGTTGTGGAGCTGGGGCTGCAGCCGGACATGGAGGCGAAGGTCGGGGCGAGCACGGCCCGCGAGTATATCCGGCGGTACGGCCGTCACGTTTGGGAGCTGGAGGCCGTCAAGCCCCCGGTGCTGCGCAAGATCGTCATGGACGCCCTGCTGCAGGTGATCGACGTCGGGAAGCTCAATCATGAACAGCGTCTGGAGGTCAGCGAGGCCGCGGAGCTGGCGGGTTACAGGGCCGCCGTTCTGCAAACTTTCGACCATGGTCAAAAGTCGGACGCGGGGGAGGCCGGGCCATGAGAACCGCCTTGCGGAGAAGGCGTGCCGCGCTCACGGCGGCGGAGGAAGTGGAGTTGCGGTTATGAGCGCGAGTCCTTGCCAGGTCCCGGTGCGCCCGGAGCCGGGTTTACAGAGAGAAGCAGAGGAGAGACAGAGAGAAACGGAGATAGATATCAGGGAAGAAGGTAACAGTGTATACAGTAGCTACCCTGTCTCTCTGTCTCTCTCTGTACAGGTGACAGAGGACGAGGCGGTCGCGCTGTGCGTCCCCGCCGGCGCGGGCGGTCGCAAGGCCGCCCTCTTCAAGCTGGCCAGGCTGGCGCGGCACAATCTGGACCTCGGCTATCCGCAGGCGCGCAAATTGTGCAAGGCCTGGTACCTGCGTGTCAAGTCCGGGCCGCTGCCCGATGAGGAGTTCGAGCGCACGCTGAAGGACTTCTTGTTCGGGTTTGACCGGGCGCGCGACGGCGTCAGGGATCTTCTCGCGAACGCGCACGCGTGGGCGCTTTGCCGCCCACACCCTCTGCCGCCCGACGGGATGATCGACGAGGGGACGAACCTGGCCACGCTCTGGCGCGTGGCCCGCAACATGGCGGCGGCGGTCGGCGATTCGCGCGAGTTCTGGATACCGTGCCACGAGTTCGGGAAAGTCGCGGGCATAAGCGCGACCTGCGTCTGCAACTGCCTCCACGCGATCGAGGAACTGGGCTGGCTCGAGTGCGTCCGGAGAGGCAAGCAGGGCGGGCACACCGCGACGCGGTATGTGTGGAACTGGCAAAGAGAGGCGGCGGATAGGGATGGCGCCGTAGACCGGGGCGAAGTTCAGATTCACTGATATGGGCGGCAACCGGGTCGCATTCGGCACGCTCGCGGCCCTGTATGAGCAGGCGAGGCCGAGGGGGTATTCGGAATGGGGGTGCGGTTCAAAACGGGGCAGCGCCCCAACAGCGCCCCACGAGCGCCCCAGCAGCGCCCCAAACCGGTTTCGAGCCGGTCCGGGAGCGAGCGCCCCAGCGCCCCACCCCTACCCGGACGGAGTGCGGTAATCGCAGCGCCCAAGAAACCGGCGCGGCAAGAGCGTCGTGTTGAAAGCGGACGTTGATCGGCCCGACCGGTCAGGTGAGCTACTCCGCGCCGAGCGGTTACCACGATGACTGCGTGATGGCGTTGGCGCTCGGTGTGTGGGGTTGCCACACGTTCGGCGTAGAGCCGGGCAGGATGTTAACCCGAGTTCGCCAGTTGGGCGCATCCTGAAAGAATATTTATCCGCCTCAAGC
>CAYLUN010000196.1:0-4985 GCA_964386865.1 uncultured Lentisphaeraceae bacterium | reverse complement strand
TCAGAGGTCAGAGGTCAGAGGTCAGAGGTCAGAGGTCGGAGATCAGAGGTCAGAGGTCAGAGGTCAGAGGTCGGAGATCAGAGATCAGAGATCAGAGGTCGGTGGTCGGTGGTTCAGGGTGCCGTCCCTACCGACAGGAGGACAAAGGATGAACACGAACAAGCATTCGATCACCCGGCGCGACGCGTTGCGCCGCGGCGTTTTCGGAACGGCGGGCCTTCTGCTGGCAGACCGGCTCGCACCCTCCGCGTGGGCGCAGGGGAAGCCTGCTGTCAAGGCCAAGGCCAAGTCGGTGATCCAGGTCTTCCTCTGGGGCGGCATGTCGCACTCCGACACCTGGGACCCCAAGCCCGACGCGGGCTACGACTACACGGGCCAGTTCAAGGGCGTGATCCCCACCAACGTCTCGGGCATCCAGCTTGGCGACCTCTTCCCGATGCTGGCCAAGCAGGCGGACAAGTTCTCGATCATCCGCAGCATGACGCACCGCAATAACGGCCACGAGACGGCGGCCTACCTGATGCAGACCGGCCACATGCCGGGCGAGCGCCTGGCCTACCCCTGCATCGGCGCGGTCTTCGCGCTGCTCAAGGGCTACAACGCGGGCTACAAGGGCCTGATCCCGCCCTACGTCGTGCTCACGCAGCCGCAGGGCCGTTTCTCCGAGGCCGGGTTCCTCAACTCGAGCTGCAAGCCCTTCGCCACGGGCAGCGACCCGAACGCGACGCGCTTCGAGGTCGAGGGCGTCATCGCGCGCGGCATCACGGACCAGCGCCAGAACGCCCGCCGCGAGCTGCTGGGCTCGCTTAACACGCTCGGCAACGCCATGCCCGACAACCCGGCCATCGTGGAGAACGAGGACGCCGAGCGCCAGGCCTACAACCTGATTCTCGGCGAGGGCAAGGATGTCTTCGACCTGTCGAAGGAAGACAGCAAGCTGCGCGACCGCTACGGCCGGCACACCTTCGGCCAGGACTGCCTGGCCGCGCGCCGCCTGGTGGAGTCGGGCGTGCCGTACGTGACCATCAACTACCCCGGCGGCTGGGACACGCACTCCAACCACTTCGCCTCCATGACCCGCCAGTGCCCGCAGCTCGACCAAGGGCTCGCCTCGCTGCTGCTGGACCTCTCCGACCGCGGGATGCTCGACAGCACGGTCGTCTGGTGCTGCGGCGAGTTCGGGCGCTCGCCAAAGGTCGACTGGCAGCCGCCGTGGAACGGTGGCCGCAACCACTACGGCAACGTGTTCTCGGTGCTGGTCGCGGGCGGCGGCTTCAAGGGCGGGCAGATCGTCGGCTCCTCCGACGCCAAGGGCGAGGAGGTCAAGGACCGGCCGGTCTATCCGATCGACCTGCTGGGCAGCATCTACGCGCTGGCGGGCATCGACGCCAACGCCAAGCTGCCGCACCCCGAGGGGCTTGACGCCCGCGTGCTGGCCACGACCGAAAACGGCGCCAAGTCCGCCGGCCTCCTGAAGGAGATCATGTAGCCGCCGGGTTGGAGGGGTTTCCGGGTTCACAGTTCACCGGTTGGAGAGATCCGATTATGACTCGACTCATTGCGCATCTGGTAGGGACGGCTCCCCGAGCCGTCCGCCGAGCGTTCGGCGAACGCGCCTTACACCTCCTGTCCCTCGCGTCCCTCCTGTCCTTGGCGCCCCACGCCGCCCGGGCGCAGTCGTACATCGGCTTCGTTTATCCGGCGGGCGGCCAGCAGGGCACGACCTTCCGGGTTACGCTGGGCGGGCAGTCGCTCGCCGGGGTGGACGAGGTGCTGGTCTCCGGGCGCGGCGTCACGGGGCACATCGTCGAATACAACAAGCGGATGAACCCGCAGGAGATGCAGCTCCTGCAGGAGCAGATGCGCGAGCTGAAGGCCCGGCCCGCCGCCAAGCGCGACCAGTCGATCACCAACCTGATCGAGCGCATCGACAAGCTCGTCGGCGACTACGTCCAGCAGCCGCAGTGCGACTCCATCGCCAACCTTGTGATCGCCGACATCACGGTCGCCAAGGACGCGCCGCCCGGCGAGCGCGAGATCCGCCTCGCCACGCCGCGCGGCCTCTCGAACCCGATGGCCTTCTACGTCGGCCAGCTGCCCGAGGTCTCGGCCGACCCGCTGCCCACCAGCATCAAGCAGATCCTCGGCAAAGAGGCCGGCAGCCTGCGCAAGCGCAAGCGCGACAAGCCGAAGGACGACATGATGGGCATGGAGACGATGCAGATGTCCATGAGCATGGGCGGCCCCGGCGCGCAGAGCGACGTCGACGAAGACGAGGTCTGCGTCCGCCTGCCGTGCACCATCAACGGGCAGATCGCCTCGGGCTCCGTAGACCGCTACCGCTTCTCGGCCAAGCGCGGCCAGCGGCTGGTCATCCAGGTCCTGGCCCGCGAGCTGGTGCCCTACATGGCTGACGCGGTGCCGGGCTGGTTCCAGCCCGTGCTGGTGCTGTGCGACTCCACCGGTCAGGAGGTCGGCTATAACGACGATTACCGCTTCAGGCCCGATCCCGTCCTGATGCGCGAGATCCCCGCCGACGGCGACTACATCCTCGCCATCCACGACTCGATTTTCCGCGGCCGCGAAGATTTCGTCTACCGCCTCACGCTGGGCGAGCTGCCGTTCGTCACGAGCGTCTTCCCGCTGGGGGGCCAGGTCGGCATACCGGCCGTGGTCGACCTCAAAGGCGCGAACCTGGCGGAGACACAGCTCACGCCGCCGACCAAGGATGCCGCGCCGGGCATCACCTACCTCGCCGCGCGCGGCCGGGGCGGCGTGCTGTCCAACCGCGTGCCGTTCCAGCTCGACACGCTTCCCGACGGGGTGGAGAGCGAGCCGAACAGCACGGCCAAGAAGGCGCAGTCGGTGACGCTGCCCGTGATCGTCAACGGCACCATCGGCACCCCCGGCGACCAGGACCTGTTCCGCTTCGAGGGGCGCGCCGGGCAGGAGGTCGTGGCCGAGGTCTACGCCCGCCGGCTCGACTCGCCGGTGGATTCGCTGCTCAAGATCACGGACGCCTCGGGCGCGTGCCTCGCGGCCAGCGACGACGTGGAGGACCTCGGCTCGGGCATGAACACCCACCACGCCGACTCGCTCGTGCGCGTCAAGCTGCCCAAGGACGGCGCCTACACGGTGCATCTGAGCGACGCCCAGCACTGCGGCGGCGAGGCCTACGCCTACCGCCTGCGCCTCAGCGCCCCGCAGCCGGACTTCGCCTTGCGCGTCGTGCCGTCGCGCATAGTCATCCGCGGCAAGGAGAGCGCGACGGTCTCGGTGCACGCGATCCGCAAGGACGGCTTCACGGCGCCGATCAAGTTCGACCTCAAGGGCACGAACAGCGGCTTCACGGCGCAGAGCGTGACGCTGACCGGCACTCAGACGGTGGCGCGCGTGACGATCAAGAGCAACCTGCTGGAAACCGAAGAGCCGGTCGCGCTCGTCATCCAGGGCAGCTCGACCAACGCGACGGGACGCATCGTGCGCGACGCCGTGCCCGCCGAAGACCGCATGCAGGCCTTCCTGTGGCGGCACCTCGTGCCCGCGCAGGAGTTCCTTGCCATGGCTTACGACCCCAAGACCGTGGCCGACGAGCCCCGGCAGAGGAAGTTCGGCAAGGGCAAGAAGAAGCCCTAGCGGAACCGTTACCCGTTAGTTGTTACAGATGAGACCATCGGGTCGCCAAAACCCGTAACCCGTAACCCGTAACCTGTAACCTGTAACCTGTAACCCGTAACCTGTAACCTGTAACCTGTAACCGGTATCTTGTAACCAGCTGCTCCCTTACTCCACCACCTCGCACTCTTCGACCTTGCGGTCATAGAACTCTTTGAGGAGCAGGCCGCGGTCGTAGAGCTCCTTGAGTTCCTTCAGGCGGCGCTCGACCTGCCATTTGGAGAACTTGGGCTTGACCAGCGAGAGGACGCGCTTCAGATCCTGCGGATCCAGCGCGCGGTTGAACACCATCACCTCGTCGATCAGGCCATCGAACGCCTGCTCCTTGTCCTGCGAGGAGGCCGACGAGCGGTTCATGCCGAGAGTCAGCTTGGCCGGGCTGGCTGGCAGGTCGCCGCTCAGGCTCTCGGTCTGCTTCTGCTGAACCCCGTCCACGTAGAGCTTGACCGCCTGGCCGTCGTAGATCACCGCGGCGTGGTGCCAGACGTCGTTGTTCACAACCTCGTCGCTCAGCACGCCCTTGCCGTTGACCACGGCCCGCAGCTTGCCGCGGCCGGCTTTCTCTTTGCCGCCGCCGACGATGCTTAGCGCGTAGCCCTTCTCCTGGCCCTTGTCCAGCAGGTGCCGCGTGATCCACGCCTCCTTGCTGCTCCGGAACCACAGGGCCACAGTCAGGCGCTTGGGGTTCAGCCGGGCCGCGTCGTCCACCTCCACGTAGCTGCTCTTGGGGGAGAACTCGCACGCGGACGCGAGCTTTCCGTTGGAGGAGGTCCGCGCGTTGACCGCGCGCCCGAGCGCGTTGCTCGTCACCAGGTCGAGGAACGCGTCGCTCTTCACCTCGTCCATATTAAAGTGCAGCACCAGCCCGGGTATTGCGTTGGTGGCCGCGTGGCTCGTGCCCGCGCCTGCGGCAACGAGCAGGCCCGCTGCCCCCACGAACCAGGAAAGACACGCCCTCGTTCGACTCATACGCTACCTCCCATGTTTACTAAAGACAGTAACACGTTGAGGCCCGTCTTCCAAGCCGAAAACCGCACCCGTGCAGGGTATTCTTGTGACAGGGCCGTTCTGTTGCGGTCGGTGTTTTATGCGGGTCTTACGGGTGCGATTTTACTTCGTTGCATCGCACCCAGAAGTCAGAATTCAGGAGTCAGAATTCAGAATTGCTTCGCAACGACTTACATACGAAAGCGCCGCCCAAAAAGGTGTCTCCCAAAGAGGAGACAGGAAGAATCTCGCGCGAATCGGACATAACTCGTTGGCATCCAACTCCTGAATTCTGGCTTCTGGCTTCTGAATTCTGAATTCTG
>CAYLUN010000195.1:0-5004 GCA_964386865.1 uncultured Lentisphaeraceae bacterium | reverse complement strand
CGGCAATACCTCTGCGAGCTGCTCGAAGCGATCCTCCCCGCAGGCAACGTGCTGATGGTTGACATCTCGAACGAGCCGTTCAACAACGGCGGCAAGGAGAAGGGGAGCATCGAGTTGAAGTTCCTTGCGGCCATGGCTCAGCAGATTCGAGACCTCGATCCCAAGACGCTGATCTCGGTCGGCACGCAGGGGCTTTTCGGGATCGGAGGTCCCGCGGACCTTGACCTGCTCGATCCTTTCGTGGACGTGCATGCCATCCATCCCTACTGGATACCCGGCAAGGAGCGGACGGCGGAGAAACATGCCGGGGAGTTCGCGCAGACCGTCGCCCACCTGGAGAAACTCGGAAAACCCGTCATCGCCACGGAGTGTTGCTGGGGCGCGAACGATGATGCGGCGCGGGTGAAGTTCGTGCGCCACGAGCTGGGCCTGCTGAAGCAGGCCGGCATCGGTTTCCTGCCGCACGCCCTGCACCATTCGCCGGTCGCGGACCTGCACCGCCCCGTGCCCGGCCGCAAGTGGGAGACGATGTATATGGCCTTCATTGAGCCCGACGGCTCGATCCGCCCCGGCCATGAGGTTTACAACGAGTTCTGTCCATAACACACATCCTGCGCCTCATGCTGCCAACGGCGCGCCGGCGGTTTTTGGCGGCGGCATCCGCGGCGACAAAGCTGGGATTCAGGCCCTTCTCGATCTAAGCACTTCCACGGCACACTGAGAGGCCAGTGAACCCCGAACCCTGACGCCAAATGACAGCCAGGGAAGGGCGAGGCGTCCTCGCCGAGCCGCCGAGGTGTCGGGCGGAATAACCTATGAAGTGTGGCGGCGACGGGGTGTGCCGTTGGTGTGCGAAACCCGCCTGATAGCCGAGACATTTCTCCGGCACACACCCGTCTAAATAGTCGCCTTATAAATCCAGTTGACGGCCATCGGTACATAAGTGTACCATCGGTACAACATGAAAAAAGAAATCCGATATGACGTGCCGGCGCTGCGTGCCGGCATCTTGATTTCGAGGCTGCTGTGCGAGTCGCCGAAGCCGCTTGGGCTGGCGGAAATCAGCCAGGGCACGGGGCTCAACAAGCACATGGTCTACCGGTGCATCCAGACGTTTCTCTCCGAGGGCGTGCTCATTGAGACTGGCGAGGGGCCGAAGTACGAGCCGTCGCTGCTCTCGTTCCACTACAACTCTATGCCTGTGGCAAGAATGACGGTGACGCGCGCCGCCGAGGAGCCGCTGCGCGAGCTGTGGCAGGAGCTGAACGAGTGCGTCTACCTCGGGATCCTTCACGACGACCGCATCCTCTACCTGATCCACCACGAGGGCGGGCGCGAGATCCGGTCGGGCGGCGGCCGCCTGGGCGGGCGCTACGACCTGCACGCCGACAGCGCGGGCAAGGTGCTGGCCGCCTACGCCGATGACGGGGTGCGCGAGCGTCTCTTGAAGCAGGGGCTGGAAAGTCACACGGCCAACACGTACGCCGACCGGAAGAGTTTTCTGGCTGAGATGGCCAAAGTCCGTAGGCAGGGCTTCGCCGTGGACAACGAAGAGTACATCAAGGGCATTATCTGTATCGCAGCGCCGGTCTTCAACTACGCGGGCGAGGTGGCGGGCGCGATCTGCTGCACCGTGTTGACCATCCACTATACGCTTAAGCAACTTGAGGAGAAGATCGGGCCGCGGGTGATCGAAACGGCAAAACGGATTTCCGCAACCATGGGGTGGGCGGGTGGGGAGAAGTTCTAAAGTGCTAAAGTTCTAGAGTTCGAAAATGCGTGAGGAACAGAACAACAGGAGGTAAACGATGAGACGGAAAGTGAAGACGGTGTGGCTGGGCATCGTGATAGGTTTGGCGGCTGCGACGACGGGACGTGCCGGGGATGCGATCATCCGCACGCCGGTCAGCGTTTTGCCGAAGAGCTTCTATAATGCGAGCTACCGTTCCGACTACACGATCAACGGCTCGGGATTGACCGGAACCGGGCGGGAGGCGACGCACACAAATGCGAACGCGGCCAACCTCTTCTGGCTGTCGGCCTCGGGTTTGGTGACGAACGAGTACATCACCTTCGACCTCGGCGAGTCGTGCCATGTGACCAATGCGCTGGTCTGGCAGCTGGCACAGGCGGGAGACACCAATCGCGGGGTCAAGACTTTCACCATTTCGGTGGCGGGGCCGAACGGGACCTACAAGACGCTGTCGACCAACAACGCGCTCGCCGTCGCTTCGGGTTCGGCCAATGAGCCCGTGCAGGTTGTGCCGCTGCTGGCCGGAGGCGTACGCTATGTCCGCTTCTGGGTCGAGTCGAACCACGGCTCAACGAATATGGTGGGGTTGAGCGAGGTGCGCTTCGAGATCCTCCACGTGGAGCCCTACGTGCGGGAGCAGGTCACGGCCATCCCGCGCGCGGCCACGGCGAGTACGTTCTATGACGGCAACTATGCGCCAGGTTGGATGATTGACGGCTCGGGTCTCACGGGCGACTTCGGACGGGAAGCCACGCACACCAATGCGAATGCGGGCAACCAGTTTTGGCACTCAAGCGTGGGGATCGTCGTTTCCAATCAGTGGGTGGAGTTCGATCTCGGATTGCCTTACCACGTGACCAACGCGCTGGTGTGGCAGTTGGCGCAAGCGAACCTCACCACGCGTGGGGTGAAGGACTTCACGATCAAGGTTGCAGGGGCCGACTATCAGTTCACGACGCTTTCGTCCGGCAACCGTCTGGCCATCGCGACGGGCGCGGGCCAAGAGCCGGTGCAGGTGGTGCCGCTGCTGGCGGAGAATGTCCGCTACGTCCGTTTCAACATCGAGAGCAACTGGGGGGCAAGCGGCATCGTCGGCCTGAGCGAGGTGCGGTTCGAAGTGCTTCACACCGAACCCCATCCCACGGCCATGGTGCTCTGCCCGGCCTTTGCGACCCCCAGTTCACGCTACTCGGGGGGAGAGGATTTCTCGGGCGACGGGCTGCTGAACGGGACCTCGGTGATCGGCACAGGGCGCGACGCCCGCCATCTCAACACCGGCGATTTCAAGACGTTCTGGCATTCGAACACGGGCACGGTGATTTCCAACCAGTGGGTCGAGTTCGATCTGGGCGGCCTGTACAATGTGACGAACGCGCTGGTCTGGCAGTTGACGCAAACCGCGCAAAGCGGGCGCGGCATCAAGCGCTTCACTGTTCAGGTTGCGGGGTATGACCGCGCGTTTACGACATTCTCAACCAGCAACACGCTCTTCATCGCGCGGGTCACCAGCGACTACGAGCCTGTGCAGGTCGTGCCCCTCGGAGCGCCGAACGTCCGGTACGTACGTTTCAACGTCGAGGCCAACTGGGGCGCCGGCGACGTCGTGGGGCTGGGCGAGGTGCGCTTCGAGGTTGCGCCTGTTTCAGCGCTCAACACGAACGGCACGCTCCGCTTGGCCGTCACGAATACGGCCAGCAGCGCCTACGTCAACAACCCGGCCAGTTACCTGATCGACGGATCGGGACTGACTGGGGTTGGCCTTTCGGCCACCCACACGAACGGGCTGGGGCAGACCTGCATGTGGCTGTCTGATACGGGTAACGTCACCAACGGGTGGGTGGAGTTTGATCTCGGCGCGGAGGTGGATCTGCTCTCCGGCGCGGTGTGGCAATACAACCAGACGCGGGATCAGAGTCTGAACTTGAATCTGGCGTATCTGGGACGCGGCGCGCGGGCGCTCACGATCTATACGGCGGGCGGCAACAAGAGTTACACCGAATATGGCGCGGCCCGGCTGATTAAGGGAACGGGCACGGTGTCTGAACCGGCGCAGTTCATCCGCCTGGAAAAACAGGGGGTGCGCTACGTCAAGTTCACGTTCAAAGGGAACTGTTACGATGACAACACTGAGCGGGTGGGGTTGAGCGAAGTGCGCTTCATTTACAAAAAGCGAAACGGAACGCTGATCCGGGTGCTGTAAGAAGCGAGGACGCCCGACTGACGGTGCCCGACGCCCGGACGTTTAACTGGGCGCCGGGGGTTGCCGTCGGGAGTCCTGAACAAAGATGGGGGGATGAGACGATGAAACGTTTTATGGGAATCATGGCTGTCGGCTTGGCTGCGGCCGCGCTGGCGCAGGAGACTAATGTCGCTTACCGGCCGCTCCAGTACTCCGACGAGGAGTGGTACGGTTCGACCTTCTGGACCGGCGCGGACTGGACGCGGGTGGGGCGGGACTGGCACCACCCGGGCGAGCAGACGCCTAGCGTGCGGCGATTCGTCTGTCCGCACGACGGCAAGGTCACGGTCGAGGGCCGGGTCTTCAAGCTGCATCTCAGCGGCGACGGCGTGCGGGCGATGATTCGCCATAACGACCGGGAGGTGTGGCGGGCCGAGGTCGACGGCGCGGACGGCAAGGGCATGGAGCACGCACTCGAGCTGGAGGTGAAGAGGGACGACGCGCTGCGCTTCGTGGTCCACAAGCGCGGCGGGATCGGGTGCGACACGACCGGTTGGGATCCGGCGGTCACCTACCTCGGCGGCGAGCGCTACCAGGCGTCGGCCGCCTTTGCGGGCAAGAAACGCCAGGGCGAGGGCGGCTGGTTCTACGAGCAGGAGGGGGATGGGGGCGGCGCGTCGATCGCAAACGTGGCCGTGCCGGTGCCGGTGCCGGCGGACCCCGCGTTCGTGCGGGAGGTGCAGGCGGCCGGGGCGCGGCTCTCGCCGGAGACCGAGCCCGCGCTGCTGGCGCTGGTGGCCGAGGAGTGGTGGCGCGAAGACCGCCTCGACGGCTCGGAGCAGGCGTACCGCCGGGCCGCAGGGGGCCACCTGGCGCGCGCCGGACAGGTGGCAACGGACCGGGGCGTGGAGCTTCCACAGGCCCTGGGTGCGCTGGCGGCCGCGGCGCCTGCGACGCCGGAGGCCTGGCGCGGGCACTACGCGAGCGTGCGGCTGCTCAAGCGCGAGCTGCTGCTGGGCGATCCGCTGATGGGCTTCGGCGAGCTGCTGGTCTGCAAGCGCAAGATGCCCTC
>CAYLUN010000194.1:0-5120 GCA_964386865.1 uncultured Lentisphaeraceae bacterium | reverse complement strand
GCAGCGTCACGCTCAACACGCTCCTGCTGTCCGGCGGCGGCGTCGGCTTCCCGCTCAGCGCGGGCCAGACCCTCACGCTCGCCAGCGGTGGACTGCTCAAGGCGGGCGCGGGAGCAGCAGCCTCCGTCAGCGGAGGAACCGGGATCAGGGCGGGCAGCGGCGTGGAACTGGTGGTGCGCACGGACGCGAGCGGCGACGACCTGACGATCGGCACGCCAGTGCTCGCCAACGGCGTGAACGGGCTGACCAAGTCCGGCGCGGGCCTGCTGACGATCGCCGCCACGAACACCTACACCGGCCCCACCACGCTCAACGCGGGTGTTCTGCGGATGGCGACCGTCAGCAACGGCGGCACGGCGGGCATGCTGGGCCAGTCCGGCAGCGGGGCCAGCAACCTCGTCTTCAACGGCGGCACGCTGCGCTACACGGGCACTGGCTCCTCGGCCAGCACGGACCGCGGCTTCACGCTCGGCGCGAGCGGCGGTACCATCGACGTGACAAACGGCACCTACAACGTCGACTCCGGGGCGACGACCCTGACCTTCTCCGGCTCCATTCCCGCGAACTCGTCCGGCAGGCTGACCAAGGCCGGCTACGGCACGCTGGCGCTCTCCGCCTCCAACGCCTACGACGGACTCACCGTGATTAGCGTGGGAAGCCTCAACGTCAGCCACACCAGCGCGCTCGGCTCCACGGCCGGCGGCACGACCGTTTCCGCCACCGGCGCGCGGCTGGCGCTCAGCGGCGGCATCACGCTCGCGGAGCCGCTGACGCTCAACGGCTCCGGCATCCAGAATAGAGGCGCGCTGTGGAACCTCAGCGGCGTCAACACGGTTGTCGGCCCCATTACCGTCGGCAGCGGGCAGACCCGGGTCGGCGCGGGCAGCGGCACGCTGATTCTGGCCGGCGGCGTCACGCGCAACGGCTCCGCCACGACAGACAACCTGCTGTTGAATTACAACGTCGTGGTCACGAATGTTCCCGTCAACATGGGCGTGGGCGGGATTGAGATTGTGGGACCGGGAAATGTTCTGGCCGTGACGAACAACACGTACTCCTACCTCAACGCGGGCTGGGGAACCAGCCTGCGCACGGATGTGGCCGGCGCCCTGTGCCCCTCGGGCACGCTCGAACTGGGCGGCCGCAGCAGCCCCTCCGGCTCCAGCCTGGACGGCACCGTGAACCTTAACGGGTTCAGCCAGACCGTGGGCGGACTGCTCACGGCCGCCGGGTCAATGGGCACGAACGCGCAGAACCGCATCATCACCAGCGCCGCGGCGGCCACGCTGACGGTGAATCAGAGCGCCAACAGCACCTATGACGGCCGCCTGACCGGTGCGCTCTCCCTGACCAAGACAGGCGCGGGCACGCTGACGCTGTCGGGCACGAACAACACCTGCACCGGCGCGATGACGGTCAGCGCGGGTACGCTGAAGCTGGCGGCCAACAACGCGCTTTCGAGCGGCGGCAGCGCCGTGCTCGCAGGCGGCACCCTGGACGTCTCGTCCTGCACGAACGTGGCCGTCTCGCTTAGCCTGACGGCGAACAGCGCGCTCGCCCTGGGGACAAACGGGCAGGTGGCCTTCACGGCGCAGACGGCGGGGGCCTGGAGCGGCCAGCTCACGCTCACCGGCACGCTGGGGCTGACCTCGCTGCGCTTCCAGCCCGCGCTGACCTACGACCAGCTCTCGCGCATCCGCTATAACGGCTTGCCTGTGATGCAGAACTCGAACGGCTACATCCGCCTCATCACCGGTACCCTGATCCGCGCGATGTAAGCGACCTGTTACAAGTAGACCACACAACCCAATAAACATATCTTACCTGTCATGCAGCGCCCGGGGCCGGGTCAAGCCGGCCCCGGGTTTTTCGTCAGCACACGTGGGTGCGAGGGTAGGGTGGGCCTTTGGCCGCTTGTTGGACTTGCCGGGACATGGTCTTGCGGGCTCAATGCGGCTTCGAGGTTTGACAGTGACAAGTGCCGCATGGCATCGTCCGTCCGGCGCATGTTTTAGGATTCCTGCTGCAAAGCCGGGCGTTCTCCGCAGACGAGGACGGCCGTGCTAGTCCGCGCTATCCTGCGGGCGTGCTCGGCGTCAGTGGTTTTCAGCGCACATGAGAGTGAACTGGTCGGCGATAGTTGGCCCGCTCCGAGGTGGCCGATAACTCCTAGCGCGTTATGACCGAATCAATCATTTTTGTGTTCAGGCCCCGGATAACTGAGGAGCACGAGGTCGTGTTTGGAGACGCGTACCTCGGTCGGCTCGCGCACGTCCTAGCCGCGGTGACGGACGTCCGAGTCATTTGTCCGCCATAAATCCGCCTAAGAAGGCGCCTAATAATTCGGTTGACGGCCGACGGTACAAGAGTGTACCATGGGTACACCATGAAAATAGGAATACAGTATGACGTGCCGGCGCTGCGTGCCGGCATCCAGATATCGAGGCTGCTATGCGAGTCGCCGAAGCCGCTCGGGCTGGCGGAAATCTGCCAGGGCACGGGGCTCAACAAGCACATGGTCTACCGGTGCATCCAGACGTTTCTCTCCGAGGGCGTGCTCATTGAGACTGGCGAGGGGCCGAAGTACGAGCCGTCGCTGCTCTCGTTCCACTACAACTCCATGCCGGTAGCCCGCATGTCGGTGACGCGCGCCGCAGAGGAACCGCTGCACGAACTGTGGAAAGAATTCAACGAGTGCGTCTATCTCGGGATCCTACACGACGACCGCATCCTCTATTGATCCACCATGAGGGCGGGCGCGAGATCCGCTCCGGCGGCGGCCGCATGGGCGGGCGCTACAGCCTGCACGCCGACGGCGCTGGCAAGGTGCTGGCCGCCTACGCCGATGATGCGCTGCGCGAGCGGCTCTTGAAAGAGGGGCTGGAAAAACTCACCTCAAACACGCACACAGACCGGAAGCGTTTTCTGGCGGAAATGGCCAAAGTCCGCAAGCAGGGCTTCGCGGTCGACAACGAGGAGTACATCAAGGGAATCATCTGCTTTGGAGCGCCGGTCTTCAATTACGCGGGCGAAGTGGCGGGCGCGATCTGCTGCTCCGTGCTGACGATCCATTACACGCTCAAGGAGCTTGAAGAGAAGATCGGACCGAGGTTGCTGGAGACGGCGAAACGAATTTCCGCAACCATGGGGTGGGCGGTTGAGGAGAAGTTCTAAAGTTCTATAGTTCGAGAGTTTTGAAGTGCGGAAGTTGCAGAACAACAGGAGGTGAACGATGAGACGGAATGCGAAGAGGGTGTGGCTGGGAGTCGTGTTCGGTTTGGCAGTAGCCGGGATGTGTCGCGGCGACGCACCTAACATCATCACGCCCGTCGGCGCGACGGCGAGCAGCAGGTATGCGGCCTGGGGTGAGCCGGTGTCGATGATCAACGGCTCCGGACTGACCGGTACCGGGCGTATGGCCACGCACACGAATGCGAATTTGCAGTACCTGTTCTGGCATTCGGACGGATCGACAGTTTCGAGCCAATGGGTCGAGTTCGACCTCGGCTCAACGTATAATGTGTCGAACGCGCTGATCTGGCAACTGGCTCAGGCTGGCAACACCGGCCGCGGCGTGAACGCGTTCACGATGCGCGTGGCGGGGGAGGACCGCGTCTTTGCAACGGTCGCGACGACCAACCTGAACATCGCGACGGGAAGCGCGAACGAACCCGTCCAAGTCCGGCCGCTGCTCGCCGAGGATGTCCGATACGTCCGCTTCAACATCCAGTCGAAGTTTACTGGGGGAGGCGAATACGTCGGCCTCAGCGAAGTGAGGTTCGAAGGTTCCCCGTCGGTGCCCGTGCCGCTCATCGTGCCCGTCAGCGCGACGGCCAGCAGCACGTGGGCGGGAACGCCGGGATACGTCTCGCCGCAGTATATGATCGACGGCTCCGGCTTGACCGGCGCCGGACGGTATGCCACGCATACGAATGCGAATGCGACGAACCTGTTCTGGCATTCGAACACCCCTGTCGTCGTGCCGAATCAATGGGCCGAGTTCGACCTCGGTGCGGTGTATCATTTGACGAACGCGCTGCTCTGGCAACTGGCTCAGGTAGGGATGACCGACCGCGGCGTGCAAAAGTTCACGATCAGCGTGGCCGATGATGATTATGTCTTTTCAACTTATTCGACAAACACTCCGCTGGCCAGAGCCACGGGCCTGGCCAACGAACCTGCGCAGGTGGTGCCGCTGGTGGCGAAGAATGTCCGTTACGTCAGGTTCAACATCGAGACGAACTGGGGCGCAGCCGGCATCGTCGGCCTCAGCGAAGTGCGGTTCAGGGGTGAACTGTGGGCGCAGACGCCGCGCGACCTGACCTGGAACGGCACGAGCGGTGACGCGCGCTGGAACAAGGTGTCGCAGAACTGGCTCACGAACAACAGCGCGACGGCCTTCGCGACCGGCGACAACGTGCGGTTCGACGACACGGCTGCGGAAAAGAGTGTGACGCTCTCAAATAACGTGGTGGTCGGCGCGATTACGGTCGACAGCGCCAGCGACTACCGCATCTCGGCCGGTTCGGCTGCCAACAACCGGATCGTGTCGTCGGGTTCCTGGGTCAAGCGCGGCAACGGGGTTTTGGAAATGGGCGGCGGCGTGTCGGGGACAGCCAATTCTCTGCATGCTTTCACGAACGACATCACGGTTTCCGGAGGCACGCTCAAGGTCGTCTCAAGTGGACAGAATCTGAAGAATGCGACAGAGGGACTTCTCGGCAACATGCAGGCTGCGCGGACCATTCGGGTCAGCACGAACGCGACGCTGAACCTGGCGGCGCGCTATCTGAGCGGACGCCTGGACAGCATTCCCATCACGGCGCTGGTCGTGGATCACGGGACGTTGAGCTTCTCCTCGACAAACAGTAGCGAGAGCGCGCTCGGCCCGCTGACACTGGACTCTGCCAAGATCGAATGCGTGAACACCAATCAAACCACGTACGTCGCTCTCAACGGGCAGACGCGCATCATGGGCACATCGACGGTCTATTTCGCGCAGTCCGGTAACGCAAAACAACTCTTCTTCCTTGATCCGGCCGGCACCGAGGTCTGCGTGTCGAACATCACGCAAGACGCCGCGTGGGACGCGCGGGTGGATTGGCCGATCCTTGATTCCG
>CAYLUN010000193.1:0-5203 GCA_964386865.1 uncultured Lentisphaeraceae bacterium | reverse complement strand
CTTGGCGTGCTCGATGATCTCCGAGCGGATGCGCTGGGCCTCGAAGTCGATGATGGGGAGAACGCGGTTTGTGCTGAAGGAGCTGTTGAGGTGCGCCATCAGGCGCTGGGCGCAATAGGTGCGGAACTCGGTGTTGTCCAAGAGTTCGTGGAAGACGACCATGGAGGATCCCATGGTGGGCAGCCGGTTGTCGTTCACGTTGCCAAAGGCGCGGTCAAGATCGACAAAGCACCAGCGCCACTTGCCGCCCGGCTTCCGGTCGCGCCACCACTTCCTGTTATGAGCCCACGCGGTGTCGTCCGTATACACTTGCCCGGCCACATAATCCACAAGGTCCTCGATGTCCACCTGGCTCTTCACGTACTCGTAGTTTGCAGGCACGGCCAGGCTATTTGCGCCGAGGTACGCGAGCAGCGCGTTCCAGCCGTCCGCAGTGCCGTAGTTGAGCAGTTCGTCGCTGCTTGTGCCGTCATTCTCGAAGAAATCGATGTTGGCTAGGTCGACGCCGTAGTTCTTTGCGCAGAAGACCTCGTCCATTTTCTCCTGGATGTTGATCAGACCGTAATACGCTCCGTTGAGGTAGCTGGCGCAGGGGCGGAAGCCCTGCGTGGCGTTCTTGATGGCGCCCTTGAGCATCCGCTGGCCCAGCGTGTCCCGGAGAAACGTCACGGCCCAATCGTCGTTGCCGTTGCGCAGCACGAGGCGGTCGAAGAGCCCGACCGGCTTCTCGGGAAAGAGCTGGCAGGCGATTTCCGCGGCGCCGTACTTGCTGTCGAAGTTGACGGTGAACGGCTTCTGCGCCTTCAGGAACGTGTTGAGGCTGAAGAGGCGGAAGCCCGCGCCGGCCTGGAACGCCGTGTTCGACGGCGTGGAGCAGAACTGGAGCGAGCCCGGCACGTCGCGCTCTTTCAGGACGTTCGTGTAGATGCCGTAGGTGGGGTCGAAGAGCAGCAGGGGGTCGATGACGAGCGACACGATCGGCAGCTCCGGCTTGCGCTGGTTCACGAGGAACGTACGGGTCGCGACCGGGCCGGGATGGAGCCCGTCGGCGTAAGCGCGGGCGCGGACTACGGTGGAGGTGGTGACCGTGAAGGCGTTGGTGTAGAGCAGGGACAAGGCGTTCGGCTGGCTGCTGTCGAGCGTGTAGCGGATGGCGCTGCCCGCGTCTGCGGAGAGCGTGACGGTGGCCGGGCCGTTGACGAAGAGCGGTTCGGCGGGCGAGACGGCGACCGCCGGGGCGCGGCGGAGGTTTTGGCTGAGCTGCGGCGGGCGGTTGGCGGCGCCGGCGGTGGACTCGCCGAAGTAGCCCCAGGCGCCGCCGTCGGGCAGACGCCCGTAGGAGATATCGCCCAGCTGCGCGCCGAAGGTCACGCCGTCAACCAGGCTGCCTTGGGGGGTGAAGAGGCCAACCTGCTCGCCGTCCGCCGAGAGTTTGAAATTCGCGTGATAGGAGCGCGTGACGAAGCTGTAGTTAGGCCAGAAGGGACGCGTCAGGGTGAGGCCCGGCTTGGAGTCGTACCCGTCGGCCCAGATCAGAAGGTGCCCGCCCGCCGGAACCGTCGCGCCGTCGGGGATGCGCCACTTGAAGGGCTGTTCAAGGTTGTCTGAGAGGTGGTAGCCGCCCAAGCTGATCGATGCAGCTCCTCCGTTATACAGCTCGATCCAGTCACCGAAATCTGTGAAATCGGCGATCTCGGGCTTGGCCGCAACATTGCTGGCCATGACCTCGTTAATGCCCAGGAAGCTGCGGCGGTACACCGCGCCGGTGACCTGGCTCGGCACGAGGCCGGGAACGAAGGCGCGCGCGAGGAGTTCGGCCTCGGCCGTAATCGTCAGCGGCGTGCTATAGAGCGGGGAGTTGGTGGTCGGCTCCGAGCCGTCGAGCGTGTAGCGCAGCGTCGCCTGCGCGTTCGCGCACGTGACCGTGACCGAGAGCGTGCCGGTGAACACGCCGCCGGGGTGCGAGAGCGCGGGGGCGGGGGCGACGCCGGGGAGGGCCGCGACGTTGGCGCTTCCGGGCGTGGGCGGGGAGAGGAAGCCTGTGGTTCGCGCCACGAAGCCGGTGGGGGCGGCCCAGGTGAGTTGCAGTTCGCTCATTAGCAGCAGGTCTGTGCTCGACGAAGACGTGTTCAGGACTTGCAGGGCCAGCACGTTGGTGCCGTCGACCAGCAGGTGGAGGAAGGCGCTCAGGTTGTAGTCCTGGAAAAGCACGGCATCGGAGTCGCTGCGGGATGCGGACGCGGCTGAGTTCCAGGCGAGCGACGCGGGCACGTTGTTGGAGGCCACGAGGGTGCCGTTCAGCCAGGCGGCGAAGCCGTCCTCGAATTTCAGACGCAGCAGGAGCTGCTCGACCGATGCGCTGTCCGCGACGACAAAGGGGTAACGCGCGAAGGCCGAGCACGGCTTGCCGCTGCCGTACATCTCGGCCCGCAGGTCGGTCTGGAACAGGCCGAGGTAGGTGGCTTCCGTGTCATAACCGAGGCCGTTGCCGGCCGGCCTCCAGCCCGCGTCGTTGAAGGTGCGGCCGGCCCAGCCCGATGCCAGTTGCGACGCATTGGTGGGAACAAGATAGCGGCCGGCTGTGCCAAACTGGAGCGGCGTGGCGGTGGGCGTGCCGAGCGAAGCGTAGCCGTAGCTGACGTCTGCCGACTGCGAGGGGAACGCCGGATCGAAGGCGGACTCGAGCGTGAGGTCGTCGCGGAAAAGGCCGAGGAACTCGCCCGCCGCGTCGAGCGCGAAGTTGGCGTGCAGCGCAGCGAGCGGGTTGGTGCGGTTTTTCAGTGACGCGAAGACCAGGAGCTGGCCGTTGGCCGGAATGGAGACGTCGGGGAAGGTCCAGAGCGCGGGCTGGTCGGCCCGGTCGGTAAGGTGCCAGCCGTTCAGCGAGACCGCGTGGTCGGTGGTGTTGGCAAGTTCTATCCAGTCGGAGTAATCGCCGTCCTCGTCCCTCAGCGTGCTGCGGTTCACGGCCATGAATTCGCTGATGACGACGGAGCCGGGCGGCAGGTAGAATGAATTTGTCGAGCCGGGCGTGGCGGTGTCGGGAGCGGAGTGCCAGTTACCGGGGGTGTTGCCGAAAGCGGAGGGGTCGGTGCGCTCAAGCGCGCCGCCGAGCCCGTCCGCGGCCAGGGGCCAGGGCAACTGGTCTATGTAAGAGACCTCGTCCACGACGTAGCGGCCGACCGTGCCGTCCGCCTCGACCGAGTTGGGCGCGCGCAGTCGCACGGTGTCGCCCGCATTGTTGAGGCTCTTAGACCACGGGCCGAGAATGACGACGTGGTTGGCGATGCCGTAGCTTGCGCGAAAGCCGTCGAGATCGTTGGTGGCGGCGACCAGCAGAAACTGGCCGGGCTGGAGGGTCAGATTGGTCGGGAAGGTGTAACTGATGCCCCCGGTCAGCGTCCACGTGTTGGTAGGCTCGGCTACGTTAAAGAGCTGAACCGGCGTGCCGGACACGTTGAGAAGCTCGACGTACTCGACGGGCATGTGGCTGAGGGTGTTGGAATCGGCGGGATGGTACATGAGCTCGTTGATCACCACCGGGCCCACCTTGGGGCCGCTGTTACGCGCGCCGGTGCCCGTACGGAAATCCTCCACGCTGGCGGGGCTGCTGACACCGAAGGTTGGCGCGGCCAGCGTCACGAAGTCGCCGGTGCCGTCCGGCCAGCGTCCGAACGATAACCCGTTCTGCGAGGCGTCATACTGGTGCTGGTCCACGTATCGGACGAGGGTGTCGGTGCCGTCGGCTTCAGAGAGGTAGATGTCATCGCCTTTGGCGCTGAGCGAAAAAGGTACGGCCGCTGCGAGCATTTGATCTTGGTACACGGTCAGGTAGCCTAGCGGCGGAATGACCGTTCCGCCGGGGAAACGGTATTTCTTTCGAACGGCATTGTCGTCGCTCAAGTACCAGCCGCCGATCTGAACCTCGTTGGTGGTCAGGTTCTTCAACTCCACGGCATCTTCCTGCGGCGGGTCTGTGTGGGCCAGAACCTCGTTGATCACCACGTCGCGCACGAAGAAGGTGTCCGGCCCGCCGGGCGAGCCGTTGAACTGGGCGCTGGCGACCCAGTTGCTGGGATTGTTGGGCGATGCGGCGGGGGCGACCAGCACGAGCGAGCTGCCTTGACCGTCGGCGGCCAGCGGCCATGGCAACTGGTCATCATAGGTCACGGAGTAAACCGGTGTGCCCGCGCTGGAGAGGGTGACGGCCTCGCCGTCGTTGCTCAACTGGCCACTGTAGGCGCCGGGCGCGAGATTGGTGACGCCGGGGTAGAGGGCCGTAAAAGCAGACCGGTTGACGCAGACCACGAGGTAGGCGTCGGGGCCCAGGACGGTCGGGAAGCCGAAGCTGTAGGTGATGCCGGCGGTAAAAGCCCAACCGCCGATGTCGACGGCGGTGGCGCCCGCGTTGTGGAGTTCGACGAACTCGTTGCTGTTGCCGCCGACGGGGTTGTACATCAGTTCGCTGACGACAACCTGGGCCGATGCAGTCACACAGAGAAAGCACGACAGACTAGCCGCAAGGGCGCTGCGGCGGTCACTGTTCATACGAAGGCGGAACATGCGAATTGATAGTCTAGCATTTATATAGCCTATTTTGATCCACTGAAAATAGTACTTTTCGTCCATGGGAAAACCTCCTCGATACACTACGATTATGCCAAAACAATATTTCGCCGGCCACACGTCCGACGAACATCGAATACACAGTTCATAGGCAGAATAATACAGGCGGTGGCCGCAGTCAAATTACAATTTCATAATATTAGACTATGTCAAGTTATCTTAAGTGAGACTTAGGTCTTATTATGGTTGGTGTCACGTCATGGCTGCGACTGGGCTGTGTCCGGAAAGGACGATTCGGACGACCGAAGAAATATCCGAGTCAGGCGACCAGGAGAGGTCGACTCGAAGGCGGTTCGTGGCGGCGGCCGAGATGCGGGCGGCGATACAGGTTGCGGTATTCGAAACGGTGACCCAGCGGCTGTCGAGAGGCTGCGTGACGAAGTCCCGGCCGCGGCGGTCGGTGAGGGTGACGGGGCCGTCATCGTGCGGCAGGCACGGTGCGGTTTCCGAGATGAAGAGCGGCGTGTGCTGATAGACGAGGAGCTCGGGGACGGGAGAAAGTGGCATGGGCGTCTCGCCCATGACCACGGGCGGGACGCCCGTGCCACGGTGAGAGACCACGGGCGGGACGCCCGTG
>CAYLUN010000192.1:0-5223 GCA_964386865.1 uncultured Lentisphaeraceae bacterium | reverse complement strand
TACCTCGACTACGTGAAGGCGCAGGTGCGCGAACTCTGCACGAACTACGGCGAGATCCACGGCTTCTGGTGGGACGCGAACGTGATCAAGCACCGCGACCCCTCGTTCAGCGCGCTGATCCGCCAGCTCCAGCCCAAGGCGGTCATCAACAACCGCGGCTATGATGACGGCGACTTCGGAACGCCCGAACGCGACTGGGATGCCTCGGTCAACACCAAGGCGCTGTTCGATACCCCTGTCGAGGCGTGCCAGGCGGTCGGCTACCAGAGCTGGTGCTGGCGCGAGGACGAGGACCGCTACAGCGACGCGCACCTGATCCGCAGCGTCCAGAAGGTGCTCGCCAAGGGCGGTAACTACCTGCTCAACGTCGGCCCCAAACCCGACGGTTCCATCGACGGCGCATCCGCCGCGACGCTGCGGCGCATCGGCGCCTGGCTGCGCCCGGTGCGCGAGTCGCTCGTCGAGGTCGAGCCCGCCAGCGCCCTCACGTCCAACCGCGACGTCGTGCTCACGCGCCGCGCCAACACGCTGTATGTGCACCTGATCAAGGAGCCCGAAACCTCCTCCGTCTTCTTGCATCCGCTCGCTGACCTGCCGCGACGCGCGACGCTGCTCAACACGGGCGAACCGGTCGCGTTCGACGTGGCCGACCTGCCTCGCCTGCACAACCTGACGCCCGACCGCTGCCTTCGCCTGAAGCATCTGCCGGTCAATGACCGGCTGACCGCCGGCTGGGTCATCAAGCTCGAGTTCGATAATCTTGCGGCCGCGGCGGTGCCGGTCAAGAAACAGGAGGAGACCAAATGAAACGTCGCGCGTTTCTGAAAGTAGTCGGCGGCTTGGCCGGCGGCGAACTGTTGGGTGTCCGGCCCGTTCTGGTAAGCGCGGCGGAGGCTGAGAATACGACGGTGGGCGCGATGCCGCTGCGGCCGCTGGGCCGCGTGGGCTGGAAGGTCTCTGTGGTTGGGTTTTCAGGGCTCGGGCTGATGCACGACGAACAGGAGGTCTGCACCACCTCAGTGCGTCAGGCGTTCGAGCGAGGGGTGAACTATTTCGACGTCGCGCCCGCCTACGGAAAAGGGACTTGCGAGACCAAGCTGGGCGTCGCGCTGCAGAGCCTTGACCGCGGCCGCTACTTTCTCGCCAACAAGACCAAGAAGCTCGACAAGGAGGGCGCCCGCGCGGAGCTGGAGAACTCGCTCAAGCAGCTCAAGACGGATCACTTCGATGTGTACCAGTTGCACCATCTCGTGAAACCTGCGGACGTGCAGACCGCGCTCGGCCCGGGTGGCGTGCTCGAGATGTTGCTGCAGGCCAAGCAGGAGGGGAAGATCCGCGCCATCGGCTTCTCGGCCCACACGACCAAGGCCGCGCTGGCGGTGATGCGCGGGTTCGACTTTGACACCGTGATGTTCCCGATCAACCACGTCGAGTACTACACGCGGGGTTTCGGCCAAGAGGTTCTGGCGCTTGCCAAGGAGAAGCAGGCCGCCGTGCTGTCGATCAAAACCATGAACGCCGGCGCGTGGCCTCAAGACGCGGAGCGCACACGCAAGTGGTGGTACCGCTCGCTGGAGTCGCAGGACGACATCAACCTCGCCTACCGCTGGACGCTGTCGCTGCCGGGCGTGGTGCTGGGCTTCCCGCCCTCGTTTGCCGACCTTCAGGCCAAGGCGATCACGGCCGGGCTGGCCTACCGCCCCGCCACCGAAGCCGATGCCATCAAGTTGCAGGAGATGGCCAAGGGCTGCGGCTCGATCTTCAAGCGCGAGGAGGATTCGGTCGCCAGCATGAACACCCCATATCCGCATCACCCGCACGACTGCTGCGAAGGCATGTGGGCGTAAACCCGAAGAAAGGGGCTTTTATGATTAATTCTAAGGTTCTTTCAGTCAGCGCAATCACCGGCCTGCTGATGCTGGCCAGCATCCTCGGATGCCGTCATCCGGGCGGGACTCCGACTACACACATGCCCGCCGGCCGCGAGGACACGTGGATACAGCTCTTCAACGGCAAGGATCTCGGCGACTGGGCCGTCAAGCTGAACCACCACGCGCTCAACGACAATTACGGCCAGACCTTTCGCGTCGAAGACGGGTTGCTCAAAGTGCGGTACGATCAGTACGGCGAGTTCGGCGACCGCTTCGGGCACCTCTACTACAAGCGGCCGTTCTCACACTACCACCTGGCCGTTGAGTACCGCTTCGTCGGCAGCCTGCAGCGGGGGGCGCCGGGCTATGCCGTGCTGAACAGCGGCGTCATGTTCCACGCCCAGGACCCGAAGACGATCCTGCTCGACCAGAACTGGCCGATCGCGCTCGAGCTCCAGTTCTTGGCCGGACTGCCCGACGGCAAGCCGCGCCCGACCGGCTGCGTCTGTACGCCCGGCACCCACGTGGTTCACAACGGCAAGCTGACGCAGGCCCACATCATCCAGTCGAGCGCCGGCACCTATCAGCCTAGCGAATGGGTTCGGGCCGAGGTCATCGTGCGCGGCAGCGCCAGCATCGTCCACATCGTCAACGGCAAGAAGGTGCTGGAATACGAGCAGCCGCAGATCGGCGGCGGGGTCGTGGCCGGGCATGACCCGAGGGTTTTCCAAGAGGGCAAAATACTGAGCGAAGGGTTCATCGGCCTACAGAGCGAGGGGCAGCCCGTCGATTTCCGCAAAGTCGAACTCAAGGTGCTAAAACCGGAATGAATGCGAAAACGTGGTTCTCCGCAACGCTTCTCGTATCTGGCGCGACGCTGGCGGGCGAGCAGCCCGGTGGCTGGCTTGCGCAGCCGCTGGACTCCCGCCAGCACTATTCCGAGCAGGCGGGCTGCCGGCTGTCGGACGTCTGGTCGGTCACGAACGGCGTGCTCATCTGCCGCGGCAAGCCTCGGGGCTATCTGGTGCTGGCGGAAAACCAGGCCGACTTCACGTTGAGCCTCGAGTGGCGCCGGCCGGAGGGCGTCAAGCCCGGGAAGGCCGGCGTGCTGATTCGCGTCACGGGGCCGGATAAGATCTGGCCGCGCAGCCTGGAGGCGCAGCTCAACGCCGGCGCGGCCGGCGACTTCTGGGGGCTCGACGGCTTCGCGCTCGCCGGCCCCGAGGAGCGCCTCGCGCGCGCCGACCACGCGCAGTTCGGCAAGCTCACAAACCTCAAGCGCGCGGCCGACGCCGAGCTTCCGGCCGGCGCGTGGAACCGCTATGAGATCGAGGCGTGCGGCGGCCTAGTAGCCCTGCGTATCAACGGTACCGAGGTGAACCGCGCTACGGACTGCGACGCGGCAGCCGGACGGATCGTGCTGACCGTTGAGGGCGACGAGATCCATTTCCGAAACGTACGGTTGAGTGCGGACGTGAAGTCCGCGCCGGCTCCACGGGCGAAGGAGGTCCAATGAAAGAGAACCTAACCAGAGCCGCGGTTTCGCGCCGGCAGTTCCTGCGCCGCACGGCCATGGCTACGAGCGCCGTTGCGCTGCCGACGCTGATTCCGGCTTCGGCGCTGGGCTTGGACGGCGCGGTGGCGCCGAGCGAGCGCATCGTGCTGGGAGGCATCGGGCTCGGCCCGCGCGGCCGGTTCGACCTGTCCGTCATGCTGCCCGAAAAGGACGTGCAGTTCGTCGCGATCTGCGACGTCCAGCGCACCCGGCGCGAGGCGGTCAAGAAGATGGCCGATGACCACTACAAGAACGCAGACTGCGTGATGTACCGCGACCTGTTCGAGCTGCTGGCGCGCCCGGACATCGACGCCGTGCTCATCGCCACCGGCGACCACTGGCACGCGCTCGCGACGCTGCACGCGGTCAAGGCCGGCAAAGACGTGTACTGCGAGAAGCCGTGCGGCATGACGATCGCGGAAATCCAAGCCCTGTCAGACGGCATCCGCCGCTACGGGCGCGTGTTTCAGGCCGGCACGCAGCGGCGCAGCCAGTCGAACTTCCGTTACGCCGCGCAGATGGCCCACAACGGCTGGCTCGGTCGCGTGCACACACTGCACGCCTCCGTCTACGTGCCGAAAAAATCGTACGCGTGGCTGTCAGAAGAGGCCGAGCCGGCGAAGGATGAGTGCGACTGGGACCGCTGGCTGGGGCCTGCCCCGTGGCGGCCTTACAACAGCCGCTACGTCTCGGGCGGGTGGCGCGGCCACCACGACTTTGAGGCGGGCGGCAACTTTCTGGACTGGGGCGCGCACACGCTCGATCTGTGCCAGTGGGCGAACCAGGCGGACCACACGACGCCGCTGGAGTTTGAGGCGACCCAGGCTGAGGTGATTTGCAAGTACGCCAACGGCGTCAAGGTGATGTGCGACTTCCTGCCGGATGCGTTCGGCAAGCGCGAGCCGCAGTACCGGACCTCCACGGGCACGTGTCCGGTGCGCTTCGAGGGCGACGAAGGCTGGGTGGAGACCGGCGACAGCGGCGAGATCGCGCTCTCCGACAACCTGATGAAGATCCGCAAGAAGCTCTTCCCGCGCGTCGGCACGAGCCCGGCGTCGCACGGGCGGAACTTCTTCGACTGCGTGAAGTCGCGTGCCAAGCCCGTCTGCAACGAGGACATCATGCGCAAGTCGCACCTGGCCTGCTTCGCCGCCCAGCTCTCCTGGCAGCTGGGCCGGAAGTTGACCTTCGACCCCGTCAAGGAGGTGTTCGCCAACGACGAGGAGGCCAACCGCATGCGGAGCCGCGCCACCCGTCAGCCCTGGTCGTTCAACATTTGAGGGGGTAATATGCAAATGCGAAAAACAGTCGTCGCGCTTAGCCTTTTCGTCCTCGCCAGCGGGGCCGCGCCGACGGCGCAAGCTGCCTCCGGCGATTCGGAGAGAGCGAAGAAGCTGGTCGAGGTTCTTCAGTCGAACGCCGACTTCTACAGCAAGGCGCGCGCGTGCCAGCAGGCCGGCGAGTTCGGCACCGCCGAAGCGGTGCCCGCCCTGGCCGCGCTGCTCGGAGACGAGAAGCTCTCGGCGTACGCACGCAGCGGGCTCGAGAACATTCCCGCCCCATCTGCCTCGGCCGCGCTCCGCGACGCGCTCGTCACGCTTAAGGGCGAGCTGCGGGTCGGCGTCATCAACTCGCTCGGCGCCCTGCGCGATGCGCAGGCCGAGGACGCGCTGCGGAAGCTCGCCTCGGATCCGGCCCAAGGCGCGGTCAAAGAAGCCTTGCTTGCTCTGGGCCGCATCGCCACGTCCGGCAGCGTCGAAACGCTGCGGGCCGCGCTGCGCTCGGGCGACGCGGCGT
>CAYLUN010000191.1:0-5255 GCA_964386865.1 uncultured Lentisphaeraceae bacterium | reverse complement strand
GGGACGTCGAACGAGCGCGAGGTGTCGCTCAAGTCCGGCGCGGCGGTGGTCGCGGGGCTTCGTGAAGCGGGGTTCGACGTGGCGCCGGTTGTTCTGGACGCGGATCGGATCGACGCGCTGCCCGCGGGGGTCGAGGCGGTCTTCTTGGCGCTGCACGGCGGGTACGGCGAGAACGGCGGCGTGCAGGACGACTTGGACCGGCTGGGCGTGCCCTACACGGGGCCAGGCGCGGCGGCGAGCCGGATCGCGATCGATAAGATTGCCACGAAGCGCGTGCTGGAGCGGGCAGGGGTGCCGACCGCGCCCTTCGAGGTTCTGCCGCGCGGGGCCGACGCGACGGCGCTGCCTCTGCCGGTGGTGGTGAAGCCGCCGCGAGACGGGTCAAGCGTGGGGATATCCAAGGTGGCCGAGCCGGGGCAGTGGGCGGCCGCGGTGCAGGCGGCGCGCGCGGTGGACGCGCAAGGCGAGGTGCTGGTCGAGGCGTACATTCCGGGGCGCGAGTGGACCGTGGGCGTGCTCGGCGGCGAGGCGCTGCCGGTGGTCGAGATCTGCGCGCCGAACGGCTGGTACGGGTTCGCGGAGAAGTACACGCAGGGCATGACGCAGTACGCGTTTCCGGAGTCGGCGGAGGACGCGCCGCTGATCGCGAAGTGCCAGGTGCTGGCGCTGTTGGCCTTCCAGGCAGTCGGCTGCCGGGGCGTGAGCCGCGTCGACTTCCGCGTGACGCCTGAGGGGCAGCCGTACGTGCTGGAGATCAACACCATTCCCGGCTTCACGGCGACGAGCCTGTTGCCCAAGGCGGCGGCGCGGGCCGGTCTGACGTTCAGCGCGCTGTGCGCCCGGCTGCTGTCGACAGCGGCCTGCGGTTGAATGGAGGGGAGCGATGCTGGGTTTTTTCAAACGGACGAACGCGCGGCCGGGGAAGCTGGCCAGCGGTAACCGGCGCGTGACGGGCGTGGTGACCGGCTTGCCGAGCGGCGTGAAGCTCGCGCTGGGCTTGCTGGCGCTCGCTGGCGGCGTGGCGCTGGCCTCCACCGTGGGCTGGAAGCTGTTCGAGACCTACTATTTCCGCTCCAAGCAGCTGTTCGTGCTCAGGGACTTGAGAACCAGCGTCAGCATCACGACCGGCAAGACGCTGACGCCGGACCTGGTGTGCGAAGTGATGGGCCTCCGCGAAGGGGTGAACCTCTTTTCGATCGCGATCGACCAAAAGCGGCGCGAGCTGATGGAGCAGGCGCCGAACATCCGGGACATTTCGATCGTCCGCCGCATGCCCGACAAGGTTGCGATCACGATCATCGAGCGCGAGCCCATTGCGCGCGTCGGCTCCAACGGGCGGGTGGTGGATGAGGACGGCGTGGTTTTTGTGCGGTATGCCGACACAGGCGGGTTGCCGATGATCAAGGGCTCGGACCTGCTGTCGCAGGTCAAGCCAGGGGACCGGCTGAGGGGCAAGGAGATGGCGGCGGTGAAGCTGGTGAGCAACGCCTTGCGCCCCGCGAGCCGGTTGCGGCTGCTGGTGCTCGACGCGGCCAAGGACGACTACCTGCTGCTCACGCTGTCGGACCACCGTCAGGCCAAGATCGCGTGGGACGGAATGTCGGACGACGAAAAGGATACTGAGGCGAAGATGCAGCGGCAGTTCGACCAGCTCGCGATGGCGATGGAAAGCGAGATCGGGCGGAACTGCCTGATGTGGGACGCGACCCACCCCGGGCGGATTTTCGCGACGCCGCCCGGCGTTGAGTGAAGCGAAGAAATGAGGGTGTATGGCGATTCCTCCGATTGCCGCTCTCGAGATCGGCACGTCTCGCACGGTCCTGTGCGTAGGCGAGGCCGACGCGAGCGGGCGCATGCGGATCACGGGGGTCGGGAGCTACCCGACGACCGGGGTTCGCAAGGGCCAGATCAACGACTTGGCGCAGGCGCGCGTGGGCGTCGAGTCGGCCGCCAAGCAGGCGGAAAAGCAGTCCGACGTCAACGTCTGGCAGGTGCTGCTGGCGACCTCGGGCAGCCACATTCAGTCGGCCATCAACCCCGGCATGGTGACGGTGCGCTCGGGCGACCGGATCGTGACGCGCGAAGACGTCGAGGAAGTGAACGAGATCGCGAACGCGGTGCAGATCGACCAGGACCGCCAGATCCTGCACACGATCACGCAGTCCTACACGCTGGACGAGCAGCCCGGCATCGGCCGGCCCGAGGGCATGCGCTGCAAGGTGCTGACGCTGAACGTGATGGCCGTGCATGGGCTAAAGAACCGGATCGACAATGCGGTGAGCGTGGCGAAGAGCGCGCAGCTCGAGGTGACGGACGTGGCCTTTTCGGGCATCTGCGCGGCGCTGGCGGTGCTGACGCCCGAGCAGAAGCGCAACGGCGTGCTGCTGGTGGACCTGGGCGGCGGCACGACGAATTACATCGCGTACTGCAACAACGTGATCTCCGCTGTCGGCTGCGTCGCCGTCGGTGGGGACCACATCACGAACGATATTGCGCTGGCCTTCAACATTCCCCTGAACCGTGCGGAGGAGGTCAAGCGAGCCGAGGGGTGTGCCCAGATCGATCCTGACACCAGCGCCCGTCGCGTGCCGCTGCCGGCGGACGTGGGCTTTGAGGAGCGGATGATCAGCTGCAAGGCGCTGCAGACGGTGATCAACGCGCGCATGGATGAGACGTTCCGCGTGCTGCGGACGCGGCTGGACGAGACGGGGGTTCTGCCGCACCTGGGAGGGGGCGTGATCCTCACGGGCGGCGGCGCCTACCTGCGGAAGGTCACGGAGCTGGCCCAGCGCATCTTCGGCCTGCCGTGCCGGATCGGGCTCCCGGTCAACGTGGACGGGCTGGACAAGGCCGAGCAGCCGGCCGCGCTCGCCACGGCCGCCGGGCTGGTGATTTACGGGCAGATGACCTTCGAAGACCGCGGCCTGCTGTCGCCGCTGCGGAAGCTGTTCAAAGGAGTGTTTCGGTCATGAGCGCGGAACTTCAGTCAGGTCTTCTTCTTCTGGGCGTCGGCGGGGGCGGCTGCCGCCTCGCCTCGTCCGTGCTGGCGGCGTACGGCGGGCGGATGCGCGCGCTGGGCGTGGACACGGACGCGCTGTCGAACAGGCAGGCGTCGGAAGGCGGGCTCACCTGCCTCCTGCTGGGCGGCGCGCGGCTGGCGGGGCACGGTACGGGCGGCGACGCGATCAAGGGGCGCCTGGCCGCGCAGGACGACATGCAGAACCTCGTGCCGCACCTGCAGGGCGTGCGCACGGTGGTGCTGACCGCCTGCCTGGGCGCGGGCACGGGCGGCGGCGCCACGCCCGAGATCATCAAGGCGTTGCACGACATGGGCATCGCCACCGTCTGCTTCGTCACGTATCCGTTCGCGTTCGAGGGCGAGTCGCGGCGCAAAGCCGCCGAGCGCGTGCTCCCCCAGATCGAGGAGAATGCGGACTCACTCGTGACCGCCGCCCTCGACGACCTGTTCGACGGCGCAAGTGACGCGCCGGTGGAGGAGGCGGCACGGCAGGCCGAGGCGGCGCTCGCGACGGGCATCACCTTGCTTTGGCAGCTGGTGACGAAGCCCGGCTTTATCCGGACAGACCCTGAGCGGCTGCACGCGCTGGTCGTGCGCGGCGGCAATGCGTGTGTCGGCTGTGCGTCCGCAACAGGCGCGGACCGGGCGGCGCAGGTCGTGTCGCGCCTGCGGGGCAGCCGCTTGCTTCGCTCCGGCGACGCGCTCGCCAAGGCGAACGCGCTGCTCGTCGGCATCCTGGCCGGGCCGGACCTCCGCCTCGCGGAGATCGGCGAGATCATGGGCAAGCTGCGCGCCGCGTGCAAAGGCGAGTGCCACGTCGAGATGGGCACTGTGCTGGACGGCGCGCTTGAGGGGCGCGTGGACGTGGTGGTGCTGGCGTTCGAAAACGGGATGGCTCCCGCATCCGGCGAAGCGCGCAAAGAGGCGCCGCCGGTGGCTGAGCCGCCCGTTGCGGAAACGTTCCCGATTCAGCCGGGAGCCCGAAAAGGCCGCAGCAAAGGCAGCAAGCTTTCGTTCGGCACGACGGGCCGCGGCAAGTTCCAGAACGTCGAGCCCACGATTTTCGACGGGCAGGATCTGGACATCCCGACCTTCGTGCGGCGCGGCATCCTGCTGGAGCGGTAGGGACGGGAGAGGTTGAAGAGGTTGGGGAGGTTCACGGTTCAACGGTTGGGGAGGCGAGATGAGGCAGATCGTTACAGGGATTGTTTTGGCGTTGGTTGGTGTGCTCACGCGGGCGGACGGGATCGAAGGGAAGTTGGACGCGCAGGTGCTGGCCACGGGCAGCGGCCGCGTGCTGCTGCTTTCGCCGCAGGGCGAGGTGGTTTGGGAGCACAAGGCCGGCAACATCCACGACGCGTGGCTGCTTCCGAACGGAAACGTGCTCTTCGCGGACGGCAATATCACCGAAGTCACACGCGACCACAAGGTCGTGTTCGAGTACAAGCCGGAGAACCAGAAGGGCGGCGGCGCCTACTCCTGCCAGCGCCTGGCGAACGGCAACACGGTGGTCGGCGAGAACGCGTCGGGCCGCGTGGTCGAGGTCGACAAGGACGGCAAGTGCGTCGTCGCCTTCAAGACGGACTACGGCAAGACCGACGACCACCACCACCTGCGCATGGTGCGCAAGCTGGCGAACGGCAATTTCCTAGTCGCCCACTCGCAAGGCAACGTGGTGCGCGAGTACCGGCCGGACGGGAGCACGGCGTGGGAGAAGCCAACCAAGGGCCTGGCCTTCGCGGCGGTGCGCCTGGCGAGCGGCAACACGCTCGTGTCGTCGCTCAGCCAAATCACCGAGTACGACGCGGCGGGCAACGAGGTGTGGGAGTTCAAGAAGGGCGACCTGGCCGGCGTGACGATCCAGAACATGACCGGCATCCAGGTGCTGCCCAACGGCAACATCGTGACGGGCTGCTACTCGGCGTACACCAAAGAAGGCGCCGGCACCGGTATGCTTGAGATCACGCGTGACAAGCGGCTGGCGTGGCGTTACGTGAGTCCCGGCCGCCGCGACAAGAGCATGATGGGCGTTCACAAGATCCTTGGCGGCGCCGAGCCGCCGCTGCGGTAGGGCGCGGCAAGATAGGGGTAGGCCCGAATGGTGCTAAGATAAACAACGGCTCGGCGCAGCCTCGCCCTCCACTCTGCGGATTCGATTGAAAGATGGGGCGAAGCTGTACTGAGCCGTTAACAGAACGGAAGAAAGCGCTTGTCTTGGCGCCATTCGGGACGCGAA
>CAYLUN010000190.1:0-5259 GCA_964386865.1 uncultured Lentisphaeraceae bacterium | reverse complement strand
TGCGCGTCTTGCCGGTGCCGGCGGCGGCCAGCACCAGCAGCGGCCCGTCCCCGGCGGTCGCCGCCTCGCACTGCTCGGCGTTCAGAAGTTTGGAATAGTCGGTCATGAGGGGAGCATTATACGTAAGACGCGGCGAAATGGCATCCCCAATCCTGCGCCCCGCTACGGTTCGCTAAGGCCGACCCGCAGGAACCGTGTCGCGGAGTGGCCGGGTGCGAGCGGCGCGACAGTGCGCACGCGGACACGCACCGTCGTTCCGGTGTCGTCATCGGGCGAGCCGACGGCCGTGACAGCGGGGCCACACGCATTCGTTGTGGCCCACTCGACGCCCGGTGACACCAGTGTGTCGGCCTGTTGAACCTGATAGACGACGCCGTCAACCTGTAAGTCCACGCCTTCCGTGCCAAAGGCCGGAAGGGCGCCGGCAGGCTTGCGGCGGCGGTAGGTGACGACAGGGTAGAGCGTGTCCCCGTCTTTCAGAGTTGACGCGGCAGGCCACAGCTCGGCGCCGTCGCGCCGGGCCGGGTCGCCGCCAAACGCGCACTCCATCAGATTGTTGAGGCCGTCCCCGTCCGGATCCTCCCGCGGGCCACTGAGCGGTGTGTCAACGTAGCGTGCGGCGATGCGGGCATAGAGCGAACCGATGTCGAGGCAGTCGAGCCCAGCGGACAGATTCAGGGGGTCAAGCCCGCTCGCACAGCCGACGAGGTGCAGGGTCACCGTGTTCGTGCCGGCTTGAAGCAGGTGTTCGCCGAGATCCACTCGCGCCACCTCCGGCGCCGGGCGATACAGGTTCAGGCCCAGGCAGGCCACCGCACCATTCGCTCGGATGTCGCAGACCGCGCCATTGGTCGTCCCCACAAAAACCCCCGCGAGAGCAACCTGCCGAGGCGCGTCCGAGACGACGTCGAACGTCACGGAATCTCCGACTGCCGCGCCTGACCAGAGCGCGCACGCTCCCGCGCTTACGGCGTTGGTCGGCGACCACGCCGCAAGGGCGCCGCCCGTAATCTGCGCGTGGAGTTGCTCGCCCTCGCGCCGCTCACGCCGCACGGGTAACGCCCGCCCCACGTAATAGGGGCCTTCGTTCTGCAGGTAGTCGAACGCGAAACCGGCCAGATTCGTGGCCGGCGGCAAGCCCGTGACGTCGAAAGTCAGCGTGTTGGTTCCGCCGACGAGGCGGTGCGTTCCCAGCGCGAGCGCGAGCGGCGCGGGATTCGTCGTGCACAGGCACACGCCGTTGGTCGCGACGACGCCGTTGACGCCGACGCGGAGCGAGCCCGCTTTCGGGCCGGTGAGCAGCCGCACGACGAGGTCGCACTGCCCCGTGAAGGATGCCGTGAAGGTCAGTTCCAGCCGGCTCCCGAGACCGCAGTCGCGCCATAGCAGGCACTGGTCACCGCTCAAGCCGAAGCCGTTGCTCGTCACGCAGGAGACCGCGCCGCCGGTGCGCAGCGCGACCGACAGGGCCTCGCCTTCCATCCGCACGCCGATCGGACAGAACACGGGGGCGTCCTCGAGGCAAGACGAGCCTCGAGGCACTGGCAGGAGCGCTTTCGCTAGCGGATCAGGCGTGAGATGCCCTCCGCCCGGACACGCATACCAATACACCGTCGGCGCGAACCGATGGCGCCCCGTCCGCCACGACAGAAACTCCATGTCGAACCGGAGGCCGCTGGTGTAGGGAATATCGTCAAGAAGGCGCATGCGCGTGTTCAGACTGAGGCCGCGCCGTTCGTTGCCGATCCCGACGGGCTGCGCGATAAACGGCGTGTTGAACGCCTGCGGCAGACACCACGCATAGCCGTAATAGTCTTCCGTGCCGGTGCCGATATGCGAGGGGAACGCTTCGCCGTCGACGGTGATCTTCTCGTCGCCCTCGCCCCACCAGTTCAGGTACGCGTTCGGAACGTCGGAGGCGTCGTTGAAGATGCTGAGCGAGTCGCCTACCAGCCGCCCCTGTCCTTGAAGCGTGACGTAGTTCAGGTCTTCACCCTTTAACGAAACCGTATCTTCAAACGCGTAATCCTGCCATGCGGCGTGGAAATGCATGCTGCGGGCGTCGTCCCACTCATAGGGCCCAGACCACACCTCGCCCTGAGCAACTTCAACCGCCTGTTGCCCGTGGTTGACCAGGCGAACCGTCGCGCGGCTGCGGAACGGCATGGGCCAAAAGACAGACAGCGTGCCGTCCGCGGCGGCCTCGGCGAACCACGTGCCGCCGGTCGTGACCGAACACCCCGTTCCAAAGAAGTCGCCGACCGGGCAATGAACCGCTCCGCGCTCCTCGTCGGCATCCACCTCCAGAAGCGTGCTGCGCAGCGCCTGCGGCAGATCGGGGGCCGTCAGCCGGAACCGCAGCAGCCGAATCGCCGCAGGGCCTTGCAGTGTGACCGACTGGCGGCCGCCGCCCCAGTTCAAGCGCCCTTCGATCCGGCTGCACGCGGAGGTCGCCATGTCCGGCGGGTGTCCGGCTGAAAGCGCGGACAAGGCCTGCGTGTATGCTGACCGGTAAACGTTCACGGCATTCGTCGTGTAAGATTCGACCTGCGCGCCGGACTCGTAAACCCGATAGTCGATGTTGTAGTAGAGCCGCTTGCTGGGCGCTGATACGGTGACCTTGCAGTGCTGGCTGAACGGGATCGGCAGATAGAGGTTGTGGCCGGTTCCAGCATCCGCCCGGACAGGCGCCACGAACGAAAGCGGCGTTTGGGCCAACACGCCGCGGCCGATGAGTTGCGTGAGGGCCCCCTCGACCACGGGTGTCGCCGAGCCGTCCAGGTAGACGCGCAGCATGTTGCCAGATCCCATAACGGTCGCCCAGAACCGCACGATCGCGCCCGGCCCGTCCGCGTCTAGCAACACGTATTCCGTCCGCCCGTCGACCGTTTCCGTGCGCACATACTGGCTCCAGTCCGAATTGGCAAACCAGTCGGGCGTGTTGGGCGCCAGCGAACGGCGGTCGTAGCTGCTCGCGTGCAGCAACCGGTAGGGCTGCACAGACAGCCGGGTGAGTCGCTCCGGGTCGGCCAGCTCGTCCAGCAGGGAGCCAAGTGTGATCGTTGCGCCAGCCCGCACCGGCGCGGCTCCGCAGACACCGACGGCCGCCGCGACCGCGAGCGTCCGTCTAATCGGCATCCAGATCGACATTCCAGCCCCTTCCGTCTTCATGTGTTCTACGACCTAAGATAATGAGAGGAAGTCGACCCGAAAGTCAAGCGACTGTAATCGGGGGATCGCGAATCTGATGCGTGTTGGGCGCGAAGGCATGGGAGGGACGAACGTCTGCTCGACCGGGCAAGCAGACGCTCCCAAAGCCCAACGGCCCTCCGAAACGCGAAATTCTCACCCCCCGTCACCAGCCTATTACCCAGCGGCTCGCCCTGGGAGCGGGGACACGGGGTCTGGCTGGCCGCGTTTTTCTGTTGCGCTTTTGGCCGGGGTTTGGCATGTTTCGGGATGTCCTTTTTTCGCCGTATCAGCGCGTTGAACGGGGCGCGTCTGAGCGATCGTCTCTCCACTTCAAGAAAGCATGAGGTCAAGTACCCGAAATGTCACAGAATCTGCTGGATGCGTTGGACGGCTGGAGCAGCGTCAAGAGCGCTGAGCTATACGGGATCGGCTCGTGGGGCCAGGGCTACTTCAAGGTCACGGATGACGGACACGTGGCGGTGAACCTGCAGAACGCCAAAGGCACCGTCAGCGTGAAGCTGTGCGACATCGCCAGCGGCATCCACGACCGCGGAATGGGGCTCCCGCTGCTGCTGCGCTTCAGCGACCTCCTCGGCAACCGCATCCGCCTGCTCAACGAGTCCTTCCGCAAGGCGATCGCCGACTACAGCTACCAGAACACCTATCGCGGCGTGTTCCCGATCAAGGTTAACCAGCAGCAGCAGGCCGTTCACGACGTCGTCACGTTCGGCGCGCCCTACCACCACGGGCTCGAGGCCGGCTCCAAAGCCGAGCTGATCGCGGCGCTGGCCTACATGCGCGACCCGGACGCGTTCCTGATCTGCAACGGCTACAAGGATGCCGAGTTCATCGACCTCGCCCTCTCCTCGCTTAAGATGGGGCTTCAGACCATCCTCGTGCTGGAGACGACCGACGAGCTGGAGCTGATCCTCGAGCGCGCGGCCGCGCTGAAGATCCGGCCGCGCATCGGCGTGCGCGTCAAGCTCTCCAGCCGCGTCGGCGGCAAGTGGTCGGAGTCCGGCGGCGAGCGCAGCGTGTTCGGCCTCACCCCGTCGCAGGTCATCGACGCCGTGGACCGCCTGCGCGGCGAGAGCATGCTAGACTGCCTGGAGCTGCTGCACTACCACCTCGGCTCGCAGGTGCCGAACATCCGCGAGATCCGCGACTCCGTCAAAGAGGCCTCACGGTTCTACGTCGGCCTCGTCCGCGAAGGCGCCCGCATGGGCATCTTCGATATCGGCGGCGGCCTCGCCATCGACTACGACGGCTCGCACACGAACTTCGCCAGCAGCGCCAACTACGACATTTCCGAGTACTGCGCGGACGTGATCGAAGGCATCATGACCGCCTGCAACGAGGAGAAGATCCCCCACCCCATCGTCATCAGCGAGTCGGGCCGCGCGCTCATCGGCTACTACTCCGTCCTGCTCATCAACGTGCTCGACACGGCGGTCTACGAGGAGAAGGAGGCGCCGGACGGCATGCCGGAGCCGCGCCACGAGGCGCTCGAGAACATGCAGTACGTCGCGCGCACGCTGAGCCACAAGAACCTTCAGGAGTCGTTCAACGACGCCCTCTACTACCGCGAGGAGATCCAGAAGGCCTTCAAGAACGGCGACATCACCCTGCGGCAGCACGCGGCGGCGGACTGCCTCTTTTGGCACATCCTCACGCGCATCCGCGAGCTGCTGCCCGGCCTGAAGGTCGTGCCCAAAGACCTGCTCGGGCTCGACGCGCTGCTGGCCGACGTCTACTACTGCAACTTCAGTGTCTTCCAGTCGCTGCCGGACGCCTGGGCCATCGACCAGCTCTTCCCGATCATGCCGATCCACCGCCTGAACGAGAAGCCGACCCGCATGGCGTGCCTCTCGGATATCACCTGCGACTGCGACGGGCGGATCGACCGGTTCATCGACCAGCACGACGTCAACACCGTCCTGCCCGTGCACACCTTCCGGCGCGGGGAGCCCTACATGCTCGCGGCCTTCTTGGTGGGCGCGTATCAGGAAACCCTCGGCGACCTCCACAACCTCTTCGGCGACACCAACGTCGTCAGCGTGCAGGTCG
>CAYLUN010000189.1:0-5314 GCA_964386865.1 uncultured Lentisphaeraceae bacterium | reverse complement strand
CAGCGTGCCCGCCGTGGCCGATGTTCCAGACGCAGAAGATCGTCTTGTTGTCCGCCAACAGCGCGGTGGTCGGATGCGCGTGATACGCGCCCGCCTCCGGCGAACCGCGCGCGATGACGACCTGCCGCTGCGTGTCGTCGGAGAGGTCGATGTGCATCAACGCCTCGCACTGCCTCTGCCACAGCGCCTTCTTTTCGGCGGGTGCGGATTCCCAAGCCCGGCGGGCGGCCTTGGCGGCGTTGGCGACTTCAGGCTTGGCCTGGGCAAAGGCCGCCAACGGCGCGAGCAGCAGGGCAGCCAAGGAGAGGGATGCGATTGGGTTCATGTTGGTTTCTCACCGAGGTTTGGCCGGCGGGATCCCGAGCAGCTTGCCAATCTCCTGCATGCGTTTGACGGCGCAGTCGGGCAGGCGTCCGGACGTGTCGGGGCCGACGTCGAGCAGGTAGGTGGCGCGGCGCTCGATACACAGCTTGAGCCGGGCGACGACTTCCGCCGCGGACAACAACCGCTGCTCGCTCCAGTCTTTGTTCCAGAACCAGCCGGGACCAAGTTCGTCGCACACCTCGGCGGGATGCTCGTTGGTCGCAGGCAAAACCTCCGCCAAGGTCTTTCCATGGAAGACCGGCAGCTCGTAGCTGTGGATATCCGTTTGCTCGTTCTTGTGCGAGTTGTTGGCGATGACGAGGCAGTTTGGCTGGAGTTGCTTGAGGTGTGCCTTGAGCGACAGCCAGTCCTTGCCGGTATACGGGTTGGCCCATTGATCCACCCACAAAAGGTCAAGCGGGCCGTAGTTGGTCAGCAACTCGGTGAATTGTTTCTTCATGAAGCCCGTGTAGTCGCCGGCGGCTTCCGGCGGCAGGCCGTGCAGCGAGGGCTTGCCTTCCGGCAGCGTGTTGCCCCATCTACCGTCGTAGTTGCCCGGCGCGCAGTAATAGAACCCCACCTTCAGCCCGCGCGCGCGGAACGCCTCCACAAACTCGCGAACGATGTCGCCTTTACCCTGCTTGTAGTTGGCAAACGCGGTCGCGTCGTGGGTCGTGTGCTGGCTGTCCCACAGACACCAGCCGCCGGTGTGCTTCACCGTCAGCACGGCGTAATTCATCCCGGCCGCCTTGGCGGCGTCGGCCCACTGACCGCAGTCGAGCTTGTCCGGCGCGAATGTCGCCGGATCCTCGTAGCCGTTCGCCCATTCCTGGTTGTTGAAGGTGGCGACGTTGAAGTGGAGGAACAGTCCGAATTTCCACTGCAGGAATTCTTCCTGTAACCGAGCTACGGGCTTTGCTTCCTCCGCCTGGCCGGACAGGGTAAGCGCGGCGACCATCATCATCAGACATTGTTTCATAGAGTCTCCCTATTTTGAACGGTGGTTGTTTCAGCAGCATGCAACGCAGCCAGCGGCGCGAGCAGCAGGGCTGTGAAAAGGGTGAGGGTGGTTTTCATCGTTTAACGAATCCAGACACCTTTTCCCGTGCCGCCCTTGGGTGTGGTCTTCGGGTAGTCGGAGTTGGGCTTTTGCTCAATGACTTGAACGATTTGATCGAGGGGCAAATCGGTCTGGGATTCGCGGGTGCGGACGCCGGAGACGCTAACGTTTCGTACGGTACAATCGAGATCGGGTGAGAAGATTTCGACCCAGCGGGCGGTTTCTCCGCCGTGTCTGTAGGTCTGCGACTTGGGACCGATAGCGAGGAGCTGCCAATCGGGCGCGAGCGCGTGGTTGAGCTTCACGTTGCGGATGATGAGGCCGTCGGTGTTGGCGTGTAGTTCGATCTTGCCGGGGCGGTTGAAGGTGAGGTCTTCCAACCGGATGTTCTTCATTGTGCCGACGCCCATGCTGAAGTCCTTGTCGCGGCCGAGTTCGAGGTTCGGCTGGTCGTAGAGCTTGAACTCGCGGATGTCGGTGACGCGCCGCAGAGTGATGTCCCGGACGGGGCAGTCGAGCGTCGTGCCGTCGTCGAAGCGTTTCACACCGGGCAGCAGGCGGATGGAATTGGCCGCGCGCAGGCCCTCGGGCGACCCGGTCACGTCCTCAATGACGACGCGCTCGATGGGGCCGTAGCTCGGCGCGTAGTTCTTCCACTCCCAGGCGTTGAGCGCGACATTGTCATCGTGCGAATCGCCTCGCACGCCGCGAATGAGTCCGTCACTGGCGGGGCCGTTCACATGCACGCCGTCGCGGCACTGCGCTTCGAGCGTGATGTTCTCGACGGTAAACTCGTGCGCGTTCGCCAGATGCACACCAAAGGGACGGCTCTGGCGGATGGTGACGTTCTTCACCAACACGCGGCGGACGTTTTGCAGCAGGATGACACCGTGCGTGCCGAAGACAGGCTTCTCCTTCGCGGAGTGCCCGCGTTCGTTGCCGTTGTTGGAGGCCGCGCTTGCCAGCGTCGTCCAGATGCCGCCTTCGATCGCGATGTCGGTATCGACCGGCAAGTCAGCAGGTACTGGCTTGGTGTTCAAGGTGACAACGTGCTCATTGCGCACCAGGCAGGTGTTGCTGCCCGGCTTGAGGCGAATCTCAGCCCTCGGATCGGCGGTAAGTTTCTGACCCGATTTCAGAATGAGCGGCCCGTCGATGTAGTAGGGACTCTCGCGCGCCGGAATATGCAACGCCCCCTGCGCGTCAAGCGCCGCCTGCATCGCAGCCGTCCACACTTCAGCGGTGACGCTGCGTGTTTCGACCTTGCCCGAGACATCAGCCAACACTTCGGTCCAGAACCCGTTTCGAACGAGGCTCTGGAAGTCGGACAACGGCCGCCCTTCGGCAAGCACCGTGGTCAGCGGTGCGAGCAGAAGGGCGATAATGAGCGTGTGCTTGGGATTCATCTGGTCGTTTCGCTTCACTGGATCGCGGGCATCGGCACCGGCTTACCCTCGCGCTGCAACGCGAGCTGCTCCTCGGGCTCGTAGACGCCGTAGTAGACCGCATTCATGTCGACCCAAGTGATGATGCGGCGTAGCTCGTCATCAGTGAGTGACACCTTCTGATGCCCGTCACGCAGCATCTGCACAAGCGGGCTGCCGAACGCGCTGTCCGGGCTGTCCGCCGGCGTGATCTGAATCTGGTTGCGTTGCGGGTAGCAGCCGATCAGCGGACGCCCGGTCTTCTTCGACAGCCTGCGCTTCGCCATGTACGACACGTCCTTTTCGAAACAGAGCGTCAGGTAAGAGGCGGTGTAGCCGTACGTGCCGATGATCCGTCGCGTCAGTTCGACCCCGCCCTTGGGCTCCTTTTCGCCGTGGCAGCTCACGCACTTGGCGTCGAAGACCGGCTGCGCCGCTTCGACAAAGCCGAAGGGCCGCCCGCCCAGCGGGCCTGGCTCCAGCCGGGACGGCGCACGCTTCATGGCCAGCGGCAGCGCCGCCTGCGGCTTGGTGTGGGTGTAGCCGTAGACGTGGCAGCCCACGCAGGAGGTCTTTTCGCCGGGCTGCAGGTAGGTCGAGGAGCGCATCGTGCGCCGCGCGAAGCCGTTCTTATCGATCGCCTGAAACAGCACTTTGGCTTTCGCGGGCATGACGAAGCGCGCCGAGCCGTCTGCCTCCACCGGCACCGTCCCGAGAATCGCGCGGGTGTTCTCCTCGCCCGCCACGCCGACGCGCGGCGAGTTCGCCCATGGCGTGGTCTTCGGGAAGAGCTGCACCACGCGCAGCGCGACGATCTCGCCGCGCGACACGCCCTCCAGCCCCTGATAGATGTCGTAGACCGTCATCTCGCCCTCCGGCGGCGGGTCCTTCGGCAGCAGGCTCGCCAGCACGGGCGGGGCCTGCCGCGCCGCCAGCGGGATCGGCGTGACCGTGTTGATCGTTGTGTCGCGGTAGAGCAGCTCGCGGTTGCCGCGATTGTCCAGCAGACAGATGCGCTGCGTGTCGTCCGGGTTGCGTGTCTCCCGCTTGGCGTGCTGACCCTGCGAGCGCAGTTGCACGGGGCTGTAGGCGACCAGGACGAGCCGCTCGGAAAGCGGCCAGGGCGACTCGTACCATTCGGGCAGCTTCCAGCCCTCCGCCTCGGGATAGGGCAGCGGCGTGAGGCGCGCGGAGGCCTCCGGCGCGTTGAGCCCCACCGCAGGGTCGAGCACGCAGATCGGACCGCCCGTCACGGCATGGTGCGCGGAGGCGGTGAAGACGAGCTTGCGCGAGTTCGGGATCGGCTTCGCCTGGAAGGTGCAGTGCGGCGCGGGCAGCGCGTTGCCCCACACCGCCATCGGGTTGCTGCCGTCGGGGCGGCACGACCAGAGGTTCTGGTGCGTCACCGCGTCCCGGTCGATGTAGTCCCAGCGCGCGAACAGGAGGTCGCCGGAATGGGAGACCGCCGGGAACCACTCGCTCACGTCGTTGTACGACAGCGTCGTGATCGCGCTGCCGTCCGCGTTGGCCCGGTGCAGCGTGTAGTTGTGCCAGCGGCTGCTGAACTCGGCTCCGAAGCAGCGCGACGACCCCTTGCGCCGCGTGGAACAGAAGACGATGCCGCCGTCCGGCAGGTACTCGCCCATCATGTCGTCGTAGGGCCCGCGGGTCAGCTGGCGGACGCCCTCTTTTCCGGCCGCGCCGAGATCCAGCTCGTAGAGATGGAAATAGCGCTCGTCCGCCCCGCACTCGTTGACCTTGAACGACAGCGGATTGGGCTCCACCTCGTCGCACGCGACAAAGGCCACGAGAAGCCGCTTGCCGTCATAGCTCAGGCGCGGCTCCAGATAGCTGCCCTGCGGCAGACGTCCGCCGACCAGGTCTCGCGTCTCCAGCGAACGGCCCGGACGCCGCACCGCGCAGAGCCCGCCGCCCCCCCGCTGCCTCCAGCCGTAGTACTGCGCCACCAGATGTGCCCACGAGGGCATCTTGCGCTTGCAGACCAGCAGCTCGCCGAAGCCCATCAGCGGATCGCCCAGCAGCAGCTCGCGCTTGAGCAGCCGCACGCTCGCGTAGTGCCCGCGCCAGGCCTCCGGCGTCGCAGGCGCCGCGGCCGCCAGCGCACCCAGGGCCTGTGGAAGCTCCACGCCCCGGTCCGTTGCCACCTGTCCGGCGCGCGCCAGGTGGCCCCCTGCGGCCCGGCGGTACGCCTGCTCCGAGCCGTCGAGGCGGTCTTCGCGCCACCACTCCTCGGCCACCAGCGCCAGCAGCGCGGGCTCGTTCTCCGGCGCAAGCCGCGCCCCGGCCGCCTGCACCTCCCGCACGAACGCGGGCTCCGTCGGCACCGGCTCCGGAACTGCCGTGCTGGCGACGGACACCGCCTTGCCCTCCCCCTCTTGCTCGTAGAGCCAACCGCCCTCGCCCTGGCGCTTCTTGCCCGCAAAGGCGGCCGACGCCTGGTAGCGCT
>CAYLUN010000188.1:0-5345 GCA_964386865.1 uncultured Lentisphaeraceae bacterium | reverse complement strand
CTTCAGGGCGGCAACAACCTCTACAGCGGCGGCAAGCCCATCTGCCCCACGAAGGAGGAGACCGCCCAGTGGCTCTGGACCACGCTCGGCTGCGGCGCCAAGGGCATCATCTTCTGGTCGCTCAACCCGCGCGCCACCATCGACGAGCCGGGCGAGTGGGCGCTGATCACCTTCCAGCGCGAGGCTTCCGACCGCCTCGTCTCGGCCCGCGAAGTGGCCAGCACGCTCAAACAGAACGCCGACCTCTTCTCGAACGCAAAGGCTCTGCGCTCGGGCGTCACGCTGCTGCTCGCCCGCGAGTCGTTCTGGACCGACAAGAAGCAGAAGCTGCCCGGTCTCAAAGAGGACTACGAGGCCCGCGCCGGCGGCGCGCCCATGAAGTCCGCGCTCGCCTGGTACGAGGCGCTGATGGAGAGCGGCATTCCGGCCGACCTTGTCGAGATGGACGCCTTTGACTGGGGGCAGGCGAGCTTCAAAGGCCAGGTCGCGATCCTCGCGCACCAGCTCGCGATCCCCTCGCGCGACTGGCCGCGCCTCGCGCGCTTCGCCGAGCGCGGCGGCAAGCTGATCGTCGAGGGCGCGACCGGCTACTTCGACGAGCACCAGGTCTGCACCTTTATGACCGGCTTCCCGCTGGCCGACCTGCTCGGCGGCACAATCAGCGAATTCAAGGCGCTCGGCGAGCGCTTCGAAGTCCCGATGACGGACGGCCCCGCGCTGCCCGCGCACCTGTGGCGCGGCACGGTCAAGAACGCCACCGGCACGCCGCTCGCGACGGAGGGCGGCGAGGTCTTCGCCACGCGCCACGCGTTCGGCCAAGGCGCGACGCTCTGGATCCCCTCGCTCGTCGGCCTGGGCGCCTGGCAGCGCGACAATACCGCGCTCGCCACCTTCGCCCGGCGCGAAGTGCTCGGCGCCGTGCCCGCGCTGCCCGTCCTCTTCAAGCGTCAGGAGAAACTCGCCCTCCTCAAGACCTTGGTCTCCGGCGACAGCCTGATCACCGTCATGATCAACAAAGACAAGGTGGCCAAGAAGATTCCCCTGCTTGTGAAGAAGGGCCTCAAGCCCACCGTACTGTTCGCAGACAAGGGTGGGCGCATCTCCGCCTCCTCGGCCACCCTCTCCCCCGAAGAGACCCTCGTCGCCAAGTGGGAGGGAGAAGTTAGTAATTAGGCGTTAGGCGTCGCGTGTGCATGAAGATCGTGTGAAGACAATGCTCTTTTTGGGCTTCGTTCATCCCCTAACTTTGCTAGACTGTATGTCCATGCGGTGAACGTGTGTTCACCCGGTGCACATCCCTTCAACTTTTTACCTCCTACCTCTAACTTCTTATTTCATTCCATGAGCGCAACCATCCTTGACGGAAAGCAACTCGCCGCAGACATGCGGGCGGACATCGCCATTCAGGTCGCGAAGCTCAAGGCCGACCGCGGCGTGACGCCAGGCCTGGGCGTGATCCTGATCGGCGTTGACCCGGCCTCGACCTCCTACGTGACCGCCAAAGAGAAGGCGTGCGAAGAGGCGGGCATGTACTCGCAGGACGTGCGCGTCCCGGCCGAGACCACGCAGGCCGAGGCTTTGGCCCTCGTGCGGCAGATGAACGCCGACCCGCGCATCCACGGCATCCTCGTGCAGCTCCCGCTGCCCAAGCATATCGACGAGGGCGCGGTCATCAACGCCATCGCGCCCGCGAAGGACGTGGACGGCTTCACCCCCGTCAACGTCGGCCGCATGATGATCGGCGAGACCTGCTTCCTGCCCTGCACGCCCCACGGCATCATCCAGATGCTGCTCAAGGCGGGCGTCAAGACCTCCGGACAGCACGCCGTGGTCGTCGGCCGCAGCAACATCGTGGGCAAGCCCGTCGCGCACCTGCTGATGCGCAAGGCCGAGGGCGGCAACGCAACGGTCACGGTCTGCCACACCGGCACGCGCGACCTCGCCGCCTTCACGCGTCAGGCGGATATCCTGGTCGTGGCCGCAGGCCGCCCCAACACCGTCACCGGCGACATGGTCAAGCCCGGCGCGGCCGTCATCGACGTCGGCGTGAACCGCATCCCCGACGCGACCAAGAAAAGCGGCTTCCGGCTGGCGGGCGACGTGGACTTCGATTCCGCCAAGGAGGTCGCCTCGCTCATCACCCCCGTTCCCGGAGGCGTGGGGCCGATGACGATCACCATGCTGCTCTACAACACCCTCGAGTCCGCCCGTCGCGCAAGCGAGGGCGAATGATTATTCGCCGGTTTCTACTGAGCCTTCCAACCGTTCAACCGTGAACGGTGAACCTCTTCAACCGCTTCCTCCCCCCATGAAACTCATCGGAGAAGCCATTTTCGCGCGCGACGCGACGGGCCGCCTGAAATCGAAGATCGGCACCGTCTTCCTGCGCACGCCCGGCCTTGTCACGTCGGGCGTGACCCATTTCTTCCAGCGCGACATCTGGATCGATGCGCTGAACCGCGAGCGCCAGGCGGCGGGGCTTCCCACGCTGACCGACGAGGAGGAATTGGCTGAGCGGGAGCGGTCGGTCGACCTGCTCTTCAACGAGCAGTTCGTCCTGGTCCGGCCGGACCCTTACGCGATGCCTTTGGCCTTCGAGGCCGATGAGCTTCTGCAGACGCTCGTGTCCAAGCGGCTCATCCGCTACCTCAACATACAGAACGTGCGCGTCCGCGATGCGCTCACCGCACGCGGCGAGAACTGGCGCATGAGCCGCATCCCCGTCTCGCCCGTTGAGCTGGAGCGCCTCATCGCCAGCTCGCGCGTCGCCCTCAAGTGCTCGCCCCTCTACTTCTACAACCCGTCGACCGGCACGCGCTTCCTCACGCTCGACAGCTTCCGCTGGGTCGGCACGCTGCCGCCCGCCGAGTTCCGGGCCCAGCTCCACGAAATCGCCAAGTTCGCGGCCCTGCGCAACCGCTTCGGCCACCCGGAGGTCGACGTCTTCCCGCCCGGCTGCGCCTTCCCGCGGCAAGCGTTCGAAGCGCTGAATGCAGACGGGCTCACGGACGATGCCCTGCGCGCCGCCTACCAGAAGTTGCTCGGCACCTTCGCCGGCACCGTGCCCAAGTCGCTCGTAAAGGAGTCCCCCTCCAACATCGAGTGGCGCAACCTCATGTGCACGTCCCTGACCACAGAGCCCAACGCCGTGGCGACCGAGGAGCTTCTGCCCGGCATCTCGCAGGAGTTTTACCGGCAGATCGACTGGCGGGCCGGGCTGCGCATCGAGTGCGGCGAGACCATTTTCGACTCCGTTTACGACGAGCCAGACGTGTTCCCGGACGACCCGGAGCTACGGGCGCTGTGCGACCCGCGCGCCAGAAGCGTGCTCTTCAACTACCTGCGCGAAATCAACAATATCGAGTTCATCAATATCGGCAGCATTAGCCGCTCGCTCTCGCAGCGCCAGACGGACTCCGAAAGCCGCCCCAACGTCTATGTGGTCCAGGTCAAGGAGACCGACAAGGCCGAGGCCGAACTCCAGATCCTGCGCTTCCAGAAGTGGAGCATCCAAGAGCACTTGGACAGGAAAGAGGACTGGGACGAAATCCGCTGCATGATGGATGCCGCCAGCTACATCGACTACGTGTTCGACCGCCGCCTCGGCTGCCAGCAGCTCGGGATGACGCTGCCGAAGCGGGTCACCATCGGCCGGATCAGGGAGATCTACAACGGCCGGCGGGCCGCCCTCCGGGGCAAAGAGTACTGGATCGTCTACTTCATCCGCAACTACATCAAGGGCTGCGCCAGCGACAAGATCAACGAGGACCGATACGCCGACCCCGAGTTCAACCGGCGGCTAGCCCGCCTGCTCGGCGACGCGGCAGCCGTCAACCTGATCGTCGGCCGGGCCGACCTCGCCCAGCGCGTCATGTTCGACGACGGCGACGAGGTGATCATCGAAGACGGGCAGGGCTTGCCCGGCCAGCTGCTCGTCTCAGATAACACGGGCTCCTTTTCCGACTACAAGAACGCCCTGTTCGACGCCGCCCCAAGCTACGCAAAACCCGTCAACAAGCGCGACGCTCACCTGCCCAACGCCGCCGAGTTCGCCGCGCTCTATCTCGACGCCTTCCAGCGCCGCTTCGTCCGCACCCAGCAGGAGTACGCCACCCGCAAGCGCGCGTTCGACACGCTGTTCAAACATTTGAAGATCGACCCTAACGGCAGCTTCGCCTATCGCTGGCAGTGCGTCCTGAAGCGTCTGGCCGACACCGACGCGGCGGCGCTCACGGCCGCCATCCGCGGCCACATCAAGGTGCTCGGCCCGTGACCCGCGCCATCCTCTTCTCGGGCGACCAGCTCTGGATCCGCCGCGCCGGCGGCGACGTCGAGTACGCCTTCGAAGCCTCACCGGCCGGGCCGGCCGAGCCCGTGGACGCGACCTGCGCGGTCGCGTCCGCGGACGAGCCCCCGGCCGAAGGCGCCGAGCGCATCGGCGTGCGGGCCGCCTTCGACCTCGTCCCCGCCGGCGCCTTCGCCCGCATCGGCCTCGCGCGCCAGCTCCTGCACTGGCGGCTCACGCACCGCTTCTGCGGCGCGTGCGGCGCGCCCCTCGTGCGGCACGCGACCGAACGCGCCATGCACTGCGCCGCCTGCGGCACCTGCACCTACCCGCGCCTCAACCCGGTCGTGATCACGCTCGTCACGCGCGGCAGCGAGATCCTGCTGGCCCACAAGGCCGGCGGCGCCATCCCGTTCTGGAGCCTGGTCGCGGGCTTCGTCGAGGCGAACGAGTCGCTTGAGGCCGCCGTCGAGCGCGAGGTCGCCGAGGAGGTCGGCGTGCGCGTCGCGAACATCCGCTACGCCGGGAGCCAGCCCTGGCCCTTTCCGAACAACCTGATGCTCGGCTTCACCGCCGACTACGCGGGCGGCGAGGTCACGCCGGACGGCGTGGAGATCGGCGAGGCGGGCTGGTTCGGACGCGACAACCTGCCGCCCCTGCCCTCGCGCTTCAGCATCGCCCGCCGGCTGATCGACGCCTTTTTCGCAGACGGGTGACAGCCTTCGGCCGCCGTAGACGCGACGCCCCCGTCGCGTCTCGGGAGCGGCGGGGCGCCGCTTCTACCCACGCGGAACCGCAGATCCGAACCCATACGCGAAAAAGGCAAGAGGCAGCGTGCTGCCCTTGCCTTTTCTTGCCGTTTCACGATTACCTTGCGCTCAGCCCTTGCCGCGCTTGCCGAGCTGCTTGTCGGCCATGAAGAGCGCGCCCTTCGAGCCGGCGCTCATGTCGAGCATCCAGACCACGTCGGCGGCGTTCGCCTCCTCTTCCACCTGCTCGTCGATGAACCACTTGAGCGTGTTCTGCGTCGCGTAGTCCTTCTCCTCGACGGCCAGCGTCA
>CAYLUN010000187.1:0-5399 GCA_964386865.1 uncultured Lentisphaeraceae bacterium | reverse complement strand
AGTCGCCGTCGCCGTCCCAGTCGCAGCCGACCGGCGTGACCAGCGCGCCGAACTTAACGTCCTGCGCCTCCTGCCGGAAATAGAGCGGCGCCAAAAACTGCGGCGCGCGGTCCGGCGCGAGCGTCCCCGCATTCTCGATAAACGCCACGCGCCCGTCCTCGTCGCCGCAGATCAGGTCGAGGTCGCCGTCCCGGTCCCAGTCGACCGCCGTGGGCGTGATCATCTCAAGATCCATCGCCAGCCGCTCGCCGTCCGGCCGCCTGACGCGCACGCCCGCCGCGTAGGCGGGCTTCGTCCGCGTGCCCGCGTTCTGGAAGTACGTGAAGCCGTCCAAGAACTCGCCGCACAGCAGGTCCAGGTCGCCGTCGCCGTCCCAGTCCGCGAAGTTGGGCGACGGCCAGCCGAACACGTCCACCGGCCCGTCGCCCGCCTGCACCTTGAACGGCTCGGCGTAGCTCGGCGCGGCGTCCGTCCCGCGGTTCCCGAGCACGTACACGTACCCGTGCAGGGGGCCGTTCGTCCAGACGCCGTCGGCGTCGTAGGCGTTGTCCCAACCGTACGCCTTCCAGTCGCCGACGCCGACGACCAGGTCCTGCTTGCCGTCGCCGTCGTAGTCCACGTACCGCCACATGTTGGCGCGCACGCTGTTGGTGTGGACGTTCGGCTTGACGCCTGCGATCTTCACGCCTCTGGCAAACCCGCTTGTCTTGAAATCCGGATACGCGGTGCCCGGCGACAGTACCTTCGGCTCGCCGTTCACGGTGCTGACCTGCACATTCGACGGCGCGGCGCTGAGCCAGCGGCCCGCCTTGAAAACGGGCATCTTGCCGCCGCCGCCAAACAGGCGCCACCGCGAGGAGGTTCTCCCGGTCGGATTTTCAAAAAAATAGAGGCCGTTGTAGGGCTTGTCCGGGCACGCCACAGCCAAGTCAAGGTCGCCGTCGCCGTCGAAGTCCATCGGCAGCGGCCACGCCCAGAGGCCAACCCCGAGATCCACCGTCAGGCCGGCGTGGTTGTACGGGAGCCTCTCCAGCTGGCCATCGATGCGCAGGCCCATGAGCAGCACCCCTCCGCCCCAGTTGCCCTGCGGCAGCGACAGCTTGGCGCCGGCCTTCAGCGGACGCGCGAACACCTGCAGCGCCGTGCGCCCGCCGTCGGTGTAGCGGAACGACACGCCGGACAGCGGACGCCAGCCGGCCAGGTCAAGCCCCGACTGCGAAGGCACGGCAGCCAGGTACGCCGTCATCTCGCGCCGGGCCTCCACGTGAACCTCAGCGGCTTCGCCGCCAGCCGTCTGCGTGTAGGTCAGGTTTCCGACGCCCTCGGGCACCTCGGCCCACACATAGTCCCGGTTGGAGAAAGCCCGCTTGCCGTTGGCCAGCGGCTGCACCGTCCACCCGTTGCCCGTGACGACCGCCTCATCCGTCTCGACGCGCTGAACCGGCACGTCAGAACCCCACGCACACAGCGCCCATACGGCAGAACCCGTGACCCCAAGACTAGTCTTCACCTCTCCCCCCCCCTGGGCTATTGCCATGCCCTCTGCAGCCGTCGCCTGATCACTTCAGCTGAGCCGGATCCACGACCACGTGGCGCACCTTGAGACGCTTCCACGTGTAGGTAATATGGACCTTGCCGTCCGAAGCCTGAATCACGGCCGGATACGAGAACTCCGCCCGGAGCGCGTCCTCGAGCGTCAGCGCCGTCACCCACGTCTTGCCGTCCTGCGACAGCGAGACCACCAGCGGCGAACGCCCCTTCTCCACCGGGTTGCACACCATCAGATGCCGGCCGTCCTGGAGCGTCACGGCGTCAATTCCCGAGTTCGGATTGGGCAGCTCGAGCAGCGCCATCTCGCCCCACGTCTTGCCCTGATCCGCCGAGGTCAGCGAGAAGACTCGCTTCTGCCGCGTGCGTCCAACCGCCTGGAGCGCGCCGTCCTTGTGCAGCAGCAGGCTGGGCTGGATCGCGCCGATCGCTGCGGCGGCGTTCAGCGGCGGCGTCCGCGTCCACGTGGCGCCGTTGTCCGGCGTCCACTCCATGTGCACGCTCCACCCGCCCAGCTCGTCGCTCGAGGGACACAGCAGGCGCCCGTCCGCCAGCTCCACGGGCTTGTTCTTGACCGGCCCGATGCACCCGTCCGGCAAGCGCGTGGGCACAGACCACGTCGCGCCGTTGTCAGCGGAGGTCATAAGCATCCCCCACCAGCGGTCACACGTCGGCCCGACCTTGAAGAAGAGCAGCAGCGGCCCCTTCTTCGGCCGGAACAGCACCGGGTTCCAGCACGGGTGGCGCGTGCCGTCCGCCTGCACGCCGGTCGCGACCTCTTTGGCGGGAAGCCACGTGCCGCTCTCCCGACGCGACAGCCAGATGCCCACGTCCTTGTCGCCCTCGCGCGTGCCGCCGAACCACGCGGCGGCCAGCCCCTTGCCATTCTCAACGATGGTCGAGGCGTGGCACGACGGCGTGGGCATGGGGTCGTTGACGAACGCGGCAGCCTCGACAGCCCCCCCGGCCTCAACAGCCGCCGCACAAAAAGCAAGCGCCAGCACGCCGCCGCCCAGAACAATCGTCTTCTTCATCGCGTCCATCGTGTTCGTCCTCCCAGTTAGTCCTTCACAACCTTCACGCCCAAGCTGAGCAGGCGGCTGCGGATGATCGCGCGCTCTTCCTCGCGAAAGCGGCTGAACGGCTCGGCCATCACGTCGCTGCAGACGCCCATCAGGTCCAGCGAGCACTTGACGCCTTTGAGAAAGCTCGAGACGTGCCGCCCCACGCCGTAGAGCGAGCCGCTGATCGTCATCACGCGCTCTTGAAGCTGCCGCACGGTTTGCACGTCCTGCGCAACCGCTGCGTTATACATATCCACGAAGAGCTGCGGGAAGAGGTTCGCGCCGCCGCAGATCCCGCCGTGTCCGCCCATCAGCACCACTTCGCCCAGCGCCTCTTCCGGCCCCATCAGGACAGAGAAGTCCGGACGCTCCCGCAAGCTGTGGCGGACGGCATTGAAATACACGATGTTGGCGGAGCTGTCCTTGTGCCCGATGATGTTGGGGTGCTCGGACAGCGTGCGCACCGTGTACGGGTCGATCATGACCTTGGTGTGCGCGGGCATGTTATAGAGGAACAGCGGGAGCGGCAAGCGGTTGGCCAAATGGTTGTAGTATTCCACCAGCTCCGGCTGGCCCGGCGCAAAGTAGTACGGCGGCGCGGCGACCACCGCCGCGGCGCCGGCCTTCTCCGCCGTGGCCGCGAGCCGCAGGCTCTCCGGAAAGACCGTGTCGGTGACGCCCACCAGCACCGGCACGCGGCCGGCGACCAGCTTGCACACGCGCTTGACCAGCTCATGCCGCAGCGCGTAGCTCAGGTCAGGCGCCTCGCCCGTGGTCCCCAGCAAGAATAGGCCGTGCACATGGCCAGACAAGATGTGAGCCACGAGGCGCTCCAGTCCCTCAATGTCCAGCGTCTCATTATCAAGCAGCGGGGTCACCATGGGCGGCACAACCCCTCGCAGCGGTTTCGGCAACATACGCGCTCCCCTCACCGTGTCGCAGGCGGCGCGGCCGACGGGCCGGCACGCCTTTCGCATCTGCCGGAGAGTATAGCGGCAACGGCGCTGCGGCCAAAGGAAAACCGTATGGACAGCCTTTTCACGCCTATGCACTGAGATTGCACGGAGCCGTCCGCCTGGCGCGGGCTCAGCGGTAGAGCGGCGAGCGCGGGCGGCCCGTGAGCACGTTGTAGTGACGCATGGCCATCTTCCACCACTCCGGCAGCAGGCGGTCCGGCATTTTCCACAGGCGGTCGTGCGCCGCGCTCATCGAGTCGGCGTTGCGCAGCAGAGCCAGCAGCTCGCGGCGGTTCAGCGCGGAAGGCCCCTGCGACAGCAGCTTGTCGCTGAGCAGCTGGAAGTGCGCGGTGATCGGGTAGCTCAGCTTGCGCTTCGCGCGCAGCAGCGAGATGTGCGCCGCGTGGATATAGGGGTCGAGCAGAACCTGCGCGACGCCGTAGTGGCGCTGCAGCCACTCGGGGGGCGGCAGCTGGTTGCGGCACACCTCCAGGTTCTTCTCCATGTGCTTGACCATGAGCGGCACGTCCGTCTCCGGCGGCGTCCGGAACAGCCCGACGCGGTTGAGCAGCCGGCCGACACCCTCGTGGGCCAGCAGCGCCGACAGCGGGATCGAGAAGGCCAGGCCGAGCGTCACCGGCAGCGTCCACCAGAAGAACGCCGGATGGATGCGGTAGGTGACTTCCGCCGCAAGCAGTCCCAGCGCCGTGTGCCACGCGTGCGCTCGCAAAATCGACGGCCAGTCGATGCCGCCCGCGTCTCGGCGCTGCGCGCCCCACGAGATCTCGCGCCCCAAGACGACGAACAAGACCGAGAGCGACGTGAACAGCATCAGGATCGGTGCCAGCAGCGCGGAGACGAGGTGCTCGACCGCGAAGCTGAGCAGCGTGCACAGAGCTCCGCCGAACGCCCGCCGCTTCGCCGGGTCGAGAACCGCAAGCAGAGTGGCCAGCGCCTTGGGCAGCGTGAGCATCGCGAGCGTGGCGAGGAACAGGATCAGCGCGAGGCGGCCGCCGCCGATGTCGAGGTACGACGAGATGCCGATGTCGGCGTCATACGTCACCGTCTTCGCGAGGGTGTCCGCGCGGTACTGGAGCGTGCCCAAGATGAGGAAGGCCAGCCACAGCGGCGAACACAGATACGAGAGGATGCCCAGCGTCAGGTGCAGACGGTTGATCGCGTGCAGGCCCTGCGCCATGAGCAGCCAGCTGTGTTGGAAGTTGCCGCGGCACCAGCGGCGGTCACGCTTGGCGCAGTCGATCATGGTCGGCGGCAGATTCTCGAACGACCCTCCGAGCGTGTACGCCAGCCACACCTGATAGTTGGCCTTGCGCATCAGCGCGGCCTCGACGTAGTCGTGGCTCATGTAGCGCGAGTGCTTCGAGCCGGGCATGGCGGGCAGCGCGCAGTGCTCGATAAATGGCGCGGTGCGGATGATGGCGTTGTGGCCCCAGAAATTGCCGTTGCCAGCCTGCCAGTAGTTGAGGCCCGCCTGAAAGATGGGGCCGTAACAGTGCCCCGCGAACTGCAGCATCCGGGCGAATGGGGTCTGCGCCTCGATGGGCTGGGGCGCCGTCTGGAGGATGCCGGTCTGCGGGTTCGCCTCCATGATCTGCACCATGCGGACCAGCGTCTTGGCCTCCATCAGGCTGTCGGCGTCCAAGACCACCATGTACCGGTAGCGCTTGCCCCAGCGGCGGCAGAAGTCGCTGACGTTGCCGCTCTTGCGGTTGAGCGGAATGTGGCGCTTGCGGTAGAAAATGCGGCCGAACCCGTTGAGCTGCTTGCAGAGGTCGATCCACCCAACCTCCTCTTCGATCCACTTGTTCGG
>CAYLUN010000186.1:0-5621 GCA_964386865.1 uncultured Lentisphaeraceae bacterium | reverse complement strand
TTTTCGAACGGCGACTGCACGAGGCGCGTCGGCGTGTCGCGGCCGCCCTTGCCCGTGGCCTCCTGCTCGACGAACTGTCCGGACGATTTGCCCGAGCGGCCCTCGCCCGAGCGCCCGCCGACCTCGTTGTTGTTGGGCATGATGTTGCCGGTGATTCCTTTGGCGGACATGTCGTCCATGTTGCCGTCGCTCACGCCCCAGCCAATGCCTTTGTCGAACGCGCTGAGCGAGGAGTTGGAGGAGTCCTCGACGTCCTCCATCTCGTCGACGCTGTCGATCAGCTCGCCCATGATGTCGGTCAGCTCGGCGGGCAGGTCCTGCAGCGGCACGTCGGGCGAGAGGCCGGCTTCCTCGCCGTTCCACTTGATGCTGTCCTTGGCGTCGGCAAGCCAGCGCTCGAGGTTGGTCTCGATGCTCTCTGCCTGCTCGCCGATCAGCTCTTCGTTGACCGTCGCGATTTCGATGTGCTTCTTCTCCAGCGCCGCGCCCGCCTTCTGCAGCTCCTCGACCATCTCGACGATTTCGTCCGCCATCGTGGAGTTGGAGAAATCCTGGTTCTCCACCTTGGAGAGGTCGTTGAAGGTGGCCTGAAAGAACTTCGCGTAGTTCTGCTCCTTGGCGGCGAGGTCGCCGAGCAGCTTCTCCTCGGCCTCGGTCCAGTCCTCGGGATCCTTCTTGTCGATGGCCTCGGTGTCAGCGAGAATCTTGCGCTGCTCGTCCTGAAACTTGTCGAGGTCGGCTTTGAGCTTCTGGAGCTTTTCGAACAGCTTCTGATCCTGGCTCTCCTCGGCGAGCTGGTCTTGCCGGCGCTCCTCCAGCGCCTTGTCGGCGTTGACCGCGCCGAGAATGCGCTGGAGCGTCTTGACGATCTCGCTCTGCCGCAGCACGATGTCGTTGAGCTCGGCCCGGCGCTGCTCGTCGCCCAGGGAGGCGACGGCGGGGAGGCGGCGGACGAGCGGCTCAGACTGGGCGCTCTTCAGCTCGGCGACGCTGTCGGAGAGGCCCTTCTTGATCTTCTTCTTGCGGTACAGGTCGGCGGCGAGCGTGGAGCCGAGGACGATCCGCTCGTGGACGGACTCCTGGCGCTTGTGGACGATGTGGCTGATCCGCTCCTTGCGGTCGGTCTCGACCCGCAGCGCCACCCAGTCGCGCAGGCTCTTCTCTTGGTCGAGCGCTTCGGTGAGGACGGCGAAGAGCCGGATGTAGGGGTCGTCTTTGTCGCCGGCGAGCTGCTCTTTGGCGAGGTCAACGACGTGAAGCGTGAGGGGCGTGAGCGCGATGCCGGACTGCGGCGGCACGTGGTTGTCGTAGACGCGGGCGTAGACCTTGTAGCTCGCGTTGCGCGCGAAGTGGTCGTCGGAGACGGCCAGTACGCTCGCTTCGCTGCGGTCGCGTCGGATCTCGCGGTAGTCGATGCGCTTGAGGACCGTCTCCTCTTGGTTCCGCACCGTATAGAGTTCGAGCGCCGTCAGGCCGTAGTCGTCGCCCTCCTCGATGGTCAGCGGCAGCGTCTGGCCCGCCCCGACCTCGACGTTCAGCTCGCGGTTGAGGAAGCGGACGGCGGGCTGGCGGTCGGCGGTCATCTTGAATCGGCACAGCCACACGCCGCTGTGCGTGAGGCCTTTGGCGTCCGTGACGTCGATGGAGACGGCGGTGTCGGCGGTCAGGTCGAAGGCCAGGTCGTCGAGGGCGTTGGTGACGGGCGCGCCGTCTCGGATGAAGCGAACCTGCTGGTGCCGTGCCGGCGAGGGGCGCACGGTTACCCGCGAGCCCTTAAGCACCTCCGCCTCGCGCTTGGACGGACTGAGGGCGCGCGGCTTCTCGCCCGTGTAGGCGGGCGGGGCCACGGTCACGCTCAGGCGGTCGAGGCGCGGGCGCGGGGTTACGCCGACGGCGTACCAGCGGCTGACGTCGTTGCCGTTCTTGACGGCGTAGCGCGTGTCGCGCGACAGGTCGCGCAGCTCGAAGGCGAAGCCGTCGCCGGACGCGCGCATGGGGTAGAGGAGGGGCGTGCCGCCGTCCTTGACCAGAATGTCGAGCCCGCCGACCGGCCGGCCGGACTTGGTGGCGCTGGCGCTGACGAGGCACGACTGGCCCTCGATGAGCGCTGCGTCGCCCGGCGTGACCGCGAACTGGGTGAAGTTCAGCGGCGTCACGGAGGTCGAGGGATTGAGGAAGCGCCGCCACGCGTTTTTCGCGTGCGGCGCGAAGGGGATGGCGTAGGCGAGGGACAGCAGCAGGCCGGCGGCGCACAGGCGCGAGGCTGGCTTCAGGTGCGCGTGCTGCCACACGCGGCGGAAGTCCATGCCGCGGCAGGTGGCGGAGGCAGCGTCCGAAAAGAGCCCTTTGATGAAGGCGGGCAGGGCGGGGTCGCGGTCGAAGTGCACGGCGTTGATCAGGCGGTTGTCCGCGATTCCGTAGCGCTGCTCCAGGTAGACGGCCATCTTGGCGGCATCGACCGGCTTGCGCCAGTGCAGCCAGTATAGGCGCGCGAGGCCGGCGAGAAGGCCGGCGATGAAGGTGAGTCCGAGGCTCGCGCGGGCCGCGGCCGAGAGGTTGAAGAGGTTGTCGGCGGCGAAGACGGCGGCCAGCGACAGCGGGGCCACGGCGCCCGCCACAAGCAGCAGGCGCAGAGTCAGGCTCAGGCGGCGGTGCAGAGCCGCCTTAGTTAAGGTCGCGTATAAAGGTCCAGTCGTCATGGCTCGCCTCGTTCGGCTTGAGGAGCAGCGTGCTGCCGGGCGTGACGGCGCCGAGCGCCTGGCCGGACAGGAGCTTGCGGTTCTGCTCGCCGCCCTTCTGCTTGTGGCGGATCAGGATGTAGTGGCGGTCGAGCTTCCAGTCGGGGTCGGCCAGATGCCAGCTCCAGACCTCGAGGTGCCACAGAAAGCCGCCGGGCGACCAGCGCTCGGCCTCGTAGTACGTGGCCCTGCGCTGGTAGACCAGCGCTTTGGCGAAGCCGCGGGTGCCGCGGAGCCGCAGGATCCAGCGGTCGTTGAAGAAATCGTCGGCGAGCGGGAACTTCACGTTGATCGCCGCGAGGTCGCCCGCTTGGAGCGGCGCGCCTGCGGATTCGCGCGGCCCGGCGTCGGAGAGGCCGGTCAGCGCGTGGGTGTCGGTCAGGACGCACAGGTCGTAGCTGCCGGGCAAGACGTTGCCGAAGTCGAAGCGGTTGTCTTTCGTCACGCGTGCGAACAGCACCTGCCCGCGCTCGTTGTCCAGGGCGGTGACCGACTCCACGCGCCCGAAACCCTCCACGCTGCCGCTGATCGGCCCGCCGCCCGCCGCTGCTGCTGCGGTCATGCGGACCTTGCACACGTGTACGAGATCCGCGAGCGTCTGCTCCGTGGTGCCTTTGATCTGTCGCGGAAGGAAGAGCTTCTTCTTTCCGTCGTCGGACTTGAATTCGAGCACGGCGGAGACCACGTGGCCGCTGACGGCGCCGCCGCTGACCAGCGAGACGCGCGTCCTGAAGTTCATGAGCGGGTACTGGCCGTCGAGGTAGACCTTTTCCGCCTTGCCGGACTCTTTGAAGACCCACGGCCGCTCCATCGTGGCGGATTCGGGCTCGTGCTCGATGCTGAGGATGTCGCGCAGCAGGATCATCCGCTGCCGGTCCTCGCCGAAGGGCACGAGCGTGAGGGGGCGCGAGCCCACGACGCCGAGGTCGCCTGCCGCCGTGGTGCCGTCGGAGAGCGTGACCACCGCGGGTACGGGGGCTTCGACGGCTGCCACCGCGAGCAGCGGCAGCAGCGCGAACACGAGAAACCCCGAATAGACACCCCGAAGCGCCATCACGTCCCCCTTATGGCCGCTAGTATAGCGCAATCGAGTCGCGTGGGGCAAGGGCGCGAAAGGTCTCACAGCGAATCAACGGCGGCCTTCATCTTCTCGAGGCCGGTGCGGGCGGTTTCCGCGGCGGGGCGCTTCCAATAATCGGCGTTGAAGAGCTCGACCGAGAGCCAGACGTCGGCGCGGTTGTCGGCGAAGGCTTTCAGCATGTCGCGGATCGGCGCGGCGCCGTCGCCGGGCCAGACGCGGTCGGAGTCCTTGAGCTGCTCGCGAGCGGGCTGGGCCGGGTAGTCGTTCATGTGGAAGCTGTAGGCCGCGCTGCGGCTCAGCAGGCGCAGGGCCGCCGGGTCGCTGCCGCCGCGGTAGAGGTGGTAAACGTCCGCGAGGATGCAGGCGTCGGGGTGGCCCGCGCGGGCGGCCACGTAGAGGCACTGGTCGAGGCGGCTGAGATTGGCCGATGCACCCCAGAATTCGAGCTGCGGGACTACGCCCATGGAGCGGCCGAGCTCGAGCACGGCGCGGTAGCGCTCCGCCGCGCGGTCGAGGTCGAGCGTCACGCCGGCTTGGTTTACGCCTGACGGCGAGGCGGCGATGTGGCTGCCGCCCAGCTGGCGGACGAGGTCCATGTCGCGCGTGAGCTGCTCCAGGCCCTTGGCGCGGGCCGCGTCGTCGTCGGGCGCCCACGCGGCGAAGCCGATGGCGCTGATCACCGTCAGCCCGGCGTCCGAACAGCGCTTGGCGAGGTCCGCGAGCGCGCCGCTGGTCTCTGCCGCCTTGGAAAGGTCGGAAACCCACGGCTCGATGCCGGCGTAGCCCGCCTGGAGCGCGAGGTCGATCTGCTCCTTGAGCGGCAGCTTGTAGCCGCGGATCGTGCCGGTATTGAGCGAGTAGCGGAAGCGGCCGGAGGCGGGCGGCGGGGCGGTTTGGGCGCGGGCTGCGGCGGGCAGGGCCAGTGCGCCTGCGCCGGCTGCGGCGGCGGACAGGAAGGCGCGGCGGGAAAAGGGCGTGCGGGTCATGAGAGTCTCCGTGAGCGTTTCTTGAATGGTAGCCGGAGCGGGGCGCTTCGTCAACACGCGGCTCGCGCGCTTATACGCGTAGGCGCAGGAATCAGTGGCAAAGTCTTCGGTGAGCGAGGAGGAGAAGGACGTGACGACGGCCGAGTGACCGCGCGACGGGCGGCCCGAAAACGGCGACAGGTGGCTGGCCAAAATCCACTGGCGTACGCCGAACCGTCAAGCCGGATCCAAAAAGTCAGCAGTCGCGCATTGACAACTGTCAGCCGATCCGGTACATTTTCCCCCACTTTGTCCCCATCAGGGGATGTAGCGAAGACGCTCTATTCCGGCGTAGCGCAGTGGTAGCGCAGTTGGCTGTTAACCAATTGGTCGCAGGTTCGAATCCTGCCGCCGGAGCCACTCTTAAACCCCGTTTTTATTGGAAAAACCCAATGAAAACGGGGTTTTTCGTTTTTATGACTTGTTCGGTTGAGCATCTCTGAAAAGGCGTGAAAATCTGGGGTGGGGGCACCCACATCAGCACCCACAAGGGCACCCACAGTTTTTTCACAAGCGGCTAAGAGTTCTTGCGGGAACGGCTTGAAAAATATTTTTGAAATGATTTTTCCCGCGATAATTTCGCCAAAGGCTTCGAATTGGGGCGGAAAGGCGTGGTTTCTTTTTGAAAGTTCGCAGCGGCAAGCATTGCGTTTTCTCAATTTCACGGCGGCGGTGATTGCTTGAGCAAAGTCGATCCAAACGCGCTGGGCGTTATTGCGTCGGTTGCGCCTTTGCGGCCGGACGGCTCCACAGGGGCGACTGCTGCCAGTTTTCCGG
>CAYLUN010000185.1:0-5725 GCA_964386865.1 uncultured Lentisphaeraceae bacterium | reverse complement strand
TACGTGAGCCCGCTGGTGACCGCGAAGACCGAGGGGCAGGGCGTGGACGTCGAGGCGGACGTCAAGGACGCGCCATACGTCACGCTGATTGTCACGGACGGCGGCGACAGTTTCGCGTGCGACCACTCCGACTGGCTGGAGGCGCGGTTCACGGGGCCTTTCGGCGAAAAGCGGCTCTCGAAGGAGCAGTGGCTGCACGAGCAGTGCGGCTGGAACAGCTCGGTGAAAAATAAGGGCGTCTCCGGCAACGGGTTCAAGGTACTCGGCAAGGATTACGCGGACGGCGTCGGCACCCATTCTCCCGGGCTGTTGGTCTATCGCGTGCCCGACGGCGCGGAAAAGTTCCTCGCCCGCGCGGCGCTGGACGACTCCGGCGTGAAGCAGGGCAACCCCGGCCCCAGCTCGGTGCAGTTCATCGTCTACGCGGGTATCCCGTCGCTCGATTTTCTCAAGGACCTGCGGCTGGCGGCGGTGCCCGATCCCGCGGCGCGTGCGCGGTTCGAGGCGATGGTGGCCCAGTATGGCGCGGAGGTGACGAAGGAGTACGCCCTCCTGCAGCGCGAGCTGACGCAGAAGCCCAAGGCCCACGGCGGCATCGCCGACGAGGCCGCGCGCGCCAGCCAGGCGGCGGACCGCAGCGCGACGATCCTTCCGGGCGACCGCGACCCGCTGGACGTGGTCGTGCGCCGCACGCGGGCGCTTTACGAGGACTTGAAGGCGCAGGCTGACCTGAAGGCGGCTGGCGGGCGGCTGGAGGCGTTGGAGGCGTCCGCGCAGTCGGTCAAGACCGACGACGCCGGGGCGCGCCTGGCGCTCTTCAAGCAGGCGCAGGCGCTGCGCCGCGAGATCGCTTTCGCCAACCCGCTGCTCAAACCGATCCAGCGGCTGCTCTTCATCACGCGCGAGGCGCTGCCGCCCGACGAGTTCAACTTCGGCAACCACATGTGCGACCAGTACTTCGGCTTCCATGCCACGCTGCATGGCGCCACGCGGGGTAACGGACTGTATGTGCTGGACGACCCGTGGTCGGACGCGCCCAAAGTCCGCAACCTGCTGGAGAATTCGGTGATCGAGTCGGGCGCGCGCAAGGGCCAAAAGCTGGGTAACGGCGGCTACCTCGGGCCGGACGTGTCGTTCGACGGCCAGCAGATCCTGTTCTGCTACACCGACGGCGAGCCGCAGATCCGCGTCTGGAACGAGCAGACCACCTTTCACATCTTCCGCTGCAACGCGGACGGTTCGGGGCTCGTGCAGCTCACCGACGGCATCGTGAACGACCTCGACCCCTGTTGGTTGCCGAACGGCCGCGTGGCGTTTATGTCCGAGCGGCGCGGCGGCTTCGGCCGCTGCCACGGCCGGCCGGTGCCGAGCTTCACGCTGCACTCCATGTTCGAGGATGGCTCGGACATCGTGCGCCTCAGCCCGCACGAGACCAACGAGTGGCAGCCGAGCGTGGACAACGCCGGGATGATCGCCTACACGCGCTGGGACTACGTGGACCGCGGCTTCAACCAGGCGCACCACGCCTGGACAACCTTCCCGGACGGCCGCGACGCGCGGGCCATCAACGGCAACACGCACGCCTCGCAGCGCACGGCTCCGCACATGCAGATGGACGTGCGGGCCGTGCCGAATTCACCCAAGTATGTCGCGACCGCGGCGGGCCACCACACCGAGGCGCGCGGCTCGGTGCTGCTGATCGACCCGACCGTGGCGGACGACGACGCGATGGCGCAGGTCCGGCGGGTGACGCCCGACCAGCTCTTCCCCGAGGCGGAGTACTACTTCGACCGCGGCTCGGGCGCGTACGCCTCGCCGTGGCCGCTGAGCGAAAAGTACTTTCTCTGTGTCTACGACGGCGACGCCAACGCGCAGTACGGGTCTATCGACACGGCCAAGCGGCGCTACGCGATCACGCTGCTGGACGTGTTCGGCAACAAGATCCCGCTCTACGCGCACCCGACGATCTCCTGCCTGAGTCCGATGCCGCTGCACGCGCGGACGAAACCGCCGGTGCTCGCGCACGGCACGCTGGTCGGCCGGCCGCGGCTGGACAACGGCGAGAAGCCTGAGCCGATCCCGCCGGAGAAGCTGCCGAAGTTTGCGAAGGTCGGCCTGATCAACGTCTACAACACGCGCCGCCCCTTCCCCGAGGGCGCGCGGATCAAGGCGCTGCGCATTTGGCAGGTGCTGCCCAAGACCACGCCGAAGGCCGACCACCCGCGCATCGGGCTCGGCAGCCAGAAGGGCGCGAAGCTGGTTCTGGGCACGGTGCCGGTGGAGGAGGACGGCAGCGCGTACTGGGAGCAGCCCGTCGACGTGCCGGTGCTCTTCCACGCGCTCGACGAGAAGGGCTGCGCGGTGCAGGGCATGCGCAGCGTGGCGTACGCCGCGCCCGGCGAGACGCTGATGTGCAACGGCTGCCACGACCAGCGCGTGGGTTCGGCCCGCACGCCGCCCAAGGCCACGCCGCTCGCGATGCGGCGCGCGCCGTCAACGATCGCGCCCGAGATGGACGGCACCAACCCCTTCCACTTCGCGCGGCTCGTGCAGCCCGTGCTCGACGCCAAGTGCCTGAGCTGCCACGGCGAGACGCGCAAGGGCAAGGCCCCGGATCTGCGCCGCGGCGACTTCCTCAAGAATCCTGATTTCTGGTTCACCTCGTTCACGAGCCTGAAGCCGTTCGTCAAGTTCTACAACCCGGCCGACTGGACCGAGCCCTACACGATCCCCGGCCAGTTCGGCGCCAAGGGGTCGAAGCTCTTCGCGATGCTGGATGCCGGGCACCACGACGTCAAGCTCAGCGCCGACGAGACTCGCCGCCTCGCGATCTGGATGGACTCTAACGGGCTCTTCCACGGCCACGAGCAGGAGCTGCAGGCGCAGTCCGAAGGCAAGGTCGTCCCGCCGGTTATGGAGTAGCGCTAGTGCTGCCGGGCGGCGCGGAAAAGGCGGTCGTAGGGGCCTTGGCCGACGTCGGCCGGCGTGAGGTCCCGGTGCTCGCCCGCGCCGGGGCAGAAGGTCGAGCGCACCGCGTCGAGATAGGCGAAGCCGTATTCGCGGTGCGGAAAGAGGTAATGCCCCTCGCCGAACTCGTTCCAGTTGTCGAGCAGGATCATCTTGCCGAATGGGTTCGAGGCCGGCTGCGCGTCGGCAAAGGCTTTCGCGCGCCGGCACAGGTCGGCGAAGGCGGCGGGCGGAAGCTGCCAGTCGCCCCACTTCTTCTCCCGCTTCTTGCTCCACGGGCGGTCGTCCCAGCCCACCGAAACCGTGACCGGGCCCGGCAGAGCGGCTTGGGCCAGCTCGCGCCAGCAGGCCTCCTGGGCCGCGATGATCGACGCGTCGTCCGCCTTCTGCGGGAAGAGCCCGGCGAAGGTGGGCCAGTGGTAGCTGGCCACGCCGTTCAGGCCGATGGCGGCCCACGACGTTAGCGGGGCGGGGAAGCGGACGTGGTGTTCGCCGATGAGCGTCAGACCGCCGAGACCCTTGCTCTGGCAGTACGCGCGCATCTTGGCGATGACGGCCTTGGCCTGCTCCTCGCCCCCGAGGTCCTTGACGAGGCGGTCCGGGCCGTAGATCATCAGTGCGGGCTTGCCGTCGACCTTCAGGTAGTTGGTGCGCGTGAAGTAGTTCTCGACCCAGAACGGCAGCAGGTTCTCCAGCAGGTCGCGCTCCGACGTCTGGCTTTCGGCCTTCTCGTTCAGGTTCTCCCACAGGAGCATGAACGGGAAGCGGTCGCCGGTGCGGCTCTTGAACAGGCCCTCATGCAGCCAGTGGCCCAGCCACGGCTTGACCGGCTGGTTGAAGTTGCCTTTCTGGCGGAACCAGCAGGCGACGCCGAACGAGACGCCGTGCTCCAGCAGGTACTTGATCTCCCAGTCGGTCACCTCCGGGTCGCCCTCGTCGTACCATCCCAGCACGGGCTGCCGCTCGGGGTACGGCACGATGGCGTCCCACTCGCGCCCGTTGAGCGCGCCGGTCTTCCAGAGCGGGCACATGAAGACGCCGACCTGGTAAGGCCCCGTGTTTGCGGGAACGGGCGGCGGCACGGTGTCAGCGGCGAACCCGGCCAAGCCTGCTAGAAACAGGGCCGGCACGCCGAAAAGCAATCGACTTGAATGTTTCACGGTTGTAGACATTTCTAACGCCTCGGGGTGTCTTCGATTGGCTTCAGATCTGGGCCAGAATGACGACATAGTTCTTGCCATACTTCTTGGCGCATTTCGGGCAGGTCGTGTAAAAGAACAGCAGCCTCTTGGCCGTGTTGCCTCTCGCGCCCACGAAAGCCTTCATGTCTTCGATCCATTTCCGCATGTGCTGGAACGGCCCTTCGTACACCTTGGAGAGGAAGGTGCCGGAGATTGAGGCCATCGTCGCGTTCGGGATATCCCGGGTCACCTCGATGTAGACGTCTGCGCCCCACAGGGAGTTTTCGTCTGAGAGAACGACCGGAACGGCGGGCTCGGCTTGGAGCGCTTCGATGGCAGCCATGTTCCGCTTCATGACGGCGCCGAAGTTCAGCGGTATGTGGAGAAAGCTTGTCACGCGGTCTTTGACGAACCGCTTGCTCTCCCACGTGTGCGTCACTTCGTCCCAGGGAGCCGGGTCAAAAGGCGGACAGCAGCTGTCAGTCATTCGCGAACCTCCTTCCGTGTTGGGAAATAGTCTCTCTCTTTTCGTCCGGTTTGTCGAGGGGCCACGCGCAAACGCCAGACCTCACGTCCTCTTGACCGTGTAGGGCTTTGTCCAAATCGCAATCGCTATCGGGATCGGTATCGTTTCCAAGTGCGGCCTGTCTTCCTCTTTTGGCCACGCCCTGCGGCGCTCGATCCCGATTTCGATTTCGATGTCCGAACGTCTACGGTGAGGCGGCGGTATCCCGTCGCCCCCACCGCTTTGTTCGCCAATCAATCATAATGCGTCCAGAGCCGGATGACCTTGACGGTCTTAACATCAGCCAACACCTGATACACAAGACGATGCTGGATATTGATGCGCCTGGAATACGCGCCGGACAGATCGCCGACTAGTTTCTCAAATGGGGGCGGATTCTTAAACGGGTCTTTCTCCAATATCGCGAGAAGCCGTTCTGCCTGTGGTTTCAAACCAGAAGCCCGGAGTTTCTTTGCGTCTTTCTGGGCTTGCTTGGTGAAGACAAGCGTCCAGTTCACCATGTCAACTCCTTGGCGCATTTGCTGACCGGAGTCCTCATGCCAGATTGGATGGAGTCCCTCATCCCGGGAATCGATGTGAGAAACAGGGTTTCTTGGATGGCCTGCCAGTCGTCCTGGGAAACAAGGACAGCGGAGTTTCTCTTGCCTGTGATCTGGATGACCATATGGGAATCCGCCACGTCATCCAGAAGGCCATACAATGATTTTCGCGCCTCTGTGGCTGTGAGCGTTGTCATGAGTTGTTTCCTTTCGTACGCAATATCGTACGTTTTTCTTCTCGATCAGTCAAGCCGGCCGGAAACCGCGAAAGGAATATATTGCATCGCAAGTGCTTAATAAGTTTTACCGGAAAAGAGAAGACTTCACCTATAGAGTGCAAACCAGAAGGACGATTCTATGTTTTGCAACCTACTCACCCAGAATCATTTTCGCGCTTTTCGCGTGTTTCGTAGTGACTCTAACTGCTGGGTTTAGGCTGAACGCTGAACGCCGAACTCAGAAGTGGGGAACACGGGCGGGACACCCGTGCCACGGGGCGGCCGGCTCGTAGC
>CAYLUN010000184.1:0-5840 GCA_964386865.1 uncultured Lentisphaeraceae bacterium | reverse complement strand
GGCGTCCCCGCCGACCGCGCACGGCAAGGGGCTGCCGTCCCTACCGGGAAACGCGGACGGCAAGGGGCTGCCGTCCCTACCTGCTGATCATTCGACGATCACGGCAAGGCCGCCGGCAACGGCCATCGGAAGGTCGAGCCGGTCGCCCGCCTTGACTGTGCGGGTCTCTTTGACGGCGGGACGGAACCCGCCTTCTTCCTTTTCGCCGTCGCGGAAGATCGTGGCCGTATAGGTCTTGCCGGGCGCGAGGAAGTCGAGCGCGACGGGAGCGGTGTAGGCCGCGTCGCCGGTCATGCCGCCGATGAACCACGCGCCGCCGCTGCGGCGGGCCGTGACGATGTGGTGGCCGACCTTGGCGTCGAGCACGCGCGTCTCGTCCCAGTTCATCGGCACGCGGCGCATGAACTCGACCTCGGGGCCGATGTGGTTCGCGCCGCTTGAGGCGAACTCCTTGAGCCCGCCGCGCACGACCGTCGTGGGCCCGGGGAAGACCACGAAGAACGCCATGCCGTGGGCGTGGCTCTTATTCTTGGCATAGAGCTGCGGGGTGTAGTCGAAGGGCCCGGCGAGGCAGCGCGTGAAAGGCATGATCACGTCCTGCCGCACGGGGTGGTTGCCCTCCTGCCCGCCGCCGCCCTCATTGATCATGAGGTTGGGGTAGGTGCGCTCCATGCCGTCGGGCACGTGGGCGTCGTGCACGCAGAGCCAGAGGTTGTGGCGGGCCGCGGCCTCGACCATCTTCCTGATCCAGTCGGTCTGCTCGGCGCTGCCGTAGCGCACGAAGCCGGGCTTGAGGCCCGCGAGTCCCCACGCCTGGTAGGTCGCGAAGAGCGCGTCCATGTCGTGGGCGCGCAGCACGTCGCCGTGCATGTAGAGGCAGACGCCCATGCCGCGCTCCCGTGCGTACGCCACCAGCGCGGGCATGTCGAGATCCACGACCGTATGGGCGTCTTTCCAGTCGGGGCGGTAGGGCACGCGGCCCTTGGCAACCGCGTACGGGTTGGCGTAGGTGTTGGTCACCCAGCCCAGGTCGTTGGTCCACGAGGGGTTCGTCTTGATGAACGTTTTGCGGTCCGCGTCGTTCCACGTCCACTCGGTGCCGTACCAGCCCCAGTCGAGCTGGAGATAGCGGAAGCCGTTGGTGTGGGCCACGTCGATGGCGTGTTTCAGCTCCGGCATTTTCAGCAGGCAGTTGTTCTGGTCGGAGAGGGTGAGGCCGGGCTTGATCCACGCGGTGTCGGGGAGTGCGCACGGGGGGTTGAGGGTGAGGACGAGGTGCTCGTTCTCGATGAGGCGAGCCTCGCTGTCGCCGAGCAGCACCACGCGCCACGGCGTCGTGAAGGTGCCGCGTCCCTCGGCCTTGCCCTGCAGGTGGATGCCGACCGCGCCGCCCTCGCGCTTCTCGATCATGCAGCGCGGGTAGCCGACGACGAAGGCTTCAAGCACGGAGGCGTACTGGCCGCCGGGCAGGCGTACGGTGAAGGGCGCCATCGAGTGCTTTGGGAAGTCGGCGAGCGGGATGGGCTCCTGCGGGAAGGTGTCCTCGGTCCACTTGATCGCGAAGGCGGCGCTGCCCTGCGGAAAGCGGAACCCGGTTTCCTCGCGCTCAACCTGCCAGGCGGAGTCGGCGCCGGGCTGCAGGCGGTAGCGGAAGGCGAGGCCTTCGTTGTAGGCGCGGAGCTCGAGGACGAGCGGCTGGCCGCGCGGGCCTTTCTCTTGCAGCGTGACGGTGAGGCTGGCGTAACGGTCAGGGATGAGCGAGCGTTCGCCCCAGACCGGCTTCCACTCGGAGCTGGCGCTGCCGCGAGCGGTGCCGGTGACCGCGAAACCTCCGCGAAAGGCGTCCCTGAGTTTCAGGCCGAGAGGTGACGGTTCGAGGACGGCGACGTCTTTGTACGTGAGCGCGTAGACGGGCTGGCCGTCGCGCAGGTCGAAGGCGGCCTCGACTGCGCCGTCAGGCGAGACAAGCGTTTCGGCCGCGCGGAGCGGGAGGAGCGCGAGAGAGCTGAAGAAGAGAAACGCAAGGGCGAAAGGGCGCAAGGCCGTGAAGGTGAGAGCGTGTGGAAGGAGCACAGGACTCATCCTTTCAAAAGCAGTTTAAGATAGAGCAGAACTCAACGTCCAACGCCGAACGACCACAGGTCGGCGGGCGTGAGGCCGAGGCGCTCGATGGCCTCGAACCAGCGCGAGAGGTCCTTGGTCTTGTCGTCGAAGTTGTTGGAGCCGAAAGAGAACTTCGCGCCCATGGACTTGGCGAGCGCGAGGAACGCGGGCTTGGGATAGGCCGAGCCAGCTTGGATCTCGAGCGCGACGCCCTTTTCGACGGCTTTGGCGATGATCTGCCGCATGCGGGGCTCGGTCCAGAGCTGGTCGTAGCGGTTGGATATGCAGGGCGGCAGGTAGGTGGGGTTGGCAAGGATCGAGACCGGCTCATCGAGGATGCGCAGGTTGTGGGCGAGGTACTCACGCATCCAGGCTTCGGGGTCGTCGATGGTGACGCCCGGCAGCCAGAGCCGGCGCGGCTTGCCTTCGGCGGTGACGCCCATGATCATGGTGTCGGCGAGCACGAAGTCGAGGCGCTTGAGCAGCGCGGGATCCGCCTGCTTGAACCAGTCGCGGTCGTTGACCTGCACGCCGACCGGGAGGCGCTGGCCGTTGGCGCGGGCGTGCGAGGAGGCGTCGATAAAGGCGGCCAGCGCGACGTTGTTGGAGATCGGCCACTCGCGGCCGAGGTTTTCGAGCACGGCGCTGCGGATGCCGCTCGCCTCCTGGCGCTGCGCGGCCTTCTCCGGGGTCATGCCGCCGCGGATGTGGATGTGCGTGTCGGTGAGCGTGAGGCCGCGGGCTTGGGCGTCTGCGACCTTGGCGCGGAAGTCGGCGGTCTGCGGATAAAGGTGTTCCCGCGCGTCGAGAGTCGCGCGCCGAGAGTCGGCCGACTCCGCGTGCAGAAGAGCGGGGAGCAGGCAGAGCGCGAGCGCAACAGACAAAATGGATGAGGTGTGCATGGGCGGTTGTTGGGGTGTGGGTTAGAGGAGGTTTTCGAGCTGGGCGACGCGGGCGTCGGTGTCGGCGAAGTCGGGGAGAACGAGGTCGGCGCCCGCGGCGGCAAGGTCGTCGGCCGAGATCCAGCCTGTGGCGACGGCCACGGCGACGAGGCCGTTGGCCTTGGCGGCTTGGATGTCGAGGGGCGTGTCGCCGATCAGGATGCGCGGCGCGGCGCCGGCGGGCGTGCGGCTGATCGCGATGCGGGCGATCTCGGGGCGCAGGTGGTGGTCGTCGCCGTAGGCCCCGAAGGCGAAGGCGTGGTCGAGGCCGGCGTGGCGCAGCTTGCTCCAGGCGGTGGCGCGCACGTTGCCGGTGACGAGGCCGAGGGTGTGGCCGCGCGCGTTGAGGCGCGCGGCCAGCTCAGGGATGCCGGGGTAGATGTGCGGCCGGTTCTGGGAGAGGGCCGTGTCGATGATCTGGGCGAGCAGCAGAAAGAAGTGCTCCTCGCGGGCGGGCGTGCTGGCGACGCCGCAGGCCGCGGCCATGTCGCGCACGACGGCGGAGTCGGTCGCGCCGACAAACGTGAGGCCGGCGACGTCGGGGTAGGGGACGCCGTAGGCGGTCTGGAAAGCCGTGCCGAAGGCGGCGCGGCCGACGCCGCGGGCGTAGAGCAGGGTGCCGTCGATGTCGAATAGGATGGCGGAGCGCATAATCGGGACGGTTGCTTGAGTGGGTTCGGATGACAGTGGAGAAATCTTAACACGGGCGTGCGTTCGACGCGATGGCGAAGTTTCTTCGCGACTGGAGTTGACAGAACGCACGCCTCGGGCTATACTACAGACAACGATTGGGAAGTGAGTACTGATCGTCAGGGATTTAGGAGAAAGGAGGAGTTTCAGGATTTGCCTTTTCGACGCTCCGCTGCCCGGGATCGGGCTGTCCGACACGCCGTCGGGGCCGGGGTTGCGGGTGTGCGAGAACCGGAAGATCGGGCCACGCGCCCACGCAGACGACGGAGGGCTTGCCAGACTGAGGAAGAGGCCTTGCAACCGGCACGGCGACTTTCGCCGAAATCAACTCGTTGCAAAAAGGTTCCAGTACGAGGTTATGGCAGTGAATCACTCCTCGCTGAGCGGATAGAATCGGAACGTTGTCGCCGGAACAGAGAAAAGGTGAAGCGATGGTTACTAGTAGCCCCGGTAAGCCAGTGTGGCGCACCGGACAGCAGATAAAATCAACGCGAAAGGATGTGTTGTCTGAGTAACGATAGCATTTGCGGTAACGCATAGGGTTCCCTCACGATTCGAGGGAACCCTTTTTTTGTGCGGAGACGCAGCGCGCAGTTGAGGGATTCTGCGTCGCATGCTAGAATTATCGCAATCGCCAAACTTACACCGAAGGGGAGTCGCTTATGAACCGTAGACGTTTCATCGTGTCAGTCTGTTCCGCCGTCGCCGTGATGGCCGCCACCGGGTGTAGAAGTCTCTGTGGGGCAGGCGCTCAGAAAGCGGAGGGCAGGGAGTATGTCGAGTTGAAGAGCTATGTCTGCTCCAGCGTGGAGAAGCGCGACGCGCTGATGGCCGTCTTCGACGCGGCGCTGATCCCCGCGCTCAACCGGCAGGGGGCGAAGAAGGTCGGCGTGCTCTGGACGAGCGCCGAGGTGAACGACGGCAACACGAACTACAGCACCACGGTTTTTGTGGTCGCCGCATTCCCCACGTTCGAGGCCTTCGTGGGCTGCGACCAGAAGCTGCTGGCCGACGCGCAGTTCATGAAGGACGCGGCGCCGATCTTCGCGGCGCCCATGAAAGAGCCGCTCTACGATTCCTGCTCAAGCTCGCTGCTCTACACGTTCGCGACCTGCCCGCAGGTGACGCAGGTCACGGCGTCGGCCGACCGCCTGCTTCAGCTGCGCATCTACAACAGCTACACGATCGAGCGCAACGCCAAGAAGATCTCGATGTTCGAGCAGGGCGGCGAGATCGGCGTCTTCCGCGCCTGCGGCATGCCGCCCGTGTTCTTCGGGCAGGCGCTGGCGGGCGACAAGCTCGCCAACCTGACCTACATGCTCGGCTTCGCCAACAAGGAGGAGAAGGAGGCCAACTGGAAGCGCTTCCGCGACCATCCGGAGTGGCTGAAGCTCAAGGCCGACCCGCAGTACAAGGACACCGCGAACAAGATCACGAACATCGTGCTGCGGCCGTCCAAGGCGTCCCAGCTCTGATTCAGGTGGCAAGGGGGACGCGTGCGCAGCTGGAGGCTCGACTGCAGCGGCTGCCGTCACTGCCGGGCTCCGGAGGGGGATTGGATCGATGGCCAGCAGACAGGTGTTCATGGCGTCAGCCCTAACAGCCTTCAGCCTACAGCCGATCAGCCTCGCGTTTCCCGAAAGCGATTGTTGTGCGTGACACGCATGCGCGATTATGTTAACCTAGGCTTACTTATTGGAACACGGTAGGTGACACGAGACAGAAAGAGAGGCTCATGATGATTAGCAAGAAAGCCGCGAAAGCGATCAACACGCAGATCAACCGCGAATTTTATTCGGCGTACCTGTACCTCGCCATGGCGAGCGACGCGATGGCCAAGGGCTTCAAGGGCGCCGCGAACTGGTTCAACCTCCAGTTCAACGAAGAGCAGGGGCACGCGCTGAAGTTCGCGCACTACCTGCAGGAGCAGGGCGCGAAGGTCGAGCTGGCCGCGATCGACAAGCCGAAGGGCGAGTGGAAAGACCTGCTAGAGATGTTCAAGGAAGCACTGGATCACGAGAAGAAGGTGACGGCGTGGCTTTGCGAAATCATGACGCTGGCCGTCGAGGAGAAGGACTACGCGACGCAGAACACGCTCAAGTGGTT
>CAYLUN010000183.1:0-6006 GCA_964386865.1 uncultured Lentisphaeraceae bacterium | reverse complement strand
TCGCGCATCGCCTGATCCTGCCGCCGTCAAGACGGTCAAAGTTGAGCCGCTTACATACGAGGGCTCGTCACCGAACACTTCGAGGGTCCTTCTCCTGTAACTGGTTGTGCGGTGTGGGCACAAGTCACGGCAGGCAAGGTGGCTGACGTTCTAGTCAAGAACATCCCTCTGGTCCTTTCCAGTCAAGTCATCAGCAATGGGGTGATCAGGACGAAGGACTTCGGTGACGTTTGGATCTACTTGTACAATGGCGACACCCCCGCTGCCCTACTCGTTAAGACCGAGCAACTTCCTAGACTACAGAAGTGGCTTGAGTCAAAGAAGCGAGGCACGGCTGCCGAACAACAGGGTGGTGGGTATTCGCCGTCCGCTGCGCGGTCGCCGAAACCCACACCCTGACCGTTCGCTTTGTCGCCACGATGATAGTCAAGGATCTCTGCGCCAATGAAAGCACTCGCAGGAACGACTTCAGTCATACTTGTTCTCATTGCCTCGGTGGCCATCATGTTCGGCTGTGCGGTGGTTTGTGACTCGATTGACCCCCCAGCTCCGGGCTTTCCATGGCCTCCGCCACAGGCCTCCGCTGACCCCCCAGCTCCGGGCTTTCCATGGCCTCCGCCACAGGCCTCCGCTATGGTAACGCTTGCATCACACGCTGTCACGAATGCACTTGGCGCTGACCAAACGTCTGGGAACATAGAAGCCCTGATCCTTGAAGCCCTCGACGCGGGAGGTTACTCGGACCGGAGCACTTGGCTAGTGCCAGGAGGGTTCGCGGTCGTTGCGCGTCTTGAGAGAATCGGTCTCGATGGCGCTCCTGTTGCAGAACCCGATCGATGGCCACTCTCTGACAACAGCGTGTCGCGGTTTGACCTGAGGAGGTTCGTCGTCGGCCTATTCTATGCCCAACCTGGTTACTTCCGTGTGATTGTATTCGTCGTATCGGATGAAGCGTTTACCCAGACGGACCGTTCAGCCACGCGAAATCAGGCACTCGAATGGCTGCGACGGGGTGCGAATCGCCTCCCCAGGGAATATGCGGAAAGAAGGTTCACTCCGTTGCATGCCATCACGGCGCTGATCTACGAATTCGCGCGCGACAACGCGTCAGAGGAACCGAGACTTCTGACACCTGGCCGATTGAGCGGCCGCAAGCATCTTGAAATGGCTGGGCTCTACGCAACGCTTTTCGGCAGAGGAGTCGATGAGAAGTAGACTTACGAAGTCAGTATTTATCAGTTACCGACGTGGCGATGCAGCGGGAGCAGCGGGCCGACTATACGACCGGATCGTGGAGGTCCTCCCGAGGGGCAGAGTCTTTCTGGACGTGGATGCGATCAATCCCGGAACCGATTTCCGCCGTGCCATCTGTGCGGCAATCGATAGGTGCAACCTCGTGCTGGTCGTGATAGGCAGGAACTGGGCTGGCGTGGTGCCTGGAAGCTCGGCACGTATCTTCGACGCGGGCGATGTGGTTCGCCTAGAGATCAGGGCAGCACTTGAGAGTCGCGCGCACTTGGTCCCGGTCTTGGTTGATGGCGCGTCGATGCCCGCAGCAGAGGCGCTTCCCGAAGACATCCAGTCATTCTCTCAGCGGAATGCCATTGAACTCCGCCATGAGCATTTCAATGCTGACGCTGCCGCACTCATAGACCGGATCATCCTCAACCGTGCAACCAATCGCCCCAAGCGTCAAGGCTGGCGTCACGTTGCCCTATGTGCTGGAGGTGCCACACTCGGCATCTTGCTTTACGGGCTGGTTGCGCTTGCGCACTGGTTTCTGCTGGGCGTAGCACTTGGCCACACGATCGGTCCACTCGCAACAACGCTGCTCTTTCCCACTAGTGCGATACTGGGTCTGGTCGCGGTGTGTTGCCGAAAACGATGACCTCGCTGACTGTCAGAGCATTGGGTCTGGAAGACGGGCACGAACGTTTGCCCAGGAGCAGCGAACAAGATCGTGGATCGCTACGTTTCACACCGCCCGGACGCGGCGTGAAACGAGGGTCACGCTCGACGTTCAGCCGACGCTGCGCGTCGTCTGAATGCGGCGGGTGAGCCTCCGTCTGGTTCGCCGCTTGCGCGGCTGAACCAGCGGGTAGAGTACTACCCGCCCCAGTAGGGGCCGGAGACTCACCCGCCGCATTCGGCCAGGGCAGCAGAACACGTTGTCGCCAACGCTTAGTCCCACACTTCGTCGGATACGCTTCGTCCAACTGCTTCGTCGCATCGCCACAGACAGCTGCCGACTAAGTCGCCGCGCGGCGGAGCCGCGAAAACGCCGGGATAAGTTGATGACAGGATGACATGATTTTCATAAAGACGGCTTGCGCGCAAACCATACTGTACGGTATAGTATGGCCACCATGAAGACTGTGTTGTCGCGTGCGTCGGCCCCGCACATGCCGCCGCGCCTCGCCCAGAGTGCGTTCGAGCTGTTCGCCGACAACGGCTTCGCCAAGGTCAATCTCGACCAGATCGCCGGCCGCGCCGGCGTAACCAAGGGCAGCCTCTACTGGCACTACAAGAACAAGAAGGAGCTGATCCTCGCGGCGTGCCAGCACTACTACCGGCAGTGGCAGGCGGACGTTCAGGCGGCGATCTCCCCTTCTTCAGAGCCCTTTGAGCGTCTGCGCCTGGCCCTCACCTTCAGCGTGGACTCCTGCGTCATCGACCAGCGCAACCGGCTGTTTACGACCGGCATCTTCATGCTGATGCAGGAGGACGCTGAGGTGCGGGCCAGCTGGGCGCAGTTCTACGATGCGGTGCGCGTGTTCTACGTGGCTCTCGTAAGCGCCGCCCAGCGGGACGGAAGCCTCGCGGCGGGCGACGCGCGGCACGCGGTGGATTTGATGCTGGAGGCGATGGAGGGGCTCAAGCTGCGGGCCGGCTTCGAGCCGCACATCGCCAGGCCCGCCGAACGGCGCGTCATCGTGGAGGGGCTGCTCGGCGTGTTTCAGCACGGGGCGCCGGACGGCAGCGGCGTCGCAGAAGCCGGGGCGGGGCGGCGGACGGCGCGCGGCGGGCGAGGGGCGCCCGAGCTGCCTCGGCAAGGGCGGGGACGCAGCGCGGGAGGCAGAACATGAAGCCACGCCTGCTGGGGTGCATCTGCGCCTTGCTCGCCGTCTCTGGCCGGGCGGATCTGCGGTTCACGCAGGCCGGCGACGAATTCGCGTTCGACACCGGCGCGCTGCGCGGCACGCTTCGCTCGGGCGGGCGCTCGCGCGGGATCGGGCCGGTTCTGGACGTGTCCTCAAGCAAGACGGTCGCGAGCGGAGCGCTGGGGCTCTTCGGGCCCTACCGGTTGCTCGACGCAGACCGGCGCTACCTTCCCGACGCGCGTGAGTGGGCGAGCACGGCGCAGCTCCTGGCCGACGGCGCGGTCGAGGTGCGCTGGGCGGCCGATGCGCAGCACCCCTTCGACCTGCGGATCGTCTACCGCTGGGCGTCGTCGAATGCGCTGGATGCTGTGACGCACGTGACCGCAGGTCAGGCGCTGCGGCGCTTCGAGGTCTTCTTTGCCTCCTATTTCGACGCGGGGTTCCCGGCCGTTTACGGCGCTGGCGACAAGGGCTTTGTGGAGGTGACGAGAGCGATGGGCGACTGGCTCTCGTTTCCGCGCGACGCGGCCGCTGAGGAGACCATCGCGGACGGGCGCTGGCTCCGTCCGCCGCACCCGGTGACGTTCAAGCCGGTCGCGCGCTACCAGAGGGCGCTCGGCGTCCGGCGTGACCCGGCGACCGGGCTGGCCGGGCAGATGATGGCGCGGCCGGCTGACTGCTTCGCCGTCCTGATGCCCTACGGCGAGGAGGGTCACCGCTCGCTCTACCTCTCGCTCTTCGGCCGGGATTTCAAGGCGGGCGAGGCGGCCGCCGCGCACGCGCGGCTGGTGATCGCGCGAAACCTCTCAGACCCGCAGGCGGCAGCGTGCTACGACGCGTTTCTTAAGGAGACCATGCCATGATGACGAACCTATCGAGGAGAAGCTTCCTTGCGTCTGCGGCCTCGGCGCTGGCGCTGCCGACAATCATCCCGGCCTCGGCGCTGGGGCGCGACGGCGCAGTCGCGCCCAGCAGCCGGATCGGCGTCGGGGTGATCGGACTGGGCGACCGCGGCAACTACCACCTGTCAGCCCTCTCGGCCTTCAAGGAGGCCCAGGTGCTGGCGATGTGCGACGTGCGCGGCGACCAGGCCAAAACCGTGTGCGCCAAGTTCCACGAGAAGACGGGCTCAAAGGACTGCGTGGCGACGCAGGACTTCCGCGAGATCCTGGCGCGGCCGGACATCGACGCGATCACCGTCGCCGCGCCGGAGAACTGGCACGCGGCGATGTCGATCGCGGCGATGAAGGCCGGCAAAGACGTGTACTGCGAGAAGGCGCTCTCGCTCACCGTGGCGGAAGGGCGCGCCGTGTGCGACGCGGTGCGGAGCACGGGGCGCGTGCTGCAGGCGGGCACGCAGCAGCGCTCCGACGCGCGCTTCCGCTTCGCCTGCGAGCTGGCGCGCAACGGCTACCTCGGCAAGCTGCACACGGTGACGGTCGCCGTGCCCAGCGGGCGCCGCATGCTGAAGATGCCGCTCGCGCCGGTTCCGGCCACCTTGAACTACGACCTTTGGCTGGGGCCGGCCCCCTACAAGCCGTACCGCGAGAACCTGTGCAACTACAACTGGTACTTCCTGACCGACTACTGCGCGGGGTGGATCCAGAGCTGGGGCGTGCACCACCTTGACATCGCGCTCTGGGGTGCGCCGAAGCTCGGCGCGTCGACGCTGGAGGTGGAGGGCACGGCCGACTTTCTGGCTGAGGGCGACGCGGACGTCTCGTTCGGGTGGAAGGTGAACATGACGGCGCCCGACGGGCTGCGGATGGCGTTCTTCGACGACGCGAGCTCGCCCGTCGGCCACGGCGTGCGCTTCGCGGGCGACAAGGGCTGGGTGCACGTCACGCGCGGCGGCATCCAGGCTGAGCCGGCGTCCCTGCTGGACGCGGTCATCAAGCCCGGCGAGGAGCGCCTCTACCTCTCCAACAACCACATGGAGAACTTCCTCCAGTGCATCCGCTCGCGGCGCGACCCGGTGGCGCCCGTCGAAGTCTGCCACGCGGCGACGACGATCTCGCTCGCGGCGGACATCGCCTCGCGCGCCGGACGCACGCTCGTCTGGGACTGGAGCAAGGAGCGGTTTACGAACGACGAACTCGCCAACCGGATGCTGTCGCGCACGCTGCGCGCGCCGTGGCAGGTGTAGGCCGGGGTAACCATCCGACGAAACGGTAGCCGAAGCCGGGACTGCAATCTCGGCCTATGATAGTGAGAACAATTATGAGACAACACATCGGTATTCTATTCCCGCTATTGTCAGCCTCGTTGCTTCTGCGGGCCGCCCCGCTGCCGGACGACGTTTGCGACGCCGTGAAGCAGGTGCGCGCGAGCGACGGGATCCAGCCTCGCCAGCCCTTCTATTTGCTGGAGCAGATGGTTCCGAAAGTGGCGGGGGACAGGGAGCAGCGCGCTCAGCTCGCGGCTCTGCTGGCCGAGGCGGTCGCGGCGGCCGACACGACGCCTGCCGTGCGCACGGTGCTCTGTCAGCACCTCGCCAAGGTCGCGGGCGCCCCGGAGGCTTCGCTGCTGCGCAAGCTGCTGGCCGACCCGGCCGCGGCTGCTGACGCGCGCATCGCGCTCGGCGAGGGGGCGGCCGGCCCCGCTCAGCCCCAGGCCGAGGCCGCCTGTCTGGCACAGGCTGCGGATGCGAAGCCGGCCGCGCGCGTGGCGGGCCTCTCCGCGCTGGCGCACCGCTATCCGAAGGCGGCGGTCGCCGCGTGCGTCAAGGCCCTGCGCGACCCCGAGGCCGCGGTGGCGGCGACGGCGATCCAGCAGCTTGGGCGGCTGGACGGCGCGACGCTGGCGCGCGAGGCGGCGACGCTGGACGCGGCCCGCCAGGCGCTGGCTCTGGACGCGCTGGCGGAGCGCAAAGCGGCGGCGGCGCGCGAGCTGGCGGAGCGGCTGG
>CAYLUN010000182.1:4907-6314 GCA_964386865.1 uncultured Lentisphaeraceae bacterium | reverse complement strand
CTTGCCGTCCAGCCGGCCCTCGATCACCGCCTCGCCGGAAACAGGCGTGCCGTTGGCGTAGTTCCGTATCGGGATTTGCACGTGCGCCTCCCGGCCGGCAGCCAGAGCCACGCTTTCGGCGAACTCGTCCGGGCGGCCATCCAGGCGGAGCCGCGGGGTGACCGTGGCCATGGGCAGGGATGTCCGGAGTGTCAGACGCACGACAGGCTCCGGTGCCGCGTCTGGCCACACGACCTCGGCCGAGGCGACTGACCAGAGCGGCTCCACCTGAATGGTCGCCGTCTGCCAGCCCCCCCTTGTTTTGGCCAGCGCGACATACGTCCCCGCTTGCGCGTTTACCGGGGCCGCGATGCTGTCCGGCGTCCGGGTCAGCAGGCCAGGCAAGGCAAGTTCGCTGAACACGGCGGGAAGCCGCGCCTGCCCGCCTTTGCGTAGGCGCATGCCGGCTCCCGGCTTTGGAGCGGCAAGTCCGGGGTCGGCGCACTCGAAATAGACAGGGCTCTGCGTCAATGTTATACGGCGATCCTCGCCAATCTGAAGAGGCGTCCCAGTCATGCCCTCTGCGCGGGTCACGGACGCCGGCAATTGAAAGACCGAGGAGCCCTCCGTATCCCACGCCACCCCGACACTTTTTCCATCCCGAGAAAACAGAATCAGATACGCCGAGGGCGTCGGGTGCAGCAGTGTGCCGCCCTGGCAACCGGTGAGCCAACGGTAGGCGGTGGCAATGGCGGCATACCCCGGACGCGGGGAGTAATCCCCATACACGACCGACCAGTCCTGGCTGCCGGGCCCCGTGTCCCAGTGAAGCATGAAATAGATCGACGACGCCAGGTGTTCGCGGGCGAGCAGCGCGATGGCGCGGGAGGCATGCCGCGCCTGTTTCAACTCCAGCGCCGGCGTGGCGGCACCGACATGACCGCACGTCCAGCCGTACTCCGTGAGGTGGATCGGCAGCGGCCGACCGGTAGCGGCCAGGAAATCCTTCAAGCCGCGGATCTCCGCGATCCACCGCCCCTCCGGCGGAGCGTGCTCCGCATAGGAATGGATCGAGATGGCGTCGACCGCATCGAGCAATCCTTTGTCCACCAGCCGCTTCAGATAGTCGAGGTCCACCTGATAGAAGCAGGGTCCGTAAATCTTCTGGCCGAGTCCGGCGGTACGCAACTCCTCCCGGATGACCCGGTGATACGTAACGAAGTCGGCGTCCGACCCCCGCCAGCGGTGATTGGCGTCAGGTTCGTTGATGCCCTCGAAGGCGCGGACCCAAGACTGTGACTGCGCGAAGAAGCGGACCACGCTCCGGTACGCGTCCCAATCCGCAGGCGGATAGCACAGGTGGGTTTCCTTCGATGAATGCCCGGCACGGTTTTCCGGCGCCACCACCCAGGCGGGCGGGTTCATGAG
>CAYLUN010000182.1:0-4807 GCA_964386865.1 uncultured Lentisphaeraceae bacterium | reverse complement strand
ATGAATGCCCGGCACGGTTTTCCGGCGCCACCACCCAGGCGGGCGGGTTCATGAGTGCGGATACCACGTTGATCGAGTCCGGCGCCTCGCTCTTGTATCCCGGATACCAGGCCAGCTGTCCGTCGGCCTTGCGATGGATGCCGACCTGGGGACAGAAACCGCGGGTAAGCCCGGCCCCGGCCGCAATCACCAAGTCGGATTCGACAGGTTTAATGCCCCCCATGAGACCGAACGGGGATTCGAGACGCGTTGTATCTGGCAGGAGCGGCCCGACCACCGCAGCTGTCGCTTGGTCTGAAGCCCGTGACCCGTCCGCCTTGGCGAGGTCAGCGCTGAGGCGGTAAAAGCCCTTGCACGCAAGCTGGACATGGACCTTGTCAGCCCCGGCGGGCACCGTGACCGTTGCGATTCGCGTCCCCAGTTCATCGGTGATCGTCACCGTGCCGCCGCCCCGCACGTCGGGATCCAGAACGAGATCGACCGCGCCTTGGTCGGCGGTGAAGATGTTCCCAGTCGCGACCGAGACGAAGCGCACCTGCGGCAGGGCCGACGCGGACGCGGCAGCCCCGGCCTGGGCCAGTGTCCCCCATGCAAGCAGGACAAGACCTGCCCAACTGTGCAATCGCATCATCATTTGACACCTCCCGAAAGTTCCTCGATGCTGAGGTCATCGATCCACACCGTGCGGCCCGTGGCGGTCTTGGCCAACGTCACGAACACGGTCAACTTTTCCGTCCCCGCCCGCGGCGCCCCTTCCGCTGTGTACTCCGCCCAGACCGGTCCCCGGTCGATCAGGACCTTGTCCTGCTTGTTGTCCAGGCGCGTCCAGCCCAGCACTTTCTGCGCGTCCTTTTCCAGCAATTGAAAACTCACCTCGCATTTGGCAGCATCCGTGCGGGCAAAAAAGCGGACGCGGATCCGATCCCCCGCCGCCGTCCTGCCGCCGGCAAGGGAGATTGAGCTGGTGATATAATGCTGGGCGTTGGTTCCGGAGTTCATCCAGAACTTCAGCGACGCGGCGCCCGAATGCGGGTCATCCGGGTCGATGGTCAGTTCCGAAGGCTCCATCCCCGCCTTGAAGTTCTCCAGTTTCCAGTCTTCAAGCACTTGCGACTTGTCGAACGAGAACTTGGCAAGCAGCACAGCGGGCCGCGACACGTTATCAACACGCACGGGAAGGCTGCCCGGGACTGGGGCTTCTTCGCAGGCGCGGAAACCCTCGGATTCGGTCGTATCCGGATTCCGCGAAATCCGGCAAGCGGACAGAGCCGCCAGCAATAGGGCGGCGAGAAGCGGGAGGGTAGTTTTTATAGCAGGGTGTTCCTTTTTCTGCCGATGTTTGTTTAGGATGCAAACCACGTTCACGATTTCATTTCTGCCGAAGATCCGGCGGGAACTCCCCGCCAGCCAGGTCGACACGGATCACGCTGACCGCCGGATCGGGCGCGGCCGCAGGCAGGTGGAGCAGCGTGTCGCCGCCCTCAGTCTCGGCACGCAGTTCGCCGCCTCCGGCGAGCAGACGGGCCGAACGCACGCCGGCCTTCAGGCCCGGCACGCGCAGCAAGCCGTCCTTGGGCCAGTCGAAGACGTTGAGGTAAAGCGTGCCGGGCTTGCGCGTGCAGCGGCCCCACGGCAGGTTCGCGAAGGGGCTGGCGCCCGTGCCGTACACGGCCTCGCCGTTGACGCGCATCCAGCGGCCCACGGCCTGCAAGGCCTTGACGGTCTCCGGCGTCAGGCTGCCGTCGCCGGTCGGCCCGATGTTGAGGAGGTAGTTGCCCCCCTTGCTGGCAATGTCCACCAGATTGCGGATCAGCTCCGCGTCTGTTTTCCAGGCATGGTCGTGCGCGCTGTACCCCCACGTCGTGTTGAGCGTCATGCAGGTCTCCCAGTCCACGCCGGGCATGCCGGTGTCGGGAATGTGCTGCTCCGGCGTGATGAAATCGCCGTAGGCCGGATCAAGCCGCCCCGTGAAGCCGTCCGTGCCCATGCTCTTCCAGCCTGCGGCCTCGCAGCGGAAGAGCCGGTTGTTCATGACGATCCCCGGCTGCTCGGACCGCACCAGACGCATCAGGTCCGAAGCGCGCCAGGCCTCGTCGCCCTGAAAGTCCTGCGAGCTGTAATCCCACCACAGCACATCGACCGTCCCGTAGTTCGACACCAGCTCCCTCACCTCGGCGTGCAGAAAATCCACATACTTGGCGTGCTCGCGCGTGCCGTTCGGGTAAGGCTTGCCCTTGAGCGGATGCGGCAACTGCTTCGAGCGCGCGTACTCGTACTGGTCGTGGTGCCAGTCGATCACGGAGTGGTAGAAGCCCACGCGCAGCCCCTCCGCGCGGGCGGCCTCGACGATCTCCCGCACCAAGTCGCGGTTCAGCGCCGAACCGGCGTCATACTCGCTGACCGCCGAATCGTGCAGGGCAAAGCCGTCATGATGCTTGGTCGTGAAGACGATGTAGCGGCAGCCCGCCTCCTTTGCAAGCTTCGCCCATTCACGCGCTAAACCGGGCTTCGGCTTGAACAGCGGAAGGGCCGCAGCCGCGTAGCTCGCGGTGTCGGCCTTGACGCGCTCCTGGATCCACTCCATCCCGCCGGTGGTGCCGACGGGCTTGCCCTCCCACGTGCCCGCCAGGCCGGAGTAGAGCCCCCAGTGCACGAACATGCCGAACCGCGCCTCGCGCCACCACGCCATGCGGGTGTCGCGCTGGGACGACGTTTCGGCGGCTTCACCCCGAACGAGCGAGGCGCCCAAGCAGATTGCGAGTAAAGCGTTCATGAGTTTCATATTTTCAGCCTTGTTGTGAATTGCTATTTGTGGTCCTTGGGTGAGGGTGCCGCGTCTGAGCCAACGTGATCCGCGCAGGCCGCACCATCCGCAAGGATCAGCACCACCATCTTCTTGAACTGCAGCCGCTCGCCGGGCTTCACGCCTTTGCGATACAGGCTCACGCGATTGATCTCGCCGGGGAAGAGCTGCGCCTCGGGCACACCGACCTTCGTGAAGCCGGCTTCTTGCAATGCTTTCTCCTGACTGCCGGCTTTGAGGCGAATGGTCGGCGTGAGGGCGAAAAGCGTGCCGGGCTTGGTGACGGTCACGTCGGTCTTTTCGATGCTGGTGCGATGGAAGGGCAGATCACGCACCGCGTCGGGCATTTCGCTGATGACATGGTCGCGATCGGTGAAGAGCTGCACACCGCGTTTCATGAAAGCAGGCGCGGGCGGAGGTGGCGCGGGCCACTCGATACGCTTCTGGTTCTGCTGCGTCTCGAATTCTCCCGCATTCTCCAGTTTGCCGAACATGATACGGTCGGTGGATCCCAGGTGGTCGCTCTGAGTGACGGTGAGCCAGATCGTGCCCTCGTGCTCGTGAAAGGTCGGATACTGGAATGAGTGCGGGGATTCGAAGCGGTATTTGCGCTCCCAGGTGCGGCCATCACGAGAGATGTCCACGTTGAAGACGCTTCGGCCGCAATTGCGAAAGCGGGTGCTCTCCTGCCAGCCGAGGTAATAGACGCCGCCGAAACGGTCGAAGGTCGGCTTCGAGTTTAAGCCGTTCGGCACGAAGGGCATCGGCTGGCCGATGACCCACGTCTTGCCGTCCCGGCTGGTGGTGAAGTGGTAGTTGCCTCCGTCGTTGCGGCAGATCGCCATCCAGGTGCCGTCCGGCAGGCGGTTCACAGCCGATTCGCTGAGCTGCTGCGACTGCGGCTCGTTGTAATGGCCGATGACCTCGAAGGTCGTGAAGTCCTCATGCAGCACGGCGAGGGCGTTCTGTTTGCCGGGAAAGTTGTTGAGCGCCACATAGCGCTGGCCGTCGAACTCCTTGAACGAATCGAAGATGAAGAGGCCCTGGTTGAAGGAGGGCTTCGTGAAGCCCTGAGCGGCCGCGTCGGCGTGGAAATGACGCGGCTCCATGTCGAACACCCCGGCGGCAGTCTTGAGCTTCGCCTTGTGGATGCCACCCTCGAAGGTCAGCGTGCGAAGGTCGAAATCGCGATACCAGGTGACCGCCTGTTCCTTCGCCGGCTGGCTGCAAAAGTAGGTGCGCAGCGCGTGGTCGTCCTTGCGGATGACGCGCGGCACAAAACACATTCCTTTTGGCAGCATCACGTTGTCGAAGACCTGCTCTGACTTCGCCATTGGGATGGTCTTCTCCACCTCGAGGGTCTTCAGGTTCACGATGGAGAGGACGCAATACTGCGCCGCGCCCGCACCGTGTCCCGGCTCCACATCGTTGTCGTGCTCCACGATGTAGGCACGCTCGCCGACGCAGACGAACTCGGCGTCGTGCGCGCCCTTCACCGGAGGGGCGGAGACTTTGATGAGGCGTTGCATCACGATGTCGCCGGCCAGGGCCGCATTCCAGCCGGGGGGCACGAATGAGGGTGCATCGGCCGAATGCAGCGCGGCTAACGGCGCGAGCAACAGGGCGGTGAGGAGGGTGAGGGTTGTTTTCATGATTTGGTGTTTTTATATTTGTTGATGAATTTATTCCGACTTGGGGTTTGTGCCGGAGGCGGCAGGACGCAGCGTGATGGAACGCAGGATCACGGGTTGCCAGCTGGCGGCGACCGGTCGCAAGGTGAGTTCGTGCACGCCTGCGGCGGGGATATTCAGGCGGACGAGGACGACGGGCGACGAACCGTCATGGAGCGTGGCGGTGGCGGATTCCTTGCCGATCTGGAGCCGCAGTTTCGCGCCTGGCTTGGCGGGCGTGAGGGTGGCGACGATCTCGTAGCTGCCCGGCGCAGCGGCCTCGAAAGACCACGCCAGATAGGTTTTCGGGTCCGTCCAATTGACGATGGCCGGC
>CAYLUN010000181.1:0-6338 GCA_964386865.1 uncultured Lentisphaeraceae bacterium | reverse complement strand
CGCAGCCACGGCGCGCCGAGCACGCGGAACGCGAGGTTGGTGCCGCGGCCGCAGTCGATGCCGGGCAGGGCCTCGGAAAAGACCGTTGCGGCGTAGGCCATGGCGCACTCCCAGGTCCTGATGCCCGGCGAGGGCGGCACGTAGGCGGGCCGCGCGCCGTCCCATGCGGCGTCCGCGCGCGACCAGCCCTCCAGCGGCACGGTCGAGAGCCGAACGCCGAGGCCGAGCGACTCGCTCACCCAGCGCGCGCTCTCGGCGGGCGTCATGCCGTAGACCAGCGGCAGCGGACACGGCGCCACGAAGCTCGCGAAGGCCGGGTCGGGCATCGGCCCGTCCACGACACGCGGCAGCGGGATCGGGCGGTCGGTCACCACAACCTCGACGCCGGCTTCAGCGCACGCCTCCAGCATGTTGCGCAGCGTGGCCAGATAGGTGTAGCAGCGCACGCCGAGGTCCTGCAGGTCGCAGACCATCACGTCCACGCCCGCCAGCATCTCCGGCGCCGGCTTGCGCCGCTCGCCGTAGAGCGAGTAGACGGGAATCTTCCAGTCGGGATGCGGACGCGTGTAGGTGTGTTCGCCTGCGAGCGCCTGGCCGAAGAAGCCGTGCTCGGGGCCGTACAGCGCCACGAGGCGCGAGCCCAACGCGCGGTGAAGGAGCTGCGCGGAGGTCGAGCCATCCGCGGTGAGCGCCGCCTGATGGCTCAGCAGGCCGACGCGCCGCCCCTTGAGCAGGTCGAACCGCCTCAGCCGCAGCGCGTCTACCCCGACTGTCATTTCGCTTGCTCCCCGTGGCGCAGCCGGTGCGAGAGCACGGCAAGGCTTGCGGCGAGGTCTTCGCGCTTGACGATCACGTCGGCCGGCACGGACAGCTGCACCGGCGTGAAGTTCCAGATGCCGCGGACGCCGCCCGCCATCATCGCGTCCGCCGCCACCTGCGCCTGCTCGGCGGGAACGGTCAGGATACCCAGCGACACGTTGAGCTTGCGGACGACCTCCGCGATCTGCGTGGCGGCGTAGATCGGCACGCCCGACATCTTGCCGCGCTTCTTCGGGTTCGCGTCGAACGCGGCGATGATTCTGAAGCCCTGATGCTGGAAGCCGGGGTAGCCCAGCAGCGCCGACCCGAGGCGGCCCGCCCCGGCCAGCACCGCCTCGGTGCTGGCGTTCCACCCGAGATACCGCTCGATCGCGGCGATGACCTCGGCCATCGGAAAGCCGACTCGGGGCTTGCCGCGCACGCCGGTCTTGGAGAGATCCTTGCGAACCACGATCGGATCCAGCGTCAGCGCCTTGGCGACAACGGCGCCCGAGGCATAGGTCTCGCCTTGCGTCGCCATCTCGCGCAGCACCCGCAGATACAGGGGATAACGCTTGACCATCCGATCCCCGATTTCGGCTTTACGCGCCCCGCTCATGGATTACCCACACCTTTCCCAAAGCTAACACTGAAGCATGCCCGTTATCGTAGCCCATTTTGATGGCACGATAAAGCACTTTTCGCTCGCGCCTCGGGCACGCGCGGGAATAGCCGTTGACAACGTGTTGCGGGGGTACGCATAATGGGCGGCAGCTTGAGGGCTCGTGCTGTTCCATCATCTCTGTGAGGGTGCCGATGCGTGTGCTGACTGTCTTAGCGTGTGTGGCGGCGGCTGGGCTGAGCCTGCCGTCCGCGGAGGCGCAAACCAAGAAAGCGGGCCAGGACAAGGGCGCGGCCGGCACGTATGAGATCACGACCGACGCCCAGAAGATCCAGGCCAAGGATTTCGCTCCGAAGCGCAAGGACCCGGTCATGCGGGGCGCGTTCTCCGTGGGCCTGGTGCTGGTCCGGTTCCCTGACACGAGGCGCTTCGACCTCGAGGACGTGCGGCAGCGCTTCGGCCGCGCGGGCGCGATGACCATCGCCGAGTACTACAAGGATTACTCGCAGGGCATCACGTGGCCCGAGCTGCTCGTGGTGGGCGCGGAGGCCTTCCCGCAGTGCGTCTTCACCGCGCCCGAGCCGCTCGGCTACTACTGCCGGCACGACTTCTGGAGCAACCCGCTGGGCTACCCCGACGACGCGGCCGGCCGCGAGCGGGCCGCCAAGCTGAAGCAGGCCGCGCGCGCCCACGCGTTCAAGCACTACAAGCGCCCGTCCGGCCTCGCGCTGAAGAGCGACGGCTCTCCGCACGTTGTGTCGTACGTGTACGAGCGCAGCCTGGAGCAGCGCGACGACATCAAGCCGCTGATCCGCCCCCGCTACCCGAAAGGCCTCACGATCTCCTACGACCGGACGCGCGAGGCCTGGGAGCTCTACTCGCCCGAGATCCAGTGGAGCGACCCGCTGTGGCCCGACAGCTCGGTCCAGATCCACAACAGCGGCGACGGCGGCACGCTCGGCCACGAGCTGGGCCACGTGCTGGGCGCCCCGGACTTCTACCACGCCACCGAGCGCCACGACGGCGTCGCGGGCACCCCCTGCCTGCCCTGGGCGTTCGGGCCGACCGGGCCGGGGTACTGCCGCGCGATCTACCAGGCCTTCCTGCCGCCGACCGCCTACCCGATGCTCACCAAGGACGGCCCCTGCACCCTGCACCCCCGCAAATCGAACCCCGCCGGCGACAAGACGCTCGGCGCGTTCATCCCGTCGGCCCACCCCAACTACCTCTACTGCGTGGAGTACGTGAAGGACGAGCAGGAGCCGCTCGGCAAGGCGGACGTGAGCGGGCTGCTGGTGCAGGTGGTCAACGTGACGCTCCCCGGCCCGTTCATGGGCTCCCCTGACCTCTGTTACGCCTACCGCGCCGGCGACCCGTGGCTGCACGGCGAGGGCGACGTGAACAGCGCCCTCTTTGGCGACCGCAACGGCCGCCCGGCCTTCGATATGAAGAGCGACCCTCCCGCACGCCTCCCGAACCTGCTGGACAGCGGCCTCGCGTTCGAGAACATCCGCGAGAGCACGGCCGGGACCCTCACCTTCACGCTGCGCCACACCACGCCGCCTCTGACCGCGCCCGCGGTTCGAGACTCTCTGCTGCCGAAAATCAACCTCGACGAGGTAACGAACGTCCTGGCCAACAGCGCCTTCGCAAAAGCCACCGTGACCTTCCGGGGCGAGCCGCTGAACACCGAGTACGGTTTCTGCTGGGACACGCTGCAGCGCCCCACCTGCAAGCCCGACAAGGTCTTCCCGCTCTACCACCGCGACCGCTACGCCGGCCGCATCCTCGGGCTCAAGCCCAACACCGCCTACTCCTTCCGCGCCTACGTCCGCAGCGCGCGGGGCGTCAGCTACAGCGAGCAGGAGATCCGCATCAAGACGCCGCCCCTCAAGCCGCTCCCCGCCGAGGTGCCGCCGCTGCTGGAAGACCGCTTCGCGTCGAACTGGGCCATCGACCGCTTCTACGGCAACCAGATGAACCAGTCGCACCTCGTCGGCTCGTGCGCCCTCGTCGGCCTGCTGAAGCTGATGGCCTACTACCGCGCGCCCCTGGACGCCGACGTCCGGTCGCCGGAGTTCGACTACACCCGCATACACACCAGCCCCTCGCTGTCGCGGCCGGACTTCCGCATGGCGGAGTTCAACCAGGCCATGCACGCGGCCAAAAACCTGGCGTGGAAGGCCAAGCTTACCGACCAGACCTTCCCGAAGGAGTTCGACCGGCACGTGCGAAAGGTCTTTGGGCTCAGGCCCCAGGCGGACGCTCCCTGCGTCGAGCCCCTCGATGAAAAGAGCATTCCGCGGCTCGAGCCGCTCATCCGGGCGCAGCTGGCCGAGAGCAAGCCGGTCGTGCTCGTGCAGGAGTCGGAGCAGCCGCTGACGCCGACGAACTACGCGCTGTCGCTGCTTCTGCTCGACGGCTTCAACGCGTCCGGCGAGTTTCACGTGGTCTTCCCCACGGGCCGGGATCGCGGCTTTGCGGCCAAGACCGGCTGGCACCCTCTCTCCGCGCTTTTCGAGAAGACCAACCAGATGAAGATCATCTTCGGCCTGGACGCGCCGTCCATGCCCCGCTAGCGCGGCCGCGAACAACTAAACCAGGAAACAGACCCATGCGACCCTTGACATCGTTACACCCATCTGTGCTCGCGCTCACGTGCGCGGCGCTAACCGGAGGAACCGCCATGTCCAACGAACCCGCAACCCCAGCCTCGCCCGCCGCGTCAGAAGCGAAAGACAGCTCGCCCTTCTACGCCTTCGATGTGGAGGCCATCGACGGCGTCCGCACGAACCTGGCGCCCTACAAGGGCCAGGCCGTCCTCGTCGTCAACGTGGCGAGCAAGTGCGGCTTCACCAAGCAGTACGCCGGCCTGCAGAAGCTGCACGAGGCCTACCGCGGGCGCGGCCTGGCCGTCATCGGCTTCCCCTCCAACGACTTCCTAGGCCAGGAGCCGGGAACCAACGCCGAGATCCAGCAGTTCTGTTCGCTGAAATTCGGCGTCGACTTCCCGCTCTACGCCAAGATCCACGTGAAGGGGAAGGACAAACACCCGCTCTACGCGTGGCTGATCGACAAGGCCCTCCACCCCCAAACGGGCGACGTGTCGTGGAACTTCAACAAATACCTGATCGGCAAGGACGGAAACCTGCTCGCACATTTCGGCTCGCGCACCGCGCCCGATGCGCCGGAGCTGATCGAAGCCGTCGAGAAAGCGCTGAAGCCCCAATGAGCGAGCGCACCGACAAGGCCGTCGCGCTGTTCAAGGCCGGCAGCAGCTGTTCCCAAGCCGTCGTCGCGGCCTACTGCGACCTCTTCGGCCTGGACGAGAAGACCGCCATGCGCGCCTCCTGCGGGCTCGGGGGCGGCGTCGGGCGCCTGCGCGAGGTCTGCGGCGCGGTCTCAGGCATGGCGCTGCTGGCGGGGCTGAAGCACGGCAGCGAGGAGCCCGGCGACGCGGCGGGCAAGCAGCGGACGTACGACGTGGTGCAGCAGATGGCCGGCGCCTTCCGCGAGCGGCACGGCAGCATCGTCTGCCGCACGCTGCTGGGGCTCGACAAGCCCGAGAACGACCCGGCGCCAGCCGCGCGCACCGCCGCGTATTACGAAACGCGGCCGTGCGCCGAGTATGTCGCCACCGCCGCCGAGATCGCCGAGCGCGTCTTGCGGTAGGGGCGGCAGCCGCTGCCGTCCGCGGGCGTCGAGGACGTCGCCCTTCCGAGGCGAGGCACGCCGGGGGCTTTGCGTCCCCACACTGCCGCTAGTTCGGCGCGGCGTCCTGCGCGGGCCGCGCTTTGTCCGACCGCGGAGGCGGCGGCTCGCCCGGGCTGCGCTTGGCTGAGCAGTGCAGGTGCACGCCCGAGCGCCGGGGCTTCTCGTAAAGCACGAAGTCGAAGCCGGACTGCCACGCCAGCTTGGCAAACTCGCCGAGGTCGTACTTCTCGCACGTCAGATCCACCGCCCGGCCCTCGCAGTGCAGCGAGGTCGCGAGGTGGATCTTGTTCTTCTCGGCCGCGCGGTAGGCCTCGTGGACCTTGAGCTTGCCGCCCTTCTTCTCCAGCAGGTTGACTAGCCGCTTGAGCGGAACCTCGACCGAGCGGTGGATCACGTGATCGTCCTCGTCGTCGCTGTGGTGGTCGCTGTCGCTCTCGAACCACACGCGCGCATCCTCGAAGCGGATCAGGTCGTTTGTCGGGCTGAAGGTCTTCAGGTCGATCGGCCCGGAGGCGAGGCTTTCCTTCCCGCGCGGCAGGTTCGAGTCCAGCGGGAACGACTTGGGAGCGGGGCGCACCGGGTTGTGCAGGTCGGGCGGCGGCGCGGGCGGCTTCTTCTCGTCGGCCGCCGGAGGCGGCTTCGGCTGGCCGTCCGCGGGCGTCCGCTTGCCGCAGCCGTCCATGACCATGCAGACGCACAGGCCGATGACGCACACCGTCACGGCCAGAATCAGCGCGCCCCGCATCCAGATCTTGAACGCGTCCGGCTCGTCGAAATCCTTGAACGCCCTCGGCTTCGGTATTCTGTTCAATATCGGCATGTGCCCGTCAGCCCTCACCACCCGGCGCCCGCTCCTCAAAGAGCGGCTCGGCGTTCTCCGCCGTCACGCCCTCGCCCAGAATCTCTTTCACCGCGGCCACGTCGGCCCGCGCGGCTTCGCGCGCCTGGGCCGCCGGCTGCTCGAACAGCTCGGCCGTGTCGGCCGCGGGCTCCTCGCGCTTCTTCTCTTTCCGATGAACGGCCTTGCGCTCGGCCGTCTTGGACCGCTGAAGGGTGGGATCCAGCGCGTTGAGCTCGTTGAGACTCTTGAGCCCGAAGTGGTCCAGGAAGGTGGCCGTCGAGCCGTACAGGAACGGGCGCCCCGGCAGGTCGCTGCGCCCCACGATGCGGATCAGGTGCAGCTCCATCAGCGCCTTGACGATGT
>CAYLUN010000180.1:0-6438 GCA_964386865.1 uncultured Lentisphaeraceae bacterium | reverse complement strand
CCCGGCGGCCCGTACTTCTACCGCCCGAAGGCCCTGCCCGCGCCCTGAAGCGGGTGAACGCGCCGCACGTGCCGCCAGGCGCGTGGAAATGGCATAAGACAGGAGCACAAAAGGATGAAGACCAGCACGGAACGTAGCAGCCGACGCAGTTTTCTGAAACGCGCGACGCTCTGCGGAGCGACAGCGGCGTTTCCCAACCTCATCCCCGCACGCTTGCTCGGCGCCGGCGGCGCTGTCACGCCGAACAACCGCATCAATGTGGCCCTGATCGGCACGGGGCGGCAACTGTTCTATGCCAACTTGCCGTGGTTCCTCTGGTCCGAGGATGTGCAGGTCGTGGCGGTGTGCGACGCGGACTCATGGCGCATGGAGCAGGCGAAGAAGATGGTCGAAGAGAACTACGCGAGCAAGGCGGGTTTCGGCGGCTACAAAGGCTGCGCGACCCATCGCGACTTCCGCGAGGTGCTCGCGCGCAAGGATGTGGACGCCGTGATGATCTCCACGCCGGATCATTGGCACGCCTGCATGGCCATCGCCGCCGCCAAAGCCGGCAAGGATATCGCGCTGGAAAAACCCGTCTCGCTCTCAGTCGAACAAGGCCGTGCCATCGCCGATGCGGTCAAGAAGCATAAGGTGGTCTGCCGCACGGACACCGAGGTGCGGTCGCAACGATGGTACCAGCAACTTTGCCAGGTCGTCCGCAACGGCCGCATCGGGGAGGTGAAGCGTGTGGTGGTCGGCGCGCCGAAGGACCCTGAGCCGTTGGTGGAGACTCCCGAACCGATGCCCGTGCCGCCGGAGTTGGACTACGACCTTTGGCAGGGTCCCGCGCCCGGTCGGCCCTACACGTTGAAGCGCGTCCACACGCGGCAAGGCGGCATCGACTACACCGCCGGCACCGGGCCTGGCTGGTTCCACATCAGCGACTATTCGCTCGGCAACCTGTTGAACTGGGGCACACACATGATAGACATCGCGCAGTGGGCGTTGAACACCGAACACACGGGCCCGGTCGAGGTCGAGGGGCGCGCGGAATTTCCAAAGGCCTTCTGGGACGCACCGATCAACCATGAGTTCCGCTACCGCTACGCCAACGGCGTCGAGATGCTCTACGTCTCTGACCGGCCGTTCGTGCGCGTCGAGGGCACTGAAGGCTGGATCGAGAACACCTGGTTCCAGACCGGCGGCTTCAAGGCGAGCGCTCCGGCGCTGTTGAAGTGGAGGCCTGGCCCGAACGAAATTCAACTGCCTTGCATCGGCGAGAAGGAGGATTTCATCAACTGCGTCCGCAGCCGCAAAGAGCCGATCATCACCGCCGAAATCGGACACCGCGACGCGACAATCTGCCAGCTCGGCTTCATCGCCGCCAAGCTCGGCCAGAAACTGAAGTGGGATCCCGCCGCCGAACAATTCGCCGGCAACGAGGAGGCGAACAAGCTGCTCAGCCGCCCGCCGCGGGCGCCGTGGACGCTCTGAACCGCAAAAATTAAGGAACAAACATGTCTGCTCGACACAAGTCCCTGCTCACGCTCACAGCCGTGAGCACGCTCGTAACGTCTTTGACCTTCGCTGTAAACTCCGCGACCACGAACAAGGCCTCCTCTGCTGTTTCGGAACCAGCCACGGCTGTCGAATATGCAAAAACCCTCCGTGAAAAACCAGGGTATGCCTTTCTGATTTCAGACATGGCCTCTTTCCGTGTCACCAAGTTTGACGCAGAAGGACACGAGTTCTGGTCATATGACGGCATCCGTCCGATTGATGTCTGGCCTCTGGATGACGGGTCATTGCTCATCGCCTACCTGCCTTCAGCGCACACAAAGGGCAAGGGCGGCATCCGCAAGGTTGACGCGATGAAGAAGACGATATTCGACTATCCGTTCGATGACGAGATCATGTCCGCCCAACCACTCCCGAAGGGAAACTTTTTAATTGTCGAATGCCACAAAGGGCTCATTACCGAGCTGAACGACCGAGGCGAGAAGATCCGCTCGTTCCCGGTCGTTACAAAACCCAGCGGACATAAAACCTGCCGTCAAATCCGTCTGACGGGTAACGGCACGCTCCTCGCCGCTGAATGTTACTCGCACAAGCTCCGTGAATACACGCTGGAGGGCAAGTGCGTCCGAGAGACCGACCTGCGCTTTGTCTATTATCCGCAACCACTCCCGAACGATCATGTTCTCTGCGCCTGCTGGAACCATCCGGAGGCGCAGGTTGTCGAACTCGACGAGAACCGCCAAGCGGTCTGGGGGTTCAAGGCGTCCGACCTTCCCAAGGAGATGCGTGTGACCCATATTGCCGGTGTCCTTCGGCTCGACAATGGCCACATACTGGTCGCTGCCGCATGCAAAGCCAGTGCAAGCAATCACGGCAAGGCCTGCGCCATGCTCTTCGAGATCACCCCGGATAGAAAAGTCGTATGGCAGATGATCGATCCTGATGGTTCAACCTGGATGACAATGGTCGGTCTATTACCCATGTCCCATTTGCCCGCCTCGTAGACGGGACAGCGGGACAGGCCTTGCGGGGCCAATTGATCCCCGCAGCTGGACCGTAGGTTGCCGTACGCGCGTTTGCAAAACCTTGAAAGGAGACGCCATGAAGAGAACGCTTCCATTCTGGCTCGTGCTGGCTGCCAGCACCGCGCTCGGCAATTATGCCGTGAAAGACGGCTGGATCGTGGCCCACGACGGCACGCGCTTCAACAACCGCCCGCTTTATTGCGACAACACCGGCGCGTTCGTTCTCGCCGGCGACCGCCCGTTTCTCCGCTTCGCACAAGGCCGGCGGATTTACGGAGGCTTCCTGGCGGCGATCGTTCGGGGCGGCGAAGAGAAATGGCTCCACGACTGCAGCGGCGTCACGTCCGCGTATCGCGCGGGGGGCATGAAGTGGGAGGTTCGCGATCCCGCTTTCGCGGGCCTCACCGTCACGCTGCACGCCCTTCCGATAACCGGCGGCACGGGCTTGGTCGTGCGGGCGGCCTTTGACGGCGCGCGAGCCGGCGACCGGCTGGTCTGGGCCTTCGGCGGCGCATCGCCGCATACGGGGGCCATGCCAGAGGCGGCTTGGGACCTTGATGTGCTGTTGCACCCCGAATGGACCACGCGCGGATTTGATCCCGCGGCCTGCTCCAACAACACCGTGCATGTGCAAGGCGGACATTTCGAGCTCCGCGCGGGAACCGCAGGCTGGCCCGCGCTCGTCGGGCAGTGCGATGCCGGCGGCGAGCCGGTCGCAGCCGACGCGTCGGCCTGGACGAGCCCCGCGAAACTGCCGGGCACGAAGCCGGGAGCGCTTCCGCTGGTGTGCGGCGAAGTGCCGATGGACATTGGCCGAGAGGTGCATCTCGCGATTGAGGTTGCGGGCGCGCCCACGCGGGAGCCTGCGGTGGCGTTCAAGGAAGGCGAGCGGCGCGTCGAGGGGTTTGCGCAGCGCGCGGCGGTCGAAACGCCCGACGCCTGTCTCAATGCCATCGCGCCCGCGGCCGCGGCGGCCGTGGACGGCACCTGGATCGCGCCGGTTTTTGTGCATGGCGGCATGGCCTGGAACCGCCCCTACCCCGGCTGGCGCACGGTGTTCGGCGGCACGGTGTTCGGCTGGCACGAGCGCGTGCTCCAGCAGGCCCGCCATTACATCGCCTCGCAAAACCGGGAGCCCCCCGGGCGGCAGCCGAAGTCGGACCCCGCCTACCTCCTGACCAAAGAGCACAAGGAGTCCCGCTATTTCGGGCGCGGGCGGATCACACACCCGCAACATGGGGTTTACAACATGCAGTCGCAGTTCTTCGACCAGCTGGTCCATGCCTGGCGGTGGACCGGCGACGCGGAGCTGGAAGCTCTGTTGCGGCCCGCGCTGGAACTGCACCTCGAATGGGCGCGCGAGTGTTTTGATCCCGACGGCGACGGCTGTTATGAAAGCTACATCAACGTCTGGCCCACGGACTCCGTCTGGTACAACGGCGGCGGCGGGGTGGAGGAGTCGATGTACGCCTGGCGCGGGCACGAGGCGGCCCGGGACATGGCCTTGCGCGCCGGCGACGCGGAGGCCGCGGCAGGGCATGCGGCGGCGCTGGAGCGCATCCGCGGGGGCTTCTTCGGCAAGCTGTGGGTTCCCGGCAAGGGGCACCCGGGCCTGTATGTCGAGCAGGGCGGCCACCGGCGCCTGCTCGAGAACGCCTGGCTCTACAGCATCTTCATGCCCGTGGATGCCGGAATCCTGACTCCCGTCCAGGCCGCCTCGTCGCTGCACTACACGGACTGGGCGCTGCAGAACGACACCCTGCCGGAGGGCGGGCGCGGCGTCTGGACGTCCAACTTTGTCCCCGGCATCTGGTCGGTGCGCGAACTCTGGCCCGGGGACAACTATCACCTGGCCCTGGCCTATTTCCGGACGGGCCTGGCCGGTCCGGGCTGGGAGGTTTTCCGGGGCAACTTCCTGCACTCGGCGTTCCGCCTGGGGATTCCGGGCAATCTGGGCTATCCGCGGGGGGGCACGGACTTCGGGGACTGTGTGCACACCTTTTCCAGGACGCTGGTCGAGGGGCTTTTCGGCCTCCGCCCGGACTATCCGAAGGGCGTGGTCCGGATCGCGCCGCAATTTCCGGAGAGCTGGGAGCACGCGGCCATCCGCACGCCCGATTTTTCACTCCGCTTTGCGCGCACGGGCGACGTGACGCGGCTGGAGGCCGGGCTGGCCCGGCCCTGCGCGCTGGAAGTGGAGCTTCCGGTGCGGGCGCGCCGCGTGGCCGGAGTGAGCGTCGGCGGACAGCCCGCGGCGCACGAGGTGCTGCCGGGCTTCGGCTGCAGCGTCGTGCGGGTGCGCGTGCCCGCGGGGGAGGGGACGGCAATCGAAGTTACGGCGGAAGGGCCGCTGCCCGCGCACGGCCCGGAGACGGTCCGGGGGAAGGCGGGCGGGGCACTGGCCCTGCGTGCCGCGGGAGCCTCCGCGACGGCGTTCGAAGACCCGCAGGGTGCGTTGGGCGGCACGCGGATCGAGGAGGGGGAAATCCGCGGGACCCTGGCGGGGCGTGCCGGACATTACACGGTGCTGGCCACGGTGGACGCGGGCGGTGCGCCGCAGTGGCGGCTGTTCCAGATGGAGATCACAGATCCTGCGGCGGAGGCGGCGGAACGGGCCGGGAGGGTGGGGGAGATCCCCCGCGACGCGCGCTGGAAATGCGTGGACCTGGGCGGCGCGTTCAACGCCGATGTGCGTGAGATATACCGGCAGCGCTACGTGTCGCCGCGGCCGGACACGGTTTCGGTGCGGATCGGCACCGACGGTTACTCGCCCTGGACCTTCTTGCATTGGAAAAGCTCGCCGCCCGCGATCGGGTTGGACCGGGTGCCGGGGATGCTGGACGCCGCCGGGCGGCTGGCCACGCCGCAGGGCGTGCCCTTCCTGTGGACGGGCGGGGCGCGCAACATCGCCTTCACCTCGCTGTGGGATAATTATCCGCCGGAGGTCTCGGTGCCGGTAAGCCAGTCGGCCGAGGCCGCCTGGTTCCTGGTCTGCGGGTCGACCACGGTCATGCAGGCGCGCATCGCCAACGCCGTGCTGCGGCTGCGCTACGCCGACGGCGTCGAGGACCGCGTCGAACTGGTTCCGCCCTTCAATTACTGGAATCTCAGCCCCATCACCGCCAACGCCCGCGCCCCCGGGCAGTCGGCCCGCTCCGACTACACCGATCCTGACGACGCCTTCGCCGTGCCGGAACCATGGCCCGAGAGGGTCCAGCTTGGCGAAAACTGCCGGGCGCTTCTCTTGAGCCATCGGCTGCGCCGCGGCGTCGTGCTGGAGCGGGTTACGCTCGAAACGCTTTCGCAGGATGTCGTGGCCGGCCTCATGGGGCTCACCCTGATGAATCCCGAAGGGGCAAGCGCGGCTGAAAACGCTCCGGGCGGCGCCTTATGAGGCGCGGCTCCGCCGCGCGGCGGCCGATAAGGCCGGGCTGGCCAAAGACGCCGACACGCTGCTTCTCGTCAACGCCGACACCGTCTCCAAAATGAAGGTCCGCCGGCTCGGGGACCTCATGCGCAGCGAGAAGCAGACGATCCGTGTGCCAGCCGAGGGGACGGTCTTCGGTACGCTCGATGTCGTGCCGGGGCGGGACGGCCAAGCGCTTCGCTTTCAGTAATGGGCGCAAGTTGCTACAGCGTGAAAGGCCTTACGGGGCGGACTTTAACTAACCCACATCCGTACATCTCCATGCCATGAGAACCACCCTTTTCAACAGAAAACGCCCGGATTGGCGTCTATTTCGCCCGGTTTGGTGTCTGCCGACTTGCGGGTTGTTGCTGTATAATTATGCCAGCGCGTAAGGTAAAAGGAGCTTTACCGAAAGGAGTGTGCAATGAAAATGACAACGGAAATGAAGGCGCTGGCTGCTGCGGCAGTCCTGCGCAATACCTCTCGCAGAGGTCTGGTGGTGGC
>CAYLUN010000179.1:0-6466 GCA_964386865.1 uncultured Lentisphaeraceae bacterium | reverse complement strand
GGTCCGTCGTGGAGAAGGCGACGCCCATCATGTACGCGCCGCCCACGACCGACAGGCCCATCGCCCCCATCACGCCGCCGGCGATCAGCAGGCAGGCCGCCGAAACGGCGAACGCGCTCGTGTAGTTCTTCTCGCGAAGGGCCAGCCCGTTCACGTACCGCGCGATGGGGAACCCGCACAGCGCGATCATGCCGAAACCGAGCAGCGCCCGCAGCGCCATGGACGCCAGCAGGTGCGCGGACGGCGCGCCGCCCGCGGCCACAGCCGAAGCGGCCCCCGAAAACACGGTCAGCAGGAACAGGCCGAGCACATTGTCGGTGAGGGCGGACGTCAGTGCCACGGCCCCGGCCGGCGACTCCAGCCGCTGCCTCTCGGCCAGCATACGCCCCAGCATGCCCAGCGAGGTGACCGAGACGACCGTGCCCACGAGCAAGGCCTGGGGCGCCGTCCACTCCCACGCGCGGCCATCGGCCAGCGCGGGCGCCACCTGGTCGAGAACGGCGAGCGTCACGCCGAAGCAGAGCGCAAAGCCGCCGATTCCGGCCGCGACGCCGCCCGCCTTGGCGCGCCGGAGCTGCTGGATGTCCGTGTCCAAGCCGACCAAGAAGAAAAAGACGACCAGAGAGAGGGTCAGCACGCCGTATACCGGGCCTTGCGCGCTGAACACGCCGGCGGCGTCGCTCATCAGCCCGTCCGGGAAGAGCGGGAGCGCGAGCCCCCCCAGCACGTACGGCCCGACCAGCAGGCCCGCGCCGAGTTCGCCCAGCATGCGGGGCATGCGCCAGCGGTGGAACAGCCGCCCTCCGACCTTGGCTGCGAGCACCAGCACGCCCAGCTGCAGGATGAACCGGACCGCGGGCAAGGCCGACGCTTGAACCGCCGCCACGGAGTCGCCCGCGCGAGCTGCCGCCGCCCAGAATGCCAACGCGATGATCAGGGTCACTCTGTTCCACATGGCCGCTCTCCTTATCCCGCCTCTCGGCTGCCCGCGTCGCGCACGTGCGAGCGCTCGGCCTATCAGTCGAACTCGCCCATGAACTCTTTTTCCAGGGCGGCCTCCGCAGCCGCCTCGCCAGCCCGCCGCTCCCGGCGCACCCCCGGCTCAGGCCGCGTGCGGGCGCGGTAGAGGATCAGCACCGGCGCGCCCTCGAGGCCGAAGCGCTCGCGCAGCGCGCGGGTCATGAAGTCGGTGTACTGCTTCGTCGCCAGCTTCGGGTCGTTGACGAACATGCGGATCGTGATCGGAGCCACGCAGACTTGGACGGCGTAGTAGACGCGCAGACGGTGGCCCGCCTTGGCTGGCGCGACCACCCGCCGCGTCGCCTCGACCAGCGTGCGGTTGAGCATCCCCGTCGGCAAGTTCACCCGCGTCTGCGCGGCGACGGCGTCGATCACCTCGATGCTCTTGCGGATGTTGAGGCCGGTCTTGGCGGAGACGAAAACGATCGGGCAGTAGCTCATAAACGGCATGACCTGCCGCAGCAGGGGCTCCGCCTGGGTCTGGGTCATGCCCTTTTCCATGGCGAGATCCCACTTGTTCATGAGGATCACGCAGCCCTTTTTGTTCTCTTGGATCAGCGCCGCGATGTGCTTGTCCTGCACCGTAGGCCCGAGGTCGGGGTCGAGCACCAGCACCACGACGTCGGCCTCCTTCACGCTCTCCTCGGCGCGGAACAGGCTGAAGCGCTCGACCGCGTTGTCGATGCGGTGCTTGTGGCGCATGCCCGCGGTGTCCACCAACATGTAGTGGCGAGCCTGCTCGCCCTTGCCGATGATGAAGGGCACGTCGATCGAGTCTCGCGTGGTGCCGGCGATTTCGGAGACGATCACGCGGTCCGTGCGCAGCAGGCGGTTGATGTACGAGGACTTGCCGGCGTTGGGACGGCCCACGACCGCGACGCGCAGCGGCTTCTCGATGGTCTCGTTCGTCGCCGCAGGCAGGTGCGGCAGCACCGCCTCCATGAGTTCGCCAAAGCCGCGGTTGTGCTGCGCCGCGACGGCATAGAACGGAAAGCCCAGTCGGGCGAACTCGGTGGCCCCCGCCTCGTGGTGGGGCAGGTCGCACTTGTTGACCGCGACCACGCAGGGCACGCCAGTCCGGCGGACGATGCGAGCCACCTCCTCGTCCATGGGGTGAACGCCCTGCTGCACGTCGACCACCAGGATGACGGCGGCCGCGTCGTCCAATGCGGCGTCCACCTGGGCGCGTATGCCGGCCTCAATCGGGTTCTTCTCGGACTGACCGTTGAGCACCATCACCCCGCCGGTGTCCACGAGGCTGAACTTCTGGTCGTCCCAGTCCACCTCGCGCATGAGCCGGTCACGGGTCACGCCGCTCTCGTCGTGTACGATCGCAACCCGCTTCCCGGCGATGCGGTTAAAGACGGCCGATTTCCCGACGTTGGGGCGGCCAACGATCGCCACGACCCGTGATTTCTCCTTTTGCTGAACAGTCATTAGGCACAGTATAAAGGGTACGCGGGTGGCAAACAAGCTTAAGCGTCAGTCGCGCGCGCCCCGCTCAGTCACCCTCCTGGCTGACGGATGCGCACCCGCACGATGTCGTTCGACACGCTGGCCTCAACCGCCCCGACGCGCTCAGCGCCGCAAGGGATATAGAACTGCTTGACGTACGTGGCTACGGGGTTTCCGCCCCCGCTGACATACAGCGTCATCACGTTTCCGGAAGTCGACACTTTCACGCTTCCCGGATCCATGCTGTCGGGCAGGGTGAAGAGGATGTCGTAGAATCCGTTCTGCTCGCGCATGTCGGCGGCGGGGCTCTCCGGCGCGCCCTCCCAGCCGCCCTCGGCCATCGCTCGCGCGATCACACTCATCCGGTTGCGAGCGAGAGACACGGGCGTACTTTCTACCACTCGCAAGGCGCCTGCGTCAGGACGCCTCGGCGCGGCGCGCCCCGCGTTCCCGCTCGCATGAACATGGGCGGCCTCCTCACTTGAGGGCCAAACCCTTGACCGGCTCTCAAACCAACAGACAGCCAGAAGGATGGACACCGCCACCAGCAGCACGCGGTCAAAGCCTCTCCAAACTTCATCTATGGTTAGTGGTTCACGCATTCGTCCAGCATCCTTGGTCCGTAATCAATTCAGCAAAATGCGTGCCATACGACAAACCCAGCCCCGTGGCCACTCAAACCACACAAACCGCCCGCAGTCGCGACACCCTGTCGCGCCCAGGCGTGCCAACTTGTCGCAATACGCTTGCCTCGGGCGCGCTCAGCGTCTACACTATCTGGCAATTCCATGCGCTGAGGCGCTCCCAGCCCCCTTCGGGTGCGGGCGGCACGTTCTGTGCTGTGAGACACCTGACATGCTTGATCGACAGACGCTGCTGACAAGGCCGACCGCGCTCCGCTTAGAGTGGGTGCTGATGGGAGCGTTGCTGACCTTCGCCCTGCTGGCCGGAGGCGGTCTTTTCGTGCTCAAGAGGCAGCACGACCATCAGGCCCATCTCGCCGCCACGGAGACGGTGCTCCAAGAGGGCGTGTCGATGCTGAGCGCCCTCTGCGAGCTGGGCGTGGCCTGTTCGACCAATTCGACGCCCGAGCTGTGGCGGCGATTTTCGACGGTTGCGGACAACGTTTTCGCCTTCCGCAAGGATGTGCAATCGCTCTCCGTCTCGCGCGACGGCGTCACGGTTTTCCACCGCCAGTCTCAGGGGCTGTCGGCGTGCGACTGCCCGTGCATGGGCCCCGAGACCAACGAGGCGGCTGAGACCACCCTGTCGCAAGGCACGCTCGAAGTGGCCGGCGTGCGCCAGCCGGTGTTTGTGATCTCGAGGGAGACGCGTCTGGATGACGGCAGCCGCGTTCTGGCTGAAGCCACGCTCAAGCGCGAGGCCGTCGGAACCGAAGAGCGGACGGCGCGCAAGCTGGTCTCCTCCCTCTTCGTGTTTTCTGTGGCCGTGCTCATCCTCTCCTTCGCGACCTGCGCGCTGGTCATCGCCTTGGCCGTCGCCCGCGACCGCCGCCGGGAGCAGCGCGCGCGGCAGGAGGAGCACCTCGCGTTCTCGGGCGTGCTCGCCAACGGGATTCTGCACGACTTCCGCAACCCGATGTCGGCCGTTCGCCTAGACGCCCAGATGCTGGGCAAGGAGATGGCCCGCGCGGACGGGTTCCGCCCCGAGCGCGTCACCGAGCTGTCCGCTCGCATTGCCCGCACGATGGAGCGCATGGACAAGGTCTTTCAGGAGTTCTTGTTCCTCGCCAAGCCCGCCGACGAGAAGCCGGAAAACGTGGACCTCGAGCAGGTCGTGAAGGAGTGCGTGGACACGCTCACGCCGCGCCTTGAGCAGGCGGGCGTGACCGTGCGCGCGGTCTGCGACGCAGGCGTGCTCGCCAGAGCCGCGGCCTTCCCCTTCGCGCTGCGCCGCGCCCTGCTCAACGTCCTCATGAACGCCGTGCAGTTCGCCCCCAAGGGCAGCGAGATCACCGTTGCGATCTCCCCGCGCGGGGCGTCCATGACCATCAACGTGCTCGACCGCGGGCCGGGCATACCGCCCGAGTTCCGCAGGCGGGTCTTCGACATGTTCGTGACCGGCCGCCCCGAGGGCACCGGCCTCGGGCTCTTCCTCGCCCGCACGGCGATCCGCCGCTGCGGCGGCGAGATCGAAGCCCTCGCCCGGCCCGGCGGCGGCGCCCACATCCGCATCACGCTGCCGGGTGCGCGCGAACAAGCCGGCGCTCCAACTGCTCCCACAACCCCATGAACGACACACCCACGCTCCTCATCATCGAAGACGACCCCGACAACGCGCGCTCCGTCCAAGAGGCCGCGGACGACGCCGGCTTCGCGACCGTCTGCGCCACCACGGGCACGTCGGGCGTCGAGCTGTTCAGGCAACACGTTCCAGACGTGGTCCTGAGCGACCTCGTGCTGCCCGACATCGACGGGCTCGCCGTGCTCGGCCGCCTCCGCAAGCTCGACGCCTCCGTGCCGGTCATCATCATGACGGCCTACGGCTCCGTGGAGTCAGGCGTGCGAGCCATGCGCGAAGGCGCGTACGACTACGTGACCAAGCCGCTCGACCTCGACGACATCCAGTCCAAGCTGCGCCGCGCCTACGAGGCGTCGCGCCTTCGCCGCCAGGTGGACCGGCTCTCGCAGTCTGTCCGCGAGCGCTTCGCCACCACCGCCATCATCGCCGAGTCTGCGGGCATGAAGGCCGTCATCAACCAGATCGAAGCGCTCGCCGACACCGCCGCCACCGTCCTCGTCTGCGGCGAAAGCGGAACCGGCAAAGAGCTGGTCGCCCGCGCCCTGCACGTGGACTCCAAGCGTGCCAGCGGCCCCTTCGTAGCAGTCAACTGCGGCGCCTTCGCGGAGTCGCTGTTGGAGTCCGAACTCTTCGGCCACGAGAAAGGCGCCTTCACCGGCGCCACGGGCATCCACAAGGGCGCCTTCGAGCGCGCCGACGGAGGCACGCTCTTTCTCGATGAAATCGGCGACGCCCCCCTCTCCGTGCAGGTGAAACTGCTGCGGGCGCTTGAGGAGAGGGAGATCCGGCGCGTCGGCGGCCGGGACGTGATCAAGGTGAACGTCCGGCTCGTTTCGGCCACCAACAAGGACCTCGACGCGCTGGTGCGCGCGGGGATCTTCCGCGAGGACCTGCTCTACCGCCTCAACGTCGTGACGATCCGCGTCCCGCCGCTCCGCGGCCGCAAGGAGGACGTCCGCCACATGACCGACCGGTTCATCGCCCGCGCCGCCAGCGACAACGGCAAGCACATCACCACGGTGCGCCCCGATTTCTACGCCGCGCTGGAATCCTACGACTGGCCCGGCAACGTGCGCCAACTCCGCAACATGGTCGAATCGGCCGTGCTGCTCTCTCCCGGCGGCGTGCTCAGCGCCGAGTCAGTCCCCCTCCCGGGGACGCCTCGTCCGACGGCCGCGGCCGCCGCCTCCGGCGACCTCGCTTTTCCGCCGAACATGACCCTCGAACAGATCGAGCGCGCCGTTCTCGAGTCGCGCCTCCAACAAAACGCGGGAAACCGCACGCTCACGGCCGACCAGCTCGGGCTGTCGCGCCGCACCATTCAACGCAAGATCAAGGAGCACCACCTTCCCTACTGAACAATGGACAAATCGGCACACTTTCTGCTATAAGCCTAGCGACTTTTCGTCACCCTAGTCGGTCTCCGAACAGGGTTCGTGTTAACATCAACCAAGAGGAAACAGGATGCTGACCGTAAGTAACCTGACTAAGAACTTCGGCTCGATCCAAGCGGTGAAAGGCGTCTCTTTTACCGTGAAAAAGGGCGAAGTTCTCGGTTTTCTCGGGCCGAACGGCGCGGGAAAATCCACCACCATGCGCATGATCACCGGCTTCATACCCCCCACCTCGGGAACTGCGTCGATCTGCGGGAACGACATCACGGCCAACCCCGTCGCGGCCAAGCGCTGCATCGGCTACCTGCCCGAGAATGCGCCAAGTTATCACACCA
>CAYLUN010000178.1:0-6508 GCA_964386865.1 uncultured Lentisphaeraceae bacterium | reverse complement strand
GAACACCGGCCACGACGGCTCGCTGACGACCGCCCACGCCAACACGCCGCGCGACTGCCTCGCGCGCCTCGAGAACATGGTGATGATGGCGGGGTACGAGCTGCCCTCGACCGCCATCCGCGAGCAGATCGCGTCGGCCGTGAACCTCATCGTCCAGCAGAACCGCATGCCCGACGGCAGCCGCAAGATCACCCAGATCTCCGAGGTGACGGGCCGCGAAGGCGCGGCCGTCCTGATGCAGGACATCTTCGTGTTTGAGCAGAAGGGCTTCAGTGCGGAAGGCAAAGTCCTGGGCAACATGGTGGCCACCGGCAACATTCCGCAGTTCGTGGAGGAGCTCAAGCTCAAGGGCGACCTGCGGCTGGATCTGAGCGTCTTCGTCCCCAAGGCTTGAACCGACAGGAGAAAATCACTTATGGCCGACATTCTGGTTCTCGCGCTGGTGTTCGCCGCCGTGACGTGGGGCGTGTGGGTGTTGACGCCCCTGCTCGCGCAGATCGGCTTCGAGCGCTCCGTCGGCAAATACGTCAAAACCGACGGCCGTTCGCAGCTCGCGCCGCTCTACCGTTTCACGACGCCCGAGCGCCTCTCGCAGGCCTGCTGGTCCGGCGCGCTGCTGGGCGGCGGCACGCTGATCGCCGTTCTGCTCGCGTGCGACGTGCTGAGCCTGCCCATCCTGTGCGGGGGCAGCCTCCTCGCCGGCGTCATCGCGTTTCAGATTCCGAAGTGGTGGCTCAAGAAGCGGATCGCCCGGCGCCAGCTGCTCTTCAACATGCGGCTGACCGACCTCACGCTGGGCCTCGCCAACGGCCTGCGGGCGGGCGCGGCGTTGCCTCAGAGCCTGGAGCTGGTCTCGCGCGATATGGGCGGGCCTATGACCGAGGAGCTGTCGCTCGTCCTGCACGAGTACCGGCTGGGCATGGATCTGCCGGAAAGCCTGAGCCGCCTCTGCGAACGCATGCCCGGCGAAGACCTGAGCTTGCTGGTCACGGCCATCAAGCTCACCATGCAGTCGGGCGGCAGCCTGGCCGAAGTGCTGGACCGCATCACCGATACGGTCCGGCAGCGCACCGAGTTTCAAGACCGGCTGCTCACGATGACGGCGCAAGGCCGCTTCGAGGCCATCGCCCTCGCGTCCGCGCCGCTGGCCGCCTTCCTGATCCTGTATGTCGTGGACCGCGAGCTGATGCAGCCGCTGGTGGAGACGCAAATCGGTTGGTGCGCGATCGGCGCAGTGGCGGTGTTGGAGACGGTCGGGTTCCTGGTCATCAACAAGATCGTGACGGTCGACGTGTAGGGGCGGGCCTGCGTGTCCGCCCTGCAGAAGGAAAACTCATGGATGTGGTTGTCATTCAGTTACTGGTTTTTTTGGCGATGCTCTTTCTGGTCGTCGGCATCAACGCCGTGATCCGCAAGGAAAACCTGACGCTCGCCGGAGCCAAGCCGCTCATCTTCCGCGTGTTCTACATCGAGATCGGCATGTTGGGCAAGCTGGCGGGGCCTTCGCTGGATCGCTCCTTCCCGCTGCAGGCTCTGGCGATCCGCAACGACCTCGTCGCCGGCGCGCTGCCGCTCGAGGTCTTTGAGATCCGCGGGCTCCAGTGCTTCGCCGGCGCGCTGCTCGCCGCCGTCTCCTGCATCATGACCTTCATCATGAGCTTGAACGTGGCGTACGCGCTGTTCGCCGGACTCTTCTTCGGCCTGATGGGGTTCCACTACCCGGTCTCCTGGGCGGCCCGTATCGCGCTCCAACGCAAAGACCGGATGTCGAAGGATCTGCCGTACGCGATCGACCTCATCACCGTCGCGATGGAGGCGGGGCAAGACTTCGGGGCGGCGGTGCGCAACCTCGTCCACGACGGCCCGCGGGGTCCGCTGCGCGAGGAGTTCGGTGTGACGCTGCGGCAGGTCGAGCTGGGTAAGTCCCGCGTCGAGTCCCTCAAGTCCATGTCTGAACGCATCCAGCTCGACGAGTTCCGGTCGCTCGTCACCTCCGTCATCCAAAGCAGCGAAATGGGCGTGAGCATCTCCTCCACGCTGAAGATTCAGGCCGAAGAGATCCGCCGCCGCCGTTTCCAACGCGCCGAACGCCAGGCGGCGCGGGCGCCTTCGCTGATGCTCCTCCCGACCGCGCTCTTCATTTTGCCGTCCGTCTTCATTATCATCTTCGTCCCGATCATGATCCGCGCTTCGAGTTCGGGTTTGGGACAGTACTTCGGCAAGTAGTCAGGAGATCGTGCGCCATGCTCAGCGTAACCATCGAAAAAGGTGAACCGTCCGGCACCGTCTACGTGTTGAAGCCCGGGGAGTCGACGTTCGGCCGCTCGCGTTCGTCAACGTTTCACCTGGGTTCGTCCGACGTTTCGGGCCTGCACGCCCGTATCCGGGTCGAAGGCGGCGCGGCGCGGCTCGAGAACCTGAGCAAGTTCGGCACGCGGGTGGACGGGGTGCCCGTCGAGGGCGCGGTCACGCTCGTCGCGGGACAGCGGATCGAGATCGGCAAAGTGACGGTTCTGCGCTTCCGGCAGGAGGCGGAGGCCGCACCGCGCGTGGACGCCGAGGCCGCGACCGGCGAAGGCCGGGCCGCGGTCGGAGCCACGCTGGGTGCGACGCGAGCCGCGACGGCGGCCGGGGCGGACGAGTCGGACCTGACCGGCGCGCTGTCGCAGCCCGAGGCCGAGTCCGGCGCCACCGAGGGCGCCACGCGCGCCATGCAGACCCGCGCCGCCACCCCCGAGGAGGTCGATCACCTGCGCGAGGCCGAACACACGCGCGTGCGTCGTCGCCGAGCGATCGGGCTCGCGCTCGCGGCTTCCGCCGTCGTTCTCGCGCTCGTGTTCCGGCCCCGCACGCCGCCGCCGGAGAACGAGCTGGACTGGACGCTCGATGCGAACGGCGACTATGTGGACGCGTTCGAGCCCGGCCCGGGCGGGAGCCTGAAAGACGGCGGCTACGACATCTGCTACCCGGGCAACAAGACCTTTAAGAAGAAGACGATCGAGGGTGGCGTGATCCTAGACGGACGGATCGGGCGGAATCTCGACGTTCCCATGCGCGTGGTCGTCCAGGAAACGCAGGAGCCTCGCTTCGCGTCGCTGTCGCGAACCGACTTCGTCAGTGACTGGATGCAGCAGGCCTCGACCAGCGGCGGCCACTGGAACTTCGACAAGCCCACGCCGCAACTTTACTTCTTCGGCGACCGGGGCGGTGTGGTCTTCACGCGCGTCACCTACCTGCGCGACGGCGACGGCACTTGGTTCGGCGTGGCCAGCGTGGCCCGCCACGGCACCCGGCGTATCGTGACCCGGGCTGAGGTTCCCGCGACCGAGCGCGTACGGGCCGAAAGGCTGCTGACAGACAAGCTGCTGCGCCTGTCGGAGAACATCGAGAACACCTACTGGGAGGGCGTGCCGGTTCCGGCCAAGATCGCCGAGGAGAGCACGCTGGCGCAGATCCGCGCCGACCTCGACCGCATGGCGCCTGCCACCTGGGTGGCGCTCGACGCGCTGTTGCGCAGCCTGCTGACCCAGGCGGTTCTAGCCGGACACGCGGAGACCGAGGCCGAGGCGCTGAAGGCGCTCATCAAGTTGCGCGAGCGGCAGACGCTCTGGTTCAACAGCCAGTGGCTGGCCTTCGACGCGGCGCGCTCTCAGGGCAATCCGAAGAAGGCCGCCAAGATCGCCGAGTTCACCAAAGCGGTCTTCTCGAACACGGAAGATCAGCGGTACTTCGACGTGCGCAATTGGAAGGCGGAGCATTGATCACTATGCTTATTCGACTGGAACACAACGGGCGCATCATCCACGAGATCAGTTCGGCGGCGGTCTCCGGCGAGATCGTGATCGGCCGCAGCCACAGCTGCACATGGCCGGTACCCAAGGAGGACGTGCTGGCCAGCTCGCGTCACGCGTCCCTCACCGTCAAGGGCAAGGCCGTCTGGCTCAAGGATCTCGAAAGCACCAACGGCACCTTCCAAAATGGCAAAAAGATCACCAAGCGCAAGCTCGCCGTGGGCGACAAGATCAGCATCGGCAACTGCGTGCTGTGCGCGGAGCCGGACCGCAGCGGCAGCAGCAAAATCTATTCGGAAGTGCAGATTCGCTCAGGCAAGGGGCGGGGCCAGCGGAAGCAGCTGGTGCCGCCCGTCTTCACGATCGGCTCCGACCCGACGTCGAACCTTGTTTTTTTGGATCTGCTGGTGTCGCGCCGCCACGCGGAGATTCTGGTCAAAGAGGACTCGAGCTGCTGGATCCGCGACCTCGGCAGCAAGAACGGCACCTCGGTCAACGGCATGCCGCTGCGCGACGACAAGGAGCGTCTGCTCAAGGACGGCGACCGCATCGCGTTCTCGCATCTGGAGATCGAATTCCATGACGGCGCCGTCAAACGGTCAAACAAACAGGCCTGGCTGCGGATCGGCATTCTGGCTGCTACGCTGGTGACGTGCCTCGGCCTCTACGCGATTTATCAGCAGGTGCGGCCTTCGGCGGAGGCCTTCCTCCGCGACGCCCGCCAGCTCGCGTCCAAAGAGGCGTTCGCCCAAGCCTCGGAGGCTGTCGAACGGGCCGCCAACGCGCGGCGCGCGGCGGACAGCCAGGTCTCCATCGAAGAGCTGCGCCGCCTGCTCGGGGTGTGGGAGAACACGCGCCTGATCTGGAACCGCGCGCAGGCGGCGCTGGCCAAAGCCAAGTGGACCGAGGTTTCTCGCGATCTCGGCCTGCTCCAGACCAGCAAAAAGGACGCGTGGGAATGGAACGCGCAGGCGGCCGTCGAGAAAGAGAACATGATACATGCCAAAACGATGCTCGACTCGTACTTGCGTGCGGAGGCCTCCATTAACCGCGAGGATCTCGGCTTCGACGAGCTGACAGAGGATTACGAAAGCGTCGAGAAGGCGCTGGCCCGGATCGGCGAGAAATCGCCGACTTACCTGACCGCCCTCAAAGAGGAGATGGCTACGATCTCCACGCGGCAGAAGGAACTGCTCGCCGCGAGCCGCGGGCTCGAGCAGGCCCTCGACCAGCTCCGGCAGAGCGCGCCCCCCTACCCGGATATCGTCCGGATGACGGCTCTGACGTGCGACAGCAAAGAGCGTTCGCTCAGCCGCCGGGCACAGACGCTACAGCCGTCCGTCAACGCCTTGGCCGAGAGCTTCGACCTGTTCAACGTCGCCGCGCAAAACGCGCGCGACCTGGCGTTCGCGAAGGCGCTGGCCGTGGACATCAAGCTGCCGGCCACCGACACCTGCTCGATCGACCCGCGCGTCTCGGCCGCCCGTCAGAATCTCGAGAAGGCCCACTCCAACCTCAAGCTCAGAGCCGGACAACTGCTGGTTCTGTTTTCCGAGATCGAGAAGCGCATCGGCCGCGACGGCGATCTCCCAGAGTGTTTCGTGCCGTTCGGCGACGCCGAGGTGCTGAAGCAGGCGCTCGCCTGCGACTCGCTGCAGAGCCCCCTGCCCAAGCGCAGCCGCAAAGAGCCAGTCGGCGCGTATGACCGCCTCTTCGGCGTCGAAGAGTTCTACACCTACCTGAGCGCCTTCCCCGACCTCATCGACCCCGCCGTCGTCTCAGACCTCCCCTTCGTCTCCCAGCTGACGCAGGTGCGCGAGACCTCGCAGAAGATCGAGGCCTTCCTGGCGTTCGTGCACCAGCCCGACAACCAGTGGCTGATGAGCGGCCCGCTCCAGGCGCAGACTCAGCGGCTACAGGCGGTTCTCAAGCGCCGGGACGGACTCCTCACCGCGCTGGTCACCCAGGCGGAGGCCGATCCCGGACGCGCCGGGCTGCTGACCGGCGGCATCGTGGCGCGGCTCGCGACCCAACCCGGCCAAGCCCAGCTCAAAGGCGTCAAGCCGGAGGAGTGGGTGGCGGTCGAGCTGAAGCGCCGGCGTGCCGCCCTGCTGCGCCTGAACGACGAGTACGCGCTGGCCGCCCCCACGCGGCAGATCGAAATCCGCAACGAGATCCTGGCCCAAGGCCTGCCAGGCGATCCGCTCGTTCGCCGCATGTGGGCCTTCCGCGACGCCGCCGGCACCGCAGCCAAAACCGCGCCGTGACGCGCTTCCCGCCGCGCTTTGCAGGTCGACCGGATCTCGCCGGCGGACGGCAGGGGCTGCCGTCCCTACCGGGGGAACCGTCACACGTCCGCCGTCCCTACCGGGGAACCGTCAACCGTCCGCCCGCCGCACCGGGTAGGGACGGCAGCCCCCTGCCGTCCGCAGGTCCCAGCCGCGAAACCCCCGCGCGGCGGCGCAGACGACGCCACGCGGACGGCAGGGGCTGCCGTCCCTACCGGGGGAACCGTCACATGTCCGCCGTCCCTACCGGGGGAACCGTCACATGTCCGCCGTCCCTACCGGGGAAACCGTCACCCGTCCGCCGTCCCTACCGGGGAACCGTCACACGTCCGCCTGCCGCACCAGGTAGGGACGGCAGCCCCCTGCCGTCCGCAGGTCCCGGCCGCGAGACCCCCGCGCGGCGGCGCAGACGACGCCACGCGGACGGCA
>CAYLUN010000177.1:0-6627 GCA_964386865.1 uncultured Lentisphaeraceae bacterium | reverse complement strand
TGAGCTGCTTGCAGAGGTCGATCCACCCAACCTCCTCTTCGATCCACTTGTTCGGGTCCGTCGAGTCGCTGAGGATGAAGAAGTCGAAGCGGCTCTGCACGCCGGATCCCGCCAGCGCGAGGAACATCGCGCGCAGGCCTTCGTAGACGCGGCTGACATCCTCGTTGTAGATCGGGATCAGCAAGGCCGTCGCCGGCAGCTGCGCGGCGCTCGCCCCTCCCGACGGCAGCGTGGCGCTGATCTCGTAGGAGTCGCGCCTCCTGAGCAGAACCAGAAATCCGATTAGCGCCTGCGTGAAGCCGAGCGCGACCATCCCGAACAGAGGCACGAAGAGCACGAGCATCGCCGTCTCGACGCCCGTCAGGCCTCCGCGCCACAGGATGTCCGCCATCAGCCATGTCGCGATGGAGGTCATGAAGACGACGCACGAGAAGAACAGAACCTGGCGCCGCGCCGAGTGGCGGGACGGGTTCACGGTCTGCGCCTGAATGCGGATAGACTGGCCGGTTGCTTCATTCATGATGCGTCGTTGTGTCGTGCGCGGCGCGACGGGCCTCAGCGCGTGTACCAGAAGAGGAAGCCCAGCAAGCCGAGGAACAGCAGCCAAGCCAACAAGGTTTTGAGGAGCGGAACCGACTCGAACGTCTCGATGGCGCTGCCCACCAGCTCCTGCATCAGGCCGAGATCCATGTCGCGGGGCACCATGCTGCTGACCGCCAGGTCCGGCCCCGCGCGCACCACGCGCGACGTCAGGGCCGCCGCATATTCGCCGGGCATGCGCTGCGAGTCCAAGAAGGCGTACGGCCAGCGGGTGGGGCCGTCGCAGAGATAGATCGCCAGCATCCCCTCGCCCAGACTGACCGCTCGCCCGTCGTCGTGGGGGCGCAAGTAGTGACCGATCCACTCGGCGATGCGTTCGCGAGCCTCCGTGATGGCCAGTTCCGGCAGAGACCGGCCGCTGCCCGGGCCATCGCCCTGCGTGCGGTCATAGACGCGCTGCAGGATCAGGGCGGCTAGCCGGGCGCGCTGCAGGTGACTGCTCACGCGGCAGGCGCGGAGATAGTTCTCCACCTTTTCGTACGCGTCGTTCCACTCGTCGGCCCGAGACGGATCCCAGGGCGGGAGGGCTATGGATTCCAGAGGTAGATCCATGTCTCGGTCACCGGCTGTTTCTCACGACGAACGAACGCGCGCAGATCGACCGGCCTGGCCTCAGCCGGGGCGCGCCCGCCCTCCTTGACTTCCGGGCGGGGCGCCGCGACCTTGAAGAACACGCGCCACGTGCGGTCATAGCTGTTGTACTGCTGCACCGGCTTGCCCAGCAGCGTGGCGCCCTGCACGCTGACCTCCGCGCCGAGCCGGCCAGAGGCCGCATCCTCGGAGACCGAGGGCCAGACGAAATCGAGCACAAACTTGCGGACGGCCGTCTTGCCGTCCTTGACGCGGTCCTTGTCCTCCGAGTCAGGCAGGTCGGCGATGCGCGTCGAGGCCACGCGGCCCAGCTGGGGCAAGGCCGCGTCGTCGCTAAACCACCGCAGCTCGTAGGCATACTCGGCGCTCTGCCCCGCCGCCAGCGCCTTCTTGGGCTCCCAGAACGCCACGACGTTGTCGCTGAACTCGTCGGCCGTCGGCAGCTCCAGCAGCCGGACAGAGCCCTCGCCCCAGTCCCCCGCCGGAACCACCCAGACCGACGGGCGGTCCTGATAGTGCGCCTCCAAATCCTCGTATGAGGCGAACGCGCGGTCACGCTGAAGCAGGCCGAAGCCTTTCGGCGTCTTGTCCACGAACGAGCAGAAGCGGAGCTTGCCTTCGTTGGCCAGCGGTCGCCACAGCCACTCGCCAGCGCCGTTGTTCATCAGCAGCCCGTCCGAGTCGTGCACTTCGGGACGGAAGTCGGAGAACTTCAGCGCCGACTGCCGGCCGTACCAGTACATGCTCGTCAGCGGCGCGATGCCCAGGTGCGCCACATCGGCGCGGGCGTACACGGCCACGCGGCTCTTCACGACCGTCACGGCGCCGGGCGTGATGACAAACTCGGCGGCGCCGGCCAGGCTGGGCCCGTCGAACAGGCCGAAGACGCGGACGAACGCCTGGCCGTCCTCGGGCCGGCACACCCAGAACTCGCGGAACCGGGGAAACTCCTCGGGCCCCGGCCCGCCGCAGCTCACGGCGACGGCCCGCGCGGAGAGCCCATAGACCATGCTCTTGGCGAGAACCCTGAAGTACGTCGCCCCCTGGAACACGGCCAGCTCGTCGAGGTAATCGGGGCGGTTCAGCGGATAGTGGACGCGGAACCCCGAGAACTTCATCGCGTCCGCGTCGACCCGGCCAATCCGGTTGGTGCCGAAGTCGAACAGGTCCTGATCGTAGCGCACCGCGTAGACGTGCCCGTCCTGAACCACGTTCACCTCGACCTGGTCGCTCTGGATCCAGCCGGGGTGAAACAGGTGCAGCTGGAACGGGATGTGGTCGTAGCGCCAGATCGCCTTGCGCGGGTTGAAGCGGATGTCCCGGTACTGGTCGTAGGTCAGCTGCAGGATCTCCTTGGGCGGGTCTCGCCGCCAGTCGCGATACGTCGACTGAGCCAGGCGCGACGCCCGCTCCTTGACCTGCTCGAACGAAAAACCGTCCTCGCCCGACGCGGCGGACAGCGCACAGGCGGCCACAATCATCACACAGCGCAAGCGCAACTCAAATGTACTCATAGAATTGTCAAAAGAATACCACGTTCGTCACGTTCGCGCAAGACTTCGCCCGCGCAGGCCGCTTTCGGGGGTGCGATTCAACGTAGCTGAATCCACACCCGAGCCGGATTTTTGGAGCTCGGCTCGAGGCGTTTCAATTTCCGGCGCCAAGCCCAAGCCCGTGAAGGGGCCTACTTCTTCGCCCGAGGCCCCATTTCGAAGACCAGCCTGCCGCCCTTCATGATCTCGGAATGGGCGATCTTGATGCCGGGCACCGGCCTGCCGTTGAGCGTCACGCTCTGTACGTATTTGTTCTCTTTCGAGAGCCCGTTAGCTTCGACGGTGAACGTCCGGCCCTTGGCCAGATTGAGCGTCACCTTCTCGATCTGCGGCGCGCCGAACACGTAGCCGTCGCCGCACGGGTTGAACGGGTAGAAGCCCATCGCGGAGAACACATACCAGGCCGACATCTGGCCGCAGTCGTCGTTGCCGCACAGGCCGTCCGGCTTGTTCTTGTACTGCGTGTCGAAGATCTCGCGGATGATCTCCTGCGTCTTCCAAGGCGCGCCGGCGTAGTTGAAGAAGTACGCCACGTGGTGGCTAGGCTCGTTGCCGTGCGCGTACTGCCCGATCAGGCCCGAGACGTCGAGCACGAACCCGGAGCCCTCGACTTTGGACTCCAGCTTGAAGAGCGTGCTCAGCTTCTCGGCGAACGCCTCGCCGCCGCCGACCAGCTTGACGAGGCCCTCCGGGTCGTGCTGCACATGCCACGTGTACTGCCAGGCGTTGCCCTCCGTGTAGTCGTAGCCGCTGCCTTCGCCGTGGTTGAGCTTCATGGGGTCGAACGGCGCGCGCCAGCCGCCCGTGGAGTCGCGGCCGCGCATGAACTTCGTCTCGGGGCAGAAGATGTTCTTGTAGTTCTCCGCACGCTTGGCAAAGAACGCAGCCTCCTCGCCCTTGCCGAGCGCCTGGGCCAGCTGCGCCGCGCAGTAGTCGTCGTACACGTACTCCAGCACGCGCGACACGCTCTCTCCCTTGATGATGTCGAACGGCAGATAACCGTACTTCGTGTAGACGTCCCAGTCCGACTTCTGATGGTTGACCGTCAGCGAGGTCTTAATGCCCTGAAAGGCCGCCTCCGCGTCGAACCCGCGGAAGCCCTTCAGGTAGGCGTCCGCGATGACCGGCACCGAGTGGTTGGCGATCATGCAGTGGTTCTCTTTGCCCCACAGCGTCCAGATCGGCACGTAGCCCTGCGCCTTCTGATGCGCGACCATGGTGTTGATGAAGCCGTCCACGCGCTCGGGCGTCAGAATCGTGTAGAGCGGGTGCGCCGCGCGGTAGGTGTCCCACAGCGACAGGGTCGAGTAGTAAGTCTTGTCGGGCGCGGTCAGCACCTTATCGTCCGCGCCGCGGTACTGGCCGTCCACGTCCGCGATGTTGTTCGGCTGGATGAAGAGGTGGTAGAGCGAGGTGTAGAAATTCTCCTTCTGCGCCAGCGTGCCCTGCACTTCGGCGCGCGCCAGCAACCCGTTCCACTCGGCCTTCGCCCGCTTGTGCACGGCAGCGAAATCCCAGCCCGGCACCTCCGCCGCGAGGTTCTTTTTGGCGCCTTCGACGCTGACCGTCGAGAGCGCGACTTTCACCTGCAGCGCCTCGCCCGGCTTGAGGTCGAAGTCCAACACGTAGCGCGGCGCTTTCTCGCCCGGCCGGGCCGCAAGCTGCTTGGCCGCGGAGTAAGGCCGGTCGAACTTGACCACGTAGTAGTAGTGGCGCGTCACCCAAGCCCGCGCCTGATTGTGCCCGGTGATCGTGTATTTGTCTTCCGTCGTCACGTCGCTGGCGAGGATGTGGTTTTTCAGCGCGTCCTTGCCGCCGACGATGCCGTACTGCAGGTCCACGAGCAGGCGGGCAGGCGCCGGGCTCTTGTACGTGTAGCGGTGGAAGGCCACGCGTGGCGAGGCGGTCAGCTCCACGTCGACCCCGAAGTCTTCGAGCGTCACCGCGTAGTAGCCGGGCCTGGCCTTCTGCGTCTCCTTCTTGTACGCGCTGTGGTAGTTCTCGCGCTCGACCGCGCCCGTGAACGGCTGGAGTTGCACGTCGCCCAGGTCCGGACAGCCCGTACCGTTCAGGTGCGTCTGAGAGAAGCCCCAGATTTTCTCGTCCAGATACATGTAGCCCGAACAGTATTGCCACGTGCAGTTCCCCGTGTCGGGGCTGGCCTGAATCAGCCCGAACGGGGAGCAGGCGCCGGGAAAGGTGTGGCCGTTCTCGGCGCAGCCGATGAACGGATTCACGTACTGCGTGAGGTCCTCGTGCCTGCCTTTGAGCGGGATTGTGCAGGCGGAGACAACGACGAGCGAGAGCAACAGCCAGACAGCCTTTTTCATGTGTGCGACGACTCCTATTTGTGGAAATGTGCTTGGGGGGTATTTAAACAGCCCGCACCGGTTTGTTCAAGCGCCCTTTTTATGAATGGGTTTCGCTTGCGGAGTCCGCGCCGGATTCTGTACGCTGTCGGCATGACCCTGTACGGCCTGTTCCGCAAATCCGCCGCGCTCGCGGCCGGAGGAGCGCTTGTCGCGTTCGCCGGCCTCGCCCAAGCGCCCGGTTTCAACTTGCAGCGTCCGCTCCAGTTCTATGAGATGGGGCGGCGGCAGAGCCTCACCGACGCGGCGTGCGCCAGCCTGGCGCGGGACGTCGCGCAGGTGATCGACCGCCAAGGCAAAAGCGCCCCCCAGTACGCGGCGGCGTGGAAGCTGCGGCTGGGCGACGCGCTCCGCGCAGCGGGGCAGGACCGCGAGGCGGTCGCCGCTTACGACAGCGTCCTGGCCCTGCCGCCGGGCACGCCCGTCGGCCCGGGCACGGCGTACGCCGACCTGCCCTCCATTCAGCGCGAGGCCGCCTTCAACAAAGCCGCCGTGCTCGCCCGCCAAGGCGCGCTCGCGCCGTCCCGCTCGGCGCTGGCGTCAGTCGAGCCCTTGTCATCGCGCGAGCGCATCCTCGCAGCGGAAGTGCGCCTCCTGAACCGCGACCGCGTGTCTGACCTGCTCGCGGACGTGCGCGCCGACGGCCATCCGGAGCGGAACTGGGGGCACTTCTTCAACCCGCTGCGGGCCGCCGTGCTCGCGCACGCCGCCCACGAGCCCGCCCTGGTGGCGCGCTACGCCGCCCCCCTCGCCAAGCGGGGCGAACAGGCCGAGAAGTGGCCCCACTGGAAAAGCGTCTGGGCGCAAGCCGACCAGCTCGTCCGCTTCAGCGCCCTGGGCCCGCTCCAGACGACCGGCCTCCGCAGCGGCACCTACGCCGGGCATTCCGTCGGCTTCTACTCGCCCCTCGACGTCGAAGTCAAGGTGTTCAACGGCACCCTGGCCGCCGTCCGCGTGACCAAGCAGCGCGAAGACCGCCCGCGCAATGCGCTGGACGGCTTTGTGAAGCGACTGAAGGGCGCCGACCCGCTGCGCGTCGACGCCGTGACGGGCGCCACCCAGACCTGCCACGGCGTTCTGCTCGCTGTCGAGGACGCACTCCGCAAAGCCGCGCCCGCCAGCGCTCAGGCCCCGGCGAAAAAACCGTGAAGCCCCTTCTTTCCCGTCTGCGTTTGTGCTTTAATACACCCCATCCAAATAAGGAAAAGCCATGGCCATCGACCTTAAAGCCGCCTACAAGACCATCATGGACGACCACTTCACCCCCGAGCTGGAAATCTCCTTCGTCGACGGGGCCCAACGACAGACCCTGCGCTACACGAAAGTTTCCTGGGTCATCGACGGCGAGGAGAAGGGCCTGCGCTACGGCGAGAACCCGGGCCAGGAAGCCGCGATGTACAAGCTCGTGAACGGCAACCTCACGCTCGGCGACGTCACAGCCCTCGCCCCCGGCCGCTACCTGGCCTCCGACCCCGAGCTGCTCCAGTCCGGCAAGCACCCCGGCAAGACCAACC
>CAYLUN010000176.1:0-6702 GCA_964386865.1 uncultured Lentisphaeraceae bacterium | reverse complement strand
CGATTACGCAATGTTCGACCGACGCCTACATCCACTCCGGCGTCACCAATTGCCTCCGGATGCTTGAATATGCAAAGGCGCATCCGCCGCTGGTCATCAACCTGCACTGGGACTGGGCGCCGCACGCGCATCTGGCCATGGCGTACGACGAAAAGATCATGCCTCTGGGCGAGTTCGTCTGGGGCGGCGAAGTTCCTAAAAGTTACATGGCCGGCCCGTATCTCCAGGCTCCTGACTGGATTGGAATTTACCGAATTTAAGGGGGAGCAAATGAAAACAGAACTGCTTACCGCGTTGCTCTTGCTGTCGTTGACGGCCGGCGCGACGGAGTCAACGTTGCGCGTCTATTACATCGGGAACAGCGTCACCGACACGATCCGTTACAAGCCGCTTGCCGACTTGGCAGCGACGCGCGGGGTGAAGCTCGACTGGGGACGGCACATGATTCCTGGAGCGCCGCTGGAATGGCTCTACACCCACGAGAATGATGGGTTCCGAGAAAAACCTTATGGCGGCTGGCGCGTGGCGCTGAACAACTTCGCCTGGGATGCAGTTTCATTCCAGCCCTTTGACAGGAATTTCCACGGAACAAACACGGCTGGGCAGGCTGTCGGAGACCTCGACCTTATAACGGAGTTGTCCCGCATGGCAGCCGGCAAGAATCCTGACGTACGGATCCTTGTCTATGCGCGGTGGCCGCGCATGCGCAGCAACGGCAAACCATTCACCTTCGATAAAAATGCTTATGACCCGGCCAAACCGGGCAACGGCTATGACCTCGCCAAACTCGATCCGTGGGCATCGTGCTGGGAAGCGGGCTACGATCCCGCGACGCGAAAAGGCTCGAACGAAGCGCGCGAGTATTTCGAGAAACTTCATGCTGCTGTCGTGGAAAACACGAAGTTCCTCAAGAAGCCTGCCGAGCTCGTAAAGGTAGGACACGCGATGGCCGCGCTCGACGCGAAAATGAAAGCAGGCGAAGTGCCCGGTTACACAACCGTCTGGCAACTTTACAAGGATGGTATTCATTTAAACGAAACAGGGAGTTACCTTGTAGGCTGTGTCTATTTTGCTCACCTGCTCCACCAGGATCCGGCGGGCCTGACAACCGCACCTTACGGCAACGTCGATGCCAAGTTGGCACCGCTGATTCAAAAACTTGCATGGGAAACAAAAAAATAGAATACGCGACCATGAACATGAAACACACACACAGACTCATCTCCGACATCAGCCGCCGCACCTTTCTCCAACGTTCGGCGGTAACGCTCGCTGCCTCCGTCTGCTTGGTGGAACACGCCAAGGCGGAGACGTCGTATGGCGTCGGGACACCGGAACTGCGCAACCGCGCTGAGGTCGAGGCCGTTCTCGGCAGAGCACCGAAGCCAGGGGTGGACGCGAGCCTGCGACCGCTCACCATTCTCTTGGCAGGGGGCGCAAAGGATCACCTGCCCAAGACCCATTCTCACGATGTGCTGCCGAAACGCTGGAAGGTGCTGCTCGGCGGTGCAGGGCCAGGCGATGAGGCGATGACGAACATGTATCGCCCACAGGCGGAGGCGGACCGCGCGTTGATCGCCGCAGGCTCGCCGCGCGTGAAAGCGCTGAGCACCTTGGAATGGCCCACGGAAGAGCATTTCGCCACCGCGGATGTCGTCGTCCTTTATCAACACCCGAAGTGCTGGTCCGACGCGAGGCACCTGCAGCAGATCGAGGCGTTCCTGAACCGTGGCGGCGGTCTCGTGCTGTCGCACTATGTTCTCTGGCATGCTTCGGCGGCGCTGGCGGACCTGCTCGGCCTCGCCAAGGGAAAGGACAGTCAATACAAGCACAAGGTCATCACGCTGAAGCTGCCGGAACCGCGTCATCCGATCATGCACGGGCTGCCGGACACCTTCACCCTCGCCGACGAGTGCTTCTGGAACCTGCAAGGCGACCGCAGCAAGGTGACCGCGCTCGCCACCTCGGACGAAGTCGTGGGCGACAAGGTCAGCGCCGAGCCCGTCATCTGGGCCTACGAGCGCGGGAAAGGCCGCGTCGTGGCCTCCACACTGGGCCACTTCGATTGGAACTTCGATGACCCGTTCTTCCGCACCATCCTGCTGCGCGGCATCGCCTGGACCGCAGGCGAGTCACCCTACCGTTTCGATTCGCTTATCCTGCGCGGCATCCCGCTGAAAGACTAATGTCATGAAACCTACCCTCACCCTCCTCACCGCCCTACTGCTATCGCAGATGGCTTTGCTGCACGCCGCTGACTCCTCCAAAACCGCACTTAAGGAGGCGCTGGACAGGGAGGACATCGTGGCGATTCGCGCCGCCGTTGCCGATGGCTTGCGTGCGCTCGGCGACAAGGCGGGCATGCCCGAGATCGCAGACAAATACACGCTGGTGCCGAAGGATGCGAGCTGGCTGACGCGGGCGGAAGTTCAGCCGGGTTTTTCCACGTCTTTCGCCAGACTCGAAAAGATGCGCTGGTGGCGCATCGGCATTGACCCGACGAAACTCACGCAGCCACTCCGCGCACCTGCTGCAGTGCTCGCGGGCAATGTCGCCAGCGCGCGTGCGCAACTTGATGGCGCGGAGCGAAGCATCGCCGTAGCGAAGGAGGCTGCTGAGTTTTTGATGTGGGCGCAGGAGCAGGCAGGCACTGGGCTCTATCCGTTTCCCGCAGCACGCGGGAAGACCGATGACAAGGCGATGGCGGTGGCCGCTGCGTTCCTTGCCAAAGCCGAGAAGTCCGGCAACCTCGACAGCGTGGTTCGGAACGGCTGGGCCTATGATGATCTGGGTGGTGGCGGCTTGCAATTTGACAATGCCGAATGCGGCGTCGCCATGTTCGAGCTTTATGAATTGACGCACGACGAGCGCGTGCTCGCCTCCGCACGCAAGGCCGCCGACTGGGCCGCAAAGCGTCCGCTGTGCCCCAACTGGAATTACAACAGTTTTTCAGTCTGGCTGCTCGCCAAAGCGCACGCGGTCACGGGCGAGGCCGCCTATCTTGCCGCCGCCAAGAAGAAAGGGCTTTTGGGCGTCATCCCTGGACAACTCACCACCGGCCCGCATGCCGGGCGCTGGCTGGACCCGCACAATGCGCGTCCCGCCTACCACTACATCATGCTCCGCGGCTTGGCCCAATTGGTTGCCGTGTTGCCGAAGGACGATGCGGATCGCGCCACCCTTGTGCAATCGCTCAAACTGGGCTTGAAGACGCGCAATGAAGAGATCCTCACCCAAGGTGTGATGACCAAGGACAAGGCGATGGAGGCGCTCCTGCTCGTGACTCAGGTATTTGCCACGGACAAGGCTTTCCTCGAAGAGTCCCGTTCCACGGCCGCGCTGGATGCGCTCGCCCGCTTCGTCTCCGCCGAATCCCTTCGCGGCAAGACCCCGCTCGGCCCGCGGGAATGGGGACTGTTCTTGGCATATGTCAAAGCGCGTCAGCCGTGAGGTTCGTAAGCACCATGCCCGGAAAGAACGATGATCATCGGAAGAATTCGGTTTGATGAAGTCACCAAGAATGCTAGACACGAAAAAAACACGGTATAAAAGCGACACGACCCCTGTCTGAAAGCTATACGCAACGCGAACGCTTGAACCTCGCCGAAAAAAACCAACGATAAAAAGGGCGTTGACAGGCACCACGCTGTTATGCCATACTCACACAGTGGCTATGCCACAAGATGTCATGAAAACAGAAAACAAAAGCGATCAGCTGGTCCGGGACCCCGTGTACCAGCAGTTGAATGAACTTCTGCAGCGGCTTATCCGCAGCGGCGAGTTTAAGGCGGGCCAGCAGTTCCTCACGGAGCGCGAGGTGAGCGAGCGGTTCGGCGTCAGCCGCGTGACCGCGAACAAGGCGCTGTCGCACCTCGTCGTCGCGGGCCTGCTGGAATTTCGCAAGGGCGTCGGAAGCTTCGTGCGCGACGGCGTGCTGGATTATGACCTGCAGTCGCTCATGAGCTTTACCCGCAAGGCGACGCTCGCGGGCAAGCGCCCCGAGACGCGGGTACTCCGGTTCCGCTCGCTGAAGGCGGGCGAGGCGGACGAGCCCGTGCGGGCTGCGCTGTGCCTCACCCGGAGCGAGGCGCTCTACTACTTCGAGCGGCTGCGGCTGGCGGACAGCGAGCCGGTGATCCTGGAGCGGCGGCATCTCGTGGCACGGTACTGTCCCGGCCTAACCCGAGCGCTGGTCAAAGGCTCGCTTTACGACCTGCTCACGGGACGGTACAGGCTTTCCGTCACCACGGTCGACCAGACCCTTCAGGCCATCAGCCTGTCGGAAGAGGACGCACGGCTGCTGCGTGTCCCGGCGGGCGCGGCGGCGCTGCGCGTGCGGGCCGTCGGTCAGGCCGACGGCCCGCTGTGGCTGGAAGAGACGCTGTACCGCGGCGACCGCTACGAGTTCCGCAACGCGTTGAGCGCGAAGCGCCCGCGGCCAGGCAATCTGGTGACCTGCAGCTCAAAATAGACTGGAAAACGAGGGAAGTCACGAAACACGCGGAACTTCACGAAAGGGAATCAATGAAGAAAGCACGACCCATCACCTCACTTCGAGCAGGCGTCATCGGCACCGGTTTTATCGGCCCTGTCCACGTCGAGGCGCTGCGTCGGCTGGGCGTCACCGTTGCGGCCATCTGCGACAAGGATGCCCTTGCGGCCAAGGCCGCCGAGCGGCTGGCCATTCCGCGGGCGTTCTCCGACTATCGCGAGCTGCTGGCCTGCCCGGAGGTCGACACCGTTCACATCACCACGCCGAACCGCTTTCACTTCGAGATGGCGTCGGCCGCGCTGCGCGCCGGCAAGCATGTGGTGTGCGAGAAGCCTCTCGCCATGAACACGCGCGAAACGGCCAAGCTCGTGGAGCTGGCGGGGCGCAGCGGCCGCGTGTTCGCCGTGAATTACAATGTCCGCTTCTATCCCGCCGTGCTGGCGCTGCACCGCATGGTCGCGCGCGGCGAGCTGGGCGAGATCATCCACGTCAACGGCTCCTACATGCAGGACTGGCTCTTCAAGGACACGGACTACAACTGGCGGCTGCTGCCGCAAGAGGGCGGGAAGCTGCGCGCCGTGGCCGATATCGGGACGCACTGGATGGACACGGTCTCGTTTATTCTGGGGTCCAAGATCACCGAGGTGTTCGCCGACCTTCAGACGTGGCACAAGACGCGCAAGCGCCCGCTCGGCGAGGTGCAGACGTTTGCCAAGTCGGACGCCAAGGTGCGCTATGCCGCCTACAAGGTCGGCACCGAGGACTTTGCCAACGTGCTGCTGCGGTTTGCCGACGGCGCGCGCGGCAATTTGGGCGTTTCGCAGGTCGCCGCAGGCCGCAAGAACTGTATCCGCATCGAACTCTACGGCTCCAAGAAGTCGGCGTGGTGGTGTTCGGAAGATCCGGAGATGCTCCACTTTGGCAGCCGCGACGGCGCGAACGAGACGGCGGTGCGCGCCACGCCGGCCTTCGGCGAGGGCGCCGCCGGTTATGCGGACTACCCGCCCGGCCATGTCGAGGGCTTCCCCGACACCTTCAAGATGCTCTTCCGCAATATCTATTCGACCATCGCCGGCGGCAAGGGCGCGCCGCTTTTCGCGACTGCTGCGGACGGCCATCAGGAAGTCGTGGTCTGCGAGGCGATCATCAAAAGCAACGTGTCCAAAACGTGGGTCAAAATTTGATCCGAGACTGGAAAGGAGATTCTATGAAACTGGGTTTTGTCAGCGCGATTCTGCCGGAGCTGTCGCTGGATGAGGTGCTGAGTTTTGCCGCCGCCGAGCGGTTTTCGTGCGTGGAAGTTATGTGCTGGCCTGTCGGCAAGGCGGAGCGCAAGTACGCCGGCATCACGCACATCGATGTCGCCAACTTCGGCGCAACGCGCACGGACGAGGTGCACGCGCTCTGCTCCAAGCACGGCGTGACGCTCACGGCCCTCAGCTACTACCCGAATCCGCTCGACCCACGCGCTGACGTCGCCCGCGCGGCGGTGAGCCACATCAAGAAGGTCATCAAGGCCGCGGCCGCGCTTGGCGTGAAGAACATGAACACGTTTGCCGGCCGCGACTGGACGCGGAGCGTGGACGACAACTGGCCCCGCTTTCTAAAGACCTGGCGTCCGCTTATCGCCTTCGCAGAAGATCACGACATCCGGATCGGCATCGAGAACTGCCCCATGTTCTTCACGAAGGACGAGTGGCCGGGCGGCAAGAACCTTCTGACCACGCCCGCCCTCTGGCGGCGCGCGTTCAGCGATATCCCGTCGAAGCACTTCGGGCTGAACTACGATCCGTCGCACTTCGTGCTCCAGCAGATGGACCCGGCCAGCCCGCTGGGCGAGTTTCAGGACAAGCTCTTCCACATCCACGCCAAGGACGTGAAGATCCGCCGCGACCGCCTCAACGAGGTTGGCGTTTTCGCGCCGCCGCTCGAGTGGCATCAGCCGCGCATCCCCGGCTACGGCGAGATGGACTGGGGCAAGTTCATGGCCGCCCTGATGGAGACCCGCTACCGCGGTCCTGTCTGCATCGAGGTTGAGGACGACACCTTCGGCAAGACGCTCGAAGGCCGCCAGTGGGCGCTCAAGACCGCGAAGGCCGTTCTAGAACCCTATTTTTATAAGTAATGTGAACACGAAAGGAATTTCATGAAGTACAGCTACGAACAACTGGCGAAGATGATTGACCACTCGCTCCTGCACCCGACCATGA
>CAYLUN010000175.1:0-6936 GCA_964386865.1 uncultured Lentisphaeraceae bacterium | reverse complement strand
GCCTCGCGGCGGAAGCAGGGCGTGTAGGCGGTGAGGTAGACCGGCAGCGGGCGGTCCATGATCTCGTCGCGGAAGTAGTTGGTGACGGGCACCTCAGCGGTGGGGATGAGCCAGAGGTCGTCGATCTCGCAGTGGTACATGTCCTCGGCCATCTTGGGCAGCTGGCCTGTGCCGCGCATCGACGCGCTGTTGACCACGAAGGGCGGGAGCATCTCGGTGTAGCCGTGCTTCTCGGTGTGCAGGTCGAGCATGTACTGGATGAGGGCGCGCTGGAGCTTGGAGCCGGGGCCGATCAGGAGCGGGAAGCCCGAGCCGGTCATCTTGACGCCGCGCGGCAGGTCGAAGAGGCCGAGCTTCTCGCCGAGAGCCACGTGGTCGAGCGGCTTGAAGTCGAAGGTCGGCACGGCGCCCTCGATCTTGGCCACGCGGTTGGCCGAGGCGTCCGCGCCGGTGGGGATGGTCTTGCAGGGGACGTTCGGGATGCGGAGCAGGACGGACTCGAGCGCCTCCTCAATCTGGCGGATCTCGGTGTCGAGCGCGGCGATCTGGTCGCCGATGGCGCGCACGTCGGCCTGGACGGCGTCGGTGTTCTGGCCGGCTTTCTTGAGGGCGCCGATCTCCTTCGAGCGCGCGTTGCGCAGGGTCTTCAGCTCGTCGGTTTGGGTGACCAGCCCGCGGCGCTTGACATCGAGGTCGCGGGCGCTTTCGGCCAACGCGAGCTCCAGCCCGCGGCGGCGCAGGCCTTCGGCGACGTCTTCGAAATTGTCACGGATGCGTTTGATGTCCAGCATGGCGGATCCTCGAGAATAGGTGTTTAGGCTGTAGCTGTTAGGCTGATAGGTGAACCGCCCGGCGGCGGCGCGAAACGAAACGTATGTTACCCGTTTCGCGCGGGCGGCGCAAGCGCGGGAGCGCGGGAGCAAGTAATCGGTCAGCGACGGGGGTGCCCGTGTGCTACACGTGTCGGCCGGTGCTCGGAGCCCCTAGTCGGCGTCCGGCGGTGTAGTGCACGGAAGGCCCGCACGGGCACTACAAACGGCTGCGAAGCGTTTGTAGTGTCGCCGTCAGGCGCTGATTGCCGACTTCTTCAGCGCACCTTACTGCAACATGATCAGCGAGCCGACCGGCGGGTAGGTGACGACGAGCTGGCCGGAGCCGGTGATCCACGGCGCGTTAACAGCCGTGTAGATCCCGCCGGGCTGGGCCACGCCGTCGATGAAGAGCGCGTGGATGTACTGCTTGCCGTCGAAGGCCAGGCTCAGCGTCGCGCCGGTCGTGACGTGCAGGTCGGTGCCGCGCGGCAGGCGGGGCGCGCCGAGCGAGAGCGTGCCTGCCGCGAGGACGGTGTCGCCCGCGTAGGCGGCCGTCGCGCCGGTGAGGGCGAGCGCGCCCGCGCCGGTCTTGGTCACCGTGCCGCCGCCGCTCACGCCCCCCAGCGCGAGCGTGCAGGCCGAGGCCACGGAATAAGTCGCGTCGCCCGACTGCGCCACCGAGGCGACCGCGAGGGTGCCAGGCTGCGCCTTGGCGTCGACGCCCAGCGTCGCGCCGTCGCCGACCTGGACGGCGGTGAGGGCGTAGCTGCCGGCCAGAACGGTCGAGTCGAGCGTGACCGTGTTGGTCGAGGCGGCGGGCAGGTCCAGATTCGCCAAGTAGGACTGGCTGGCGACCGTGTCGGCCAGCGGCGCGGCATAGGTCATCGCGAAGTCGCGCACGCGCATCTCGCCCTGCGAGCCGCCGCAGCCGCCGCCAAAGGCGACATAGGCGTAGTCGCTGCCGACGTCCGTCGGGATGTTCACGCCCGTGAAGACATTGGTGGCGCCGTAGGCTCCTTGCTTGAGCGCGGCGGTCAGCGTGGCGGCCGCCGGGTCGTAGGTGATGACCACATCGGTGATGCCGTTCACGAGCACGACGGGCAGGTAGCTCTGGTACGAGCCGACGTTCCAGACGCCGCCCCTTCCGATCGCCACCTTATTAGAGGCTGCGCCGGTATGCCCGGGATAGAAGTACCAGCGAAGGCCCAAGCTGTTGACGACGGCGCTCGCGCCCGCATAGCCGGCGTCGAGGGTCGGCCCGCCGACCGCGCCGGGGCCGCGCGGGTCGTTGTGGAAGAAGAGCGAGTAGGCGTCCGCCGGCGGGATGGACTTGGCGCCGAACAGGAAGCTGTACGAGAGCGTCCACGGCTCCTTGATGCGGATGCGGCGGGCGGAGGTGGCGGAGCCGGTGCTGTTCAGGACACCCATCGTGCAGAACTGCAGCGTGCTGTCGTCGCCCCACTTGCCCTCAGGCGTGAAGACCCAGTCGCTGCGCGCGCCGGTGACGAGGAGCGGCTCGAGGTTGTTCTTACGCAACACGAGGCCGCCCTGCTCGAGGCGCACGGTGACGTTAGACGTCGGCTTGTCGATGTCGCCCATGAGCCCCAGCGCGGCGGAGCCGCGCTTCACGAGGGTGCCCGCGCCGCTGAGCTTGTCGAAACCCACGTAGCCGAGCGCGTTGGCGGAAGAAGACACGGCCGGCGACGTGAAGGTGAAGTCGCTGACGATGTTCTCCGCGTTGAGGCCGCCGGTGAAAGCGCCGAAGCCGAGGTAGGCGGAGGTCGAGCCAACGGTCGCGCCCATATCCACGCCCGTAAAGATGTTGGTGTAAGCGCCGGCGGTCTGCTCGGTGATCACGGTGACGGTCTTGGCCGAGGCGTCATACGCGACCGTCATGGTCGCGAGCGGGTTGGCGTACAGGCTGACCGGCGCGATGTTGGTACTGCCCAACGTCTCGACGCCGTTGAGATACATGCGGACCATGGTCGAGTTGGTGCCGCCCATGTAGTAGCGCCACTGGATCGCGAAGCCGGGATTCGGCGCATGCACCGTGCTATTCGTCGAACCGCTCTGCACGATGAAGTTGATGTAATCGGCAGGCGGGGTCGTGTGCAGGCCCATGTCGTAGTTGAAGCGGGCGGTCCAAGAGCCGCTGATCGGATAGAGGTTGGTCGTGAACGCGGAACCGGGTGTGTTGTTGGCGTTCTTGGAGACCGCCAGGCGGCCGTCGGGTTTCCAGTTCGCGTTCTGGTTGAGCTTCCACATGCCCTGCTCGGTCAGCGTCGGCGCGGGCGTGGCGGATGACGCGGCGGAGGCGGAGGCGGCGCTAACGACCGCCTGATCGCCGTAGGCCAGCGAGCCCAGCACGAAGCCGCGCTGCTGCGAGGTCGGGGTGCTGATGGTGTTGAGTGCCGCACCGCCGGCGAGCGTGACGGCACCGCCGTAGCGGCAATAGGAGGGCATGACCGTCAAACCGTTGTCGAAGGTGACGTCCGCGATCGACTGCTGGCCGAAAGAACCTCCAGTACCGCCGGTGAAGCCGAGATAGGCCTCGTTCGCACCGATTTCAGCCGGAAGGTTCACCGACCACGTGTAGCGGTAGGTCAGGGAGCCGGGCCTCGCGATCTCGATCATCAGCAAGCCGGCACCGTTGTACGCGACGGTGAACTTGGTCTTGACCGGCGACTGCGCCAGCTTCGGCAGGGCGGCGGGCAGGGCGTTGGTGATGACGAAGGAGCCCTGGCGACCGTAGAAGAGGCGATGGTTGTAGGAGTCGATGCCCAGCGCGATAGAGTTTGTGATACCGCCCGTGCCGCCGTAGCCGAGGTTCGACCCGGTGCTGCCGCAGGCGACCGAGCCGCGGGGGTCGTTCTGGAGCACGAAGGCCACGCCGTCGGCGGGATTCGCGGTCAGGCTCCAGCAGACGTAGTTGAACGTGCAGGTCCACGCGCCGCTGAGGGTCTGCTTGCGCATCAGGAACGCGGCGCCCCGCTGGTTCTGGTTCGCTCCGACGACGGTGCCGACCTCGGGGGTCAGTTGGAGAATGCCGTCGGTGCGGCGCATGGCACGCTCGGCGAAGCGCCAGAGATCGGGGTTAGAGGCGAGGCTGTGAGGCGTCAGCGTCACGGGGGACGTTCCGACGCCGAGATTCATGCCGCCCGCCGCGCCGCTGGCGGCAAGTTCGATCGACGTGTTGGCGCTGGCGGTCACGACGCCGCGCGTGCCGTTCGTCACCTGCGGGCTCTCGATGGAGAGCGCGAGCCGGCCGGCGTTGAGGTCGACGTTGAGCGCCGTGGGCCGAAGGGCCGCCGTGCCGACGCCGGTCTTGGCGAGCTTGCCGCCCGGGCTCGAGGCGAAAGCGGTGGTCGGCGGCTCCAGCCACGCGTAGCCGCCGGCGTCAAGCGTCAGGTTGTTCGCGCCGACGAGCACGTTGGTGACGCCGCGGAACCAGTCGGAGGCGAGCTTGGGCGAGCGCTGGGCGAGCGTGCCGCCGTTGAACAGGACGGTGCCGGTGTTGAAGTCGGCATTCGTCACGTTGATCGGCGAGCCGTCCATCTCGAAGACGCTGTTGCCCTTGACGGTCATCGAGGTGAACTTGGCGAACCGGGCCATGTAGACGCGGCCCGTGCTGGCCGTGTCAAAGGTGAGGTCGGTCTTCGCCGGCCCGCCGAAGGCCAGAATCATCCCGCGGTCGCGGGTATTGGAGTCGTTCCGAAAGAGGCTGTTGTTGGCGACTGTGACGGTCGAGGTGGCAACCGTGTTTTCGCCGAGGAAGCAGTCGCCGAACACGACCAGCGTGCCGTTGGTGATGGCCAGGTCCGGGTTACAGCGGAAGTTGTTGTTTCCGTTGTTGTTGGCCATCACGAAGCTGCCCATCTCCATGTAGGCGCCGTTGCCGATGTAGAGGCTGGGCTTGGCCAGGTAAGGCGCGGTGCCGGTGCCGCGGCCGATGGTGAAGTAGGCGCCGCTGACCTTGGTCACGCCGCCCAGGACCTCCATGCGGGGCGAGGTGTTGTTGCGCGCACCGACCCAGGCCACGCCGACGATGTTGTTGGTCTGGTTGGCCGCGCCGAGGACGAGCTTGCCGTTGTCGACCGTGAAGAGCGCATAACCGTTGGTGCTCGCGCTGCCGTTGGCGTCGAACGTCAGGGGCGTACCCTCTACAACCGCCTGGCGGCTGCGGCTGAGCTGCTGGTCGCCGGGATAGGTGAAGGCCAAGGTGCCGGGCCCGGTCTTGATAAAGCAGCCATTGGGCGTGACGACCTTGCCCGCGACGGTGAGCGTCGCGCCCGCGTCGGTGACGTCAATCGCGGCGGCGCGGTTGCCGAAGTTGGTGGGCGCGACGGTGAAGCCGCGGCTGAGGGTGGCCGAGGCGCCGGTGTAGCGCAGGGTGCCGTCGCCCAGCACGAGGTTGGCGGGGTCTGCCGAGCTGTCGCCGAACGCGTCGACCGAGGCGGTCTCGACGAGGCCGGTGACTATGACCGTCGCGCCGAGGTAGGCGTTGTCGGCGTTGCCGAGCACCACGCGGCCGCCCTTGATCGTCAGGCCGCCGCTGCCGGAGAGCAGGCCGTTGAGGGCCATCGTCTGGGCCGAGGCGACGTTGAGGAAGGTGTTGCCGGAGAGCGAAAGCGGCGCGCTCACCGTCTGGGTGCCGCCTTGGACGGTGAGGAAGCCCGCGGCGTCGAGGGTGACGGTCCCGCCCGCCAGCTCGTAGCCGCCGCCCGCGAACGTCAGGCCCTGCAGCGCGAGCGCGGGGTCGGCCATGTCGTTGTTGATGGTGCCCGTGCCTGCGTTGAGGGTGGCCGTGAAGCCGCTGTTCGACGCGATGATGCCGCCGTCCCAGTTGGCTGGGTCGTTCCAGTTGCCGCCCGTCGTGGCGGTCCACGTGCCGCTGTCCGCCCAGAGCGAACCCGCCGCGCACGCGGCGGACAAACCGACCATCAGACTCCGTGCTGTCATACTCAACCTGCCTTTCAAGAAAAGGAACTTACGTCACAAAACAAATTTGATCAAGAGAGTATAAACAAACTGGCTTGATCGTGCCTAGGGGAAAAGCGGATAGGCTGAACCACTCACCGGCCGAACTTGCGCTCGAGCTCGCGGTAGGAGGTGAAGATCATGGTGGGCCGGCCGCGCGGGCAGGTGTAGGGCATGCGCGTGGCGGCGAGGGCGCTGACCAGCCGCTGGGCCTCGTCGTCGGACAGCCTCCGCTCCGCGCCCGTTGCCGCGCGGCAGGCCGCGCGGGCGACGAGCTCCTCGCGCCACTTCTCGGAGCCTCGCCGCGTGCCGGCGTTTTCCAGGTCGTGCGCGACGTTTCCCAGCAGCTCGCGGCAGGAGACATCGCCCAGCGCGTCCGGCAGCGACTCGACCAGAAAGTGGTCGCTGCCGAAATCCTCCACGCCGAAGCCCATTTCGTGAAGGACGCTCAGGTGTTTGCGCAGCCGCGCGGCGTCGGCGGGGGCGAGCTGGACGGTCTCCGGCAGCAGCAGCCGCTGCGAGAACGCCTCGCCCCGGGTGTGGCCCTCCATGAGCCGCTCGTAGAGCACGCGCTCGCGGGCCGCTCGCGGGTCGACCGTCACGAAGCCGGCGTCGGTCTCCAGCAGCAGGTAGCGGCCGGCCGCGAGCGAGCCGAGCACGCGGCACCAGCGCCACGGCGAGCCGTCCTCGGGCGCGGCGAAGAGCGGCAGGCCCGCGCCGGTGGGGGCGGCGGGGGCGGCCGGAGAAGGCTGTAGGCTGTAGGCTGTAGGCTGTAGGGGGACGGGCGCGGGGTACGGGAAGGAGGAAAGGGGTTCGGGGTTCAGGGTTCGGGGTTCGGGGGTTACGGGTTGAACGTTGAGCGTTGAGCGTTGAGCGTTGAACGCTGGGGGCTGGCCGGCGGCCTCGGGCACGAGCGTGCGGAGGGAAACGGGAAAGTCGGAGGTCGGAGGTCGGAGGTCGGAAGTCGGAGGGGGCGTGATCGGAGAGCCTGGGGGGCCCACCTCCGTGCGGGCCGCGGGCGGCGGGGCCGCCGGCCCTTCAGGTAGCGGGTGATGCCGCTTGACGCCGAGGGCCTCACCAATGGCGAGGATCAGCGCCTCGCGCACCTCGGCCGGCTTGTGGAAGCGCACCTCGCGCTTGGTGGGGT
>CAYLUN010000174.1:0-7126 GCA_964386865.1 uncultured Lentisphaeraceae bacterium | reverse complement strand
CTGCTGCAAAAAGAAGCGAAGATGATGAAACTGGAGCGGCTGATCGCCGAGCGCGAGGGCGTCTCCAACAAACCCTTCCCGGTGCCCGTCAAGGAACTGCTCAAACGCTACGAGCAGCTTTACACAGGCGCGATCAGCGACGTGCTGCGGGAGTTCTGCCTGCTCGACCAATCGTTGCCGGGCCACCTGCGTCCGCTGCGCGACAGCGATGTCGTCGCGGGCATCGCGTTCACGGTGAAGAGCGCGCCGAATGTGCAGATCAGCGGCGAGATGACGTTCCGCACCAAGATGCTCGACGAAATGGGCGAAGACACGTTTGTCGTGTGGGACACATCCAACGACGAGAAAGCGACGCTCTGGGGCGGCGTGATGACGGCGACGGCGCACGGCAAGGGCGTGAAGGCGGCGTGCATTGACGGCGGCATCCGCGACACGAAACAGATTCTAGAGAAACCGTTCCCGGTGTATTACAAGTACCGGATCCCGAACGGCTCGCTTGGCCGGTGCCTGATCACGCACTACCAAATACCGATCAAAATCGGCGACGTGGTGATCAAACCCGGTGACGTGGTCTTCGCCGATTGCGACGGCGTGGTCTGCATTCCGCGCGACATCGCCTACGACGTGCTGGTCCGGGCCGAAGAGATCCGCGAGAACGAGAAGAAGATCTTCGGCTGGGTCGCCGAAGGCCAGAGCATCCACCAGATCACCGAACAAGGGGGATATTTCTGAGTCAGCGTGAACAGGAGCTGAACGGAGTCACCTCATGACGCAAAACAACGCCTTATCCGTTCGTGCGCTGGCCGCCGGCTTGCGATTTCCCGAAGGTCCGGCCTTCGCACGCGACGGTTCGCTGTTCGTCGCCGTCTACGGCGCGGGAGCCGTCGTGCGGGTGGATGCCGGCGGGCGCTTCTGCGAAAACATCCCGACGCCCGGACGCAATCCCGCCAACTGCGCATTTGATCCGTCAGGCGAGCTGGGTCTCGTGGTCACCGAAGCCGAGCGCGGAGAAGTGTTAAGTTTCAAACGCGCTGAACGCGGCGCGGTTCTGTTTTCAGGAGGAAACACATGAGCACCCAAGATCAACGTCCCATTCCCGATCCCGGCGTCACCGCCGCCGAACGCCGTGCCGCAATGGAAAAACTTCCGATGCGCGTTGCGCTCGCCACCTTTGTAACCCCGGCCGAGGAACGCTTGCGGTTCATCCGCCAACTCGGCGTGACCGACATCATTCTTTGGGGCACGACCTTTCGCGCCCCCCGCCAGCCCGGAGGCGGCGAAGTGCCGTTCAAAGAACTCGTGGCATTGCGCAGCCAGGCCGAGAACCACGGCCTGCGAGTCTTTGCGGTCGAGACGCCGCCGCTTCAATCCTACGACAAGCTCATCTTCGGCGAAGAAGGGCGCGAGAAACAGGTGGAGCATTTCAGCGCCACGATTCGTAATGTCGGCCGCGCCGGCATCCCTGTGCTGGGTTACAACTGGATGCCCCAGGGCGTCTGGCGCACGTCTCTCGACACGCCGTTGCGCGGCGGTGCCACCAGCACTGGGTTCGCTCTGGCGGAGGCGGAGAGCGCACCCTTCATTCGCGGACGCCGCTTCTCCGAGGAGGAGCTGTGGGACAACTACGCCTGGTTTCTCGATCGTGTCCTGCCCGTGGCGGAAGCCGAAGGCGTGACGCTCGCGGCGCACCCGAACGATCCCCCGGTCGAGTCCGTCGGCGGCGTGCCCTGTCTGCTCCGCAGCCGCGCCGCTTTCGACAAGGCGCTCGCCCTGCGCCCCAGCGCCAATCACGGACTCTGCTTCTGTCTTGGCAATTGGACCGAAATGGGCGAGGACATTTTCAGCGCCATCAAACACTACGGCCCTCAAGGGAAACTCATTTATGTCCACTTTCAGGCCGTGAAGGGCCGCATCCCCAGATTTCACGAAACCTTCATCGACGAGGCTGATTACGATGCTTGGGAACTCCTGCGTGCTCTCAGGGATGCCGGCTTTCGCGGCGTGATGATTCCTGGCCATGTGCCCGAGATCGAGGGCGACACTCCCTGGCGCACACAGGAATCGCGCGAGATGACGCCCTATTACCACCCGATGGGCGGCTATCGCGGCCGGGCCTACACGATCGGCTACCTCAAGGGCCTGCTCCATGCCTTGAACGGAAGCCCTGCCCATGCGGGGGTGGGGAAATGAATGCGCTGCGGGCCACCAGTTGGGGCCACGTCCGCGGCATCGCGCCGCTCGCGTCGGCCGGCCAGCTTTTTGCAGACCGGAACCCGGGCGTGCGATTCGAGGTTGTCCCGCATTCCGCCCGGACGTTCGGCGAGGGTCCGCTGGAAGAGCTGGCGCGACAGTTTGACCTGATCGCCTTCGATCACCCGATGACCGGCGAGGCGGTCGAGCAGGGGCTGTTTCTGCCCCTCGACGAGCACCTGCCGGCGGAGGTGCTGGCCGACCGGGAACGCCACAGCGTCGGGGCCTCCTACCGCAGCTATGTCTACAAGGGGCGTCCGTGGGGGCTGCCGCTCGATGCCGCCTGCATCGTGAGCGCCGCGCGCGAAGACCTCCTGCACACGGTCCCGCGGACCTGGGAGGAACTCATCGGTCTGGCCCGCGACGGACGCGCGGCGCAGGGCTTCTCGCGCATGACCGCCGCCGCGCTCTACTTCATGCTGACCAACGGAGGCGACAGCGACACGGCGGCACGCGGGAAGCTCCGCGAACTCCTCGCGCTCACCGGGGGGATCGGGCGTTTGCAGGAAGGGAGCATTCAGATCCTTGAGTCGATGGCGCGCGGGGAGAATATTGCGTTCGTTCCCGCGTGTTACGGATACTCGAGCTACAGCCGCCCGGGTTTCGCAAAATATCCTGTCGCCTTTCATCCCACGCCGCTGGCGTTGACGGGCGCGGTCCTCGGCGGGGCCGGGTTGGCGGTCTCGGCATTCTCAAAGAACCGAGAGCTGGCACTGAGTTTCCTCGAGTGGGTGACCGGGGCCGACTGCCAGACGAACGTCTATGCGGTCTGCGGCGGGCAGCCAGCCCACGGCGCCGCATGGGAGGCCGATCTTCCGAATGCCCTTACCGGCGGCTTCTACCGCCGCCTCCGGCCGGCCATGGAGAGCGCCTGGGCGCGCTCGAACACGCCCGAGTTCCACCACCTTCAGGGCGCCCTCGCAACCGACTTGCACAACTTCCTTTCCGGATCCCTATGAAAAGCACGTTCACACAGCGATTCCCGTCGCTTCCGCTCGTATGCCAGGCGGTCGAATCATTCGTGTGATGTATGATCATTCACCCCACACAGGAGACACGACCGCATGAACGCAATCAAAGCCCTCGCCCTCGCCGCGCTGCTGCTGACTCCGCTGGCCGCGTCGCGCGCCGCCGACAGCACCAGGCCTGACGCAACGCCCAAGCTCAATTGCAAAGCGATCTTAGACCTGCGCAAGGTGACGTGGGATTACGTGCATGACGCGTCCGCCAAGGCCACGCTCGACCAAGTCCGAGCGCAAACCAACTGGGCACCCATCCGCGTCGGGAGGAGCTGGGACTTGGTCGGGCACAGCGAACTGCGCAAGGGCGCGGTCTGGGTCCGGACGCAGGTCTTTGTCCCGGCAGACGCCCAAGGCGACCGGATCGCCTTTTTCTGCACCGCGCTGGGCGGCAGCGGCAACGTTTACGTCAACGGCCGGCAGGTGGGTAAACGTGTCCAGTACGCCTGGATGCACGACGTGGCGGGGCCATTTCGCATCGAACTGACTGACGCGCTGCGTTATGGAGAGGAGAACGAGCTTTTGGTTCGTTGCGACCCAGCCGGAAGCGTGCGATCCATCGGTTTGCTGGGACTGGTTTGCCTGCAACGGACGATTCCGTTCCACCGCAGCGATGATGGCGGCATTGTGCTCGACCGCCCGGTGCGCGGTTCGCTGCGCGTGCTGTTGCACTACGGCGACGCCGTGCTCGCCCGCGGCAACCAGACGGAGTTCCGTGCGGAGGAACTGGCCACGCTACGCATTCCCATCTACGGCTTGCGCGAGGACGAGTTAATCAGCGTCGTGTCGGGGGCCGATCGGAACGTGTCGAGGCTCCAAAAGGTGGACGTGGCACAGCTTCACTTCACCGCTGACAGCCGTGCGCCCAGTATCCGCTGCGATGCGCTGCCAGCGAACGTGAAACAGTCCGAGTTGCTCCGCGTTCCGCTGCAAGTGACGGGAACCTACCGCAATCCGTTCGAACCGAAAGAAGTTGATGTCACTGCCGAAATTTGCACGCCCAGCGGCAAGACCGAGACGGTTCACGCCTTTTTCTCCCAAGATTACGAGCCGGTGAAGGTCGGTGAGCACGAGGAAATCCTGCTGCCGATTCGCGGCCTCGGCACGCCGTGGCGGTTCAACTACCGGCCACGTGAGACCGGTCGCCATACCGTTCGTCTCACTGTCAAGGATCGGACGGGGCAGGCCATGTTCGATGCCGGCGGTTTTGAAGTCACACCGAAGGCCGCGCGCGGTTTTCTGCGGGTCAGCAAGAACGATCCACGCTTCTTCGAGTTCGACAACGGCGAGAGTTTCTACGGCACCGGGCCGAGCGGGTGGTTCCGCCAGACGGAGAACTGGATGTTTGGCGGCAACACACGCTGGATTCCGATCGAACCACTCAAGAAATACTACGAGCGCAAAGGAGTAAGCCGCTCCACCTACGAATACCTCGCGCGCTGGCATTTTGGGCAGCTCTACCTGAAAGGCGGTTCCATTGACAACTACGTGGCCTGGAAACTCGACGCCGCCGTGCGCGCGATGGAGGCCAACGGCGTCTATTGGATCACCTATGGCCGGCCAGCCTCCGGCCGCACCTATTACAACAACGTCAAATGGGGCCGCAACGTGATGAGCACGCAGCCGCAAATCATCCGCCAGAACGGACTCCCCAGCATCGAGGAACTTGGGTTTGAACCTGGCGGGCGCATCGAACTCTTCCACTTCGTGAGTCGCCTGGCCGACAGTCCAGCCATCTGGCTGTGGAACTGCGCCGAGGAGGACGGCACGTTTAATCCAGAGGTGCTGCCCTATCACGACTGCATCCGCAGCCTGGACATCTATCAGCATCCGCACGGTGTGAGTGAAGGAGTGGACTCGCTCAAGCACGGCAGCGATGTGGTCCTGCTGCCGGATTGGTATAACGGGACGTTCGAGCGTTGCGCGGCCACCTACGCCGCATTGACCGGCATTCAGGCGCCCGTATTGGATGTGGAGGGCAGCGTGAACACCGCGATGGACCTCACCGGCATCGTCGAGCGGTTGGACCGGATCACGGCCGGCTACCACAATCATCTCTGGCTTTGCCTGTTCATGAAACTGGCCTGTGGCGGTACCGAGTGGTTCAACGTCGAACTCGACGACGGCAATCGGCTTGTTCACGCGAAAGTGATCGCGCAGTATCTCGACGGTGAGCATCTGACAAAAGTGCGCTGGGAGATCGCCAAGCCGGAGATTTCCGACAGCCAATTGCGCGCTTTCGCCCTTCGCTCCGCGCACAAGACACTGGCCTGGGTCGTCAAACCGCCAGCTAAAGACCCCTCCCCGGACGTCCAGAGCGCTGTGCTGAAAATCCCCGTCGCCGCGCCGGGCACGTATCGGCTGGAGTTCTGGGACACAGTCCAAGGCACCGTCACCGCCACGCGCGAGGTCGAGGCTGCCGGCGGTCTTGTTCCGTGCGATTTACCGGAGATTGTTTCCGATCTCGCCATCAAAGCCGTTTGCCTGATTTCAAAATAGGTGGCGCGACAACACACACAACTGGCAGTTGGAGACGACTTCCGCTTGAGGGCCTTAAGGCTCGACAACGGCAATGAGGGAGAGGGGCGGGCCCATGAGTCAAGATACGTGCGGTAACAGGTGCGCGGTGCCGGTGTCGTACAAGTGGCGGCTGGTGGTGCTGCTGTGCGTGGTGTTCTTCCTGAATCAGGGCAACCGGCAGATTTACAGCACCGTGCTGACCCAGATCAAGGCTGCGGCCGGCTCCGGCGGACTGGGGCTGTCCGACGTTCAGGCGGGTCTGGTCGCCTCGGTGTTCGTCGCCTGTTACGGCCTGTGCGTGCCGCTCGCGGGTTTTCTGGGCGACCGTCTGAGCCGCAAGTGGCAGGTGCTTTTCAGTCTGCTGGTCTTCAGCGTCGGCACGTTGCTGACCGGGCTCGGCGGCGGGCTGGTCGCCCTGATCGTCTTCTACGGCGTCATTTTCGGCGCGGGCGAGGCGTTCTACTATCCGCCGGCCACATCGCTTCTGGGGCAATTCCACGAGAAGAGCAGGGCCACGGCTTTCTCGATCCATCAGGCCGCGCTCTATCTCGGCATCCTGTTCAGCGGCTACTTTTCCGGGTATTTGGCGCGGACGACGGCGTTGGGGTGGCGCATGCCGTTTCTGCTGTTCGGCGCGGCCGGCCTGATTTGGGCCGTCGTGGTGTTCTTTCTTCTGCGCGACACGCCCAACCTGAAGCCGGCCGGGGGCGCGCCGCGCGTCTCGCTGCGCGAAACGCTGGACCACGTCCTCGGAAAGCGCTCGGCCATCGCGCTGGCGCTGGCGTTCGGCTGCATGGTCTACGTGGAGGTCGGCTTTAAGACGTGGACGCCGACGTTTCTGAGCGAGCGTTTCGGCTTTGCCGCGGACAAGGCGGGCTTCTCGGCCGTGTTCTACCATTACGGGTGCGCGTTTTTGGGCGTGATGCTCGGCGGGCGTCTGACGGACCGCTGGGCGCCGCGCCGTAAGGGAGTCCGCCTGGAGTCGAACATCTTGGGGCTGCTGGCCGGCGCGCCGTTCATCGTCGCGCTATCGCGTTCCAAGTCCGAGGCCGCGTGTTTCGCCGCCCTCGGACTCTTCGGCCTGTTCCGGGGCCTTTACGATTCGAACCTGTTCGCGTCGCTCTTCGACGTGATCAAACCGCAGTACCGCGCCTCGGCCACGGGGCTCATGCTCGCGTTCGCGTTCTTGGTCGGCGCGGTCTCGCCGACGGTGCTGGGCGCGCTCAAGGCGGATTTCGGCCTGTCGTTCGGGCTGGCATCGCTGTCCGTTTTCTATGTTCTGGGCGGCGTGATCATTCTGATCGCCCGCGTCCTGTATTTCGAAAAAGATCACGAGG
>CAYLUN010000173.1:0-7204 GCA_964386865.1 uncultured Lentisphaeraceae bacterium | reverse complement strand
TTGATATCCCCGTTGACCATCTGCACGCTGCGCCAGTAATGGTGAAGTACCTGCGCGAGATGAAGCTGAAGAAGCCGCTCGTCGTGTCGCCCGATACCGGAGGGGCAAAGGCGGCCTACAGCTATTCCCAAATGCTGGGCACGGGCCTGGCAATTGTGGCGAAGCAGCGCTTGGGAGACGCGGAGGTGGACGCCTTCAGCGTCGTCGGCGACGTTGAGGGGTGCGACGTGATCATGGTCGATGACATGACCACGACCTGCGGCACGCTCTGTGCGGCAGCGAAGATCCTGAGGGAGAAGGGGGCCACGTCCATCCGGGCGGCGGTCACCCACGTCCCCCTCACGGACAAGGGCGTCGAGCGCCTGAGATCCGACACCGGGCTCACAGAGCTGGTGATTACCGATACGATCCCGATGCGGGACGATCTGGACATCACCCAGCTGCCGGTGAAGGTGACGGTGCTGTCGGTGGCCGAGCTGCTGGGCGAGGCGATCCGCAGGATCCACAATGACCAGTCCGTGAGTTCGCTGTTCAGGCACTGAGCGGCGCGCGGGCGAGTGAAGCAGAGAGACAACACGCGGCGCGCGGGAAGCGCGGCCCGAAGGCCCTCTCAGGAACGATTGGTTGCCGTTCCTGAGCCGGGCAGGGGGCTGCGGCAGATGCGCGACGCGCGAAAGGACAAAGACAAGAACATGGCGAACGAACAGATCAGAATGAAAGCCGAGCTGCGCGTGGAACAGGGTTCCTGCGCGGTCGGACGCTTGCGCCGCGCCGGGATGATTCCCGCCGCGGTGAACCGGATCGAGGGCGGCACGACGTTGGTGAAGTTTGACGCGCATGCGTTTATCCTCATGCTGCGCCACCACTCCAGCGAGCACATGCTCGTCACACTCGAGCTGGACGGCAAAGACGTGCCCGCGCTCATGCGCGAGGTGCAGCACGACGTGATGACAGGCGCGCCGATCCACGTGGATTTCGGCGAGGTGTCGCTGACCAAGAAGATTCGCGTTTCCATCCCGCTGTTCGTGCACGGCGAGCCCGAAGGCGTCAAGGTCGGTGGCGGCATCCTCCAGCAGAACCTCCGCTCGATCGAGGTCGACTGCCTGCCGACGGAGATCGTCGAGCACTTCGACGTGGACGTCTCGGCCCTCAAGCTCAGCCAGTCGCTCTTCGTGCGCGACCTGGGCCTGGGCGCGGCCTACACGGTTCTGACGGGCAAGGACGTGCCGGTGGCCACCGTGGTCGAGGCTGCCGCCGAAGAGGCCGCTGCCACACCCGCCGAGGGCGCCGTCGCCGAAGCCGGGACACCCGAAGTGATCGCCAAGGGCAAGAAGGAGGAGGAGGCCGCTGCTGCGGCAGCCGCCGCTCCTGCCGCGAAGAAGTAACTGGGAAGGCACGGCCGCGTGAAACTGATTGCGGGACTGGGCAACCCCGGCGAGAGCTACGCGAACACACCCCACAATGTCGGGTTCGATGTTGTCGACGTGTTGGCGAGGCGGCTTGAGGCCGGGTGGAAGAACAGTTCGCGTTTTCAGGCGCGCGTGGCCCGCACGGCCTACGCAGGCCAGACAGTGATGCTGGTGAAGCCGCAGACGTTTATGAATCTGAGCGGAACCAGCGTGGCTCCTCTGCTGAGGTACCACGGCGGCGAGCCCGGCGACCTGACGGTGGTTTCGGACGACGCTGACCTGCCCCTGGGCAGGCTGCGCATCCGGGCCTCCGGAGGAAGCGGCGGGCACCGCGGGTTGGCCTCGGTGATCGAGTCCCTCGGAACAGAGGCGTTCCCCCGGGTCCGCCTGGGCGTGGGGCGCGAGGAGAGGCGAGGTCTGGTCGACCACGTGCTCGGCAAGTTCGACGAGACCCGTCTGAACGAAGCGCGGGGCGCGGTGGAGGCGGCAGCCGATGCGGTGATGTGCCTGATCGAACACGGTTTGAACGAGTCCATGAACCGGTTCAACGGCTGGGGCGCCCAAGAGGCCCAGCCCGAAAGCCGGAAGTGAGAAGGGGAATTCCCTCATGAAGAAATACGATGGTTTGTACATCTTCGCCAACTCGGCGAAAGACGACGCTCTGGACAAGCTGGTCGATAAGGCGCGCGGTGAGATCACGCGCCTGTCCGGAACCGTACTGAGCACCGACGTGCTCGGCAAGAAGACGTTCGCACGCCCGATGCACAAGCGCGACAACGGCGTGTACGTGAAGATCCGCTTCGAGCTGGATCCCGCCCAGATCGCGACCCTCACCGGCCGCTACCACCTGATCGAGGACATCTTCCGCGTCCAGATCTTGGCCGTCGACGAGCGCCGCGAGGCGCTGCTGGTCAAGCAGGCGGAGGAGATGAAGGCCCGCGAGGCGGCCCGCGCCGCAGCCGCGGACAAAGAGGCTCAAAACCAGAACGCGCAGGAGGCGTAAGCCCCCGACGCGAACCAAGGACGGTGGACGATGGCTTCCTTCAACAAAGTGATCCTCATGGGGAACCTCACGCGTGACCCGGAACTCAAGACGCTTCAGTCTGGGATGCGGGTCGCCAAACTCGGCTTGGCCGTCTCAGAAATGTGGCGGGATAAATCGACGGGCGAACAAAAAGAGGTAACTTGCTTTGTTGATGTGGACGTTTGGGACAAGCTGGCAGACCTGTGCGGGCAGCACCTTTCAAAAGGCCGCCCCGTCCTCGTCGAAGGCCGCCTGAAGATGGACGAGTGGACCACGAAGGAAGGCGAGAAGCGAACCAAGCTGGTCGTTCGCGCCGACACCATCAAGTTCGTGGGGCCTGCGCCCCAGCGGACGGAGGGGCAGACAAACGCCCCTTCTCCTTCGCGCGCCCCCGCATCCGCGGCCCACGCGGCAGCCCCCGTCGAAACACAGTCCCCGGAACAAACGGGCGACAGTGAAAACCTCCCGTTCTAACCATCCAAATCCCGAAAACAAGGAGTAAGACTTATGCCCATGCAAAGAAAACCAAGACCGGACCGGGAGAGCCGCGACAACGCCCCCCTCCGCAAACGTACGCGCGCGCTCGACCCGAACGCCATCATCGACGTGAACGATGTCGAGTGCCTGCGCCGCTTCATCACGGAGTACGGCAAAATCGTGCCGGCGCGCCTCACGGGCGTCACCGCCGCCCAGCAGCGGCAGATCAAGCAGGGCGTCCGCCGCGCCCGTAACATGGGCTTGCTCGCCTAGCCCGGAGAGGATCGGAAACACTATGGCTACGGAAATTCTGTTGTTGTCGGATGTCGAGAACCTCGGCAAGGCCGGCGACGTCGTCAAAGTCGCGGACGGATACGCCCGCAACTACCTGCTGCCGAATGACCTGGGCGCCCCCGTCTCCCCGCACGCCCTGCGCCGCTTGGAGAAGATGCGCAAGGCGCGCGAGGAGCTGTCGCGCATTCAGACGGCGGAGGCCAAGGACAAGGCCGCTAAGCTGGCCAACGTCTCGGTCACCATCCGCGCCAAGACCGTGGACGGCACCCGCCTCTACGGCTCGATCCACGCGGCCGACATCGTTGCCGCCCTCCAGGAGGGCAACAAGATCGCGCTCGATAAGTCCCAGCTGGTTCTGCCCGAGCCGCTCAAAGAAACCGGCACGTTCGACGTGGCGGTCAAGCTGCACGCCGACATCACCTGCACCATCAAGGTGTGGGTTGTCGAAGGGTAAGGCTTCCCCCGTTCCTGCGCCCGCCTTGGGCGCAGGAACGGGCCTTTTTTCCAGCACATCCGCTCTTATGGCAGGCCCGCACTCGACCGCGCGCGGCCGGCTCTCGCCAACTGTGAACCGCTGAACCCAGAACCCTCCCAACCGTTCCATCCCCCATGCCGCGTCACGCCATACCTTCCCCTGCGGCCCCCCACCTGCGCGTGCCGCCGCACAGCGCCGAAGCCGAGCGCGGCGTGCTCGGCTCCATCCTGCTCGACGTCGGCAACGACAACCGCGTGCTCGACCTCTGCACCGAGAACGGCATCACCGCGGAGGCCTTCTTCGCCCCCGCCCACCGCCTGCTCTTCGAGACGCTCACCGAGATGTCCCGCGCCGGCGTCACCATCGACCCGCTCACCCTCAACGAGCGCCTGCGCGCCCTCAACCGCCTCGACGAGATCGGCGGCGCCTCCACCCTCCAGGCCCTCATCGACGAGACCCCCACCGCCGCCCACGCCGAGTACTACATCAACATCGTGCGGTCGAAGCACCTCCTGCGCTCCGTCATCGCCTGCGCCCGCGACGCCGAGCGCCGCTGCTTCGACGAGGCCGTCAGCGCGGACCTGATCCTCGGCGAGGTCGAGCAGAAGTTCCTCGGCATCGCCGACCGCCGCGACGGCACGGGCCTCACCTGGCCGCAGGCCATCAACAACACGATGAGCCACATCGACCGGCTCTTCTCCCTCGGCCCCGGCGGCGTCTCGGGCCTGCCCACCGGCTTCGCCAACCTCGACAAGAAGCTCAAGGGCCTGCGCAACGGCGAAATGATCGTCCTCGCGGCCCGGCCTTCCATGGGCAAGACCTCGCTCGCCATGAACATCGCCGAGTGCGTCGCGCTCGGCAAGGACATCTACGGCCGCGCCATGAAGGGCGACAACGCCCGCCCCCACCCCGTCGGCGTCTTCTCCCTCGAGATGTCCACCGAGTCCCTCGCCATGCGCATGCTCTGCGGCTTCGCCGGCGTGCCCGGCTTCCAGATCGACCAGGGCCTCATCAACCCCAAGAAGATCAACCAGCAGCTCACCCGCGCCGCCTCCGACCTCGCCAAGGCCCCCATCTACGTGGACGACACCGGAGGCCTCGATGTCATGGACATGCGCGCCCGCGCCCGCCGCATGAAGAAGCGCTACAAGATCGAGCTGATCGTCATCGACTACCTCCAGCTCTGCAACTGCCGCGAGTTCGCCAAGCAGGGCCGCCAGATCGAGACCTCGCAGATCTCCGGCCAGATCAAGGCCATGGCCAAGGAGCTGAACCTGCCGGTGATCGTCCTGAGCCAGCTTAGCCGCGCCACCGTGCAGCGCGGCGACAAGGCCGAACGCCCCAAGCTCTCCGACCTGCGCGACTCCGGCGCCATCGAGCAGGACGCCGACGTCGCGCTCCTCCTGCGCCGCCCCTGCAAAACGCCCGGCGCCGATGAGTTCGAGGACCGCGCCCTCGCCATCGTCGACGTGGCCAAGCACCGCAACGGCCCCACCGGCGAGGTCCGCCTCAACTTTGAGGACGGACTCACCCGCTTCGGCGACCGCGCCGACCAGGGCGGCGAGACCGACGGTCTCGACCCCGAGCCCCACCCCGAGATGTAGGCTATGAATTCGACGCGCTCACCTTTCTTGACGCTGACGCTGGTCGCGCTCACGCTCTTCCTGCTCTTCCAGCTCCGGGAAAACCGGCGCTGGCAGTCGCAGCTGGCCAGCATCGCGGCGCGCACGAATCAGCCGCCGGCCGCCGCGCAGGCGCTGCCGCACCCCGAGCGGCTCTCGCCCGAAGGCGAGGCGACCTCCGTCTACAAGCGCGTCTCGCCCTCGGTCGTCGCCGTCGCCAACAACGCCCTCGTGCGCCGCGGCTTCTTCGACTTCCAGCTCTATGAGGTGCCGCAGGGCAGCGGCTCCGGCTTCGTCTGGGACCGCAAGGGCCACATCGTGAGCAACTACCACGTGGTCCATCAGGCCAACACCCTGACCGTCGCCTTTCCGGACGGCACGCGCTACGAGGCCACGCTCGTCGGCGTCGCGCCGGACTACGACCTCGCCCTGCTCAAGATCGACGCGCCGCCCGACAAGCTCGAGCCCGTGGCGGTCGCCGCCTCGCGCGACCTGCAGGTCGGCCAGCCGGTCTACGCCATCGGCAACCCCTTCGGGCTCGACACCACCCTCTCGTCGGGCATCGTCAGCGCCCTCGGCCGCGCCATCACCTCCATGACCGAGCGCAAGATCTACGACGTGATCCAGACCGACACCGCCATCAACCCCGGCAACTCCGGCGGGCCCCTGCTCAACGGCGGCGGCAAGCTCATCGGCGTCAACACCGCCATCCTCAGCCCCAGCGGCGCCTCCGCCGGCATCGGCTTCGCCATCCCGTCCGACACCGTCTCGCGCGTCGTCCCCCAGCTCATCGAGAAGGGCCGCGTCACGCGCGCCGGGCTGGGCGTGCAGTTCCTGCCAGACCACGTGACCGCCCGCTCCGGCCTCAAGGGCGTCGCCATCTACGCCGTCTTCGAGCGGACTCCCGCCGCGACCGCCGGCCTCGAGGGAATCGGCGTCAGCCGCCGCGGCGAACTCGTCTTCGGCGACGTCATCACCGCCGTGAACAAGACCCCCGTCAGCACGACGGAGGAGCTCCAGTCCGTGCTCGACCCGCTCAAGCCGGGCGACCGGATCGCCCTCTCCGTGTCCCGCTCCGGCAAAAGCCGCGACCTGACGCTCACCCTCGTTGAAGTGGAATAACCTTATGACCGACGCACAACACCCCCTCATTCGCCCGGCGGTCCTGAAGGACGCGGAGCAGATCTTCAACCTCATCCGGTCGCACAAAGAGGACCTGATCTCGCGCCCGATCGGCGACATCATCCAGAACATCGACCGCTTCGTCGTGTGCGAGGCGGAGGGGCGCATCGTCGGCTGCGCGGCCTGGCAGATCCTGCCTGAGATCGGCGAGCCCGAGCGCGCCTCGGTGGAAATCCAGTCGGTCGCCGTGCACGCGGACTACCGCCGCCACCAGATCGGCACGCGGATCGTCTCCAACATCCTCGAGTCCATCCGGCGCTTCCAGCCCGCTCAGGCGATCTGCCTGACCTTCGCCCCGGAGTTCTTCGGCTCGCTCGGCTTCAAGGTGATCCCCAAGACGCAGGTCATGCACAAGCTCTACATGGGCTGCATCAATTGCACCAAGCACGCGAACCCCTTCACCTGCCCCGAGATCGCGATGGCCCTCGACCTGCGGCACGCCTGACCCGCGCCGCCATGCCAGCCACCCTCCACCGCCGCCTGCTCGACTGGTACGACGCGCACCCGCGCGAAATGCCGTGGCGAGGCCACCCCGACCCCTACGCGGTCTGGGTGAGCGAGATCATGCTCCAGCAGACGCAGGTGGAGACCGTGCGCGGCTACTTCGCCCGCTTCCTCGAGGCCTTCCCGACCGTCGCCGCCCTGGCCGCTGCGCCGCAGCAGCAGGTGCTCAAGGCCTGGGAGGGCCTCGGCTACTACTCCCGCGCCCGCAACCTCCAGA
>CAYLUN010000172.1:0-7224 GCA_964386865.1 uncultured Lentisphaeraceae bacterium | reverse complement strand
CGACATCTACGGCATGACCGAGACGGGCGGCATCGCCACGACCGGCATGGACTGCCCGGCGCGGTGCGGCATCCACGTGTGGGAGGACCAGTACCTCACGGAGATCGTCGACCCCGAAACGGGCGAGCCCCTGCCCGACGGCGCGATCGGCGAGGTGATCTTCACGTCGCTCACGCGCGAGGCGATTCCGGTGCTCCGCTACCGCACGCGGGACCTGACGCGCATCGTGAGCCGCGAGCGCTGCGCCTGCGGCCGCACCAGCCTGCGCATCGACCGCATCGAGGGCCGCTGCGACGACATGCTGATCGTGAAGGGCGTCAACTTCTTCCCGAAGCAGGTCGAGCAGGCGCTGATGGAGATCCCGGGCGTGTTGCCCGAGTACCAGATCATCCTCGAGGACGACCACGGCGTGACCGACGTGACAATCAACGTTGAGGCGCAGGAGGGCGTCACGGGCTACCTGGTTGAGAAGCACCTCAAGGAGCGGCTCGGCTTCAGCCCCAAGGGCGACATTTTCAAGCCCGGCTCGCTGCCCCGCAGCGAAGGCAAAGCCAAGCGCGTCTTCCGCGTGGCCAAGGCGTAGCGTCAAACGCGGGTTGCATTCGCGGCCCGATTCGCGTTTAATAGTGTCAGTTTGGATTGAGCGGCGGTTACCGCCGTGGCGTCAAAAGGGGGTCCTATGAAGTGTATCGTGGTGGTGGCCGCAGCGGCGGCGTGCGTGATGGCGGCGGGCGGGGCGTGTGCGGCGGAGCTTGAGGCGGGGTTCGTCTCGCTGTTCAACGGCAAAGATCTGGACGGGTGGATCGGCGCCACGAACGGGTACGCCGCTGAAAACGGTACCCTGTTCTGCCAGCCCAAGGGCGGCGGGAACCTTTACACCGCCAAGGAGTACGATAACTTTATCCTGCGCTTCGAGTTCATGTTGCAGACCAACTCCAACAACGGTCTCGGCATCCGCGCGCCGGGCCAAGGCGACTCCGCCTACGCCGCGATGGAGCTGCAGATTTTGGATGACGCCGGCCCGCAGTACGCGGCCCTGAAGCCCTATCAGTACCATGGCTCGATCTACGGCGTGGTGCCGGCCAAGCGCGGCTACCAGAAGAAGACCGGCCAGTGGAATGTGCAGGAGGTGCGCGCCATCGGCTCCAAGATCACCGTGCTCCTCAACGGCGAAGTGATCGTGGACGCGGACCTCGCTGGCATCACCGAGACGATGGACGGCAAGAAGCACCCCGGCCTGCACAACGCCAAGGGGCGCATCGGCTGGCTCGGGCACGGCACGCGCGTGGACTGGCGCAACATCCGCATCAAAGAGGTTCCGGCCGACTATCAGGTGTCGCAGCCCTCCGACAGCCAGCCGCCGGCCGGCTTCACGGCGCTCTTCAACGGCAAGGATCTGGCGGGCTGGAAAGGTGTGACGCGCGCCGAGAAGTTCGACAGCCCGCTCGTGCGGCAGAAGGCGACACCGGAGAAGCGGGCCGAGATCCAGGCCAAAGCCGACGACGAAATGCGCGCGAGCTGGTTCGTCCGCGACGGCGGCTCCCTGTACTTCAGCGGCAAAGGCTACAGCCTCGCCACCGCCAAAGACTACGGCGATTTCGAGCTGCTCTGCGACTGGCGCCTGCTGACCGTGCGCGGCGACAGCGGCCTTTACCTGCGCGGCTCGCCCCAGGTGCAGATCTGGGACGCGCACAACCAGTGGAACATCGGCTCCGGCGGCCTCTACAACAACAAGAGCAACCCCAGCAAGGCACTCGCCATCGCGGATCGCCTGGTCGGGGACTGGAACACCTTCTACGTCAAAATGGTCGGCGACAAAGTGACGGTCAAGCTCAACGGCGTGCTCGTGGTCGATAACACCGTTCTTGAAAATTATTGGGACCGCAGCCAGCCGATCTTCCCCAAAGAGCAGATCGAACTGCAGTGCCACGGCGACCCGATCGAGTTCAAGAATATCTATATTCGGGAGCTGTAGGCCGGAGGTCGGAGATCAGAGGTCGGGCGTCGGGAGTCGGAGGTCGGGCGTCGCTGGTCGCGAGTCGAAAAGGGAGGTGTCATGAGGGCGTGTACTTCGTTTGTTGCGGCGATCGGATTTGTCAGTGCGTCGTTCGGGGCCGAGCTGCCCAAGCCGAAGAACATCGTGCTCATTCTGGCGGACGACGTGGGGTGGGGGGACGTGTCGTGCTACGGCGCGAAGGCGGTCTCCACGCCGAACGTTGACCGCCTGGCTAAGGAGGGCGTGCGCTTCACGGACGCCCACGCCTCCGCGGCGACCTGCACGCCGACCCGCTACGCCCTCATGACCGGCGAGTACGCGTGGCGCAAGAAGGGCACCGGCATCGCGACGGGCGACGCCGCGCTGCTGATCGAGCCGGGCCGCACCACGCTGCCCTCCACGCTGAAGAAGGCGGGCTACACGACCGGCGTGGTCGGCAAGTGGCACCTCGGGCTCGGCCCGGGGCCGGACAAGACCGACTGGAACGTCGAGATCGTGCCGGGGCCGCGCGAGATCGGCTTCGACTACTCGTTCCTGATCCCCGCCACCGGCGACCGAACGCCGTGCGTCTTCGTCGAGAACCAGCGCGTCGTCGGCCTCGACCCCGCCGATCCGATCAAGGTGAACTTCAAGCTGGTCGACGACAACTACCCCGGCGAGCTCGACGGCCGCAGGGACCGCGACACGCTGAAGCTGGACTGGTCGCACGGCCACAACTACACGGTGGTGAACGGGATCGGCCGCATCGGCTACATGACCGGCGGCAAGAAGGCTCGGTGGGTGGACGAAGAGATGGCCGACACGCTGGCGGCCAAAGGTGCGGCCTTCATCGAGTGCAACAAGGACAAGCCCTTCTTCCTGTACTTCGCCACGCACGACATCCACGTGCCGCGCGTGCCGAACCCGCGCTTCGTCGGCAAGACCGCGATGGGCGCGCGCGGCGACGCCATCGTGCAGTTTGACTTTCAGGTCGGCGCGATACTTGACGCCCTCGACCGGTGCGGCCTGCGGGAGGACACGCTCGTGATCCTCAGCAGCGACAACGGCCCGGTGCTGGACGACGGCTACAAAGACGGGGCCGTGGAGAAGCTGGGCAGCCATCGCCCGGCGGGCCCGTGGCGCGGGCACAAGTACAGCGCCTACGAAGGCGGCACGCGCGTGCCCTACCTTGTGCGCTGGCCGCGGCGCGTACCGGCTGGCAAGGAGAGCGGCGCGCTCGTGAGCCTGATCGACTGCCTGGCGACCTTCGCGGCGCTCGGCGGTCAGTCGCTCGCCGCGTCCGACGCGCCCGACAGCTTCGACGTGTCGGCCGCGCTGCTCGATCCGGCCGCGCCGGGGCGGGCCAGGTTTATCGCTCAAGACCCGGTGCTGTCGCTGCGCGAAGGCGCGTGGAAGTTTATCCCTGCAAACGCCAACAAGAAGGGGCCGAAGCGGCCCGACACGGGCCTGCTCGGCGATCCCGACGCGTTCGTCAAAGGCGAGAGCGATAACGGAAACTGGAACGTGGCGCAGCTCTACGACACGGCGGCCGACCCGCGCGAGGCGAACAACCTGGCCGGTAGGCAGCCCGAGCGCGTGGCGGCCATGGCCGCCGTTCTGGAGAAGGCGCAGGCGAGCGGTCGCACGCGCCCGTGACGCGTCCAGGATGGCGGCGGATGCGGCGCTGTGGTACACTTTCGCGCCATGAACGCCGACTTCGCTTCGCTGATGCCTGACCGTGTCATGGATGCCGTGGAGGCCTCCACGGGACGACGTTGCACCGGGGTCACCCGCCCGCTTCCCAGCTACATCAACCGCGTCTACAGCGTGGAGATGGAGACCGGTGAGCATCTGGTGGCCAAGTTCTACCGGCCGGGGCGCTGGACGCATGAGGCGCTGCTTGACGAGCACGCCTTTGTCTGCTCCTGCGCGGCGGACGAGATCCCGGTGATCGCGCCGATCGCGCTGAAGGGTGGAGAAACGCTCGGCCTGGCCGGCGGCCTGCCCTTCGCCCTGTTTCCCAAGCGAGGCGGGCGGCCCGTCGAGTCTGCCGCACCGGGCGACGGCGTATGGGGGAGGCTGGGCGCCCTGCTGGCCCGCGTGCACCGGGTGGGGGCTCGCGAAGCCGCGCCGGCTCGCCTGACGCTCGGGCCCTTCACCTCCGCGGCCGGCGACCTCGATTACCTGATCGACAACGGGTTCCTTGAGACGCGCGACCAGGAGCGACTGGAGGACTTCGGCCACACGTTTCTGGAGGCGGTCGAACCCCTCTTCGAAGGTTGCGAGACGATACGGCTGCATGGCGACTGCCAGCGCACGAACGTGCTGGAGCGGCCCGAGACCGGCCTGTTCCTCATCGATTTCGACGACATGATGAACGGCCCGCCCGTGCAGGACCTGTGGATGCTCCTGCCGGGTCGGCTGGACGAGTCGGCCGAAGAGGTGGAGCGCCTGATCGAAGGGTACGAGACCTTCCGGCCGTTCGACCGCCTTTCGCTCCGCCTGATCGAGCCGCTGCGAACCATGCGCATGGTTTACTATCTGGCGTGGTGCGCCCGGCAGTCGCGGGACGCCGCGTTCCTGCAGAACCATCCGGGCTGGGGCTCGCACTCGTTTTGGGCGAAGGAAATGGACGATCTGGAGCAGCAGCTTGAGATTGTTTTGGGCAGCGACGACAGGCGAGACGAAGGGGAGGGGGACGAGGATGAAGAGTAGTGCGGCGGGCGGTTGGGTTTTCCCTCTGGGCTTCCTGTGTTTGCAGGCCGCGGCGGCTGAGGCGTGGCGGCCCGAGGCGCGCTGGCGCGGGTTCAACCTGCTGGGCATGTTCCAGAACCACGGCCAGAAGGGCGAGTTCGAGGAGCAGGACTTCAAGCTGATCAGCGAGCTGGGCTTCAACTTCGTGCGGCTGCCCATGGACTACCGCTTCTGGATCAAGGACAAGGACTGGGAGCAGATTGACGAGGCGAAGCTCGCACCCGTCGACGCGGCGGTGGCGTGGGGCAAGCAGTACGGCGTGCACGTGCAGCTCTGCTTCCACCGCGCGCCGGGCTACACGGTCGCCAAGCCGCCCGAGCCGCGCGACTTGTTCAAGGACGAAGACGCGCTGCGCGTGTGCTGCAAGCACTGGGCCTTCTTTGCGCGGCGCTACAAGGGCGCTCCGAACAAGGAGCTGAGCTTCAACCTGTTCAACGAGCCGTGCGAGGTCAGCGAGGAGGCCTACGGCAAGGTGGGCGCGGCGCTCGTGAGCGCGATCCGCGCGGAAGACCCGGCGCGCTTTATCGTGGCGGACGGCATCGCGTGGGGAGGCCGCCCGGCGCAGTCGCTGTTCGCGCTCGGCATCGGCCAAGCGATGCGCGGCTACCGCCCGATGTCGATCTCGCACTACAGGGCCAGCTGGGTGGGCACGCCGACGGACGAGCCCGTGTGGCCGCCGCCGGCGGCGGTGAGCCCGCTGTACGGCGCGGGCAAGGCGCCGCTCAACGTGCCGCTGGTGATCGCGAGCGTGCCCGCAGGCAAGCTGGCGCTGTACCCCGGCGTGGTCTCCGGCAAGGTGAAGTTCCTCGTGGAGGCTGACGGACAGAAGGCGTGCGACTTCGAGCTGGACGCGGGCAAAGGGCCCGGCTGGACCAACATCGTGTACAAGAGCGAGTGGAAGATCACGCAGGCCAAGAGCACGTCGGAGGTCTCGTGCGGCCTGCCGCAGGGGGCCAAGCGCCTGGCGGTGTCGATCGCGGCGGGCGACTGGGCGGAACTGTCGAAGCTAACGCTCACGGCGGCGGACGGGCGGGTCGCGGCGCTGCACTTCGTTCACGACTGGGGCCGCACCAATGCGCCGCTACGCTTTGCGGGGTTCGACGCCAGCCCCGCGTTCCAGCCGCAGGGAGGGGCTTTGAGCGGGATGGACTACCTGCGCAAGGAGGCGCTCGCCCCGTGGCAGCCCGCCTTCGACGCCGGCGTGTTTGCGATGGTGGGCGAATTCGGCGCGTTCAACTACACGCCGCATGCGCTCACCCTCGCGTGGCTGGAAGACAATCTGAAGCTCTGGAAAGAGCGCAACCTCGGGTGGGCGCTCTGGAATTTCAAGGGCGCCTTCGGCGTGCTCGACAGCAGCCGCAAGGATGTGGTCTACGAGGAGTTCCACGGGCACAAGCTCGACCGCAAAATGCTGGAGTTGCTGCAGCGGTATTGAGAGCGCGCTCGGCTAAGGCGAATCTTGAACCTGCAGGCGGAAGAACTGAGTCGGCTGGGATTCCGTTGGCACGGTAAGTCTTAAGTCGCCGCCGAAGCCGTTGGCCGTGGCGCCGTATTCGTACCAGTCGGTGAGGTCGGCGGAAGACCAGACCTGATAGCGCAGGCCGGAGTTGGAGGGCCAGTCGAGTTGGAAGTTGCCGCCGTCGCGGGTCAGGTTCAGAGGGCTGTGCGCGACGGGCGCGGCGAGACTCACCCGCCGCATTACCCCTCAATTACATGCGAATGTAATCGTGCTCACACTATTTTTAAATTTATCACAGTTCCGTCAGCTACATCAAGTGTAATTTATTAATGACCGAATCTAAATAACAACTAGTACTATCATAGTGTATTCAGACGCATCACATAGATAGCCTGATATTCTGCGTATTTCAGGTTATTATCTCCCCATTGTTCAATGTCAAGCGTTCGACGATAGATGTTCATATCTTATGCAATAATGCACGATGAAATAACGACCCCCCACCCTCACACCAGCTTCCGGGTCACGCTATTGACCACACACTCAACAGCTAGACTGCTCTTGGGGGTTACTCCAAAATATTTCGGAACTTGAGCTCGAAGAAACACCGAAGGCAAACAGGGGCACGTCTCAACATTCGACACCGCCCTCTTCGACTCCCGCTTCCCCATTCCCAAAACCTTCGCCAGCCCCGCCAAAGCACGGCCGCGCGGATTGATCCGCCCGGCCGACTTCTCCCATTTGTAGACCGTCAGGCCCGACACCCCGGCCAGCTTCGCGAACTCCGCCTGCATCAGTCCCAGTTTTGCCCGCAACTTGCGCACCATCGGACCCGTCGGCCGGATACGCGACGGTTTGACGGCCTCAGAATCCAGAGCAGCCGCTGTCGCGGCGCGAGGCTGACCGTCCTTCTGCATGGCCCGCAACAGGCGCTTCAGCTCAGCCACCTGGCGTTTCAGTTCAGACACATCCCGGCGCAGGGCCGCGATCGGCTTGCGCGTGACACGCCCGGCACCCTTGGTGATCGCCACTCCCA
>CAYLUN010000171.1:0-7362 GCA_964386865.1 uncultured Lentisphaeraceae bacterium | reverse complement strand
TTCTGAATTCTGAATTCTGTGCGATTGCAATAGTTTGCAATCGCACCCGGGTCTTACTGCCCTGTTATTGGGGGCTGGCGTTCCCCCTCCGAAACCGATATAGTAAACAATTGTGTCGATGTGGATACAGCCGGTCTTGCGGCCGTACGCTTCGGCCCCAGTCGCGAGGAGAGTTCGGATATGTCTAACCCAGGAGCTGAACGGATACACAGGTCACGTGTGATCGTAGGGGTCGGCGGGGCCCTCTGTTGCCTGACGTTGGTCTCCGGTTGCCGACTGTCCACAGGCCTTTCCGACGGTTCGGACGCCGCCGCCGCGCCGCTCACACCCATCCAGATCGTGGCGCACGGCAAGCCGGAAGGCGTATCGGTCACCGCCAACGGACTGCGGTCAGCCGTTCTCTCGTGGAGCCAGCCCATCGAGCAGGTTTTCCGGTACCGCGTCGAACGCGCCGAGCTGTTGGAGGGGCCGTACGTGTGGGTGGCCGACGTCTCGCCCGACAGGCTGACGTACACCGACGGCCTCGCGCCGGAGACCCGGCTCAAGGACAGCGCGACCTACTACTACCGCCTGAGCGCGCTGATCGACAAGACCGGCGTGGCGAGCGAGCCGACGCCGCCCGTCAAGACCGTGACCGCGCCGCCACCCGTGCCGCCCGCCTCCGTCAAGGCCGAGGCCACCGGCTCGCGCGCGGTCACGGTGTCGTGGCCGCTCTCGGCCTCCGAGGGCGTCACCACCTACCGCGTCGAACGAACGCCGGTCGAGCAGCCCGACGCGTACGCGAAGGTGGGCGAGGTGCGCGAGCCGACGTTCGTCGACGGCGGAACGCCCGCTTCGACACTCAAGGACAGCTCCGCGTATTTCTACCGGGTGGTCAGCGTCAACCGCGTCGCCTCCGAGAGCGTGCCTTCCGCGCCCGTCAAGGTGCTGACGCTGCCGCCGCCCGCCGCGCCGCTCAAGCCCGCCGCGGTCTCGGACGAGGTGCGCTGCGTGCCGCTCACCTGGCAGGCCAGCCCCGAGAGCGACGTCATCCGCTACGACATCTATCAGGCCCGCGCCGCCGAAGGTCCTTTCGTGAAGATCGGCGAGGTGACCGGGCGCACCGTCACGCAGTACACCGACGGTGGCGGCAACCCCGGCAGCCTCGAGGACGAGGGCACGTACTTCTACCGTGTCCGCGCGGTGAACGGCGTGACCGCCGAGAGCGCGGACTCCGAGACCGTGCGCGCCCTCACGCGGGCCGTGCCCCCCGAGGTGCAGCAGGTGACCACGGTCTCTGCGCGGCCCCGCGAAGTGCCTGTCTCGTGGGTGGCCTCGCCCGATACCGCCGTGGTCGGCTACGAGGTGTGGCGGTCCACGGCCGGCGCGGACGACTGGGCTCAGATCGCGCGGCTCAGCCGCCGCGACATCACGAGTTTCCTAGACCGGGGCGGCGAGAAGGACAACACCCAGCTGGGCCTGCTCACGGACGGCACCGAATACCAGTACAAGGTCATCGCCTTCAACACCGGCAGCGTCCGCTCCTCCGCTTCGGGTTCAGTGCTGGCCAAGACCAAGGTTATTCCCGTGCCGCCTGCCGGCCTCGTCGTGACCACGAACCTGGCCCTCGCCGTGCGCCTCACGTGGAAGCCCAACCCTGAGCGCGATGTCAACGGCTATCTGATCGAGTCCTCCAAGCGGCCGGAGGACGGCTTCCGCAAGCTCGCCGTCGTCCATGCGGACGGGGGCGCGGCGCTCACCACCGACGAGCTGGACCTGGCGCCGGCTCAGATCCGCTACTACCGCGTCAAAGCGCTGGATAAGGAGGGGCTGGAAAGCGCGTGGTCCGAGGTTGCCGAGGGCCGCTCGAAGGCGCTTCCCGATGCGCCAGAGGCTCTGGCGGCGCAGCCCGACGGCGGCGCCATCCGGCTCACCTGGCAGCCGTCCAAGCAGGCTGACGTCACGCAGTACAAGGTCTGGACCAAGAAGATGCTCGGCTGGGATCTGGTGGCCTCCACGGACGCGCCGGAGTACCGCCTGGAGCTGGCTGATCCGACCAAAGCCGTGTCGGTCGCCGTCTCGGCCGTGGACAAGGACAAGCAGGAAAGCGGTAAGAGCGCCGCTTTGAAGGTGGATCCGAAGGCCCCATAACGCCCAGCGGAGGTCGACTCGTGAGCAACAATTTTACGTATCTCGCCTCGGCTGACCTCACGGACGTGGGCCGCCGTCGCAAGAACAACGAGGATGCGGTGCTGAGGCTGCCTGAGCTGGGCGTCTTCTGCGTCGCCGACGGCATGGGCGGCGTGCAGGGCGGGGAGGTCGCCAGCAAGGCCACCGTCGACGCCTTACGCGAGGCCTTCACGGCGTCGCCGGATGCGGCCTACGCGGTTACGGCCGCCGCCAGCGCGCGGCTCGTCGAGCGTGCCGTCAACCGCGCCAGCCAATGGATCAAGGCCCGCTCCGACGAGCGCGGCACGCCCGGCACGGGCAGCACGGTCGTGACGCTGGTCTTCGACCGCGTCACGCCCTCGCGGGCCGCGATCCTGCACGCCGGCGACAGCCGCGCCTACCGATACCGCGCGGACAAGCTGGCACAGATGACCAAGGATCACTCGGTCGCGGCGGCGGCGGGCCTCGCGGACGACAAAACCTTGCCCGCCATGTTCCGCGGCGTGATCACGCGAGCGGTCGGCCTCGAGAGCACGGTGCAACTCGAGGAGACGGCCACCGACGTCCATCCGGGCGACCTTTTCCTGCTCTGCTCGGACGGGCTCGACAAGATGGTCAACGACAAGAACCTGCACAAGCTGCTGCGCAAGCACCGGGACGACGATGCGCAGGCGCTCGCGCGGGTGCTGCTCGACGAGGCCCTCCGAGCGGGCGGCGAGGACAACGTGTCGGTCGTGGTGGTGCGCGTGGCGGCCGAGCTGCCGGCCGGACCGACCATGGAGACCCCTGCGCAGACGCGCCTGCTGGAGCAGCCGTCCGAGCAGCCGCCCGCAGCCGGCCCTGCGGCGGCCGCGGCCGAGGAGCGCGAGACGGGCCAGACGGCCAACACCGGCCAGACCCTCGACTCCGGGAGGTTCGAGGGCGAGGGTATCACGCCTCCGGAACTATCCGCCTCGTCCCCCAGGACGCCGCAGACCCCGCCCACGCCGCCGTCGGGCGACGGCCACACGCCGGGTACGCCCGTGCCGGCCGCGCGGGCCATTGCCGAGCCGGTCGAGGAGGAGGCCCAGACTGCGACCGTCGAGGCGGCTACGCCGGCACGTGGGCCCTCTCACCTGCTGGTGGTGCTGAGCCTGTTGGGGCTCGCGTGCGCGACGGCGGCATGGTTCTTCATCTTCAGCAAGTAGGATTGATGGTATGGGCGAGAACGGCAACGAGCGGATCGGCGATTACGAGCTGGTGGCCCTCATCGGCGACGGCGCGCAGGGTCGCGTCTACCGGGCTCGCTGCGTCTCGGACACGCTGCCGCATGTCAAACTCGGCGAGGAGGTCGCCCTCAAGGTCGTACGCATCACCGGCGAGGACGAGAAGATCCGGCTCAAGTTTCAGGAGCAGGCCGAGATCCTGCGCCGCCTGTCGCACACTCACATCGTCAGCTACCGCGACTGCTTCTCCTGGCACGCCGGCGAGTGGGACGAGGCGCAGTGCCTCGTGATGGAACTGCTCGAGGGCGAGCCTCTGAACGAGCGCCTCAAGAAGGCCAGCTCCGGGCTGCCTTGGCCGCAGGTCGAGCAGATCTTCGAGCAGTGCCTCGCGGGCCTCATGCACGCCCGCGAGCGCGGCGTCACCCACCGCGACCTCAAGCCCTCCAACATCTTCATCACCCAGGACGGGCAGGCCAAGCTCATCGATTTCGACATCGCCCGCCGCGACGACAGCGGGCAGATGAGCACGGCCGGCTGGAAGGGCACCTTCGACTACATGGCGCCCGACTTCATCTCGATCAACGGGTTTCGCGGCGACGAGGTCTCCGACGTCTTCAGCCTGGGCGTCTGTTTCTACCAGGCCCTCACCGGGTCGCTCCCGTACGAGGCCCTCGGCGACACCGCCCACATCGGCTACCTCAACCGCTGGCGCACCAACGCCGCGCCCGTTCCCTCGTTCCGGCCCGGCGTGTTCCGCGTGCTCAGCAACGCCAAGCCCTTCGTGTCCAAGTGCCTCGCCGTCAAGCGTGAGGAGCGCTTCGCCTCCTTCGCCGCCATGCTGGAGGAGTTCCGCAAGATCCGCTACCGCCGCATCCGGCACAAGAACAAGGACGAGTACGAGCTGCTCGCCGTGCTCGGCCGCGGCGGCTTCGGCGAGGTCTTCAAGGCCCGCCGCGTCAGCGACGGCCTGCTGGTCGCGGTCAAGTTCCTCTTCTCCGAGAAGCAGTCCGACCGCTTCGTCAAAGAGGCTAAGATCCTCCAGCAGTACCCGCACCCGAACCTCGTCAAGTACGTCGATTTTATGACGCTCGACGGCACGGCCGGCGAGAAGCAGTTCTTCCTCGTCATGGAGTTCCTCGAGGGCATGCCCGGCTGGACCCTGCGCCACCGCATCAAGCACGAGGGCAAGCTGGAGGTCGCGGAGGCGATTCCGCTGTTCGCCGGCTATCTCTCCGCGCTCCAGTTCCTCCACAGCAGCGCCAAACCCATCATTCACCGCGACATCAAGCCCGGCAACCTCTACGCCCCCATGGGCCAGCCCGGCAACGGCAAGATCTTCGACCTTGGCGTGGCCCGCGACGTGAGCGGCACCGTCACGGTCGGCGGCGTCCCCGGCACGCTGGACTATATGGCGCCCGAGTTCGCCGAGACCGGCAATGACCGCGGCTCGCCCCAGTCCGACCTTTACGCGCTCGGCCTCTGCCTCTACGAGTCCCTCGTCGGCAAACCGGTTTTCGGGCGCCTGCCGACGGATCTGAACTCCGCGTGGCTCGCCTTCCAGGACCGCCTCCGCAAGCCGCCGGCGATCGCTTTCGATGCCGACGCGTTCGCTCAGCACCCGCGCCTGAAGACGGTGATCGCGCGCGCGCTCTCCGATAAGCCCGAGTCCCGTTACCGCAGCGCCGACGATATGCGAGGCGCGCTCGAGGACGCCATCAAGCCGGAGTCCGCTCATGCGTGCCACGACGATGCCTTTGACGCGGGCGAGGTCACCATGGCCACCTTTTCCAGCGGGGCCGGCTCCGCGCAGGAGCCGGGTGTCACGCTCGGCACGCGCCCGTTCGATCTAGCCAGCGGCGCCCTGTCGGACGCCGTCAACCAGATCGCCGCCGGCCGGCAGGAGTCCGGCCACCGCCAGGCGAGACGCCTCGCGCTCATGGGCGGTAGCGCGGCGGCCATCCTGGCGCTGGCGCTCGGCGGCGTCTGGCTTGCCACGCGCGACCGCGGCGCCCCCGTCCGCGAGCCCCTCGCCGACTCCGGCGCGTCAACTGCCGACACCGCGAAGACGAGCACCGAGCCCGCCAAACGTGAGGCCGCGCCGCCCGCCTCAGAGACCGCACAACTCGCCACCGAAAAAGCCGACCGCGAGGCCAACGCGCGCGCGGCCGCCCAAGCCGAGGCAAGCCGGCTGATCGCTGACAAGGCCGCCGCTGACAAGGCCGCCGCTGACAAAGCAGCCGCTGACCAAGCAGAGGCTGATCGTATCGCCGCTGAAAAGGCCAAGGCCGAAGCCGAGCGCATCGCCGCGGCCCAGGCCAAGGCCGAGCAAGACGCTCGGGCCGCGTTGGCCGCCAAGGCGGCCGAGGCCGGCAAACGGCTGGACGACCTCGACGGACGCATCGGCAAGGGCCTGCTGGCCGACTGCGCCGACGGCGTCGGTCTGCTCGCGGGCGTCACCCCCGACCTGCTGGCCGACGCCGCCCTCAAAGCCAAATGGGTGGCGACGCGCGGCGCGTACGCAAAGCTGCTGGAAACGACCCTCGCGCAGAAGGATCCGCTGGATCAGCGCGGCCAGCGCCTGAACGTCGCTGACGCCGTCCTCGGCAACGCCGCAGCGGACGCGCTCTTCGGCGACGCCGCCACCTTGCGCACGGCCCTCGCCCAGCAGAAGGCGGTCTGCCTGCTGCGCCTGGTCAACCAAAGCGGCAGCACCGTGCAGGTTTCGGCTAAGGAGATCAAGAAGATGACGCTCCTCGGCGGCGAAGCTAAGGAATGGGTCCTGCCCGTGCCCGGCGAGTCGCTCACGGTCTTGGTCAGCGTCGATAGCGGCAACCGCTTCCGCTCGCGCATCGAGACCATCAAGCTGCCCCGCTCCGGTGGCATCGAGCGGACGCTCAGCGCGCTCGACTTGGAAACCGAGAAACCCGCCGAACCGACGGTCGCGCCGCCCGTCAAGGCCGCGGTAACGGAACCGGCCAAACCGGCCGCGCCGCCCGTCACCGCGCCCGTCAAGGCCGCGGCAGCGGAACCGGCCATACCGGTCACGCCGCCCGCAGCCACCGGCGCGGCTGTGCTTGAGATCGCCCTCTCGCCCAAAACCGCCACCGTGCTGGTGGACGACAAACCGACCGAGCCGGGCCGTGTCGAGGTCACGCCGAATGAGAACCACAAAGTCACGGTGACGTGCGCGGGCTACAAGCCGGTGCAGCAGTACTACAAAGTGCGCCCCGGCGAGACCCGCAAGGTCGACATCCTTCTCGAGAAGGAGATCAAGAAATCGCTCTTCGGTTTCTAAGCCGTCGCCACGAACATCGTTTCGTCCAGCGGCAGCTTGCGCAGGCGCGCGTCACTCAGGAACGTGGGCGGGCACCCGGTGCCTGTGAACGCGCCGTCGACGCTGCCGTCCGGCCCGATGCCCAGAATCTTGTAGACGTAGAGATCCTGCACCTCGTACTCGCCGTTTTTGAGACCCAGCACCTCCGAGACCGCCACGATCTTGCGCGAGCCGTCCGAGAGCCGGGCGGTGTGCACGACTGCGTCGATGGCCGAGGCGACCTGGGCGCGCAGCGCCGTGAGCGGGATGTCGATGCCGCTGAGCAGCGAGCAGGTTTCGAGGCGCGAGAGGCAGTCGATCGAGCTGTTGGCGTGAATGGTCGACATGCTGCCCGCGTGGCCGGTGTTCAGCGCCTGCAACAGGTCGAGCGCCTCGCCCCCGCGGATTTCGCCGATGACCAGCCGGTCGGGGCGCAGGCGTAGCGAGGAGTGGATCAAATCGCGGATCGTGACCTCGCCGTTGCCGTTCTTGTCCGGCTTGCGCGTCTCGAAGCAGACCGTGTGGCGCTGCTGGAGCTGGAGCTCGCTGGAATCTTCGATCACGAGGATGCGCTCGTTTTCGGGGATGAAGGCGCTCAGCACGTTCAGCACCGAGGTCTTGCCCGACGAGGTCGCGCCTGAGACGATCACGTTCTTGTGCAGCTTCACGATCGCGTCGATGAGCTGCGCGCCCGCC
>CAYLUN010000170.1:0-7447 GCA_964386865.1 uncultured Lentisphaeraceae bacterium | reverse complement strand
ACTGCGGCCGCGGCACCAACCTCGCGTTCCGCGTGCTCGGCGCGCCGTGGCTGCGCGCGGAGGCGCTCTGCGACTGCCTCGCGTCGAAGCGGCTCGCGGGCGTGACGTTCCATCCGTACCGCTACGTGGCGGCGGTCGAGCCCTACGCGGGCAAGGAGCTGGACGGCGTGCGCCTCACCGTCACCGACCCCGCCCGCTTCCGCCCGGCGCAGGTCTCGCTCCACATCCTCCAGTCGCTCGCCGAGCTGTACGGCGCGTCCCGCGTGTGGCGGCACGCGGGCGCGCGTCCGGAGTGGTTCGACAAGCTCTACGGCACCGACCGCGTGCGCCTGCATGTGAAGGCCGGTCTGCCGCTCAAGCCCCTGTTCGCCGAGTGGGCCCGCGCCCGACGCGATTTTGGCCGCGCCCGCCAGCGGGCGCTGCTGTATGCGGAGTGATTATGAGAGAACAGACGATTCTTCTCGCAAGCACAGGCGCCGCCGTTGTGCGCATGCTTTTCAGCTCCGCGTTGGCGGCTGACGCCTCTGCAGCCGCGGCGCAGGGATGGGCGCACGCCAGCCCGCGCGCCGAGATCGCCCCCGCGTTCGCCGCCGAGCCGCAGGGCGGGCGCGACGGCGGCGCGCGCCTCGTCATTCTGGCCGACGAACGCGAGGGCTTGCAGGGCCGCTGGCAGAAGACCTTTCCCGTGCAGGGCGGAAAGCACTATCGGTTTTCAGCCTACCGCCGAAGCGAGCGTGTGCCGCTGCCGCGCCGCTCGGTCTTCGCGCGCGTCGTGTGGCAGGACGACGCGGGCACGTCCGTGCCGACCGAGGCGCCGGGCCCGAAGGATGTGCTGGTGGGCTGGCGGCCGACGGCCGAGCCGGAGTACCCGTCTGACCACGAGCCGGATGCGGCCGGCTGGGCCGAGGTGTCGGACACCTACCGCGCCCCGTCGAAGGCGACGCGCGCGGTGGTCGAGCTGCACCTGCAGTGGGCGCCGCTCGGGCGCGTGGAGTGGAGCCGCGTGACCTTCGACGAGGCCGCGGCTCCCGCTGGCCGCAAGGTGCGGCTCGCCGCCGTTCATTTCCGGCCGAAGGGCGGCGGCTCGCCGCTAGGCAACTGCCGCCTGTTCGCGCCGCTCATCGCCGATGCCGCGCGCCAGAAGGCGGACCTCGTGGTGCTGCCCGAGGTGCTCACGTCGTATGGGCTGGACACGTCTGTCGCCGAGTGCGCCGAGCCGATCCCGGGGCCCTCCACCGCCTACTTCGGCGAGCTGGCGAAGCAGCACAACCTCTACATCGTGGCGGGCCTGGTCGAGCGGGATCGGCACCTGATTTACAACGTCGCGGTGCTGATTGGGCCGGACGGGGGTGTGGCCGGAACGTACCGCAAGGTCGCGCTGCCGCGCAGCGAAGTTGAGAAGGGCGTCAGCCCGGGCAGCGACTACCCCGTCTTTCAAACCCGCTTCGGCAAGGTGGGCATGATGGTCTGTTACGACGGCTTCTTCCCGGAGGTCGCGCGCGAGCTGAGCAACCGCGGCGCGGAAGTCATCGCCTGGCCCGTGTGGGGCTGCAACCCCATCCTCGCGAGCGCCCGCGCCTGTGAGAACCACGTGTACCTGGTCAGCAGCACCTACGAGGACATCTCTCGCAACTGGATGATCACCGCCGTTTTCGACCACGCCGGGCAGCCCCTTGCGAAGGCCGAGACGTGGGGCAGCGTCATCGTGGCGGAAGTGGATCTCGACAGCCGGCTCCAGTGGCCCAGCCTGGGCGACTTCAAAAGCGAGATTCCGCGCCACCGCCCGCCCATTCGCGGGGAGCTGTCTGTGGGGGTTGCCAAGTGATCGACGGCATGTGATAATCTTGGCGTATGTGATGGCGGCAGCGGGGCCGTGTGCCCGCCGGGAGTGTCTGGCGCGCGGAGGCCAAAGGAAAGGCAAGGACGATGCGGGTTGCGATGTCGGGCGGCGAAGGCGCGGGTCGCGCGGAGACCGCGTACAATCTGACGTATGTGTGGATGATCTGCCTCGTGGCGGCGATGGGCGGGCTGCTTTTCGGCTACGACTGGGTGGTCATCGGCGGGGCGAAGCCGTTTTTCGAAAAATACTTTGCTCTGACCAGCGAGGCGCAGGTCGGGTGGGCGAACAGCTGCGCCTTGCTCGGCTGCCTCATCGGCTCGCTGCTGTCCGGCATGCTGAGCGACCGCTTCGGCCGCAAGAAGCTGTTGCTGGTCTCCGCTCTCCTGTTCGCGGTCTCCTCGGTGCTCACGGGCTGGGCTGGAACGTTCCTGCTGTTCGTCGTGTGGCGCATCGTGGGCGGCGTGGCCATCGGCATGGCCTCGAACCTCTCGCCCATGTATATCGCCGAAGTGGCGCCGGCGCATATGCGCGGCCGCTTGGTGGCGATCAACCAGTTGACCATCGTGGTCGGCATCCTGGGCGCGCAAGTCGCGAACATGCTGATCGCCGACAAGGTTGCCGATGGCGCGACGGCCGAGATGATCCGGCAGTCGTGGAACGGCCAGCTGGGCTGGCGCTGGATGTTCACAGCCGTGGCTGTGCCGTCGCTGCTCTTTCTGGTCGGCTCGCTTCTCGTGCCCGAGAGCCCGCGCTGGCTCATCAAGCGCGGGCGGATCGACGTCGCCCGCGGTGTGCTTGCGAAAATCGGCGGCCAGGCCTATGCCGACGCCGAAGTGGATGACATCCGGAACACGCTGGCGAAAGAAGACGGGGAGCGCGTGCGCTTCAGCGAGCTGCTGGCGCCTCGGATGCGCAAGGTTCTGATGGTCGGCATCACGCTGGCGGTGCTGCAGCAGTGGAGCGGGATCAACGTGCTGTTCAACTATGCCGAAGAGATCTACCGCTCCGCCGGCTACGGCGTGAGCGATATCCTCTTCAACATTGTCATCACGGGGGCCATCAACCTGGTGTTCACGCTCGTGGCCATCGGCATGGTCGACCGGATCGGCAGGCGTCTGCTCATGCTGGTCGGCTGCGCGGGCATCGGCCTGTCGCACGTGCTGATCGGCGCCGCCTACGTCCTGCACCTGAAGGGGCTAGCCGTGCTGGTCTTCACGCTGTGCTCGCTGGGGTGCTACGCCATGTCGCTGGCGCCGATCACCTGGGTGCTGATCTCGGAGATCTTCCCGAACCGGATTCGCGGCGCGGCGATCTCGGTGGCGGTGTCCGCGCTGTGGGTCGCCTGCTTCATCCTCACCTACACCTTTCCGATCCTGAACGGGGCGCTGGGCACGGCGAAGACCTTCTGGCTGTATGCCGCCATCTGCTTCGCGGGGTTCGTCTTCGTGTTCTTCCGGGTGCCAGAGACCAAGGGCAAGTCGCTGGAGGCCATCGAGCGCGAACTGGCGGGGTGAGGAAGGGTGGGGGTAAGGCCGCCCAAGTGACGGACATCCTGGTCGGCAGGCTGGGGCCGGTTCAAGCCTGTACTACAAGTGAGACTGGGATTAGCGGCTCGGCACAGCCTCGCCCCCAGGCCTGCGGACAAGGCGGGCGCAAGGGGGGCGAGCCTGCGGCGAGCCGTACGAGTTCAAGAAGGAACGGTGTGTGAAAACGAAAAAGCGAGTCCTTTCCGCGGTGTTCGTTCTCGCCCTGTTAGCCACTGCCCGCGCAACGGAGCCGCTGTCGCTGGCGGGCGAGTGGCGCTTCCGCCTGGACCGCGAGGACGCAGGCGTCGCGGCGGCGTGGTTCGACACCGCGCTGCCAGAGCGCATCACCTTGCCCGGCTCGCTGCCGACGCAGGGCATCGGCGATCCCGTGACCGTGGACACGAAATGGACGGGCGGGATCGCGGACAAGTCGTTCTTCACCGAGCCGGAGTATGAGTCCTACCGCACGCCCGGAAACGTCAAGATCCCGTTCTGGCTGACTCCCGACACCTACTACGCGGGCGTGGCCTGGTATCAGCGCGACGTCGACGTGCCCGCCGCGTGGCAGGGCCGCCGCGCCGTGCTGTCGCTGGAGCGCCCGCACTGGGAGACGCGCCTCTGGGTGGACGGCAAGCCGTTTGGCTCCAACAACAGCCTCGCCACGCCGCACGACTACGATCTCGGCTTGCTCGCGCCAGGCAAGCACACGCTGACGCTCCGCGTGGACAACCGCATGGTGGTCGACATCGGCGAGAACTCGCACAGCGTCAGCGACCACACGCAGGGCAACTGGAACGGCGTCGTCGGCACGATCGAATTGCGAGCGACGCCGCTCGTGTGGATCGACGAGGTGAGGCTGGTTCCGGATTTCTCGAACCACTGGGTGCGGGTCATGGTCCGAATCGGTAACGCGACGGGCGCGCGCGGCACCGGCAAGATCCGTTGGCACACGGACATCGGCGGAGCGAACAATGCGCGCTTCGACGGCAGCACGGGGCTGGCGTGGGGCGAGGGTAGCCGCTCCGAAATGCAGGCCATCACCTCCTTCGGCAGCGCACGTTGGGACGAGTTCTCGCCGAACCTCTTTGACTTCGAGGTCACCATCGAAACCGCTGACGGGCAGGCCGACACGTGGCGGACGCGCACGGGCGTGCGTGAGTTCGCCGCGCAGGGTACGCGGTTCGCGGTCAACGGCCGGCCGACCTTTATCCGCGGCACGCTGGACTGCTGCATCTTCCCGAAGACGGGCCATCCGCCGACCGACGTGGCGGAGTGGAGGCGCATCATCAGCGTCGCCCAGGCGCACGGTCTCAACCTGATCCGCTTCCACTCGTGGTGCCCGCCCGAGGCGGCGTTCGCCGTGGCCGACGAGCTGGGCTTCTATCTGCACGTCGAGGCGTGCTCGTGGGCCAACCAGTCCACGACGCTGGGCGACGGCAAGCCTGTGGACGCGTGGATCCACGAGGAGACGGAGCGCATCCTGAGAGCCTACGGCAACCACCCGTCGTTTGTTCTCATGGCCTACGGCAACGAGCCCGGCGGCAAGAAGCACAAAGCGTATCTCGCGCAGTGGGTGAATCATTTCAAGGCTTCTGATCCGCGGCGGCTCTACGCCGGCGGCGCGGGCTGGCCGGAACTGTCGGAGAACCAGTGGCACTGCGTGCCTGGCCCGCGCATCCAGGGCTGGGGCGAGGGCTTGAAGTCGGTCATCAACGCCCAGCCGCCGCAGACGGCGTTCGATTTCCGCGGCTACATTCAGAAGCGGGGCGTCCCCGTCGTCAGCCACGAGATCGGCCAGTGGTGCGTCTACCCGAACTTCGACGAGATGAAAAAGTACACGGGCTACCTCAAGCCGAAGAACTTCGAGATCTTCCGCGAGCGGCTGGCCGCGCGCGGGATGCTGGAGCAGGCGCACGACTTCCTGCTCGCGTCCGGCAAGCTTCAGGCGCTCTGCTACAAGGCGGACATCGAGGCCGCGCTGCGTACGCCGGGCATGGCCGGCTTCGAGCTGCTCGACCTGCACGACTTCCCCGGCCAGGGTACGGCGCTCGTCGGCGTGCTCGACCCGTTCTGGGAGGAGAAGGGCTACGTTACGCCCGCCGAGTACAGCCGCTTCTGCGGCGCGACCGTCCCGCTCGCGCGGCTCGCGAAGCGCGTGTTCACGACCGACGAGAAGTTGGAGGCCGACATTGAGGTCGCGCACTTCGGCGCCGCGCCGCTCGAGAATGCGGTGGTGGAGTGGGCGCTGCTCGGCAGCGACGGCATGCCCGTGGCGTGTGGGAAGCTGCCGCCGCAGACCATCCCCGTCGGCAACGGCCTCGCGCTCGGCCGCGTGCGCGTCGACCTCGGAGAAGCGCCCATCCGCGCCCCTGCGCGCCACACGCTGTCGGTCCGCGTCGCGGGCACAAAGATCGAGAACGACTGGGACGTGTGGATCTACCCGGCCAAGGCGGACGTGCAGCCGCCGGCCGGGGTGACGGTCGCCCGCGACTTGGATGCGCCTGCGCTGGCCGCCTTGCGCGCGGGCGGCAAGGTGCTGCTGCTGCTGCCGCCGAAGCGCGTGCGTAACGCCGGCAAGGACAAGGTCGTGCTCGGCTTCTCCAGCATCTTCTGGAACACCGCGTGGACGCACCGCCAGCCGCCGACCACGCTCGGCATCCTCTGCGACCCCAAGCACCCCGCGCTGGCGCAGTTCCCGACGGACTTTCACAGTGACTGGCAGTGGTGGTATCTCGTTACGCGGGCCGCGCCGATGATCCTCGACGAGCTTCCCCGCGCGCTGAAGCCGACCGTGCAGGTGATCGACGACTGGGTCACCGCCCACAAACTCGCCTTGGCTTTCGAGGCCCGCGTGGGCGGCGGCAAGCTGCTCGTGTGCAGCATGGATTTGGAGGGCGGCCTCGACGCGAATCCGGTCGCCCGCCAGATGCGGGCGAGCCTGCTGGCCTACATGGCGAGCCCCGCTTTCCTGCCAGCAGTGGAACTCGTTGTGGCCGATATCTCTCGCCTGCTCTCCGAGGGGCCGGAATCTCAGCTCGGCAAGCTGGGCGCGACGGTGCTGCGCGTGGACAGCGAGGACAGCGCGCACGGCAACGTCGCCGCGAACGCGCTGGACGGCGACTCCAACACCTTTTGGCATACCGCGTGGGACCATACAGCGACGCCGATGCCGCATACCTTCGCGATCGATCTGGGACGCGAGGTTGCGCTCAAGGGCCTCACGTATCTGCCGCGGCAGGACATGGACAACGGCCGGGTCGCCGAGGCGGAGATCCAGTGCGGTAACGATCCGAAGGTGTGGGGCGCGCCAGTCGCCACTGTCACGTGGCCGAACTCGGCCGCACGTCAGACCGTCGCCTTCCCGCAGATGGTCAAGGCCCGCTACATTAACGTCGTCGTGCGTTCCGCGACGCAGGGGAAACCCTTTGCCGCAGTCGCGGAATTCGACGTCATCCTGGGAGAGCAACCATGACTTCACGCGAACGTATCGCCGCCACCTGCGCGCATCGGCAGCCAGACAAACTAGCCGTGGATTTCGGCGGCGGCTTTCAGACGGGCATCCACGTCAGCGTGGTTTACCAGCTGCGGCAGGCGCTGGGGCTGGACGCGCCCGGCACGCCGGTGAAGGTGGTGGAGCCGTATCAGATGCTCGGCGAAGTGGCCCTTGACCTGGGCGAGGCGCTCGGGATCGACACAGCCTCCCTGCACGGTACGGGGACCATGTTCGGGTTCCCGGCCGAGCAGTTCAAGGCGTGGCGCCTGCGCGACGGGACCCCGGTGCTGGTGCCGGGCGGCTTCAACACGGAGTACGCGCCGAGCGGCGAGCTGTTCCAGCATCCCGGCAGCGACCGCCTCTGCGCGCCCTGCGCGAAGATGCCGGAGGGCGGGCACTTTTTTGACGCGCTCATTCGGCAGCCCGAGATCGACGAGGAGAAGCTGAGCCCCGCCGACAATCTGGAGGAGTTCGGGCCGATCGCGGACGACGAACTCGCCCGCTATGCGGCGCGCGCCTGCCGCCTGCATGCACAGACCGACCGCGCGCTGTTCTGCACCTTCGGCGGGCTGACCTTCGGCGACATCG
>CAYLUN010000169.1:0-7447 GCA_964386865.1 uncultured Lentisphaeraceae bacterium | reverse complement strand
CGTAGCGGCCGCTGCCCGCCTCGTTGCCGCCGACGTCGTAGATCGGGCAGGGCGAGACCGGGTGCAGCAGCGGCGCGCCGCCGTCCTTGCTCAGAAGCCGCCGTGGCTCCGTCCACGTCTCGCCCGCGTCCGCGCTGACGCTCCAGAAGGGGCTGCCCGCCGCTGTGCGCATGACGCAGAAGAGGCGGCCGTCCGGAAGCTTCACGATGGACGGCTCCTGGCAGACGCTGTTCTGCGAGGCCTTCGGATACGGTACGGCGAGCGCCCTGTCGCCGGACATGAACCAACTGATGCGGAGGTCTTTGGGCGCGGGGTTCTCGTCGACGTTTTCGAAGCGCATGAACTCGACGCGCGAGTCGGCGGAGCCCAGGTTCGCGAGCGGCACGGGGGGCCGCACCGCAAAGCTTGTCCAGCGCGTGAAGCCGGCGAAGTACGTGCCGCCCTTGCCGAGGCGCAGCGGCTTCTGCCAGCAGAGCATGTTGGGCGGCATCGCGGGGTTGGGGTTGTCGTTGGCGCTGCGGGCGACGGGCACGTTCTGCGGCTTGGACCAGGTCGCGCCGCCGTCGTCGCTGAAGATGCCGTGCAGCCAGCCGGTGTGGTGCATGAACGTGTCGTAGATGCCGAGCGACTGGCTGTAGAGCACGTAGACGCGGCCCTTTTTGCTTACCAGCGGATAGGCCCAGCTCGCCATGTGGCCGTCGCCGGCCCGCCTGGGGCCCGCGATGATGAGCGGTTTCGTCCAGGTCTTGCCTTCATCGGCGCTGCGTGCGAAGACGATGTGCTGGTCGGGCGGCGTGTTGGTCGAGAAGTTCTCGACGGAACTCTGCGTCCAGACCGCCATGAGCGAACCGTCCGGCCCGTCGAAGGCGAGGAAATGCTCGTTGCCCGTGTCGCTGACGTCGGCTGCGGCGTCGGGCACGAAGACGACGAAATCGGGCTTGGTGATGTGGAGTTGTGCGGAGATGAGCGTCTTCAAGTCAGCGGCTGTCGCAATGAAGTGCGGGCTGCGTGCGGGCTCTGCCGGCTGGGCGTAAAGCGCGGTCGCCAGGAGCAGGGCGGAGAGTGCGAGGGAGCCGCAGGTCGTATGGCGGGCACCCGGCTCGGGTCTCTGGCCTGACGGGGACGGCGGCGTCCCCGCTCCCGCAGGCTCGCAGCTATCGGTGTTGGCAATCTGTGCGCGAAGGAGTTTCATCGTAAGGAGTCCTGCACCTCAGTGCGGAGCGTGCCGAGGTCGACGAGGAACTCGGAGCCGGCGTTGCTGGGCTGGTAGTCGACGTCGAAGCCGTCACCAAGATAGAGGCGCGCGGCGGGATTCACAAGCGGATTCGCGAAGGTCGTCGGCGGCTGGCCGTCAACGCCGACGGAGAACGAGTCGCCGCGCACGGCGAGCGCCACGGCGTGCCACTGCCCGTGCGGAAACGCGCCGACGGGGCGCCACTGGGCGCGGGTGTAGGCGTAGAGCTGGCCGGGGCGGTTGGCCGGCACGCCGAGCCGGAGCGGGAGGCGGTCGCCGAGCGAGCAGAGGATCAGCATGCCTTTGTCTTGGAGTCGAATGACCTTGGCGTCGAAGCGCAGCGTCAGCGACTGGCCGGCGGCGACGTCGAGCGGGTCGAGGTCCACGCCCGCGCTGGCGCGGCCCGCGAAGCGCAGCGCGTCGCGGCCGTCGGCTTGCGCTCGGGCGGGCGGCGCGGTGCGCGCGTCGGGGTTGGCGCGCTTCACGACCGTTTTGCCGCCTGCGTCGCGCGACTCCTCCAGTCGGATCAGCTCCTTGGCGCGGGGCCAGACGTAGTGGCGGTTAGCGGCGGGGGCGGGCGAGACAACGGCGCCCTCGATCGAGCGCGGCTGGTCGCCGGGGCCGGATGTGTAGGCGAGGTAGAGGCTGCCGCCGTGGGCGACGCCCTGCGGGTAGGCGCTGAGGACGCCGGGGCGCGAGACAGGCGCGCCGGCGACGAAGTCGTCCGCGCCGGTGCGGCTGAAGTGGAGCGCGACGTTCACGCGCGTCTGGTAATCGCGGTGGCTGACGGCGGCGTCCTGCTGCAGGAGGCAGTAGCGTCCGCCGGGCAGGAGGAAGACCTGCGGGCGGCAGTTGGCGGTCTCCATGAACGAGAGGACGGGGTCGTCCGGGAAGAGGAGCGGCGAGCCCTTCTGAGAGCCGGTTCCGAGCGCGGTGAGGCGCCACTGGTTGCCGGGCGGGGTGGCCTTGGTGAAGTTGCGCATGAAGGCGCGGATGCGGCCGTCGGCCTGCTCGTAGAAGAAGGGCTCCCACTGGCCTTCGGGGTCGTCGATGGCGCTGAGAGGTTTGGAGCACGACCACGTCGCGCCGTCGTCGTCGGTGTAAAAGCAGGCGTTCCAGCGGCGGACGGCGCTGGCGGCGAGGTGGCTGCCGCCCGCGTCGTGTTTGGGGTCGCGGTAGTTGAGCGTGACCGGCGCGAGCACGCGGCCCGACTGAAGCAGCACCGGGTTCTGGCTCGCGAAGATGGAACACGAGAGCCCGTTCACCTGCTGGCGGCGCTGGATGCGGCGGTGCTTCCACGCTGAGGCGCCCGCGTCGAGCGTGCTGAGCCAGAGCCCGTCGAGCTGAGGGTTCGCGCTGTTGAAGGACCAGACGCACCAGAGCTGGCGGTCATTGAAGGTGAGCAGGCTGGGCTGCCACTGGACGCACTGCGGGTCGCGGGCGAGGGCGTCGGGGCCGGCGTGAGCGAGGGGCTGCGGCGCGGACCAATCAACGAAGTTCGTGCTCGTGGCCCACACGTCGAGCTGGCCGGGGACGCCTTCCTTGTGGGTTTCGGAGTGGCCGCCCCAGACGCAGTGGAAGCGGCCGTCGAACCATTCGACCGAAGCCATGTGGTTGTAGGCGAAGTGGCCGGGGGCGAGGGCGCCCTCGTGGATCGTGACGTGCGTGACCTGCGGCTGATAAAAGTCGTAGGCGCGCGCGGCGGCGGAAAGGGCGGACGGAATGAGAATCAGGCCGAACGATAAGAGCCTGAAGCGTCGCAACGGGGATGGGGGCGTCCCCGCTCTCAGGAGGGGCGTCCGCAGGCTGGAGGGCGAGCGTCCTCGCGAGCAGCAACGGGGGCGGGGGCGTCCCCGCCCCCAGGTGGCGGCATCTGGCTCCGAAGGTCTATGCGCGTTCCGCATACGTCCTCCACAGCTCACGGGCCTGTTCTGGCGTTTGCACGACCGTGATGATCGCGAGGCCTTGCGGGGGCAGCTTGGCGAAGAGCCAGTCGAGGTCGGCGGGAGAGATGTCGCCCCAGATGATGAGCGGGCGCTCGCGCAGAATCGCGAGGTGGCGGTCGTACAGCGCTTCAGCCGAGGGGCCGCCGCTGTCGATGTGCAGCTCGAGCGCGCTCATGCCCATGTCGAGGTAGCGGCCGGTCGGCACGAAGCCGGTCGAGTGCTGGTGCATCACCACGTGCGGGAAGGCGCCGACGATCTGGCGGTCGCAGGGCTCGATGGCCTGCGCGTAGAGGTCGGGCGAGAGCAGCGCGGCGGCGTCCTCCTGGTGCCAGACCGTGCCGGGCGGCATCCAGGCGTGGTAGTAGAACGAGCCCACGCCGCCGTGGAAGAGGGGGATGCGCTCGAGCTGGAACCGGCCGCACGCGATGAAGAGGTCCGTCACGCGTTCGGCGACGCGGACGACTTCGTCGGGCCGGTCGAACAGCGCGTAGACGAAGGCGTCGCCGCCGTAGAGCGCGGCGAGCAGGTCGGCCGCGCCGCGCATGCGCGTGGTGGCGAGCGGGAAGCGCCCCGCGCTCGTGGCGGCCAGCGCGCGGAGCATGGCGTCCATCAGGCGCGACCAGGGGTTGCCGGGGGAGAATGCGGGCACGGCGTCCGGAGCAAAGCCGGGCGGCGGCTCGCAGTAGATCGAGCCGGTCGCGTGGTTGGCGTAGATCGGGCAGCCCAGCATGGCCTCGAGCCAGGGGATGCCCCAGAACGCGCTGGCGCTGTAGAGGAAGTCGCCGCCGCACGCCTCGTGCTCGAGGAAGAGGCGCGCGCTGTCTGCGGCAAAGGCGGCCACGTCGAAATCTTCGGGCCGGAGCGGAACGCCCTGCGGCAGCGAGCGGCTGAACGGGTAGCGGAAGAGCGGGTACTCGCTGCCGCGGAAGAAGCCGAACAGCGGGCGCTCGTTCGCGCGGCGATGAAACGCGTGAAATAGGGCGACGCGACTCGCCGTGTCGCGCTGCCAACCGGTGTTCTTCACTGGGCTCTTCATGTGGCCACTATGATATATCGTTTCGCGAAAGTCAAAGACGATTTGACTAAAAAGCGCAAAATATTTATATTTTGATATATCGTCTGCACGTGCTGATCGGGGGGGGCTACAGGCGGCGGTCGTGCGGGAGCATCAGGGATTCATTGGCCTCCCCAGCACGCCGATGGGGGCTGATAAGGCGGTCAGTCGAATGGGGGCGGGGACGCCCTCGTTCCCGAATGAAAGTCGCCAGACGCCTGTCTCATTCAGGGGCGAGGGCGCCCCTGCTCCCGCGGAAGGGCAATGAATCGCAGATGCGCGCCGTTCGCGCTTGCCTATCGTGATCGGTTTTGATTAACTATGCGCATTAACGAGCAGAAGTAAGCACGAATGAGCGATGTTGCATCCAGAGAGCTGGCCGAGGCCCGGTGGCGCAAGCTGCGGGGGCTGCTGCGAGAGCGCGGCATCCTGCGCGTGGAGGAGCTGGCCTCCGAGCTGGGCGTGTCGCCCGCCACGGTGCGGCGCGACCTGGCGGCGCTGGAGGGCGCCGGCGAGCTGCGCCGCATTCACGGAGGCGCGGTGGCGGCCGACGGGCGCGACGACGAGCCGCTCTTCGACGACAAGACTTCGATGGCGGCGTCCGAGAAGCAGCGCATCGCCGAGGCCGCGCTCAAGCTGGTTCGGCCGCGCGACACGGTCTACCTCGACGGCGGCAGCACGGTGCTGGCGCTGGCGCGCCTCCTGACGGCTCACACGCAGCTCACGGTCGTGACGAACTCGCTGCGCGTGGCGCAGGTGTTCAGCAGCGGCGGCCCGCGCATGATCCTCACCGGCGGCGAGTGCCGGCGGCTCAGCCAGACGTTCGTGGGGCCCCTGACGCGGGCGGTGCTGGAGCAGATGCACCTCGACGTCGCCTTCATGGGCACGATCGGCGTGTCGGCCGAGCAGGGACTGACCACGACCGACCCGGCCGAGGCGTTCACCAAGGAGCAGGCCCTCGCGCGGGCGTCGCGCACGGTGCTGCTGGCGGACAGCTCGAAATTCAGCAAGACGAGCTTCGTGCGTTTCGGTACAATCCGCGCCCTTTCCGCCGTGATCTCGGACAAGCAGATGCCCCCCGCCGAGCGGAAAGCGTTCCAGCGGGCGGGTGTCGAGACGATTCTTGTGTAGTAAACCAACAGGACAAAAAACCATGGCAACCAACAACTACCTCAGCACGTTGAAGCCCAGCTTCAAACCCACGACCTACAACCTCGGCAAGATCCCGGCCTACCAGTACAAAGGCACACTGAAGGACGAGATCGCGGCGGGGACCATCACGGCGGCGCAGGCGGTCGACGTGTTGGAAGACATGCTGACGATCCGCGAGTTCGAAGAGATGATCGTCAAGCTGCGAACCGGCGCGTACGACTCCTGCAAGGGCTACGAGTACCGCGGCCCCACGCACGTCTCGATCGGCCAGGAGGCGACGGCGGTCGGCTGCTGCGCGGCGATGAACTACGACGACTTCATCACCTCCACCCACCGCGGCCACGGCGACTCGCTCGCCAAGGGCTGCGTCGCGATCCGCGGCATGAGCGTCGAGGAGCTGAAGGCGCGCATCCCCGAATGCGCCGCGACCAAGAAAAAGGAGCTGATGGAGGCCGCGCTGGACGGCCACGTCTACCGTGCGATCGCGGAGCTGTTCGGCAAAGAGGACGGCTACTGCAAGGGCCGGGGCGGCGGGATGCACATCGCCGACTTCAAGGCGGGCCACCTCGGCGCGAACGCGATCGTGGGCGGCGGCGTGCCGATCGCCACGGGCTCGGCCATCAGCTCGCGCTACTTCAAGACCGGCAAGGTGACCTGCTGCTTCGCGGGCGACGGCGCCTACGCCAACGGCGTGGTGCTGGAGGCGCTCAACTGGGCCGCCATGGGCCAGTTCACGGACACCGAGTACACCAAGAACCCCTACGGACTGCCGATCGTCTACGCGGTCATCAACAACCACTACGGCTTCACGGGCCGCGTGGACGGCGAGGTCGCGGGCGTCAAGACGGTCGCCCGCCGCGCCGCCGGCTTCGCGGACAACAACATGCACGCGGAGGTGGTCAACGGCATGGACATCCTCGCCTGCATGGACGCCATGCGCCGCGCCGCCGCGATCTGCCGCAAGGGCGAAGGCCCCGTGCTGATCGAGTTCGACACCTACCGCAACTACGGCCACTCGCTGGGCGACCCGCGCCTGGAGTACCGCACGAAGGAAGAGGAGGCCGAGTGGAAGGCGCTCGACCCGATCGCGAACCTTGAGCGGCAGCTGCTCGACGCGAAGTGCCTCTCGCCCAAGAAGCTCGCCGCTCTCAAGGACAAGGTCGCGGACCGCAACGCCCGCATGGCCGCCAAGGCCGCGTGGTCGAAGGACCCCGACCCCGCCGACGTGATCAAGTACATGTACACCGACACCCGCGTCGAGACGGTTCCGGCGGCGTACGCCGAGTCGAAGCTCGAGGGCGAGCTGCCCGTGATCAAGCGCGGCGATGACAGCCAGATCACCTACAAAGACGCGCTCAAAGAGGCGATGATCGAAGAGATGCTGCGCGACAGCCGCGTGGTGCAGTGGGGCGAGGACATCGCCGAGTACGGCGGCGCGTTCAAGGTCACCAAGGGCCTGATCGACGCCTTCGGCCGCGACCGCGTGTTCAACACGCCGATCTCCGAGGCGTGCATCTGCGGCACGGCGGTCGGCGCGGCCATGACGGGCCTGCGCCCGGTGGTCGAGCTGATGTACATGGACTTCGGCCTGATGGCCTCCGACCAGATCTCGAACCAGGCGGCCAAGTGGCACTACATGTCCGGCGCGAGCATCGAGGTGCCGCTCGTGTACCGCGCCTCGGTCGGCGGCGGCAAGGGCTACGGCGGCCAGCACTCGCAGACGCTGGAGTCGATGTTCGCCCACATCCCCGGCCTGTACGTGGTCTATCCCGCCACGCCGGCCGACGCCAAGGGCATGCTCAAGAGCGCGATCCGCGACAACAACCCGATCCTCTTCGTGGAGTCGCAGATCATGTACAACGTTAAGGGCGTGGTGCCGAAAGAGGAGTACCTCACGCCGCTCGGCAAGGCCGACGTCAAGCGCGCGGGCGACCAGGTCTCGATCGTCACGTGGGGCCCGATGCTCTACGAGGCGCTCAAGGCCGCCGACCAGCTCGCCGCGCAGGGCGTCTCCGCCGAGGTGGTGGACATCCGCTCGCTGGTGCCGCTGGACATGGAGAC
>CAYLUN010000168.1:0-7483 GCA_964386865.1 uncultured Lentisphaeraceae bacterium | reverse complement strand
CAGGACAAGAAGAAGCTCACCTTCGCGAACGTGGCGGGCATCAAGGAGGCCAAGGAGGAGGTGCAGGAGATTGTCGAGTTCCTGAAGGATCCGCAGCGGTTCCAGAAGCTGGGCGGACGCATTCCCAAGGGCGTGCTGCTGATGGGGCCTCCCGGAACGGGCAAGACGCTCCTGGCCAAGGCGATAGCGGGCGAGGCCGGCGTGCCGTTCTTCAGCATCAGCGGTTCGGACTTCGTGGAGATGTTCGTGGGCGTGGGCGCGTCGCGCGTGCGCGACATGTTCGAGCAGGGCAAGAAGCACGCGCCCTGCCTGATCTTCATCGATGAGATCGACGCCGTGGGGCGCAGCCGCTTTTCGGGCATTGGCGGCGGACACGACGAGCGCGAGCAGACGCTCAACGCGCTGCTTGTGGAGATGGACGGGTTCGAGACGTCCGAAGGCGTGATCATCATCGCGGCGACCAACCGGGCCGACGTGCTCGACCCCGCGCTGCTGCGGCCGGGGCGCTTCGACCGGCAGATCATCATCGACCTGCCGACGCTGACGGGCCGCGAGGAGATCCTCCGCATGCACGCGGACAGGATCAAAATGGGGCCGAACACCGACCTCAGCCGGATCGCCCGCGGGACGCCGGGGTTTTCGGGCGCGGACTTGGCCAATCTCCTGAACGAAGCCGCGCTGCTGGCGGCGCGCATCGGCCGCTCGGCGGTGGAGCACATCGACTTGGAGGAGGCTCGCGACAAGGTGCTGTGGGGCCGGGAGCGGCGGAGCCGCGCCATGGAGGATCGCGAGCGCCGGATCACCGCTTGGCACGAGGCCGGCCACGCGCTGCTTCAGGTGCTGTGCGTGCACACCGAGCCGCTGCACAAGGTGACGATCATCCCGCGCGGCCAGGCGCTCGGCGCGACCATGTCGCTGCCGGAGCGCGACGTCCTGAACCGGACCCGCAACGAGCTGCTCGACCAGCTCGTCGTCCTGATGGGCGGCCGCATCGCGGAGCAGCACTTCACCGGGGACATCTCCACGGGTGCGCGGATGGACATCAAGATGGCCAGCGACATCGCGCGCAAGATGATCTGCTCGTTCGGGATGAGCGAGGTTTTCGGGTTCCAGGCGTTCGGCGACAACCAAGAGCTGCTTTTCTTGGGGCGCGAGGTGTCGCGCAGTCAGTCGTACAGCGAGGAGACCGCCCGCAAGATCGACGAGGAGGTCGAGCGTCTGGTTGGCGAGGCCTACGCCCGGGCGACGCGGATGATCACCGAGAACCGCGCGAAGCTTGAAATGCTGGTCGAGCATTTGCTTGAGGCCGAGACCATGGACGGGCGCGACGTCGAGGATTTGCTCAGCGAGGGGCGCATTCTGAGCGACGAGGAGCGGGCCGCGAAGAAGCGGGCGGCGGTGGCGGCGAAAGCGGGGCCCGCCGACCCGGCGACGCCGGACGAGGCGGCTGCCGTGCCGGAGGAGCCGCCCGCCGCGGACGCCGCGTCGGACGGCGCGCCGCCGCAGCTTCCGCCGCTTCCGTGAGGGGTGCAGCCAGCGCCATGAGACAGGTGACGTGCAGATGGAAGCGACTCGACAACAGCGTGCTTGGCAGTGCCGCGGTCGGCGGATACCGCTGGTGTATCCGCTGCTGATGGGCATTGTCAACGTGACGCCGGACTCGTTCTCTGACGGCGGGCTCTGGCTGGAGCCGGCGCGCGCGGTCGAGCACGGCCTCCGGCTGGCTGACGAAGGCGCGGACCTGCTGGATGTCGGCGGCGAGTCGACGCGCCCGGGCGCCGGAGCGGTGGATGTGGCCGAGGAGCTGCGGCGGGTGCTTCCCGTGGTTCGCGGGCTGGCGGAGAGGGCCGCGGTGCCGATTTCGATTGATACGCGGCATGCCGCCGTGGCCCGCGCCGCCTTGGAGGCTGGCGCCAGCATCGTCAACGACGTCGCGCCCATCGTCGGGGACGTGGCGCTGGCGCAGGCCGTTCGCGAGGCGGGGGCGGGACTCGTGCTCATGCACATGCGCGGAACCCCGCAGACGATGTCCGGCCTGGCGGCGTACGACGATGTGGTGCGGGAAGTCGAGGACGCGCTGGAGCAGGCGGTGTCGTATGCGGTCGGGCAGGGCATCGCGCGCGAGTGCCTCGTGGTCGACCCGGGCATCGGGTTCGCCAAGACCACCGCGCAGAATGTCGCGCTGCTCGCGTCGCTGGGCCGCTTCGACCGGCTCGCGCCGGTGCTCGTCGGCGCGTCACGCAAGCGGTTTATCGGCGAGCTGTGCGGCGAGGCGTCGGCGCAGGGCAGGCTCGGGGGAAGCGTCGGAGCGGCGGTCTGGTGCGTGTTGAACGGGGCTTCTGTCGTGCGCGTGCACGACGTGAAGGAAACCCGCCAAGCGTGCACCGTGGTGCGGGCGTTATCGGAGGGGGCAGAAGACGCGCATGTTTGAGGGCCTACAGATCGGATTCAACGACGTGATGCAGATCCTGATTCTGTATCTGGCGATCTACGCCCTCCTGCGGTACGTCAAAGGCACGCGTAGCGCGCAGGTGCTCCTGGGGTTCTGCGTGCTGGTCGTGTCGCTGCTGCTGTTCACCTATCTCTTCCGGTTCGACGTGCTCGCGCGCGTCGTCTACTTCCTGCTGATCTATCTGGCCCTGAGCATGGTCGTGGTGTTCCAGCAGGAGATCCGGCGCGTGCTGGCCATGGTCGGCGGGCAGCGGCTGTTCAGCCGGACATACGGGCTGCGGCAGCAGCAGGTGCCGGAGATCCTGTGCCGGTGCATCCTGAGCATGGCCAAGGCTCGCACCGGCGCGCTGATCGCCGTCGAGCGCGGCATCTCGCTGTGCAGCTACGAGGACTCGGGCATCAGGCTGGGCGCGTTCGTCAGCCACGAGCTGATGGTTTCGATCTTCACGCCGCCGCTGCCGCTGCACGACGGCGGCATCATCATGCGCGAAGGGCGCATCGCGGCCGCGCACTGCCTGTTTCCCGTTTCGAACCAGAGCGAGCTCGTCGCCTCCGGCATGCGGCACCGTGCGGCCGTTGGCCTGAGCGAGGAGACTGACGCCGTGGTCTTCGTGGTTTCAGAGGAGACGGGCGTGGTCTCCGCCGCGTACAACGGGCGGCTGCACCGCTACGACGACAGCGACAATCTGGAGAAGATCATCCTGCGCTGGCTGAGGACGGCCATGCCGAACGAGCGGGCGCGCACGCAGACCGTGACGGACTGGTTCACCGGCGTGACGTCGCGCCTGCTGCGCAAGCACCTGACGAAAGAGAAGGGGGGTGCCCATGCGCGCAAGTAGATGGCTGTCGCTCCTTCGCATGGTGTTCCTGAACAACGGCTACTGGAAGCTGTTTTCTCTGGTGATTTCCGTTCTGATCTACTTCAGCATCCGCGCGGACATCAGCTATCTGAAGACGATCGCGGTTCCGGTCGAGGCCGAATTCGAGCGCGTCGCGGGCGGCGCGGCGATCGAGACGGTTGAGCCGCGCTCGGTGCAGGTCACGCTGCGCGGGTCGTTCGCAAATGTGAACCAGCTGGCGGCGTCTTCGCTGAGGTGCGTGGTGCGGCCGAAGCAGAAGAGGAACGTGCTGCGGGACACCGTGGAGGTCGGGATCGGCAGCTCGAACCTGCAGGGCGTGCGCGGCGTGCGCGTCACGAAGATCGAGCCGAGCGTGGCGGTCGTGCGCTTTGACATTCCCATGTCTCTGAAGCTGGCCGTGGCGCCGCCCGAGATTTTGGGCAAGGCGCGCGGCCGCGTAGAGCTCGTGTACGACCAGACCAACGCGGTGGTCAAGGGCTCTCGTCGGCTGCTGAGCCCGCTGGACGCGACCAAGGTGCGCGTTCAGCCCGACGCGATCGACGTGGACGGCCGCTCGCAGTCCTTTTCGGCGCGCGTGAAGCTCTATCCGCCGGGCGATCCGACGAGCGCGGCCGTCGAGCCGTCGGAGATCGTCGTCAACGTGCTGATCATCAACGAGAAGGCCACGGTCAAGCTCGAGCGGGTGCCCCTGCTGCTGCTGCTGCCTTACGCCACGGAGCGGCGGTGGAAGACGGACCCCGAGTGGGTGGATATCGAGCTGACCGGCAGGTCGGAGATCGTGAAGGCGGTGAAATTCGGCGACGTCACGGCGTCAGTCAACGGAAACGTCTCGTACTCCCTGAGCGAGTCGAACGATGTCCCCGTCGTGGTGCATGTGAGGCAAGGCCTTTCCGTCGATGAGGTGGCGCCCTCTCCGGCCACGGTCAGGCTGATCCCGTTCGCGCAGTCGGCGCAGCCCCGCCACGAGAAGCAGCGATAGGTTACTTTTATGGACGAGCAGACGAAAGAGACTGTTCAGGACCGGCTCGAATCGGAGCGGCGCTCGCATCGACGCCTCACAGGCGCGCTGCTGTTTCCGATCGCGCTGTTCCCGTTTCTGAGCATGATCACGTACAACTGGAGGGACATCTCGTGGCTGAACTCCCCGCCCTTGACTCCTCCGGCGAATCTGATCGGCGTTGTGGGCGCGTGGGCGACGTTCGTGGGCTACAGCATCTGCGGCCTCGCGATGTGGCTGGTGCCCTTCTTGGTTCTGCTCTTCAGCGGGCTGCTTCTGACGGGAAGGGTCGCGCACATCGGACGGCGCGCGGCCTGGACGCTCCTGTTTCTCACGGCGCTCTGCTGCTTGATTCAGCTGGGCAGCTCGACCGTTTTTCTCGGGGTTCTCGAGCGACTGAACCTCAAGCCGAATGCCGGCGGAGCAGTCGGCTATGGCCTGATGACCTGCCTGCTCGCCCGCTGGTTCAGCCCGGTGGGGGGCGGTCTGCTGATGCTCAGCATCATGCTCTTCGCGCTGGTCATGGCCTTCGGTGTGCGAAACCTGTTCTCCGCGCTGGGCCGCCTGACGGGCTGGTGGGCCGCGAGGCAGGAACGCCTTTCAGACGGCGAGGCGGACGCGCCCGCGGAAGGCGCCCCGAGCGACGACGGGTTGACGCCGAAGGAGCGCGAGCGCCGCAAGCGGCAGGAGCTGAAAGAGGCCGCGCAGCGGGCTAAAGAGGCTGCGAAGGCGGCCCGCGAGGAGGAGCGGCAGCGGGCCGACGAGTCGCGCGAGGAGGAGCGCCGCCGCAGGCAGGAGGAGAAGAGCCGGCCCGAGGCCGATGCCGGCGCGAGGCGGCGCGAGGTGACGGACTATGTGCAGGAATCCGACCTGATGATCCGCCGCCGCGCGGAGGAGGCCCGGCAGGCAGCGCAGGCCGCCCGCGAGCGCGAGCGCACGCCCCCCGCGCCGGCTCCGGTCGCCGTGGAGCGCGAGGAGGCCGCCCCGCGCAAGCGCCCGGAAGGCGCGCCGCCGCCCGCCGCCGCAGCAGCAGCGGCCGCCGCCGACGAGCCGGCCCAGAGCCTCGCCGATTATCCGCTGCCTCCCGCCACGCTGCTCAACCCGGTTCCAAAGGGCGCCGCCGACCACGGCAACATCACCGAGACCGCCGCCGTGCTGGTTGACACGCTGCGCCAGTTCAACGTCCCGGTCGAGGTGGTCGGAACGACGCCCGGCCCCGTCGTGACGCAGTACGAGCTGCGCCCGGCCCCGAACATCAAGGTCGAGCGCATCGCCAGCCTGACGGCCAACCTGCAGATGGCGCTGGAGGCCACGAGCCTGCGCGTGCAGGCGCCGATCCCCGGCAAGAACGCGGTGGGCATCGAGATCCCCAACCGCCGCGCCCGCCCCGTGACCTTCCGGGAGATCGTCGACGGCGAGGCCTGGCGGCACAACACGTGCGAGATTCCGCTCGTGATCGGCAAAGACGTGGCGGGCAACGACCTGATCTTCGACCTGACCAAGGCGCCGCACCTGCTGGTGGCAGGCGCGACCGGTTCGGGCAAGAGCGTCTGCCTCAACGCGATCCTCAACGGGCTGCTGATGAGCCGTACGCCCGAGCAGCTGCGACTCATCCTCGTGGATCCCAAGCGCGTGGAGTTCACCTGCTACAACGACCTGCCTCATTTGCTGGTTCCCGTGATCAACGACCCCAAGAAGGTGGCGTTCGGCCTGCGCTGGGCGATCATGGAAATGGAGAAGCGCTACCGCCTGCTGCAGAAGGTGGGGTGCCGTAACATTGTGGCTTTCAACGCGCGCCAGACCGCGACGCAAGAGGATCTGTTTGGCTCGGGCGAGAGCAGCGCCGCACCCGCGGCGGGGGCGGATGAGATGCCCGCCAAGCTCCCGTACATCGTGATCGTGGTTGACGAGGTCGCAGACATCATGTCGGCCGTGGGCAAGGAGGTTGAGCCCGCGATCGGCCGGCTCACTTCGCTTTCCCGCGCGGTGGGCATCCACCTGATCCTCGCCACGCAGCGCCCGTCAGTGGACGTCATCACCGGAACGATCAAGTCGAACATTCCGGGCCGCATCGCGTTCAAGGTGTCGCAGGCCAACGACAGCCGCACGATCCTCGACAATCCGGGCGCGGAGGAGCTGATCGGCAAAGGCGACATGCTGTTTCTGAAGGAGGGCTCGCAGGTCATGCGCGCCCAGGGCGCGTGGGTGGGCGACGACGAGATCGCGCGCGTCGTCGCGTTCGTGAAGGAGCACTGCAGGCCGTGCTACGACCAGGCCCTGATCGGCCGGCTGGAGAAGATCAAGGAGGCCGATCCGGACGACGCGATGGCGGGCGACGAGGGCGATGAGGCGGCGGGCGAGGCCGAGGAGGCCGAGGGCGGCGGCGAGGTGGACGACGAGCTGCTGCCGAACGCGCTGGAGGTGATCCGGCTGACGCGCCGCGCGTCGACGACCATGCTGCAGCGCAGGCTCCGCATCGGCTACACGCGCGCGGCTCGGCTGATGGATATTTTGGAGGAACGGGGCGTGGTCGGTCCGCAGATGGGGTCCGGTACGCGCGAGATACTGATCGATTTGGACAACGAAATACCGGCCCACATGCGGCTGGCGGGCGACGGCGGCGAGGCGACGACGCCGCCGGCGGATGGCCAGCCGGACGGCGAGGCTCGGGTCTGACGGCGTTGAAAGCGGGGTAAACGATGGCACTTGGCGAAATACTGCGGAATGCGCGCGAGCAGAAAGGCCTCACGCCTTCTGCCGTGGCCGAAAGCACGCACATGAAGGTTCAGATCGTCGAGGATCTGGAGCGCGAGGAGTTCAAGCGCATCGCCGCGCCAATCTACGGCCGCGGCTTTGTGAAGCTGTATGCGGAGTTCCTGCAGGTTGACCCGGAGCCGCTGATCCGCGACTTCATGGATCTCTACGCCGGCGCGCGCACGCCGGCCGTGCGCGTGAAGCGGTCCGATTCGGCCGCTGAGCAGCAGCCGGAGGGCACGCCGGTCACTCGCACCGTGACGGGCGGCGCCCCGCAGCCGCAGCGCCAGCCCGTGCAGGCCCGGCCCGCCGTGCGGCCGCTGAGCGCGCCGCTGCCGGTCACGCGCCCCGGCGACGGCGAGGGCGACACGGACGCCGTCCGCCCCGCGGCGAAGGCCGCAGAGGCGGATCAGGCCGCGCG
>CAYLUN010000167.1:0-7692 GCA_964386865.1 uncultured Lentisphaeraceae bacterium | reverse complement strand
GATTCAAGAAAGCATGGGAAGTGTGTGACCATTTCCACCATGCGACATTGTTCCAAGAAGGCGACCCGCTTCTGGAAGCGGTTATTGCCGTATACAAAAAGGAAGGCATCAACAACGACCCAGAGCATTGTGTTCCTCTTAAGAAAATAGACCACCCGCTGGCTTGGTCATACCCGGAATACAGGATCGTTGTGACCAAAGAAGTTTCCACGTGTGAGAATCTTTGCGAGCTCTTCTACGAGCTTCTCAAGGACAAGATGCCGATCAAGAAGATCACTTTCCGGTCATCTTCTATGAACGCCGCGACGAAGACGTTCAACTAGGAACGGAAATCAGTGTGCCAACAAGAGGGTGCAGGCGACGGGTTACCCGCCCGCGCCTGACCCTCGACGTTCTGCGAAGGCAACTCTATGACATTGGTGAGATTCTTGTTATGCGGCCTTCTGACAGCGGCAGTCGTCGGTTGCGGTTCACATGGTCTTGGATGGCCATCTACGCCACCTGCCCCACCCACGCCGCCCAAAGCATGCAATGCCATCTGGCCTAAGCCCGAGCAGGCAGCTCAAGGCGACACCGTCGTCATCGCCCTCTGTCGCGGCGCCGACGAGTATGCTAAAACCTCCGCAGGTACGGACTGGAACTATCACTGGTACCTTGTGCCGATGGTTGTCCTGGCGGTCGAGCGCGGCGTATGGATCGAGAAGGAAGTAAACTTCGTTTACCCCGACGCGTGGCCGACGCCGGAATCGGGCATCATGCTCAAAAAAGAGGTGTTTCCGTTCGCCAAGGGGTACATATTTGCCTTGACGCTGATGACCAGTGCAAAGCCGGCGACCGTCGTGGCTTTCGAGCGGCGGAGTTACGTAACCCCCCATGGGCCGCTTAAGTACATCCAATTGAAACCTGGTAAGATAGAGCCCGAGAGCGAGTATGGACGAATCATGCGGGCTGTTGCTGATTTCGAAACTGCACACAACGTTTCTGCCCAGAAGGCAGTTACCGACACGCCTGAGGATGTCGGTGACACGTGGATCGTCCACCGCCGGGACGGCTGGGGCATCAACGCCGGATCGTGGCTCTACCGGGTCAACAAGACAACGTTCACCGTGCAGGCGATACCGTAGAATGGCGCAGTTTACTTGTGACGACCAGAAAGGGCAGGTTACCTCGCGTTCCGCTCGGAACCGGACTTTCGTCGTTCACGCCAACGTCACCGTCCGCCGTCCGCCGATATCCGACCTCTGACCTCCGTTCCCCAACCCCAGCCGCAACATCCGCCCCGGCTCCAGGCCGAACGTGTGGCAACCCCACACACCGAGCGCCAGCCGCACGATGAAGTTCAAGGACAGCATCAAGGCCCTGACCAACCTCGATCTCTACATCCAGTGTGTCTGCGCCTTCCTCCATACCCGTGTCGACGCCAAGTGGGGGAGCACCGGCGCCGTCAACTGCATTCGCGCCGACCAGATCGTCGACTACGTCACCAAAGCCCGCGCCACCAATCCCATCCCTCCGGCCCACCTCGCCCGCCTCGTCTCCGCCGCCAAATCCCTCAAAGAAAACGCGCCTCAAGCAGGGTAGGGTGCGACTCTTATCACGCCTTTCCGTTCCCGTCCTTGTGGCACGGTCATCTGGTCCATTTTTACCGTTGTGTCCGTTCTGTCTGCCACCCTTCAGGAAAAGAGGTGAGGCTTGCAAATGGAGTAATCAAGTACTAAATTCAAGCCTAAGTTGACTGTTCGCTGAGTCTTTTGACAAGGTGTCGTATAGCATCTTCGACGGAAAACGAAAGGTAAAGACTAAAGCCGACAACCGCACACGCGCAAACTTCATTGCGTACTTCCTCCACCTTCTTAAAGAAGCCAACCCGTTTCTTGGCGAACCCCGCCCATCACTCGGTGAAATACTGAAAACGAAGACCGTCAAAGGCCCGCCCGGCCCCTGTCCCCTTGGCCGCATCCGCCCTTGCGAGCGCAAACGGATGTCGTCACCCGATAATCGCGCAAACGTTTAGCGCAGTGTCATACAACCTGCAAGGCAAATAGGGGGTTCCGGCTTGTACACGTTTCAGCAGACTTCATCATACCAGTACGACGGGGATTTCAGAGTTGTTGATAAGCTGTCTTGGCTTCCGTGGGTGGGCCAGCGGTATTCTGACTCGCCACCTGGCTGCAGAATCTTGCTCGTGGGCGAGTCCCATTACCTGCCGGACGACGCCGACCCAGACAAGCGCGAGAAGATCGAACGGTCCCTTTCCTCTCCCGAGCACACTCGCTCGACAATAACGGAATCTGCCATCAATCGAGAATGGCCGAACAAGACGTTCCTGGCAATACCTCGGATGGTGCTGGGAAGTCACGCGGAGGATCGCGGGGCCTTCTGGAGTCTGATGGCCTACCACAACCTGATCCAGAGGGTCATGCGATATGGTGATACGCCCGAGCGTCCGACGCAGAGCGACATCGATGCCGGCTGGAGGTTGTTCGCCAGGGTCGTCGGTACGCTCGCCCCGGATTGGGCGAACTCACACCGCCCTCCAAGCCTCAGCACCCTTATCCAAAGGTATAGGCAGCAGCTCTCTTTTCAGGTAGAGCGGATGCTTTGGGGCGCCATCGGTGGTCACGTCCAGATAGTACAGGTTCGTGTCTTCCAGCATCTCCAAAACCTCTTGCTGGCGGTCCCTGAACAGCCCGTGATTGCCCCAGGCGCAAATGACCATCTCGGCCGACTGCGCCATCTTGCGCAGCCAATAGTCATTTCTTCGCCCGACAGGGTCGGGGGCCTTCCGCATGTCCTTCGGTTTGGTGGCGCGGAATGCGAACAGGTTCAGCATGTAGAATGTATTGAAACCCCACGCCATTGAAAAACCACGCACGCGCCTAAGCGTCGGGTCGAGTTGGTTCTCATCCGCCTTAGACGGGTTCAGCCCGATCCAGACGCACGCATGTTCCGGCTCGTCCGGTTCGCTCGACCAACTGTGCCGCAAGGTGTACCTCCACGTTCTGCGTGGGGAGAACTCGCATCTGTTTCCAGTCTCGTTCATATCGCACGACCTGCTTCTACGTTGTTTTTTCTGTTACGCGTCGGTGTGCCGTTGGGACGGATTTGGGGCGCTGTTTTTGGGACGGAAATGGGACGTAAAGTAAGGAAAAAAGAGGGTTCAGAATGTCCAAGAAAGATCAAAAAACCAAATAAAACGCCATTATATGATTAAAAATCAAGTGCTCTACCAACTGAGCTATGCTGGCGAAAAGGGGCTTAGAAATAGCATAGACAGGGCATTCTGACAAGCCTTCGCCGGGCAAATCATACGGTCGAAGACGAGCCGTCGAAGCGCCAGACGCGTGGCTCGGGCGGCAGGCCGCGAAGCAGGTCGGAGACGGTGCTTGCGTCGCCGGGGAAAGCGAAGTCGGGGCGCAGGTCGGCGAGGGGCTGGAGCACGAAGCGGCGCTGGCGGGCGCGGGGGTGCGGGAGCGTGAGGCCGGGCGTGTCGAGCGTGAGGCCGCCGAGCGCGACGATGTCGATGTCGAGCGTGCGGGGAAGTCCGGCGGCGCCGCCGCGCGTGCGCCCGAGCCCGGCCTCGATGGCGCTTAAGGCGGCCATGAGGGCGTGCGGGTCAAGCGACGTTTCGAGGACGGCCACGCAGTTGAGGAAGGGCAGGTGGCGGCAGGCGTCCGGCACGCCGACGGGGTCGCTCTCGTACACGGGGGAGAGCGCGGCGAGGCGCGTGCGGGGCAAGGCGAGGAGCGCCAGGCCGGCCTGCTTGAGCCACGACAGGCGGTCGCCCTGGTTGCTGCCGAGCGAGAGGATGGCTTCGCGGGTCTGTGGCATGGTGTACGTGGCGGACGTTCAGCTCTCGAAGCCGAGCACGTGGCGCATGGAGTAGATGCCGGGCTTGCGCGAGAAAAGCCAGAGAGCGGCGCGGAGCGCGCCGGTGGCGAAGGCCTCGCGGCTGTTGGCCTTGTGGGTGATCTCGATGCGCTCCTCGTCGGCGACGAAGGCGACGGTGTGGTCGCCCACGACCGAGCCGCCGCGCAGCGCGTGGATGCCGATCTCGCCGTGCGGGCGCTCGCCGGTGATGCCCTTGCGGCCGTAGCAGGCGACGTCGCCCAGGCGCACGCCGCGGCCCTGCGCCACGGCCTCGGCGAGGCCGAGCGCGGTGCCGCTGGGGGCGTCCTTTTTGAGGCGGTGGTGCATCTCGACGATCTCGACGTCGTAGTCCGGGCCGAGCACGGAGGCGGAGCGGCGCACGAGCTCGAGCAAGAGGTTGACGCCGAGGCTCATGTTCGGCGCCCAGACGACGGGGATCTGCTCGGAGGCCGCGAAGACCGCGCGCTTCTCGTCGTCGGACAGGCCGGTGGTGCCAAGCACGTAGGACTGGCTGTTGGCGACGGCGTTCTCCAGGTTCTCTTTGACGCAGGTGTGGAAGGTGAAGTCGATAACGGCCTCGGCCTCCTCCGGCCAGTTTTCGGTGTAACAGAGGGAGTCGGAGAGGCGCTCCGAGCGGATGCCGGAGATCTCTTTCACGGGCGCGCCGACGGCGGGATGGTCGGGGCGCTCCACGGCGGCGACGATTTGGCAGCCGTCGATCTTGCAGGCGCAGCGCAGAAGGTTCTGGCCCATGCGGCCGGCGGCTCCGAGGATGGCGATTTTCATGGTTGTAAAAGGTTGGGGTGGCACGGTTCAGCGGATGGCGCGTAGGGGCAGGCCACGGGGACTGCCCGCAAGGTGTCAGAGCAGCCCGAGGCTGCGGAGGGTGCGGGCGAGCTGTTCGCGGGCTTTCTCCGTCGGCTCGCAGAGCGGCAGGCGGTAGACCGCGCCGATGCGGCCCATGAGCGCGAGCGCGGCCTTGACCGGGATCGGGTTGGTGTCGATGAAGAGGTCGCGGAAGAGCGGGTAGAAGGTGCGGTGCAGCTCGCGGGCGCCCGGCATGTCGCCCGCGAGGGCCAGGCGCACGAGCGCGGACATCTCTTTCGGGATGACGTTGGAGGCGACGCTGATGACGCCCGACGCGCCGACGCTGATCATGGGCAGCGTGAGGCTGTCGTCGCCGGAGAGCACGGTCAGCTCGCAGGCGTCGCGGATGGCGCTGACGCGGTCGACGTTGCCCGCGGCCTCCTTGATAGCGGCGACGTTGGGGTTGGCGGCGAGGCGCACGACGACGTCGAGCGGGATCTCCTTGCCGGCGCGGCCGGGCACATTGTACAGCACGACGGGCAGCCCGAGATCGGCGACCGCGCTGAAGTGGCGGTAGAGGCCCTCGGAGTTGGGCTTGTTGTAGTAGGGCGTGACCTGAAGGGTCGCGTGCACGCCGACGTGGAGGACCTCGCGCGTCAGCTCGAGCGCCTCGGCGGTGGAGTTCGCGCCGGTGCCGGCGATAATCGTCGCTTGTCCCGCGGCGGCTTCGACCGTGGTGGTGATGACTTTGATGTGCTCGTGGATGTCGAGGGTGGGGGACTCGCCGGTGGTGCCGACGGGCACGAGCCCGCTCACTCCATTTGCGATCTGCCACTGGACAAAGTTGCGCAGGGCGGTGTAGTCCACGCTGCCGTCCGCGTTGAACGGCGTGATGATGGCTGTGTAGGTGCCGGTAAGCGTCATAGAGGTCCTTCGTTCGTTGAGCCCTGATTATGAGACATGGCCGCCGTCTTGGTCAATCGGCTTTGTTCATCAGATTTGATTTTTGCGGCCACCTCCGGCAGGGAGACGACGTGACTCGCGCCCTCGAGAACCTCGCGGATAATGGCGCGGGAGGAAAGCGTGGCGCGGGTTACGGCGTCGACGCCCGTGGTCTCGGCGTCGGCCCGGCGGTTCAGGAACTGGTCGAAAAACCCGCCTTTCAGGCGCTTGAAATAGGGCGCGTCCTCTTTGTGGTTGAGGACGTGCAAGCCCTTGATGCGGGCGTCCGATCCCACGGCGACCAGCAGGACAATCTCCCCGCGCTTGCCCTTGCAGACCGGAGGCACCTGGTCGGTGCGGAACAGCCAGCCGGAGGGGCGCCCGTCGAGCGTGACCTCGCACACGACGGCGTTGGTCTCGGCGAGCGCGAGGGGCGTGAGGCTGGCCGCGGGGCCGAACCAGTCGTGGCACAGCGCATCCGTCGTCGACGACACCTGGGCGTCGGCGCGGGCGCAGAGCACGCAGAGCGACGCGCAAGCGACCGCGGCAAGACGGATAGCTGGATGCTGCATGAGTGAGACTCCCCCTTGTTCGCGCACTATTCTGCCCAGACGGCGGACTGCGTGCAACCCAAAAAAAGGCTGAAACGAGAAATTGCGTGTGCCCGTTGCGCAGGGCTCGCCGGCGCAGGCGGCGCCTCACGGCGTCCCTGCAGGCGGGGCGCGACCGCCCGCGGTGTTCCCGCCAAGTCGCAGGCGCCGAATCGGGTGCGCCCATTTCCGCCTTGCGGCGAGGCCTCACGTCGCTTATACTCTGGGTCAAATTGACACTGTGAGCAGGTGTGACAGCAATGGCCTCTGGATTTTTCGACAGATTGGTGGCCCGCATTGACAAGCTGGGCCCGGAAAGCCTGCAGGCGCAGATGCTGCGGATGGCGCAGGAGCGCGGCTTTCTGGAGACGATCTTTCAGACGATCCAAGAGGGGATTCTGGTGATCGACAACGAGGGGCGCTTGCTGTACGCGAACCGCGCGGCGGAGAAGCTGGCGGGCTTCGAGTATGCGCGGACCAAGGGGCGGTCGATCGTGCGCTTCTTGCGCGAGTGGAACTGGGAGCACTTGCTGGACGTGCCGGCCACGGACAGCGGCTGGGCGCGGATGGTGACGCGCGAGATCGAGATCTCCTATCCCGAGCACCGGTTCATCAGCGTCTACGGCGTGCCGCTGGACGAGCAGGGACTGGTGAGCAAGGGCGTGCTGGTGATCCTGCGGGACGTGACGCGCGACCGCAGGCAGGAGGCGTCGGCGCTGGAGAGCGAGCGCTCGAACGCGGTGAAGCTGCTGGCGGCTGGCGTGGCGCACGAGATCGGCAACCCGCTCAACGCGCTGAACATCCACCTGCAGCTGCTCGCGCGAGAGCTGCGCGAGCTGGAGGACGCGGGCTCCCGGCAGGCCCTGCAAGATCTGGTCGACGTGGCTCGCACCGAGGTCGAGCGGCTGGACACGATCATCGCGCAGTTCCTGCGGGCGATTCGGCCCTCCAAGCCGGTCCTGGTGGCCGAGCGGCCGACCGAGGTGCTCGAGGAGACGCTCCGGCTGCTCAAGACCGAGTTTGAGAACCGCCGAATCGCGGTGTCGGTGGATATCCCCGAGGCGGTGCCCAAGGTTCGGCTGGACCGGTCGCAGATCAAGCAGGTGTTCTTCAACCTGATCAAGAACGCGCTGGAGGCGATGCCGGACGGCGGGGCGCTGAAAGTCGTGTTCGGCGTGGGCGACGCGTTCGTGGACATTTCGTTCGTCGACACGGGCAAGGGCATCGCTCCGGAGGAGCTGAGCCGCGTGTTCGAGCCGTACCACACGACCAAGACGAAGGGCAGCGGCCTGGGGCTGATGATCGTGCAGCGGATCATCGAGGATCACGGCGGCGAGATCGAGCTTGCGAGCAAGCCGAACGAGGGGACCTGCTTCAAGATCCGGCTGCCGCGCGACGAGCGGCGCGTCCGGCTGCTCAACACGGCGGGGAGTTAGGCGTATGTCAGACAAGCCGGTCATTCTGGTGGTGGACGACGACAAGA
>CAYLUN010000166.1:0-7905 GCA_964386865.1 uncultured Lentisphaeraceae bacterium | reverse complement strand
TTTGCCCTTTCCGGGGCGCAGCGCATACGCGGCATGGTGACAACCTCTGTTGCGACGAAGGTTAGCAAGGGGTGTGAGAAAAGGATGAAGAAGGCCGGCAAAGGGTGTAAAGCCATGAAAGGCCGCAATTTGTGACGCGGGAAACCACAAGGTGTTGAAAAAGAGGGGAATCGAGCGACCGGAAGGGGTGTTGCAAAGGTTTGGGAAAGAGCGGGCGGCATGCACCTGTCTTGCAAGCCGCCCGCAATGGCCTTATGGAGTGATGATGATCTCTCCGAACCGCCGGCCGACGAACGTCTTAGCGGACATGCAGGCGGCGGTCGAGACGGCCTTGATCGTGCAGCCCGAGAAAGCGGCCCTGTTGGCCTCGCAGTCGTTGAGCGTGACAACCCATGTCCCCTTAAGCCTGGACAGCGCCTCGCGCAGCCGTGCCACGTCGTCGGCCGTCCAGGCGCTATAGGCGCGGACTTCTCCCTGAGTGTAAGGCGGGTCGCAGAAAAACAGCGCGGCCGGACAGTCGTAGAGCGCCATGCAGCGCTCCCATGACAGGTGCTCAACGGTGACGCGGTCCAGACGCTTGCTCATGCCTGCCATCTTGCGAAGCAGGTAGCTGCGCGTCGTGAAGCCGATCCGTTTGACCCCGAACGAGTCGTTGTCGCCACCGAAGCTGTAGTAGTTCCGATAGGCGAACGACGCGGCGCGCTGGATCTCGGTCGTACCAGGATGCAGCTTCGCCTCGGCGAACAGTTGCCTGCTTTCGACCATGAGGCGCAGCTCGTGCACGACGGCCGGAAGGTGGTGTTTGACCTGCTTGTACAGGTTGATCAGTTCGCCGTCGATGTCGTTGATGACTTCGCGCGGGCTCGGCGGCTTGGCCGCCAGCACGGCTGCCCCTCCGCAGAACGGCTCCACGTAGAGCTGGTGGTTGATGCGGCCGATGATCGGCAGCAGGTGTTTGAGCATGCGGGTTTTGCCGCCCGGCCGTTTGACCAGGGGCTTGACTGTTGACAGGAATGAAAAAGGGGCTTTCACGCGCCCTCCTTTTTGAGATAATGCCGCCAACGAATACGCAATCTGCCGTGGGCAGGGTAACGTGTGGCGAGCGTGTTTCGGCGGTGGTACGCCGTCTCGGTCGGAGGGGGTGCAAGCCCCTTTGGTCTACTCTGCCCTTTACTGGGCCTGTTGCGCGTCGGACGTGCGGGCGCTGGCCTCCTTGTCTTCTTTCGCGGCCGGTTCGATGGCTGCGATGTCCAGGGGGATCATTTCGAAGTCAGAGGCGGCCGTCTGGCGCGTCTCGACATAAAGGTAGGTCTTGCCGCTCTTGACAAACTGGCACTCCCGGAGCAGGTCCATGGCGCGCAGCCACTTCTCCGCCTTGATGTTCAGCCGGAAAAGCCCCATGACTCTCGAACGCGCCAGCATGCCGCCGGCGTTCGGCTTGAAGGCCGCGCGGATGATCGTCACGATGTCCTGCTCGCCGGTCGCGCCGGCCAGCTCGTCGGCGTAAGCGAAGATCAGATCCTGCGCCTGCCTGAACCGGTCGTCGAACTCGACCATCGTGCGGGCGTCGAGCCTCACGCGGATCAGCGCGTCGAAGCTGGTGAACTGCACGTTGCCCTTGGCCCCGCCGAGGCCCGCGCCGTCCTTGGTTCCGAACGCCTGCAGGCCCGCGATATCGGCGAGCGTGGCGGCCTTGACGCGGGCGACGTAGGCGTTCGCCTCGCGGAAGCGCTTCTCGATGCGCCGCGCGACTCGGTCGCGCTCGCGGTCGTAGGGCTTGACGTATTCGGCGGGAACGCTCTGGCCCTGCGCGTCGACCATGATCTTGACGGCCTTCTGCTTTTTCTGCTTCTCTTCCATGTGTTACTCCTTGCCCGTGGAAAGCTGCTGCACCAGGTCGTACGCGACCGTGAAGTGATCCCAGCTCAGGGGCTTTTTTTGGTGGGCGGCCAGGTTGCTGGCCGACTGCAAGAACTTGACGTACTGGCCGAGGCCAGACCGCTTCAGCATGTCGCGCGCGATCTCGGCGGCGGTGCCCTCCGGAGGCGGGAGCCCGAACGCCTTGGCGATCTTGGACACGTCGGCGGCCGGAGGCGTGTCGGGCAACCCGAGTTGGATGATGCCGCGCCGGCGGAACTGGTCCAGGATCTTCGCGAACTGCCCGGTCTCCAGCTCGTCGCGAAACACGCGCGTGCCGCAGAACACCATCCCGCAGTTCGTGCGGTCGTACAGCTCGCGCAGCCACTCGATGATCTGGACGGCCGTCTGGCCGCGTCCGGACACGAGCGGCTGGTGCATCTCGTCGATGATGAGGAGCATGCGGTCGGTGACCGCGCCGAAGACGCGCTCGCGGATGTCGCGGCTGCTCAGGCGGCTCGTGACGTAGCACGCCCGCGCCACCGCGCCGAGGGCGTCGTGGAAGCCCGGCGCGGCGGGCATGCGGATGTAGCGCGTCTGGCCGTGGTTGTTCCGCCTGGCGTACTCCATGAGGCACGTGGTCTTGCCGATCTGCGACGATCCGAAGATGAATGCCGGCAGCTGACCGACGAGCGCGTGCCGGCACACCTTGTCGATCTTGACCCACGTCGAGGTCTCGACGAACCCGAGCGACTTGCGCAGGCCGCGCGCGACGGCGAGCTTGCGGTACCGCGCCACAGCCTCCATCAAATTATCGTATTTGGCCCCGTACCGGCCGAGGAACAGCCGGTAGGCGGTGCTGGCGTCCTTGTCGATGGCCTTACCGACGTCCTCGAGGTTCCAGCCGTTGTCCATCGCGTAGCTGAACAGCCACCAGATGTCGTCCCGGCCGCCCTCGTCGATCTCGCCCTGCTCGACCAGCCGCGCGGCTGCGGTCTGCACCTGGTCGCCCGGTATCGAGATCCGCTGGTTGATGTTGATCTCCTGCTTCTGCGTATCCATGATTGTCCTGTCCTTTCCGTTCCGTTGTCCTAGCTCAGGGCGTCCAGCCCCGCGAATTCGTCTCCGTCCCCGTCCCCGTCGTCCCCGGCCCCGTCCTCCGCGCCCCCGCAGAGGTCGTCCAGCGACACGCCGCGCGTCGCGGCCCGGCGCTCGCCGCTCACCGCCCGCTCGGCCTCGATCTGCCGCGCCGCCTCGTCGTCGCCCTGGCGCAGCAGCGCCGTGTTGTGCGCCATGTCGGCGATCATGCCGCGCGCGGCCTTGGCCCCGCGCCGCGCCAGCGGGGCGAGCGCCTCGTCCAGCGCCTTGCGCGTCCGGCCGACCTCCTTGTGGATCTCCTCGGTGTCCGCGCGGTCGATGGCGTCGACGCGCAGCACCTTGCCCAGGTAGCGGCCCCACGTGTCGCTCACGAACACCGCGCGCGGGTCGAACGGGTTGATCAGCCACAGGTAGGTCTCGCCGTCCTTGAGCGCCACCTTCTGGCCGTCCGGCCCGACGCACGTCGCGAGCCGGTAGATCAGCGGCCGGCCGCCGTCGATGTCGCGGTTCACGAACACCGCCTCGGCCGTGGCCGGGCACGGCCGCGCCTCCGCCATGTCCTCGCCGCAGATCATCGTCACCGCCCACTCCGGCAGGCGCACCAGGTCGCGCTTGCCGTCCTCCCACACCTGGGCGCGGGAGAGCTGCGCGATCCGCGTGTTGCCCTCCATCGCGATCAGCGGCGCCACCTGGTCCTGCACCGCCTGCGGCAGCGCCAGGAACTCCCGCTCGCTGTGCCACAGGTCGGCCGGGTGCACGCGCCACTGCCGCTCGACGCGGTCGTGCCAGCCTTCCAGCCGGTGGTCGCCGCTCCAGTCGATCTGCTCGTACACCTCGTGCACCACCGCCTCGAACGTCTCCCAGTCCAGCACCGGGAAGCGCAGCCGCTCGCCCAGGTGCGCCGGCAGCACGCAGCTCGCGGCCAGCATTTTGTCCACCACCTTCATCAGCGCCATGTGGTCCTCGGGCTTGTCCAGGCGCGAGTTGCTGCCCGTGTACCCCGGTATCGCGTCCAGGCGGTTCTGAGCGAGGTTGTGCCAACTCTCGATGTGCGCCTTGTGGTCCGGGTTGCCCTTGGTCTCATAGCCCCACTTGTCCAGCGGCACCTTGCGGTCCACGCCCGACGTAGACACCGTCACCAGCCCGCCGCTCAGCTCGCGCAGCACCTTCTCCAGCCGCTCGCGGATCGCCGCCGTGCCGCCCTCCACGAAGAGCGTGCAGCCGTCCTTGTGAAACCCGATGTTGCACAGCACGTGCGCCACCACGAAGCGCATGTCCGCCTCGGTGATGTTCTGCCGCTTCCCGTCCGCGTCCTCCAGCCTCGGCTTCAGCGCCGCGACCACCTTGTGCGCGCTCGAGATGTCGATGCACGCCAGCTCCAGCGGGCGCACCGCCTTCGGGTAGCCCCGCCGCACCACCATGCAGTTGTGCCACATGTCGTCGAACTCATACTGCGCCCCGACCGGCAGCTCGGCCCGCGTCGTGTGCACCCGCTCCGAGAGCTTCAGCGCCGCGTGCCGCCCGCGCCGCGCCGCCACCGTCTCGATCTCGCGCGGCTTGTGCCGCATGATGTTGTAGTAGCTCCAGCCGGGCGGCAGCGGCATGCCGGGCGGGCACGCCGCCGGCATCGGCGTCGACCGCAGCTCCGGCCGCGCCTGCCACACCCGCCGCCAGTCCACGTCGCCGACCGGCTTGCCGCAGCGGTAGTCCGCCGCCATCTCGATGTACGCGCTTTTGAAGCTGCGCGGGTGCTTGTCGCAGTAGCCCTTCCACGCCTCGCTCACGGCCGCCGTGATGAACTCGCTCTTGCCGTCCCCGACGGTCTTCGCGTGGTTCACCAGCGCCCGCCAGTCGCGCGTGTTCCGCAGCGCGTAGTACTTCCGCTCCAGGCTCTTCACGCTCCACCCCGGCTTGTGCAGGTTCGCCGCCGCCGTCTCGGCGATGAACCCGCGCGGGTTGGGGTGCGCCGACGCGCGGCGGAAGATGTCGAGCAGGTCGAGCACCTCCCACTTCAGCGCGTCCGGCAGCCGGGCGAACTCCCCCGCGTCCTGCGAGGGCACCCCGGCGCTGATCATGATCCGTTTTCCCGCCATAGTCCTACGCCTCCTTGGTCGCCTTGTTCAGCAGCTTCACGACCTCCGCCAGGATGTCGCGCGTCTCCTCCAGCTGCTCCCTCGGCAGCAGCGCGAACGTCTTGCGCCCCAGCCCGTGGTCGGCCAGCGTCTGGCGCACGCTGTGCCACGTGCCCTCCGCCGCCATCCGCCGCGCCGCCGCGTCGTCGCCCGCCAACTGCCGCCCCTGCCACTCCAGGAACGCGTCGCGGTCCGCCTGCGGCCACACGTCGAACACCTTGTTCGCCAGGTGCGCGTGCTCCTGCTGGTACTGCTTGAGCAGCCAGTCCGCCGGCCGGTAGCCGCCCTTGGCCTTCGCCGGCCGCACCCCGTGCTTGTCCAGCAGCTCCCCGAGCGTCAGGTCCCCCACGAACGACTCCACGCCCTTCTGCAGCGCGCTCCCGTCGTCCGCCACCACCAGCCACTTGCCCGCGTCCTTCGGCGCGGGGAGTGCCAGGCTCGCGCCCTCGTTGCTGCGCAGGAACGCCGAGGCCAGCTTCGCGAAGTACTGCGCCTTGCGCTCGCTGAACGCCTCACCGAACTTCGCCCCGACCCAGCCCTCGTACTCCCCGTGGCGCAGCAGCCCCTTGCCTGCCTGCAGCGCCAGGCCGATCTTGATCCCGACCATCGCGCCCGCCTTGTCCAGCTTCCCGCTCAGCGCGATGTCCCGCTGGATGCTCTCCTCGATCCGCTCCAGCGCCAGCGCGTCCTCCGCGTGCCGCAGCGCCAGCGCCTGCGGCGGCGGCACCGGCTGCCCCTTCGGCAACACATCCGGATCAAGCGCCGCGGGCTTCGCCTTCGCCGCCGCCACCTCCGCCTTCGCCGCCGCCTTCACGTTCTTAGCCCCGTCCTTCTTCACAGTCTTAGCCATGGTTCTAATCCCTCGTTTCGGTTTGTGTGTTCAGCCCCGCACGCACAGTGCGAGAAGATCGATCAGCTCGTCGCTCGTCAGCGTCGCCTTCGACGCCAGCATCCGCTCGCGCGCCCCGTCCGGCACCGACGCGTACGCGTCCAGCAGGCGGTCGCGCAGCGTCGCCACCGCCGCCTTCTCCGCCTCCAGGTTGTGCATCACCGCCGCGTCCATCCCGACGCCCTTGCACCGCGTCACATACTCCGCCCCGGCCCGCTCCAGCGCGTCCGACGCCAGCTGCGCCGTATGCAGCGCCCGCGCGGCCGCCTGCAGCGCCGCCTTGCACAGCGCCTCCGCCTTCGCCTGCGTGTTCGTCTCCTTCATTGTCCCTGCTCCTTATTGCTGGCCTTCACGATCAGCTCCTCGAGCGTCAGGAAGGCCCGCGTGTTCTCGGCGTCATAGCCCGGCTCCCGCCGCACCACGATCCGCCACCTGTCCAGTTTCGAAGTCCGTCCCGCCCGCGCCCCCACCGGGCAGCGCGCCGCGTTAATCGCATACAGCGTCCCGTCGTCCACCCAGTAGCGAATCTGCCGCTCCGAGATCCCCGTCGCCGCCGCCGCCTCCGCCGCCGTGCAGGTCGGCTTGGCCGGCAGCCGCAGCCCGCAGCCCCCGGCCTCCGCCCGCGCCGCCTCCGCCCCGGCCGCGCGCGGCGCGTGCCACGGCTCCTGGTCCGGCCACATCACCTGCTGCCCCGGCAGATCCCTACTCACGCCACACCTCCCTCCAGCTCGCCGCCACCGCCACCGCCACGCCCAGCGCCAGCAGCCCGAACCCCGCCCCGATCAGCGGCCGCTCCAGCCCCGGCCACCGCACGCACGCTAGGTACACGAACCACCCCGCCATGCACAGCAGCAACCCGCCCACGCACACCGCGCCCGCCAAAATCCCCGCCATCCGCTTCCGCTCCCGCCTGTCACCTCCGCCCATACCGCCCTCCAGTCTCCATCCGGCCTACAGCCTACAGCCTACAGCCCACAGCCTTCTCAATAGACCACCCAGTCGAAAAGCCCCTGCACCTCGCTTGCAAGCGCCTTGCGCGGCACGCCCACGAGCGCCGCCCGCAGGCCCAGCTTGCGCGCATACTCGCCCTGCCGCTTCAGCACCGTGTCCAGGCACTTCCGGTTCGCCCCGTCGCCCACCACGACCACGGCCACCGTCGCCCCGTCCGGCCGCCACGCGTTGTCCGTGCAGTCCACCGCCACGAGCCGCTCGTCGCGGCCGTACGCGTCCAGCAGGCCAGGCAGCTGCTCCAGCGCCCCGGTCGGCCACCCGCGCCGGTACAGCTCCATCCCGTTCACATACCCGTTGCTCATACCGCATCGCCCCCTTCGTAATGGTCCCGCGTCGCCGGACGCTTGCCGCCGCCGCACGCCGCGTTCGCGCACACATACAGCCCCTCCAGGCCGGGGGCCGGCGACACCGCCTCGCCGCAGAACCAGCAGCGCGCGGTCCCGTCTGGCGCGGGCCTGCCACCGTCCTCCGTGCGCGCGATCTCCACGTTCAGATCCGCGCGCACCTCCTCGACAACCTCCGGCCCGCAGAGCGTCTCAACCAGGGGCCGGCCATGCCCCAGCGCCGCCCGCAGATCCTCGCGCAGCCGCAGGCACGCCGCGCTCGCCTCCTGCCCGAACTCATCCAGCTTCGCCAGCAGCATCTCGCTCGCCTCGCGGTTCAGCACGTAGCGCGTCGCGCCCAGCGTCACCTCCATCTTCCTGAACGCCCCGCTCACGGCCCCACCTCCTCGAAGCAAGACGACCCGACCGCCGCCCCGTCATCCAACTTATTACCTCTTACCTCTGACCTTTTACTTTCCTCCCCCTCCAGCGCCGCCGCGTCGAACTCCTCCGGAATCACCCCGCTCTGCTTCAGCCGCTCGACGATCTCCGCGAACTCCGTCCGCTCCGCCCGCTGCTCCAGCAGCCCGCGCAC
>CAYLUN010000165.1:0-8086 GCA_964386865.1 uncultured Lentisphaeraceae bacterium | reverse complement strand
GCAACACGGTGGTGATCGTCGAGCACGACGAGGAGATGATCCGCACGGCCGACTATATCATCGACCTCGGCCCCGGCGCGGGCAGGCAGGGCGGCGAGGTGGTGTATCAGGGCGACCTCAACGGGCTGCTGGCGTGCGCGCACTCGCGGACCGCCGAGTATCTCTCCGGCCGCCTAGAGATCGAGGCGCCGGGCGAGCGCGTCAAGCCGGGCAAGGCTCGGCTCAAGATCGTCGGCGCGTCGGAGAACAACCTCAAGGGCATCGACGTCGACCTTCCGCTGGGCTGCTTCGTGTGCGTTACGGGCGTGTCGGGCTCGGGCAAGTCGACGCTGATCAGCGACATCCTCAAACGGCATTTGTTCCGCTCGCTCTACGGATCCAAGGAGAAGCCCGGCGCGTGTAAGAAGATCACCGGCGTGGATTTGCTCGACAAGGTCATCGAGATCGACCAGAGTCCGATCGGCCGCACGCCGCGCAGCAACCCGGTCACCTACACGGGCGCGTTCACGCCGATCCGCGAGCTGTTCGCGGCGACGCCGATGTCTAAGGTGCGCGGGTACGGGCCGGGCCGGTTTAGCTTCAACGTCAAAGGCGGCCGCTGCGAGGTGTGCCAGGGCGACGGCATGCGCTGCCTCGAGATGCACTTCCTGCCGGACGTGTACGTGACGTGCGAGCAGTGCGGCGGCCAGCGCTACAACCGCGAGACGCTGGAGGTGCGCTACGGGGGCAAGAGCATCGCCGAGGTGCTGGACATGACGGTCGACGACGCGCTGGAGTTCTTCCAGGCCGTGCCGCTGGTCGCCAACAAGCTGCGCACGCTGTCGGAGGTCGGCCTCGGCTACGTCCACTTGGGCCAGTCCTCGACCACGCTCTCGGGCGGCGAGGCGCAGCGCATCAAGCTGGCCGCCGAGCTGTCGAAGCGGGCGACGGGCAAGACGCTGTACCTGCTGGACGAGCCCACGACGGGCCTGCACTTCGCGGACGTGCACAAGCTGCTGGAGCTGCTGCTGCGGCTGCGCGCCTCCGGCAACACGGTGGTGGTGATCGAGCACAACCTCGACGTGGTCAAGTGCGCGGACCACATCATCGACCTCGGCCCCGGCGGCGGCGACGAGGGCGGACGGCTGGTGGCGGCCGGCACCCCGGAGCAGGTCGCGGCCTGCGCCGAGTCGTTCACGGGGCGCTTCCTCAAGCGGCTGGTGTGAGCGCGTAAATATCCGAGATAGGGATTTGACGCGGGCGGGCCGATCCGGTATCCTAAAAGGCTCATACGTGATCTTTATCAGTTGTATCCGGAAGGAAGTGCCGCAGTGAGTGTCGTTCAACCGTTGCTCGACCTGCAGGAAATCGATGGTCGCATCCGAGGCCTGCAGCAGGAAATACGTGACATTCCCCAACGCAAAGTCCAAGAGCAGGAGCGCCTGAACGGCGCGAAAGAAGTTTTGGAGCGTGCGAAGGCGGAGTTGAAGAATGCCCAGTTGAGGGTCAATGAGGCGGAGTTGGAAGTGAAGGTGCGGCGCGACAAGATTCAGTCGCTCAAGCAGAATCAGGCTTCGCTCAAGACCAACAAGGAATTCCAGATCTACAACCTCGAGATCGCCAAGATCGAGGGCGAGATCGACACCTACGAAGCCCGCCAGCTGGCCGCGATGGACGAGGTGATTCCCGTCAAGCACCGCGTGGCCGAGGCCGATGCGAAGCTGAAGGACGATCAGGGCGTCGTGAATGGCTACACGGCCGAGCTGGACGCGCGCCTGGCAGACGTGAAGGCGGAGCTGGTCAAGGCCGAGGCCGAGCGCGCCGAGGCGGTCAAGAAGGTTACGCCCCAGTTCATCTTGTACTACGAGCGGCTGCGCACCAAGCGCTGGCCGGTCGTGGTCAGCTTGCAGCCCGACGGCGTGTGCAACGGCTGCCACCTGGTGCAGCCGCCCTCGGTGGGTCAGATGGTGCGGCGCAACCAGGGCATCGTGCCGTGCCAGATGTGCGGGCGAATTTTGTACATGAGTTAGACAGGGGGCGTCCGCCGGAAGGGGGCGCCCTTCGGTTAGAGCCAATCGCAAGTCGCTTTGCGGTGGCCGCAAGGGGAGTGACCGATCGCTGCCGCTTCGCGCGGCAGAGGAAAGTCCGGACTCCGCAGGGCAAGAGGTCCGGCCGTTAAGGCCGGAGAGGCGCTGCCAGATCGGCGCCGACGGAAAGTGCCACAGAAAACAGACCGCCCCGCGCAAGCGGGGTAAGGGTGAAAAGGCGGTGTAAGAGACCGCCGGGCGGTTGCGAGAGCGCCGCCGCATGGCAAACCCCCTCTGGAGCAAGATCAAATAGGGGATCCGAGACGCGGCCCGTGTCGTTCCGGCTTGCCGGATAGGATCCCGGGTAGATTGCTTAGATGAATGATCGGAGCCGCCCTTCGGGGCGGTGAACAGAATCCGGCTTATTCGCACCCTTGCGGTCATCGCATTCTTTTCGGCGCGTAGCGCCTTGTAGAAGCGGCGCCCTCGCCGCTTGTCGCTTCCCGAAGCGGCGTGGGCGCCGCTTCGACGCTTGGGCCTGAGCCTGCGACGAGCGAGACGTGACGGTCATCGGCCAGCGCCCCGCCCGCAGAGCGGGAACAAACGATTGGGTAACGCGAACGCCGAACGCAGAACGTTGAAGTTATCGACAAAGAGACTGCATGAAGCTGCTTTACTCACGTGACGGCGGGTGTTATCGGCGGTGGGTCAATCTGCTGCCGACGCTCGTTCTGCCGGGCTCCGCGCAGTTTCTCTCCGGGCGGCGGCTGGAAGGCGTGGGGATGGGCCTGCTGTTCGCCTGGGTCGAGGCTGCTTGGGTCACGCTGCTGATGCATCCGAAGACGCCGTGGTCAGTCCTCGACGCCGGTCCGCTCAATTTGCTCCTCCTGCTATTCTGGAGCATCGTTGCCGGAGACGGATTCCGGCACCCGCTTCCGCGCATGGGCGTGCGCAAATGGGGGCGTTACCTGCTTGTCTGCGCTGGCGTTCCCCTTGCAGCGGCGCTGGCGTTCCGCGCGTTCGTCGGCCAGCCGTTCAAGCTTCCCTCCGGCGCGATGTCCCCGACGCTGAAGGGGATTCGCAAAGACGCGGCAGGTGAAGCGTGTCCAGGCGACCATGTGTGGGTGAGCCGTCTCGCGTATCGCGCGCATGAGCCGCAGCGCGGCGATGTGGTCGTCTTCAGGACGGAGGGGCTTCCGCTGGTTCAGCCGAACGCCTATTTTGTGAAGCGCGTGGTGGGGCTGCCAGGCGAGACAGTCGGCATCGAGCCGCCGTACGTCACGGTGAACGGGCGGCGTGTGACCGAGCCGCCAGTCTTCAGGCGCATCTCCGGCCGCAAAGGCGGACACTGCGGGTACGCCTGCGCGGGCAGGCACCCGTCCAAGACGTTCTGCCTGTCCCTGCCGTCCGACACCGTCACCCTTGGCCCGACTGAATACTTCGTTCTGGGCGACAACAGCACGAACAGCTTCGACGGGCGCTACTACGGCCCTGTCCAGCGCGACTCGATTATCGGAAAGGCGGTCTACATCTACGCGCCGGCCGACCGCAAGCGCAAGGTCGAGTGACGGTCTGTTGGCGCACGACACACCCGCCGTTTCCTGTTGACTCCTACCCCGCGCCGCAGATAATAAATAACACTTAGTGAAGAAGGAGTGTGACTATGCGTAACCGTTGTCGTCGGTGCTGGTGTGAGTTGGCCGCCCTGGCCCTGTTGTTCGGCGTCCGCTGCGGAGTGGCGGCGGAGCACACTATGACGGGCGGCGACGCCCAGAATACGACGTCATTCAACACCGGCTTGAACTGGGACGATGGCCAGGCGCCGAAAGCGGGCGACACCTACGTGGCCAACTACATGCTGCGGTCTCCGATGACCGGAAACCCCACGTTCGCGGGCGACACACTGACGGTCACGGGACAGCTCCTCTGGAAAGGCATGGACAACAGCTCGATCACGGTCTCCAACCTGGTCCTCAAGGGAATAATGAACAACGGCGTCGGCAACTCGCTGGCCAAAATCTACGGCAAAATCACGATTCCCGACGGGGCCGTCGGCACGCTCGGGACCGGATACGAGACGGACCGCCGACAGATGTACGTCTACGCGCCGCTCGCGGGCGGCGGAGCCCTGACCCTGTATATCCCGCGCAACTCAGCGGACATGAAGGAGATCCAACTGGCCGCCGCTAACACCAATTTCACAGGGCCGATCCTGATGGTTGGCAAAGGCAAGCTGACGCTCAGCAGCGAGGAGAACCTCGGCGGTAACCCGCCGGTCTGGAACCCCCGGCAGTTGATGCTGAACGGCTCCGTCTTGCGCGTCCAGAACAGCCTGACGCTCGACGACCCCAACCGCGGCCTCTGGCTGAGCAACCTGACGGTGACCGCGGGCAACGTCTACCCCGGCGGCCGCTTCGAGATCGCGAACGGTGTGACGGCGACCATCGGTTGTCCGATCGGCGGCGACGGCCCGTTCGATAAGATCGATTTCGGCACGCTGATCCTCGCGGCGACCAACACCTATACCGGCACGACGACCGTCAGCGTCGGCACCCTGCTCGTGAACAGCGCCGTTAATGTTACGGCCTCGCTCGCCGTATTGGCCGGTGCGTCACTGGGCGGCACCGGAACGGTTTCCTGCGCGGTGAATGCCGCTCCAGGCAGCTCCGTCGCTCTCGCCGGCAACGGCTACGGGTCGCTGTCGCTTGCGAGCCCTGCGGGGCTGAGCCTGAACGGCGTCTCGCTCTCGTTCGACCTGCAAAGCCCGGCGGCCGGCGCCTCCGACAGCCTGGTGCTCGGGGGCCCGCTGACGCTCAACGGCACCAATGCGGTGTCGCTCTCGTTGCCGGCCGCCGGCGTGCCGGCCGGCTCTTACACCTTGATCACCTTTCCGTCGCACGGCGGCGACGGTACGCTTGCGCTTTATCCCCGGTATCCTAACGCGACGCTGAACGTGGGCGACACGGCTGTGACGCTGGAAGTCGTCGGCTCGGGCGCAACCTCTGCGATGGTGTGGAAGGGAAACGCGGGCAACAACGCGTGGGATTTCACGGCGGGCAACTGGCTGCCCGAGGACGCGCCGTACGCCGACGGTGCCGATTTGCGCTTCGATGACTCCGGCGTCGCCTCCGTCCCCGTGCTTCTCGGCGCTGCGGTCGCACCGCGCGACATCGCCGTGGCGACCACGAACAACGCCTATACGCTGGACGCGGGCGCCTACGCGCTCGCGGCTCGCGCTGTCGCCAAGACCGGCACCGGCGCCCTGACGTTGAAGGGCGGCCAGCGCGTCAGTTCGCTAACCGTCGGAACGTCGAACGGCACCACCTACACGGGCGGCGGCGCCTGTACGCTCGACGCGGCGCTCACGCTGGACGGTGCGCTCGCCGCCTATCCCAGCGCGGGAACCTTCAGCCAGACCGCGACATCGGCGATCTCGGGCACGGGGAGCGTCACCCTCGGCTGCGCGGCCAACCTCTATGGCACCAATACCTTCACTGGCACGATGACCGTCGGCTTCGCGAACAACACGAAAAGCGTTACGCTCTACAGCCCGCTCGCCCTCGGCTCGAGCGCCGGCGGTACAAGCATTCGAGGGGGTACGAGTACATCGACCGGTTACAACAAGCTGGTCTTGGCCAGCGGCGTGACCGTCACCGACGAGACGCTCTCGATCACAGGCGGCAGCGACTTGCGCTCCGGGCTGTGGTCGGCCAGCGCCGGCGCCTGCGGCTGGGACGGCGATATCCGGATCAACTCAGACGGACAACTGCAGGTCGGCAGCGTCTCGGGAAACACGCTGACGCTCGGCTCGCTCGGCCGCACGACCATCACCAACATGGGGCCGAGCATGCTGTCGTTCCGGGATGCCGGCACCGTGATCCTGAACAGCCGGCTCGCGATGGCGACGAACGAAATCGGCCGTAACGACACCGGCACGCTGGTCATCAACTCGGTGAGCAATCGCGTACGGGGCGTCTCCCTCTCACAGGGCGTACTTCGCTTGGGCGTCGACGAGCCGTTCGCGGTCGCGCCCACGCTCAGCATGGGGAAGGACAACAGCACCGCCAACAAAGGGACGCTGGATCTCAACGGCCACGCGCTCACCGTCAGCCGGCTCAGCGATACGCATGATGACAGCCTGAATGGTACGGCGAACGAGGGCTACCAGCGCATCCTCTGCGCGACGCCGTCCGCGCTGACCCTCAACGGCTCCACGGCCAGCAGCTACGCGAAGGTCGGCAGCATCATGAGCGGCCCGCTCACGCTGGTCAAGGCCGGCTCCGGCTCGCTCACCCTCGGGCAGACGAACGCGCTTTCTGGCGCGGTGATCGTGAGCAACGGCCTGTTCGCCGTGACTTCGGCTGGCGGCTTCGGAGCCGGCGCGACGAACATCGTCGTTGCGGGCGGCACGCTTTCGCTGTCGAACGGTGCGGCCGTGTGCGCGGCCGCGAACGTCACCTTCGCGGCCGGCGGCTCGGGCGTGCTCAACCTGCCCGCAGGCGTCAACGTGAGGGTTTACACGCTTGGGTACGGGGAGCGGCAGAAGTACGCCGGCACGTACGGGGCTAGCGGGAGCGGCGCGCGATACACCGATGACACCCGTTTTACAGGCACCGGGCTGCTCACCGTGACGCACGGCAACAGCGGCACTGCGCTCCTTCTTCAGTGAGTCACCGGATCGGGCCGCGCTCGGGCGTGTAGGCGTCGTCGGCGCGGAGCGAGGGCTCCAGGTTCTGCGTGGCGCGGCCGCGGTCGACGAGCGGCGTCGTGACATCGTAGAGCGCCGTGCGCAGGAAGAGCGTGCCCGAGGCGCGCTGGCTGACGCCGACGCCGATGCGCGCGCCGGAAACCCCGTTGTTCTGGAAGACGTTGCCGGTGATGCGCGCGGGCCCGTTGGTGGCGCCGCCGGGCTTGACGCCCAAGTCCATGGGGATCACGCTGAGGCCCGCCAGGACGCTGTCCCAGCCGCCGCCCCACGTCCAGTTCGCCCCGTACTGCGCGCCGCTGAAGGGCTCGACGTTCTGGACCTCGTTATCAACAAAGCGGTTCGCGAAATTGGCGAGGGGCGCGGCGGGCTCGTCCTCCAGCGGCAGGCGCCCGCCCGCGCCGCAAATGAGCCCCCCGCCGTGGTGCACGCGGCAGTCGCGAATCAGGTTGAAGAAGTCCGGTGAGGTCTCACGTTCCGACGGGTCGGTGCTCTGGCGCTCGTCGTGCGTCATGAGCGTCACGCCGAGCGTGCGGTCGCAGAGGTGGCGGTCGACCACGCAGTTGACCGCGCCCGCGCCATAGAGGTAGAGCCCCTTGCCGCAGTCGGTCTCCGAGTTGTTCACGAAGACGGTGTCGATCAGGCCGTTCATCACGACCGCGACGCTGGTGGCGTCCGGCGCGACGCGCCACGGCCTGTCCACGCGCAGCTCGCGGGCCGCGGGATCGCAGGCCGCGACGCGCCGCCACTGGCCGAGCCCGCGGCCGCGTGCGATCACGACGAAGCGGCCGACGCAGTCTGAGGCCGCTGCGGCCTTGCCGCGGATCGAGGGCCATCGCTCCGTGATGAGCGCGGTGCCGGTGGCGGATGCGACGCGGCTTTCGTAGAGGAGGCCCGCGCCTTCGACGAGATAGGTTTCGCCCGCATTGCCCCCCAGCACGGTTCGCTCGACGGTGTTCCCCGCGATGAAATTCTGGTAGTTTACGCCGAAGTGGGTCTGCATCACGAACCCGCGCGTGTCGCCGGTGAGGAGGTTGTCCTCGAAGATCACGCGCTCCGCGCCCCAGAACTTGAAGACGTGGCCGCGCCAGCGGCGGTCGGTCACGAAGCGGTTCTGCGAGAAGAGGCTGTCTTCGACCTTGCGCTCGCAGCTGCAGCCGCCGGGGCCGAGGGTTTCGCAGCGCACCATGCTGAAGCGGCGGGCCTTGACGATGTTGAGCGGGCGGGCGCAGTAGCCGTGGTCTTTGGCGAGACCGAAATCCTGCTGGGTTTCCAGGCGCACGCGGTAGAGCGAGACATCCTCCGACCAGAGCGGGTCTTTGCCGACGCAAAGCGCGGAGCCGTTGGCGGGCATGAAGCGCAGCGTGAGGTCGCG
>CAYLUN010000164.1:0-8237 GCA_964386865.1 uncultured Lentisphaeraceae bacterium | reverse complement strand
GAATAGGTACCTGGTGGGCCTCCCGGACTTCAAATCCGGTGTGGGGTTTTAAACGGCCTCGGTTGGGTTCGATTCCCACTCGCTCTCGCCATTTTTTAGATGAACTCATGACGTGCGGTTATCGGGATCGGTATCGTTCCCTCGCGAGGGCCCGTCGAACGTAACTCGTGCTAAAGCCCTGCGGTGCTCAATCCCGATAGCGATCCCGATAGAGATTTCGATACTGCGCTGCAACCGCTCTCAACCTTGCTCCTTCTTACAGTCCCAACAGGCAATCGCCGAAGGATGAATCGGAGTTATAGAAAGAGGGAGGGTGGGGACAGCGTTGAACTACGCGCATTCGCCTCGTTTTGTAGACGGCTCAGCACAGCTTCGCCCTCCATTTTTCAAGCGAAACCGAAGCGTGGGGGGCGAGGCTGCGCCGAGCCGTCGCTTATCTTCGCGCCATTCGGGACAGACGGTCGGATGTCGGTTGTCGGAAGTCGGATATTGGCAACTTCAGAGTTCGGCGTTTTGTCCGCCTCGGCTTTGTCCGTCGCAGCCATCTGATCTCCGTCCTCCGATCTCGGATCTCCCTTATGCACAGCCTAGCCGTACATAGCGTCATGGCGGATGACCGCGCCATTTTAACGCGTCTCGCCGTTCGGTGTGCCGCAGTCTCGCACCTTCTGGCTATTTTGAAGTTGCAATTACTTCCAGCGTGGCCTTGCGCAAAGCCGTTATTCGGAGTACGCTTTCAAGCGTAGGCGTTTTGTGACGTATGACACGTCGGCTCGGCGGATTGCGTCTGGACGCCTATCTCTACGATGAAGAAAGGAAGGTAAGTCCATGGAACCAGCATACTTCATACTTGCCATGCTATCGGACTGGTGAAATGTGCAGATTGTGAAAGTAAGGTTTCGACATCGGCCGCGTCGTGAAATCTTACAACAAAAGGAGCTGTGAACATGAAAGAAGTTCTTCCATTCGTTGCGTTCAGCCTCATGGGACTTGGTCTCGTCCTGATAATTCTTGGCGTGGCCATCGAAGCAAATTTCGGCGCTGGAGCCACCCCGCCGCGCGACGCGTGTGGCCGCCTGCTCGTGTCGCGGAAAATCCTGCTTGTGGGCGCGGTATTTATGGGCATCGGCAGCCTGCTGATGTTCGCTCCTGGCAGCGACAGATTTGGGCTTGGCGACTGGTGGGCAGGCGCGTTTTTCGGTTTCATCCTGTGCTACTTCATTCATGCGGCCACGAAAATGCGGCGTGGACTGGCAGCCACCCGAAAGCAGGAACCAAAAACATGAAATCGCGTCTATCCTGTCGTGAAGTCGGACGCCGCATATGATTCAATAATATAGGATCAGCCGAACCATTCGCTGAAGGGTGCTTTTCAAACCGCTACAACGGGACAGGTCTGAAGGGCGCTGTCGACCCCTTCGCTCTCGCAAGCCAGTTTATCATTCTGCCACCAAACTTGAACGTTGAACGTTGAGCGTTGAGCGTTGAACGTTGAGCGTTCGTCCCGCTGCCGACGGCTACTGCCTACTGCTGACCGTCCTCTGACCTCTGATCGATTTTCATATCCACTCTTCTCCAGTGACGATTAGCCAGTCGTGGGTCACACTTCCGGCCTAGCACTAATCATCCCAAGTGCTTCCTGAGAATTCTCGCCGCTCTCTCCGCCGCCTTGTCGGTGACGTGATATCCGACGTGTCCGCTTGCTTCGCCGTCAGCTTGGCGTAGTCCATTTCCCAGAACAGCATAGCCAGCGCGTCGGAGCGGTTGGGCGAGCGCGGCAGTTTCTTTTTGTCGGCACCAGCTTGAGCGGCGAGCTTTCCACGTCGTAGCGGCAAAACGCCAGTTCCTCGCGCAACACGTCGTCATCGGGCAGCGAGACGAGGCGGTGACCCGGAGGGCTTACAGATCCGCAGGCGCAAGGCCGGTGTGGCGGGCGATGCGGGCCAGCATGGCGGGGCCGAGTTCAACGGAGTCGTGAAAGGCGAACACGAAGTCGGGATAGCCAACGCGGCACAGAATACAGTGCGAGGTGCCACATTGACGCTTGACCTGCCAACCGATACGCAATAGCGCAGCTTTGACGCGCTTGGCCTTGGTTGACGGCCAGACGCTCATACGAATACGGCCGTGAAGGGTGCGATTTCGGGAGCCCGGTCGTGCGCTTCGATCCTGTCGGCGGCGATCCGGAAAGCCAGGGCCTGCACGTTAGCGACGGCGTTCTCGCGCGTGTCGCCGTAGGCCATCGCGCCCGGCAGGCCGGGCAGCTCGGCGAGCCAGCGCCCGTCCTCTTCTCGCTCGGTTTCAATCTTCATATATTTGAACGCTTTCATGGCGATTAGGATAGCACCTGGCGCGCGTGCAAGGCAACGGGGAATTATTCGTAGGCGACGGGCGATAATAGCAACCGCTACAACGGGACAGGTCTGAAGGGCGCTACGATACGCGGCGGCCTTAATCGTAATCATAATCTTGTTCGTAATCTTAATCCATTCTGTTGGAGAGATTAAGATTGCGATCAGGATTACGATTAGGAATGAGAGAATCCATTATCTTGGCGCCTCTTGGGACAGGTACTCTATCCGATCTAACGTGCGAGAGTTCTAGAGTGTGCTTGAGCGAGCGTGCGGGGCGCACACATAGCCTTCCGCCCAGAGCACGGGACTCGCACGTCCGAGCGGTTCAGCGTCCGGCGCCTCCCAGCGGATCCGGGTGCGCGGCGGGGGCGAGCGCGAAAGGCGCCTCTTCCTGTCTGAAACCTCTTCGCGACTTTCGCGTGTTTCGTTGTTGCTCACTCTTCGCCAACCCAAATTGTTGCTTGATGGTCGGTCGGATGGGGTGGTATCGTAAAACCATGAAAACGTGGATGATGCTTCTCGTGCTGGCGCTGCCGGCGCTGGCCCAAAACCCGACGGTTTCCGCCGTGGTGGCTGATGACAACAAGCAGGCGCTGCTTTTCGACGGGCTCACCGCCGAAGAGAAGGCGAACGCCTGGACGCTGCTCTTCGACGGGCGGTCGCTTGAGGGCTGGCGGCCTTACGGCAAGCCGGCAGGCACGCCGATCGGCGGGGGGTGGGCCGTCGAGCAGGGCCTGTTGCGCAAAGTGCCGGGCGTCAAGGGCGGCGACATCATCTCCTTGAAGCAGTACGCCAACTTCGAGCTGGCCTGGACGTGGCGGCTCGCGACCAACGCGAACAACGGCGTGAAGTACTGCGTCACCGAGGCGCGGCCGGGCGCGCCGGGCTACGAGTACCAGATGATCGACGACGCGTCGCCCAAGTGGAACAAGTCACACGCCAAGGCCTTGACGGCCTCGTTCTACGAAGTGCTGCCGCCCGCGGCCGACAAGCCGCTCAAGCCGGCGGGCGAGTGGAACACCTCCCGCATCCTCGTGCAGGGCGACCGCGTCGAGCACTGGCTGAACGGCCAGAAAGTGCTGGAGTATACCTTCGGCAGCGAGGCGGTCAAGGCGGGCGTGGCGGACAGCAAGTTCAAGAAGTATCCCGACTTTGGATCTAAGATCGTGGGCCACATCATGCTCACCGACCACACCGACGAGGCCTGGTACCGCACCGTCAAAATCCGCGAACTGCCCGCGAAATGAAAATGCTGAGTTGTCTGGCCGCGCTCGCAGTCTGTTCCGGGTGCGTGGCCGCGCGACGGGAGGAGGCGGAGCCTATGCGCTACACGGTGAAACGGATTCCGGCGGCTGCGCTGGAGCGGGCTGATTTTTCGCGGGCGGAGGTGGGGCGGATCGAACAGGTGCGCCCCGAGTCGTCCGACCACCGGCCGGAGACGGAGTTCCGGGTGCTGCACGACGGCGAGAGCCTGTATGTGCGCTTTGACGTGAAGGACCGGTACGTGCGCTCGGTTCAGACGGCGTATCAGGGGCCGGTCTACACGGACAGCTGCGTCGAGTTCTTCGTGCGGCCGCGGCTGGACAAGGGCTACTTCAACTTCGAGGTCAACGCGGGCGGGGCGCTGCTCCTGTCCTACGTGGAGGATCCGACCCGCACGGCGAGCGGGTTTGCGCGCTACGCGATGGTGGAGGAGGCGTGGGGCGGGCGGGTGGAGATCCGCTCGTCGCTGCCGCCCGTGGTGGAGCCTGAAGTGCCGGGGCCGCTCGAGTGGCACGTGAGCTACAAGGTGCCGCTGGCGCTGCTCGAGCGCTACGCGGGCGAGGTCGGGCGGAGCGGCTCCGTGTGGCGGGCCAATTTCTACAAGTGCGGAGACAAGACCTCGCACCCGCACTGGCTCTCCTGGTCTCCGGTGACGGCGCTCAACTTCCACCTGCCGGCGTGCTTCGGCGAGCTGTCCCTCGAGTGACGCGGCCGGCCGTCAGCCGCGGTAATAGAGGATCTTGTTGAACAGGCTCTTCGCGAGGTCGCCCAGGAACTGGCTGCGCGTCGAGATCTCGTCGCTGACCGAGGCGTACACGGAGATCGAGTGGACGATCAGCGAGGTGGCGAAGTCAGTCAGCGTCGCGGCCGTCGTGCAGACGACCCAGATTCCCACGCCCGCCAAGTTGATCAGGTAGATGACGGCGTATGAGAAGAGCCGCCCGTACTCTTGGATGTCCGGCTGCGTGATCATCAGGCTCTGGATCGTGAAGGTGACGTGAAACCCCCAGGTGAGGCCGACGAAGAAGAGCCAGGCGAAGGGGAACGGCACCTCGTCGACGAACAGGCCCGTGACGAAGCGCAGCAGGATCACGATGATCGTGTAGAGCGGGAAGAAGTAGGGCGCCAGCGTGATCCACACGTTCGATTTGGTCAGGCGCACGCTGCCGCCCCGCTCCGAGAACCGCAGGTCGTGCGCGCGCCCGCCGAAGAGCCAGGCCCACAGGGCGTGCGTCAGCTCGTGGCCGATCACGTAGGCCTTGACCGGCGGGGGCAGGAGGATCCACATGGCCAGCCACAGCAGAAAGCCCGTCAAGAGCCAGACCAGTTCCGGAGACACCAGCGAGTGCGTGCTCGGTATGTGGCGCAACACGTCGAGCAGCGACAGGGTCGCCGCCACGCAGAGCGGAATCAAGGCTGCACCAGTCAGAAATCGTAACAGTCGGAGCATCTCGTGCCAGACTCCCGGACGGCGTAGATGGCCCGTCCCACACAAACCTTCCAAGTCCGTCGCAACTTCTTCTTTTCCAGTGAACGGCTATGTTATATCATAAAATCGAATGTTGTGCTATTGAAGTCCTGTAGGAAGAAAGGGCGCTATGATCCGAAATGTACGTGGGGCGCAGCTCGCCGCGGGTGCGGCTTTGTTGCTGGCGGGGGTGCTGTTCGCCGAGGGCGCCGGCGCGGCTGTGCGCGTGAGCGGCGTCTACCCGCATCTGGCGATGTACAACAACGAAGGCGAGTGCGGCACCGGCGCCGTGGTCCCCTGGGCCGACCGCCTGTGGGTCGTCACCTACGCGCCGCACTCCCCCAAAGGGTCGAGCGACAAGCTTTACGAGATCACGCCGGACCTCAGCCAGATCGTGCGCCCCGAGAGCATCGGCGGCACGCCCGCCAACCGCCTGATCCACCGCGAGTCGCAGCAGCTCTTTATCGGGCCTTATGCGGTGGGCAAGGACCGCGCCGTGCGGGTGATCCCCTACGCCTCGATGTTCGGCCGGCCGACGGGCAACGCCCGCCACCTGACCGACCCCGCCAACAAGATCTACTACGCGACGATGGAGGAGGGCATTTACGAGGTCGACGTGCGCTCGCTCGCCGTCACCGAGCTCTGGGCGGACGAGCAGATGGGGAAGGGCGCCCGCACGAAGGCGGCCGGCGCGCCGGCGCGCCGGTTCGCGGGCCTGCCCGGCTATCACGGCAAGGGCTTCTACTCCGGGCAGGGCATCCTGATCTACGCCAACAACGGCGACCATGCCCAGGCGGCGCTGCGCGACCCGACCGTGCCCTCCGGCTGCCTGGCCTCCTGGGACGGCAAGGCCGACGCGTGGACGGTGGTCCGGCGCAACCAGTTCACCGAAATCACGGGGCCGGGCGGCATCGAGGGCAGCGCGAGCCCCGCGTCTGACCCGGTGTGGAGCATCGGCTGGGACTACCGCTCGCTGATTTTGATGGTGCTCGACGGCGGCGCGTGGCACGCCTACCGCCTGCCCAAGGGCAGCCACAGCTATGACGGCGCGCACGGCTGGAACACCGAGTGGCCCCGTATCCGCGACATCGGCGAGGCGTCGTACCTGATGACGATGCACGGCACGTTCTGGCACTTCCCGAAGGCCTTCTCCGCCAAGGCGTCGGCCGGCCTCGCCCCGCGCTCGAACTACCTGAAGGTGGTGGGCGACTTCTGCCGCTGGCAGGGCCAGGTCGTGCTGGGCTGCGACGACAGCGCGAAGTCGGAGTTCCTCAACAAGCGCAGGGCCAAGGGCGCCATCCAAGGGCCGGGCCAGTCGCACTCCAACCTCTGGTTTGTCGAGCCCGAGCGGCTGGATGCGTTCGGGCCGGCCATCGGCCGCGGCGCAGTCTGGATGGACGACGCGGTCAAGGCGGGGGCGGCGAGCGACCCCTACCTCTTCGCCGGCTACGCGCGCCGCAGCCTCAGCCTGGCGCACGGCGGCGCGTCTGCCCTCCGCGTGGCGATCGAGGTCGACCGCGCGGGCGACGGCACCTTCGCCGCGCTGCGCGAGGTCGACGTCCCCGCGGGCCGTCTGGCGACCGTGACCTTTGGAGACGGCGAGCGCGGCGCGTGGGTGCGGCTGGTGCCGCGCGGCGACGCGGCGGGCGTCTTCGCCTGCTTCCAGTACGCGAACCCGGACGCGCGCCCGGCGGCCCCCGCCCCGGTTTTCGCGGGCCTCGCGACGCGTGCGACCGCGGCGGGCGCGGGCGGCATCGCCTTCGCGCGCGGCGGCGACAAGCGCACGCTGGGCCTGGCGGCGGTGAGCGCCGGGGCCGGCGGCGTGAAGGACGTGGGCTTCTACGAGCTGGACGCGGCGCTCACGCTCAAGCCGTCGGCCGACACGAACGGGCTGGCCTACACCCAGAAGGCCTATCCGATGAGCGGCGGCGGCGTTACGACGGACGCGGCGTCGGCGCTGCTGGTCGACGACTCGAAGCGCCGCTGGCGCTTTCCCAAGGCCGACCCCGCCTATGACAAGCCCGGGCTGTGGGGCGCGGAGCGCCTCTGCCGCGAGGTCTGCACGGAGCGCGACCTGCTCAACATCTGCGGCACCTTCTACGAGCTGCCAGCCGAAAACGCCGGCGGCTTTGCCAAGGCGCGCGCCGTGGCCACGCACGGCGGACGCGTCCACGACTACTGCTCCTACCGCGGGCTGCTGGTGATCACGGGCGTGGACGCGGCCGCGGCCGCGTCTGAACACATCGTGCGCTCCGAGGACGGCCAGGCGGCGGTGTGGGTGGGCGCGGTGGACGACCTCTGGGCCTTCGGCAAGCCGCGCGGCCAGGGCGGCCCCTGGAAGGACACGGCCGTGAAGGCCGGCGAGCCGTCCGACCCGTACCTGATGACCGGCTTCGACAAGAAGCGGCTGACGCTCTCGCAGACGGGGGCCGCGGCTGCGACTGTGACGGTGGAGCTGGACATCACCGGCATGGGCGCGTGGAAGACGTACGAGACCTGCCGCGTCGAGGCCGGCAAGCCGGTGGAGGTGGCGCTGGACGACGTGCGCGCCTACTGGCTGCGCGTCAAGTCGGACGCGGACTGCCTGGCTACGGCCTGGGCGGTGTACGAGTAGGGCGGCCCGCAGGCCGCACGGTCAGGCGAAATGAGAACGGGCAAGGCGGCTCGCCTTGCCCGTTTGCGCTGGGCGCCTCGACGGCCCGCGAAAGAGGCGCTCACTTGCGCTCGTCGTTGTCGAAAACGAAAACCAACTCGTTCGGCCGCACTCGCTTGCTCTGCCGGGCGACATACTCCACGAACTCCGGATCGCTTGCGAAACGCCGTTGCTTGGTCTTCAGAACGTCGATCTCGCGCGTCTTGAAATCGTTCTTCCGCATCAACTCGTTTCGCTGCTGCTCCAGGCGGCGCATCTGGGAGATCTTGGGCGGGAGAATGAAGGCTCCTCCCGCCACTACGATGACGAGAGCGATGAGCAAAGCCGTTTGAGTGATGATTTTGAGCAAAACGTTCACAAGCAAGGTCCGCGGATAGCCGATGCGTCTATCACATCGTGTGTATGCAACACCTAATCGGGTAAAAAGTCAACTGGTTTTTTCAAGAGGGTGCAAGGTTGATTTTTTTGAGAAGTGCGATTTTTGTTCTTGTTTTCTCCG
>CAYLUN010000163.1:0-8310 GCA_964386865.1 uncultured Lentisphaeraceae bacterium | reverse complement strand
TCCTTGAGCACGCGCGTCAGCTCGGCGGTCAGCTCCTTCTGGAAGAGCTGGCGGCCTTCGCCGTCGATGAAGTCGCGGGCTTTGTAGGTCGAGCCCTTCAGGCGCGAGATCGAGAGGATCTGCGGCAGCAGGATCTTGTCGACCACGGCGGGCAGGTCGCCGTAGAGCATGTAGATGCGCGCGATGTTCTCGGGCAGAAGCTCGAACTCGACGGTCATGTCGAGCAGGATCTGGAAGCCGTCGCGCGAGGGGAACTCGACGAAGCGGTTGATGCCGAAGGCGACCGACTCGGGCGCGAAGGCGGACATCGCCTGCTGGGCCTGCGGCTCGGCTTGGGCTGTCTGCTGGCGGGCCTGCTGGGGCGCGATCTTTTTGGGCGTCGCGCGGCGCAGCGAGCCGCTCGGCGCGGAGGAGTCCGCCTGGGCCGCGGGGGCGCTGTTGAGCGCCTGCTGCGAGATGAAGCCGCGATCCGCGTTCTTGTTCAGGTACTCGTTGCGCTTCTCCTGCTGGGCCTGGATGGTGTTCTGCTGGAGCGACTCCAGCGCGCCGCTGTTGGCGGAGGCGATCTGGCTCTTGGTGAGCACCACGCTGCCCGAGCGGCCGATGATGGAGACCTGGTTCATGCCGATCTCCAGCACGTCCACCTGGTAGGCGCGCGGGTTGAGGTAGTAGAGCCCGGGCTGGAGCACGTCCTTCATGACGCCCTGCTGGCCGGGGCCCGCGAACTCGCCGGGCTTGACGGGCTTGCCGGTCTGCGAGGTCACGATGCCGACGTAGCCGATCGGGATGTTGATGGCGTCGAGCTGGGTGACCTCGTAGCCTTCCGGGTTGAGCCGGTAGGTGCCGGGGCCGAGCACGTCCTTCCACACGCCCTTGCCCGCCGAGTCGGCGGACAGGATCTCGCCGGTCGGCAGCTCTTTGCCGACCTTGGAGGTGACGACGCCGACCTTGCCGACGGGAATCGAGATGACCGGGACGATGCGCCAGTCGTGGTTGACCGGGTCAAGGAAGTGGCGGCCCTCGGGCAGCGGGTCGCGACGCACGCCCTTCTCGCCGGGGCCGGCGAGGATCTCGTTTTTCGGCAAGGGCTTGCCGATCTTGGCGGTGACGACGGCCATGTAGCCGGCCGGCACCGGGATGCGGCAGAAGGTCCAGACAAAGCCGCCGCCGACGAGCGCGAGGGCGAGTACGGGAACGAGGATAACGGAGATAGACTTCATGGCGTGGTCCCTCCTTTCTTGGCTGGGTCAGCCGGCGGCGGGGCGGGGTTGGGTTTGGGCGTCGGCTTGGCGGCGGGCGCGGCCTTTTCGACTGCGGGCGCGGCCTTCTCTGCGGCCGGCCGGTTCTTCAGGTTGATCGGCAGGCCGAAGAGGTCGCCGTTGGCATCGGTTGTGAGGATGCTCTGGATGTTCGGCGCGGTCTTCTCGTAGAGCTTGGCCCGCACGTAGTCCGCTTCGTCTCGGTAGACCGACACCTGCTGCTTGAGCACGTCGGCGTTGGCCTTGTTCTGGGCCTCGACCACTTTGCGGTCGGCCTCGGCGAGGGTCAGCAGGGCCTGGGCGTCGGCGCGGGCGGCCTCGAGGCCGACCTTGGCGACGTCGAGCTCGGTCTTGGCGGCGATGGTCTTCTCGACCTTGCCCTGCTCGGCGATGACGGTCTGCTTGATCTGCTCGGTGTCGGCGGTGACCTTCAGGCGGTTCTGATCGGCGAGCGCCTTCTGCTTCTCCAGCTCGGCCTGCGACTGGGCCTGCACGATCTGCTGCTCGAACTTCTTGGACTCCTGGGCGGCGAGTTCGCGTTCGCGGATGATGCCCGCGATCTCCTGCGGGGCCTGGATGTCGCGGATGAGCACGGAGTTGAGCGAGATGCCCCAGGCGGTGCAGATGCCCTTCAGGAAGGTTTCGAGGCTGTCCTGGAAGGCCTGGCGGGTCTCGCCGACGATGAAGTCGGTGGCGTTCTTCTTGCTGCCCTCGATGCGGAAGAAGCCGCGCGCGCTGGGCAGGATCAGCTTCTGCATGATGTCGTCCATGTCGCCGACCTCGTGGGTGAGCTGGGCGACTTTGTCGACGTTGAGGTTGAACTCCAGCGTGCCCTCAACCGTGACGGGGAAGCCGTCGAGGGTGAGGAACATGATCGCGTCGCCGCCGCTCAGCTCGAAGCGCTGGCTCTGGATGTTCACGATCGAGACCGCATAGAGGAAGGGGTTGAGCCGGTGCGTGCCCTCCTTCAGGACGTCGCGCTGAACGCCTTTGGCGCCCGCCGGGGCGAGGAAGCCCTTGTCGGCCGTGGGCGAGGCGGCCGCGCCACCGGTGAGGATGTCCGAGCCGTCGAGCGCGGTCACGACGCCCACGTGGCCGGGGGCGATCTTGATGTCGTCGAAGAGCTTCACCTCGTAGGCGTAGGGGTTGATGCGGTGCTTGCCAGTGCCGAGCACCTCGCGCACGATGCCCTTGTAGCTCTCGTCAGGCGCGATGATCTTGCCGCCGGGCAGGTCTTTGCCGAACTTGCGCACCAGTACGCCGAACTGGCCGGCGGGGATGTCCGTGGCCTTGATGATGCTCCAGTCCCACGTGTAGGGGTTGCGGAAGAAGCGGCCCTCGGGCAGGACGTCGAGCTGCACGCCCTTGAACTCGGGCGAATCGGCGATGATGCGCTCGGTGGGCAGGTTCTGGCCGGTCTTCTTGACGAGGATCGCGAGTTCGCCGTTGCCGGGCTCGATGCGCCACCAGAACCAGAACCAGACCGAGCCGACGAGCAGCGCGATCACGACCAGGAGCGGAAGCGAGGCGGTCGCAGGCAGGGAGGGCGGGCGCAGCGGCCTCTGGGGCGGCGTCACGGGGCGGCGCGCCGTCGTGGGTCGGCGGCTGTCTAAAGGCGGGGGGACGGGAATGGGTTCGTCGTTCATAAGTATACCTCCGAATATTAGAAACAGTGTAACGGGACGCCTGTCCTGAAGTCGAGCAGAAACGGCCGCGGGCAGGTGCGATTTTACTTCGTTGCATCGCACCCAGAAGTCAGGAGTCAGAAGTCAGAAGTCAGAAGTCAGGAGTCAGAAGTCAGGAGTCAGAAGTCAGAAGTCAGAAGTCAGAATTGCTTCGCAACGACTTACATACGAAAGCGCCGCCCAGAAAGGTGTCTCCAGAAGAGGAGACAGGTAGAAGCTCGCGCGAATCGGACATCACTCGGTGGCAGCCAACTCCTGAATTCTGGCTTCTGGCTTCTGAATTCTGTGCGATTGCATTCGTTTGCAATCGCACCCGCTGATGACGCTACTGGTGAAACGCCTTGCCCTGCCGGTACAGGTCGAGGCGCGGGCCGATGTCGGCGGCGAGCTTCTGGTTGCCCTGTTTCAGGGCGCAGTCAATGGCCTTCGACGCGGCCCGGACGGCCTCGGCAAACTGGCCCGCCTCCGCGTAGCTTGCGCCGAGGATGTCGAGCGCCCGCGGCGCGCTGTACTGGGTTAGCTAGCAGAGCCGAGTCGCCAGCTCGACCGCCCGCCTGCCGTCGCGCAGGCTGGGGTCGGGGGCCGTCGCGTGAAGCCACGCCAGCGCGTTGAGGTACCGCTCGTCGGGCGAGAGCCGCAGCGCCTCGGAGTAGCACTGCACGGCGTCCGCCAGCCTGCCCTTGCGCACCATGATCCGGCCCAGCGCGAAATAGGCGTTGTCCTTCTTCGGGTCGAGCCGGACGGCCTCGCACACGTGGACGAGAGCCTCGTCGAGCCGGCCGCGCTCCAGCAGGAAGATGCCGAGGTTGCTTCGCGCGCTCGCGGACGCGGGGTCGAGCCTGACCGATTCGCCGCAGAGCCGGATCGCCTCGTCGAAGTCTCCCTGCTTGGCGTGGACGGTGGCCAGGTTGTACAGGACCACGGCGTTTCCGGGCGCTTGTTCGAGCGACCGGCGCAGACAGTCAGCGGCCTCGGGAAGCTGGTTCAGGTCAGAGAGCGCGGTGCCGAGGTTCGCCAGCGCCGTGGCGCTGCCCGGATTCAGCGCGAGCGCCTTGCGGTACTGCGCGGCGGCCTGAGCGAACGCGCCGCCGTCGCGGAACGCGTTCCCGGCCCGCAGATACGAGACGTCGTCGACGAACCGCTCCCGGATGCTGCGGATGCCGCCGGCCTTCAGATTGACGAACTCAGGGATGTTGGCGGCTCGGTTCGGCTCGGCGAATGCGCTGAGGAGCACGGCCGGCGTGCTGCTGCCCTGCTCGTCGATGTGCGTCAGGAAGAGCCGCGTGAACGGCGTTCCGAACTTGGACGAGAAGACCAGCCAGCGCCCGTTCGGCGACCAGCTGTGCCAGGAGTTCATGCGCGGCAGGTTACAGGCCAGGCGCCGCGCCGCGCCGCCCTCGGCGGGCAGGATGAACAGCTCGCTGTCGGGCTGGAGCAGCATGAAGCTCGCGGCCTGGCAGAAGGCGATCCACTTCCCGTCCGGCGAATACTTGGCGAAGTAGTTGCTCTTGCCGTTTTGTGACGCGCCCTTCAGCGGCACGGGCGTGCCGCCCTTGCCGCCGTTGAAGGGGATGCGGGTAAGGTCGTACTGGAACGTCATGCCCTCTTTCAGAAACTCGTTGCACTCGTCCTGGCGCAGCAGCACGGCGTCCTGCCTGGCCGGGTTCCGCAGCCGGTAGGCCTTGCTCCGCGCGAAGACGACAGTCTGCCCGTCGGGGCTCCAGGCCGAATTGCTCTGCACGAACTCAGGGTCGTCGGCCCCCGGCAGCGAAGCGAAGGTGCCGGTCAGCCTGTCGTAGACCGCCAAGATGCCCTTGATTGGGAAGAAGAGCTGGGAGAACTCCAGCTTGGGCATGGGCAGGAACACCGAGCGGTCCTTGACCGTGCCGATCACGTACCGGCCGTCCGGCGAGACTTGGGAGAGCAGGCCGAAGGTCTGCCGGCCGTCTTCGGGCTTGTACGCGCTCCAGGAGATGAGCGCGTCGGGCGTCAGGTCGATCTCCGGCGCGGTGTCGGCCACGACGTACGAGCCTTTGTCGTTGGCGTAGTCCACGTCCATGCCCAAGACCTTGCCGTCGCGCGAGAAGGAGTGGCAGTTGCCGCAGACCGGCAGCTTCTCGAGCACGACGGGCGGCTCTTGCGCGGAGGCGACGGAGCCCAGCCGCCAGCGGATCTTGGAGGGGTCTTTGACGGCCTCGCTGAAGGGTAGGTTCACGTCCCGGTAGAAGATGGGGACGCCCACGGGGTCGGGCGAGAAGGTGAAAGAGAGCGTGGCCGAGCACAGGGCCCTGCCGAGGTCGGCGCAGTTGGCGCCGATCAGGATGGCGGTTGCGGGCGTCTCGCCGCAGGCCCGGCGGAGCTTCCGCCACGTTGCCGGGTCGGGCTTCCAGGTTGTGGCTTCGGTCACGAACGAGAGGGGCTTGGCGCCGGAGGCGAACAGGAACCGCAGCAGCCACGTGTCGGCCCCTTTCGCGGCGGGCTGCCACTTGAACAGCGGAGCGGCCAGGTCGGGCGGGAAGACGGTGCCGTCGAACGGGACGTCGACGGTCACGCCCGACTCGCCGCCGGATCGGTAGCCAGCGAGCATCTGCGCGGCCCTCGGATCCGGCCGCAGGGCGAACAGCACCGCCGCGACTACCGCAGCGGTTAGTGTACCCGCCACACTGTATTTGGCAAACCTGCTCACGCCGACAACCGTACCAATTTCCAGAACGCAAACAACCGGGAGAGCCTAAGACCGGTTTACACGTCTGAGCCGATGGGGTATAGTTTGTCATTATGTTTACTGGTTATTCACCCGAGCTGACGGGCGATCTGAAGCTTCGCTGGGCGCGGCTGCAAGCGCGCGTGCGGGAGGCCGGCGCGGAGGCGCTGCTGGTCGGCACCAACGTCAACCTTCTCTATCTGACCGGGCGCGTCTTCATGGGCCAGGCGTATCTGCCTGCCGAAGGCGCGCCGTGGTTCTTCGTGCGGCGGCCGTGCGGGCTGACGGGGCCGAACGTCTTCGAGATCCGCAAGCCGGAGCAGGTCGCCGAGATCCTCGTGGGCGCGGGCGCGACCTTGCCGCGGACGCTGCTGCTCGAGGGCGACGACCTGAGCCACAGCGAGTGGCTGCGGCTGGCTGCGGTCTTTCCGGGAGCGGCCGTCTCGAACGGCTCGGGCCTGCTGCGGCAGAGCCGGGCGGTCAAGACGCCTGTCGAGATCCGGCTCATGAAGAAGACGGGCGGCCGGCACGCCGACGTGGTGGCGCGGTTCGCGTCGGTGTACGAGCCGGGCATGACCGACCAGGCGTGGTCGATCGAGATGTTCCGGCTGATGTTCCAGGCCGGCAGCCTCGGGATCTTCCGCGTGGCGGGCGGCAGCATGGAGGCCTTCATGGGCACGGTCCTCGCGGGCGACAACGGCGGGGCGGTTTCGCCCTACGACTTCGCGCTCGGCGGGGCCGGGCTGCACCCCTCGCTGCCGGTGGGGCAGAGCGGCGTGGTTTTGAAGGAGGGCATGGCGGTGATGGCGGACGTGGCGGGCAACTTCTACGGCTACCTCACGGACTGCGCGCGCACGTTTGGGATCGGCCGGCTCGCGCCGGAAGCGGTCCGGGCGCATCAGGTGTCGATCGAGATCCAGCGAGCCGTGGCGGCGGCGGGGGTGCCGGGCGTGCGGTGCGAGGACCTGTACGCCCTTGCGCTCAAGATGGCAGAGGAGGCGGGGCTGTCGGCGTGCTTCATGGGCGGGGCGCAGAAGGCCAAGTTCGTGGGGCACGGCACGGGGCTGGTGATCAACGAGCTGCCGGTGCTGGGCGCGCGTTCCAAGGACGTGCTCGAGGCGGGCATGTGCATCGCGCTCGAGCCCAAGTTCGTGATACCCGGCACGGGCGCGGTGGGGGTGGAGGACACCTTCCTCGTCACGCCGGGCGGCATGGAGAACCTGACCCCCTGCGAGCACGGCCTGCTCACGGTGTGACGCGTTGATGGGGGGCGCAGCTGCGATTGGGACGACGAACGGCCTGACGACTAAGAGCGCAGACCGTCGATGCTAATTGTCGCCCGTGGTGTTATCTGGTTCTGCGTCGAGCCGGACGGTCAGGACGGCGTTCGAGAATACGATCTCGTCGGGCAGAAAGTGAACTTGCCACTCGGAGCGGTCGAGTTTGCGGAACTCCAGATCCAGGCCCAGGGGGTCGCCCCGCTTGATTGCGCTACGGCCCAGCAGGCGGTGCTGAGGCGCGTCGGCCAGGGCTGCCACTTCGCGGCGCCGGTCCACGGCGAACCAGGTGTAGCGGCCGGCCAGCTGCCGGGGCAGCTGGATGTAGTAGCGCGTCGGCATGGCGAGCGGGCGGTAGAGGGCCGCGTCGGAGAAGGACTGCCCCTGAAAACGGTAGGAGACCGCCGGGCGGGTGGCCCGGATCAGGGGTGGCTGGTACCAGATGACGGCCCCGGCGGCGATGACCGCGAGCGCGGCGGCGGCTTTGACCAGGTCGGGCAGGAGGAGGCGCAGCCTGCTCCGGGGGGGCTGCGCCTGCGCGGCGGGCGCTTCCTGCCGCGGAGCAGAAGGGGTCTCGGCGCCCTCCGGCGCGTCGGGCTGGTCGGGCGTCGGCTCGGCCGGCGTCGCGAGCGCCTCATCGGCGGCCGGCCCAGGCGTCGGCGCGGCGGGTTTCGCCAGCTTTTTCTTGTTCTTGCCCATGTGTGTCGGCTAGGGGGCGCCCCTCAGGGGCGGCGCCTCACACGTTTTGAAGCTCTTTTCGTTTCTTGGCGGGTAGGTTCAACAAATCGCCCAGCATGGCCGCCGTGTCGTTGGGCTTGGCGTCGAGCGTGGCGTGCAGCAGGCGGAACAGGAGCCTCTTCTCGATGACCGAGAGGAGGTCGAAGTTGTCGGAATAGGCGCGGATCGCCAGCGCGCACGCCTCGAAGCGCCGCCGGGCGGTCTCCTCGGCGGCGTCGGCCGCGTCGCCCTCGAAGGGGTAGACGCCGTCCGTTCGCCACTGCTGCAGCAGCTCGTTGGTGAAGGCCTCGCGCCGCTCGCGGAAATGGCGGCGGAGGATGTCGCGCGAGGCGTCCAGGAACGCCTTCACCTCCGGGTGCATCTCTTCGAGGAGGAGCAGGTTCTCCGCGTGCAGGGAGGCGAAGCGCGGGGAGACCAGATAGGCGGTGTAGTTGAAGCCGCTGCCGGGGCGGACCGCGGCGTCGACCTCGTGGAGGGCGAAGCCGTCGGCGTTACAGAAGACGATCTTGCCGCGGCTCTGTTTGATCTTCCACTCGATCACCTGAAGCTCCGCGCGCGAGCCCTCCGACGATTTGAGGTGATACGTCTGCGTGGCGTGCTGCACGATGACCGGGTTGACCAGCAGCCCCTGGAAGTAGATGCGCACG
>CAYLUN010000162.1:0-8587 GCA_964386865.1 uncultured Lentisphaeraceae bacterium | reverse complement strand
AACTACAAGGTCGGCCCCAGCCGCGGCTGCGGCGGCTTCGGCGTCGTCAGCGGCGGCGACAGCTTCGTTAGCCAGAACTGGGCGACGCAGAAGCACCTCGCCAGCGGCCCCGTGCGCACGGCCTTCGAGGTCACCTACGCGCCGTGGGCGTGCGGCAGCGGCGTGACGGTCGCGGAGACGCGCCGCATGACGCTCGACGCGGGCTCGCACTTCACGCGCTTCGAGAGCCGCTTCACCCTCACCGGCGCGAGCAGCGTCCAGGGCGGCCCCGGGCTCGACACCAACAAAGAGCGCCTGCACAGCGGCGCGCTCACCGCCAAGCCCGAGCAGGGCTGGATCGCGAACTACGAGGCGGAGCAGCCCAAGATGGGCTCCATCGCCACGGCCATCGTGCTGCCGCAGGGCGGCGCCCAGGCGGCCGACAAGCTCGACAACGTCTACCTCGTCAGCCAGGTCGCCGCCGACAAGCCTTACGTCTGGTACGCCGGCGCAGCTTGGAGCGGCGCGGGCGCCTTCGTGAATGCGGAGTACTGGAACGCCCACGTCGCGGCGTTCGCAGAAGCCCTCCGCAAGCCGCTCTCCGTCACCGTCAAGTGAGGGAGAGAGGAAGACGCGCGACTCTCGACGAGCGACCCGCGAGACATCAACTCCTAAATCCCAGCCCCTAAATCCTAGCTTTTGAAAGGCACCCCATGATCCTCAATCAGTTCAAGCTCGACGGCAAGGTCGCCGTCGTCACCGGCGCGGCACGCGGCATCGGCGAAGCCTACGCCGTCGGGCTCGCCGAGGCCGGCGCGGACATCGCGCTCGTGGACGTCATCCCCATGGACGAGACCGCCGACCGCATCCGCGCCCTCGGCCGTCAGGCCGCGTGTTTCAAGGCCGACCTGAGCCAGGGCGACGCCATCGCGGGCCCGCTCATCGCCGAGATCGTCGCCAAGCTCGGCAGCGTCGACATCCTCGTGAACAACGCGGGCATCATCCGGCGCGAGCCCTTCACCGAGCACAGCGCCAAGAACTGGAACGACGTGATCGGCATCAACCTCAGCACGCCCTTCTTCCTCAGCCAGGCGGCGGCCAAGCAGATGATCGCCCAAGGCCGTGGCGGCAAGATCATCAACATCGCCTCGATGCTCTCGTTCCAGGGCGGCATCCTCGTGCCCGGCTACGCGGCCTCCAAGGGCGGCATCAAGAGCCTGACCATGCTGATGGCCAACGAACTCGCCAAGCACGGCATCTGCGTCAACGCCATCGCGCCGGGCTACATCGCAACGGAGAACACGGCGCCGATCCGCGCCGACGCGGCCCGCAACGACGCCATCCTCGCCCGCATCCCGGCCGGCCGCTGGGGCACGCCGGACGACCTCAAGGGCATCATCGTCTTCCTCGCGTCCGCCGCCTCGGACTACATGAACGGCTACACCGTGGCCGTGGACGGCGGCTGGCTCGCGCGCTGACGCCTCTGTCGGAACTGCGCGGCCAGCCAATCTTCTGAAGGTTCGGCCCTCGTCCGGCAGGGTTGTTCTGCGAGTGGACGTCCGGCAAGGAGACGGGGCCGTCTCCTCCGCACCCTAGACTAGTTCGCGCGCTGAGCGTGACGGGGGCTGCCGCGCTCGCCGCGCTGGCGCAGGCGACCGCTCGGATTTGCGACGGCTGCGTGACGGCCGGGGTGCGATTTTACTTCGTTGCATCGCACCCAGAAGTCAGAATTCAGGAGTCAGAATTCAGAATTGCTTCGCAACGACTTACATACGAAAGCGCCGCCCAAAAAGGTGTCTCCCAAAGAGGAGACAGGAAGAATCTCGCGCGAATCGGACATAACTCGTTGGCATCCAACTCCTGAATTCTGGCTTCTGGCTTCTGAATTCTGTGCGATTGCAATAGTTTGCAATCGCACCCTGACGGCCGTGTTGTGCCTCAAATTGATTGACAAAAACCACTCCGAGTCTCAAAGTAAGAACATAAGTTTACTGAATGCTACTTCACACAAGTAGGATCACGGCATGAGAGCGAGATGCGCAACGTGTTTAAAACAACTGGCACGCGCCGGATTCGTCCTGTTTGGCCTGTTTGCACTGAGGGCGGGAACCCTCTCGGCCCAGACCAACGCTCAGGTGCTCAGCTGGAACAACCTGGGCATGCACTGCATGGACGACGACTTCTCGATCTTCGCGATTCTGCCGCCCTACAACACGATCGAGGCACAAGTCGTGACGGGCACGAACGGAACAGCCCGCAGAGTCGCGGGCACGGGTAGCCTCCAAGTCAACTATCGGGCCGTGCTCGACGCCGACGGCTCGATCAACACCACGTCGATCGGCAAGGGCAATTTCTGGACGTATGTGTTCCCCATGCTGGGCGCCCCGCTCGCACCCGACCAGGGGCTGGAACTGATCGGCTCCTCGCCCGGCGCCTGGATGCCCGGGCCAGCCAATACGCCCAAGCCGATGTACTACGAAGCCGCGTCCGCCTGGTTCGTGGCCTGGGGCATACCGATCACCCCGTTTGACGACGATTACCAGCTCAACCCCTATCCGATGATGCACGTCGCGACCAGCGGAGGCGGCATCCCCGCCGCCTCAACGGACATTGTTCTGCCCGTGTCCACCGAAATGGACTGCCGCCTTTGCCACGCTTCGGGCTCGGGGATCGCCGCGCGGCCCGCGCCCGACTGGGAGTGGAATCCCGTTCCCACGCGCGACTACCGTTTCAACATTCTGCGCCTTCACGACCAGAAGCGCATTCAGGCCATGCCCGGGGCCTATTCCAACTACCTGGCCGACGCCGGCTTTAACACGCAAGGGCTTTACGCGTCGGTCGTCAAGAGCGGACGGCCCGTGCTCTGCGCCCTCTGCCACACCTCAGAGGCCGTTCCGGAATCGGGCCAGCCGGGCATACCGCAGCTGACCACGTCCATTCACGGCTTCCACGCAACGGTGAATGACCCCAAGACCGGCGTTTCGCTCGGCGCGACCGATAGCCGGTCGTCATGCTACCGCTGCCACCCGGGCGCCGAGACCCGGTGCCTGCGCGGCGCCATGGGCCGCGCCGTGGCCGCCGATGGCTCTCTGGCCATCCAGTGCCAAGATTGTCACGGCTCCATGAGCACGGTCGGATCGCCCGCCCGTACCGGCTGGTTCGAAGAGCCGAACTGCCAGGCCTGCCACTCGGGCGATGCGGTCAGCAACAGCGGCAAGATCCGCTACGACAACGTCTATGTTTCCAACACCGTCATGCGAGCGCCCGCCAACCGGCGCTTCGCAACAAACACGAACGCGCCGCTGCCGGGCCTCTCGCTCTTCCGCTTCTCCAAAGGGCACGGCGGCCTCTACTGCTCCGCCTGCCACGGCTCCACGCACGCCGAGTTCCCGTCGGCCTTCTTCAACGACAACGTCGCGAACATGCAGCGGCAGGGCCACGTGGGCCAAATGTCAGAGTGCTCGTCCTGCCACGGCAGCAATCCGACCACCGTCACAGGCGGCCCCCACGGCATGCACCGCTTGGCCTGGACGGGCGGCGGCACAACCGGACACCGGGACTACGGCCAGAGCCCGGCTAACTGCCAAGTGTGCCACGGCACGACCTACCGGGGCACCGTGCTCTCCCGCTCCTTCAAGAACCAATCTCTCAGCGGCCGCCAGGGATCACAGACCTTCTGGCGCGGCCGCCGCATCGGGTGTTACGACTGTCACAACGGCGTGGGCTCCGGTACCGGCAGCAACCCGCCAGCGGCGCCGACCGCCACCAGCCGTACCGCGGCGACGACCGTGAACCAGCCCGTGCCCATCACGCTCACCGCCAGCACCGCGCTCCTGCGGATCGTCTCCCAGCCGGAGCGCGGCATGGTCGGAATCAGCAACAACATCGCCACCTATTATCCCGCCGCGGGATACGTCGGCTCCGAGACCTTCACCTTCTGCTCCGACAGCGGCTTCCGCGAATCCAACCTCGCGACCGTCACGGTGACGGTGAGCGAAGGCGGGCCTTGCTCCTATACGCTCAGCACGAACCTCGAGTTCTTCGACGAACTCAGCCACGTGGGCGAAGTCCAGGTGACCACCGGCGCGGGCTGCGCGTGGACGGCTGCGAGCCAGACGCACTGGCTCACGCTCCTCTCCTCCGGCGGCCCCGGCAGCGGCCTCGTGCGGTACGCGGTCGAGCGCAACACCAACAGCTACGACCGGATGGGGTCTTTGTCGATTGCGGGAAAGACGGTGTACGTCTTCCAGGACGGCACGGCGCCGGACACCAATGGCGACGGGCTGACCGACTCGTGGCAGATGCTCTACTTCATGTCCGCCAATTCGCCGCTCGCAGCGCCCGCGCTCGACCCCGACGGCGACGGCATGAACAATCGCGACGAGTATCTGGCCGGCACCGATCCGACCGACCCCGACAGCGCGCTGCGCATCACCGCGTTCGACCTGGCCAGAGCCGATCAGGCGTTCCAGCTGACATTCCCCTCGATTCTGCAGCACTACTATCAGGTTCAGCGGACGGCCGATCTGCTGACCCCCGACTGGAAGGGGTATACGAACGCGGTCTACGGCACCGGCGAGCCCCTTCCTCTCTCCGGCCCGGCTAGCACCAATGCTCCGCGCATGTTCTATCGCGTGCTGCTTGTGCAATGACTAGCAGCAGCTCGGCGAGCGTGCCGGCCTGGCCCTGAATGTGGTCAGGCCCCTTGAAACACAGGAACGTTACGGAAGTGGCCGATCCCAAAGAGGGGTCGAGGCCGAGACCGGGCGTCAGCGCGGACAAATCCCGGCTGCTTTTGTCTGCGGGTGTTCCTGTTGAAGCGGCTAGACTGGCAACAGGAGATGACACGGCAAACGCCGTCCTGAATTATTACTGCAATTTGCAACCGGACCACCTGCGGGCGGTCCTTGGCGATAACCGGCCTACTGTTCAGACCGGACACTTTTTGACTCGCCATGCACGCGGACTTTCACCGGACGCGGCTCGTCTGAAAACACGCGGTAGTCTGTGACTTTGCCGTCTTTCCATTCAAGGCCCACTGTAAATCCGCCGCGGGCACGCTGTCCGCTAGAGCCGGGGCAGGGGCGCACGGGGCGTGCCATCGCATCTTCTCGCGCGCGCGAGATAAGCAAGCGACCGCGCCCGCGAGACCCCCGCCCTTGGCACGCCGACGCCGGCCGTATTTCGGGAGTCCCTTTGTCCCCCATACTCACCGGGGGGTGACAGCCGAACGGAAACGCCTCGCGCGCGCGAAGGCGCGGACGCGCGGGGCAAACAGTCGCGCGGACGAGAAAGCCCCCTTCCAGTTGCGGTTTAGGACATCTCGGGAAACACTCGGGAGTACCCACCGATAGAGGCGAGCGACGCGGCAGACCTCGAAAATAGAAATAGGCCCCCGTGAGTTTCGATGCGCGACGGCACGCCGGAAGCGAACGGCAACAAAAGCGCCCCTGCTGTTTCGGCAGCCGCGCCCATCTGTTTCGGCAATGTTTCGGTAAATTGAACGCCGAAACACAGACTGAACCACCGTGTTACAGAAAGGCGGAAAAAGCCCGTCTGAAAAGCAAAAACCCCGAAAACATTGGCGTTTTCGAGGCTTTCCGGCGTTGTTTTCTGGTGGGAGATAGTGGACTCGAACCACCGACCCCTTGCATGTCAAGCAGGTTGCCGAACCTTATTAATACTGGCTATTAATCAATTATATTGCGTTATATAATTTGTTTGGGGCGTTGTTTGGGGATTTTGCTTGATAAATTTCTCACACTTTCGCACACTATTTCTGCGTTGAAAAAACTATGGAAAGCGAGGTTTTCACCATGGGCCTGGAATTGAGACGCGGACGAGATGGAGAGTTTCTGCCATGCTGGTATGGCCGGGTTGAGGTAGACGGCAAAGCCAAAGTTGTTAACCTCAAAGTGAAGGTCAAAGGAAAACATCCGCCCACACTGCGGCAAAAGGGGGACGATCTTTTCGAGGCCTCACGTGATCAGGCGCAAGACAAGTTCGATGAGGTGCAGGCCGACGCTAGAGATAAAGGTAACGCCGCACATCTGACCAAAAGGCTGATCCAGTTCAAGACCGGGCGGGCAGTCGAATATGTGAAACTGTCCGATCTCGCCATTAAGTGGCGCGGACTTGGCCGAGAGACTCAGCCGACTGAATCTTGGCTCAAGTGGTGCGATACCATATTCAATCGGTTCGCCGAAACCATGCCGTGTAAGTATCTTCACGAGATCAAGCCGGAACAGACCGTCGCCTATATTGAAGTTCTGAGAAAGGACTTTACCCGACGCACAGCCAACGGTGCGGCTTCTCTGCTTAAGTCTGCATTCGCTCGACTTCTGCCGCTCGGCTCATCGAACCCTTTCGGTAGCGAAATAACCAGGCGGGGTGCCGGCACCGAAAACGACGTTATCCACCGCCGCCCGCTGACCGAGTTTGAACTTGTGACCCTTTTCAACACCGCACGGCTCGAACCTTTCCTCTTCCCTCTGACCGTGTGCGCCGCCCTCACCGGAATGCGGATCGGCGACGTCTGCCAGTTGACCTGGCAGTCGGTCGACCTGCGGGCGGGAATCATTGCCGTCCGAACTTCCAAAACAGGCAAGGGCGTAGAGATCCCGATTTTCCGACCCTTGCAAGAGGTTTTACAGACCGCCCTTGCAAACAAAGGAGAAAGCCCCTACGTGTGGCCGGATGCGGCTCATATGTACAAGACCAACCGTTACGGGATAACCTACCGGGGCAAGTCATTATTCGCGAGGGCGTTCGAGGACTCGTCAAACAAAACGCCAGAACGCACACAAGGCATACCAGATGCATCTGACCTTGCCGAGCGAGTGCCCCATGCGTGCGAAGCTGTAAGAAAGGCAGACTTTAACCCGGTAAAACGTGACCGCATTCTTGAAACACTGGAACGTTACGAAAGTGGCCAATCATACAGAGAGATCGAAGCCGAGACCGGACGTCAGCGTGGACAAATTTCCGAAGACCTGAAGGAGGCCGAAAGGGTTTCGGGGCTCCGGTTGCGGCATGGTGCGACCACGACAAGCAAACGGGATATCAAAACCCTAATCACGGCAACCAGACAGAAACGCGGAAAGGGTGAGAAGATGCTGTCTGCTTCCCTACTCGGATGGCACTCACTGCGAGGCACATGGGCGACACTGGCTTTGTCTGCGGGTATTCCGGTTGAAACGGTTAAACTGGTTACAGGGCACGGCACGGCTAATACCGTTCTGAAGTATTATTACAATCCGCAACGGGAACATCTGCGGGCAGTACTGGGCGATAAACTGCCGGATGTTCTGACTGGCGGAAAGCCTAGCCCTAAAACCAAAAGTCGCAACCCGCCTCCCTCTCTGCCAGCATCTGGTACTGACCGGGTAACGTCCGTTGCGGCGCAACTAAAGCAACTGTCCGAAAGCGAGCGGTCACAACTTGCCGCATTGCTCGCGAATCAGTCAAGCGCTGGCTGACCGAATGAGACTTCTACTCCCCTATGTTACTCATGTCTTCCTTCCGTCTTTCATTACTCAGTATCACTTGACATCAGCACGAAATGAAGGCCGCGTCGATTTGCTGTGGCTCGGATTTATCGCACTCCGTCCGGGGACCGGCGCGAGACGGCCTGTCCACTGCGGCAGCCGTTACTCTGCGACCGGGCACCCGAAACGCAAGCGGGCTGACGGCCTGAAGGCTGCCCTCACGCCATGTGCCGTTGCCTTGCGGGCATCCGCTCCCGCCTCTGCCACCCACGGCCTCCGTAACCGGCACGGGGCGGGCGCGTCATTCGCGCGGGCACGCCTCCCCGTTCCTGCGAATCCTGCCCTCGCGTACGGTGCTGCGGCTCCCGCCCGACTCCGCGCCCGCGCCGGACTGGCCGCCCGCGCGTTCGCCGATATCGGTCTTGTAATCCATAAATACCCAGGCGATCTTATCGAGTCCCATCGCGCGGTACACATCCAGGTCATCGGAGACGTTGAAGTGCTGACGCAGCGCGGCGCCGATCTCCGGCGTATGCCACAGATCGATTGGCGCACGGTCCGTCGGCTGACGGTTAAGCGTGGCAAGAATTCGTTCTTTGTGTGTCATCGTCTGTTACCCTTCTGTGTCTATTTTCGAGTGGCATTGGAGTCGCAGTTATACAGTCTCACGTTCTAAAGCAGGCCTTCTTTGCATATTATCGTTTCTGAAATAGTGATCGCCGCCGGGCCGAGCAGCCCCGAGGGCAACAGCTTGGTGCGCGGCACACGCGGCTGGGCGGTGGTGAAGGTCGTCCGGTTTTCCGGTGGCAGCTTGCCGTCGCCGACCAGACGGTTCCACCACAGGTTCGTAACCTTGACCTCGATCTCGTTCGTACCGGAACGAACCGCATCGGTGATGTCGACCGCAAAGGGCCGCTTCCAGAGCGTTCCCAGCGCCTTGCCGTTCACGCGTACCTCGGCCATAACCTCGACCGCGCCTAGGTCGAGTGTCAGGCGGCGCCCCGGCTTCAACGCCTCGGCAGGAAGATCGAAGCGCGTCGTATAGGCCGCCGTGCCTGAAAAGCACTTAACCGCGTCATCGGCGTGTTCAGACCACGAGACCAACTGCGGCAGTACCACCG
>CAYLUN010000161.1:0-8613 GCA_964386865.1 uncultured Lentisphaeraceae bacterium | reverse complement strand
TGCCAGTAGGTTTGTGTTTCATGGTTAAAACGTATCACGTAACATCACGTTGAACAAAAAAAAAGATTACTATGGATATTACGTGATTATTAGTGCTTGCAATCGGATACCGCGTGATGTAATATGAGAGCCGAAAAATTAAAGGAGAATCAGAATGTCAAAACCTACCACACACTTCAGAGGCCCTGACTCGACCCAGATCAGCATATCGCTGCCGACCGCTCTGCTGGAGGCGGTCAATGAACTGGCGAAAGAAGCGCAGCGCCCTCGGTCGAATCTGATCACGGTGATACTGACCAAAGCGGTCGAAGCGGATGCAGCCGCGAAAGCGCTCGCTAAAGACACAGTAAAACACAAAAAAACCAAGTAAAACCACTGTGGCTAAACTGTGCCAAACCAACTTAAACTATATGGGCCGAACGGTCAAAATGGCGGCTTTTTGCGCGTAAAATCACGCAAAAAGCCTTAAAATGGCGTATATTTGAAATGTATCGTCGCAGACCGTCCACGGAGCGAAGACGTAGGTGTGCGGCTTTCCGCCGCCTGCGGTCTGAAAGGGCATCTGCCCCGCGCCGTGGGTGGTGACGAAGATGAGCGACGCGCGCCCGCCCAAGTCGGACGACAGGCGCAGGCTCACGTAGTCTTTCGCGGCGATGTTCGCGCGGAGGCGGTTGTAGATCACGATCGACTGGGGCGTCTTCGACGTTACCACGAGCCGTCCTTCGGCGAGCGATGCGGTCGCGCCCTCCTGCGTGGCCCAGCCGTCGAGCCCGGCGCCGGCGGCGAAGTCGAACGACGTCGAGGCGGAGTGCGCGGCGGAGTCTTCGATGCCGAAGGCCTCGCTGACGATCTCGCGCGGCGACAGCGCGCGGCGGAAGATCTTCACATACTCGACCGCGCCCTGCAGGCCGCCCTGCGGCAGAGAGGAGAGGATCGTGAGGGGCGCGTCGTTGGGTGCGGGAACGGCGCCGTGGCGAGACTGCGAGAAGGGCAGGCCGTTGACCCAGAGCATGGCGGTCGCGCCGTCGTAGGTGGCGGCGAGGTGATACCACGCGCCGAGTTGCGGCGGCACCGTGCGGCAGCGCGATTCCCACTGGCCGTCGACGTAAGGGAAGAACGAGAGGTGCCCGCCATCCTCCTGCTGGTCGATGCGCAGCAGGTACTGCTTCTCCTTGCAGGCGATGACGAGGCGGTCGAGGTTGCCGGTGACCTTGATTCTGGCGACGAGGCTGAAGCCGCGCGCGAGGTTGAGGTCGGGCGCGGAGGGCACGACGATCTTCTGCGTGCCGTCCAACAGTCCGACCGTCTTGCCGTTCTCGACCACGGCTTTCACGTTGGCGAGCAGCGCGGTGTGTCCGTGGCCCGAGAGGTCGGGCAGCGTGTCGGTCGCGGCGTCGAAGCGCCAATGGGCCACTAGACTTGGGTCACATGGCGCAGGTTCGGCGGAGACAAAAGCTCCGCACATCGCGGTGATCGCCAAGAGGGCCAGAGCCCTCGACAAAAGAGTACCTGCCCTATCGATCATAACCAAACGCCCCCTAATTGCGTAACTCGGACTCTAAACTTTCCTGCGGGTGGAAGCAACTCCATACCCGGACGACTCCGCCGCTTTCGCGGCTCTCCGGCTTCTTCTGCCACGGCCGAAAAGTAAATGGACTAAACAGGCGCCCCTCACACAGGGAGGGACGGCTTCCACGCCGTACGCGGCCGGGGTGGAAGTCGGCCCTCCCTGTGTCTTGTGCCCGTGATAGGGTCTAGTTGCTTTTCGGCCGTGGTATTAGCGGCTCAGGGAACGTTCCCCTGCGAACAGGCGGTAGCCCAGCGGATCGACCGCCTCGCCTTTGTACGAATAGGGCTCGGAGCGGTAGTTGGATATGATCTCCGAGCCGTCGGCGAAGGCGGTTCGAAACACGTTCGCTTCGACCTGCTCGTGCTGCTCCATGAACTCGATCTGGAGCTTGGAGCGAGCGTCGAACTCATCTTGGCCTTTCTTTACGAATGCGGCCGCCTGAGCCAGCTCCTCGTCCGTCGCGCAAGTCAGGTCCGCGTCGCCCATCCAGTTCTTGTTGTCGGCCTTGAAGCGCGAATAGAAGTAGTAGATCGGTCGGCCGTTGAACTCGGCCAGCTTCGTCTGCGTCAGGCGGTCTTTGGCCGAGGGGTTCACCGTCTCCGTGAACGGGTTGCTGAGGATGATGCCGTTGTAGACGAGCTGCCAGATCGGGATCAGCCGGTCGTGCAGCGGGTTCTTCTTGCCCGAGAGCCCGTTGAAGGTGACGTAGAGCACGTAGTCCAGATTTCCGCACGCGAAGTCGAACGCGCCCTCGGATGCTACGCCGCCGACGTGATCCTTGCACGACTGCAGGATGCGGTCGAACCAGACCGCGCTGTCTTTGGACGTGCAGGGGTGGTGCGGATCTTGGCAGCGCGGCGGCGGAAGGATCGTGATCACGTCGATGTAGTGCAGGCCGCGGAAGCCTAGCTCCGCGACCTTCTGGATGTCCTGCGGGTAGAAGCGCTCGTAGGAGCGCTGCGGGCAGAGCGCGTACATCTGGCCGCCGCTCCAGACCGCGTTGGAGAAGGGCGAGCCGTCCGCTTTCTTGACAGCCAGGTCGGGATCCCAGCACGCCGCGATGCTGTACCCGTCCGAGCTGTTGGTGTGGCCCACGATCTGATAGCCCATGCGCTGCGCCTTCTTAATCAGCGCGCGGAGCTTCGCCTCGCCGCCGAGGCTCTCGTCGACGGGGAAAATCTGCGGCCAGCGGCCGTCGTGCCCTTTTTGGTTCCAGCCCACCAAACAGATTTCTGCGCGCTTGACGCCCGCCTTCTTGAAGGCTTCCAAGATCTCGCCGACGCGCTCGAAGGTCACGACCACTTTCATGGGCGGCTCGGTCGCGAGCGTTTGCTCCAGCACCGGGCTCGGCGCGGGCTTCCAGCCCTGGCGGACGCGAACCTCCAGGCTGCGTGCGGCGTAGGCCAGCTCAGGCTGCGCCTTCAGGCGCTCCTTGATCGGCTTGCAGACCTCTCGCGCAAGCTGGTGGTTGCGATAGGCGCGCGCCATGCCCGCGTAGTCCGCGTCCCTCCCTGAAAGCAGGTGGTAGTGAACCGTGAGGTCGTCGGGCGGAACGAACCCCGAGACTTGGAAGCGCGGGGCGATCGTGTACAGGCCATCCTTGGCGCGCACCAGCAGGTCGTACTCGAAGCGCATCGTCGCCACGATCCCGACGAAGGTGGCGCGCGGGTTCTTCATGCCAAAGAGCGGCATGAAGTTGCGCCCGTAGAAGGTGCTGGGCCCGGACACGGCGCAGGTGCCGTTCGTCAAGCGGAACGAGCCGAGATAGCCGTCCGGCGTGACGTAGTAGCCGTCCTCGCCGAGGCGCGCCGAGGCGAAGTCGGGCAGGATTTGGACGGTGTCTACGCCCGTCGGGAGTTCGCTTCGCCTGACGATGACGGTCAGGACGCCTTTCGCGTCCGGCGCGCACGAGACCGTCCGCCTCTCCTCGTGCTTATCCCGAAACGTGTAGGTCAGCTCCACCTGCGCGGCCATCGCGCCAAGGGCCAAGAGATTGGTCAGCACGAACACTCCGAATGGCTTCATGGCCCTCTCCTTTTCGCTTGATTCTCCGTTCAGTGAGCATCCAGCCCGGCCACCTCTTATTGACCGAGTCATACGGCCGCCAATTCGTTCAACTCATTGCGCTGCGCCTTTAGGTGATGAGCCACAGCTTCTCCGCCCACGGCACGACTGCGCCGATGCCGCACTCGCCGTAGACGTTGAACACGGCCAGGTGCGGGTAGATGCCGCTGATGCCTGCGACCAGCGGGTCGGGCCTGGCGACGTAGCGCATCCAGCGGCTTACCCGGCTCGCCTGGATGAGGCCTCTGGCCTGAAGCGCCCGCAGATACTCGCTGGCGTGACAAACCGATAGCCGCGTCTGTTCGGCGATTTCTCCGACCGCACTAGAAGGTTCTTCCAACACGGCCTTGAGGCCGCGCAGCCTGTGGGGGTTCCCCGACATCCGGCAAGTCCGCCAAACCGTCGGGTGATAGGCGGCCGCCATCTGAGTCATTCCGTGCCTCGTACGTGTCATCGGGGCGCCTCCTCGCACAACACATGTTGATTTTCGGCTGATTAGAGACGGTCAGCAAACAGCGGATAAGATAGTGCGCCACCTTTTCCACAATTCTGGAAGTGTGGAAGTCCATTCAGCATTTCTATTCACTGTTGGTGTGAGGTTGTCTGTTTCGTCCAGCCCCACTAGTCGGCGCGGCGCCAACGCTCGCAGTTAATATCATACCTTGGGGTCGAGCGACCAGTCGCCACGGAGCGGGGCGAGCTTGAGCTTCTCGGCGTCGGCCGCGCCGGGGCCGACGTAGCACTCGGCCTCCGGGTTCCACTGGATCTTCTTGAGGCCGAGGCGCAGCCCGGCGTTGGCGAGGTGGGCGATCGTGATGGAGCGGTGCCCGACCGCGCAGGGCGTGATGGTCTCCTGGCCGCTGAAGACGCACTCGACGAAGTTCTTCTCGTGCTGGCCGCTGACGTAGAGGTGCGTCTCCTCCGGACGCAGCTTCTCGCGGATCAAGGTCTCGGGCTTCGTCTCGAGTTTACCGCGCGTGACGAAGATCTCTCTGCCGCCTTCGCCGATGAAGCGGACGCCGTTGTCGAACGTGTCGGAAACGAACGCGCGGGTGCCTTCGGCGTAGACGATCTCGAAGCTGTAGTGCGCCGCGACGTTGTAGACCTTGTCAGGCGGCGGCATGTCGCTCCGCAGGTTCTCGATCGCGACGGGGCCGGAGCCGTCCTTGCCGAGCGCCCACTGCATGATGTCGAAGTGGTGCGCGCCCCAGTCCGTGATCTGCCCGCCGGAGTAGTCGAGGTTCCAGCGCCACGACAGCGGGCGGTGGATTGCGGGCGTGAAGGCGCGCTTGCGGGCCGGGCCGAGCCAGAGGTCAAAGCCCGCCTCGCCGAAGTATTCGGGCGGCTGCGCGAGCGGGGCCTCCGAAAGATCCTCGGGCTTCTTGCCCCACGGCGTGTAGCCGCCGGGCATGCCGATCTCGATGCGCTGGAGCTTGCCGAGACGTCCGTTGCGGACGAACTCGCAGGCCATGCGGAAGTAGTTGTCCGAGCGCTGCTGGGAGCCGACTTGGAAGGTGACGCCGGCCTTGGCGACTTCGCGCACCATCGCCTGGCCTTGCCCGATCGAGAGGGACATGGGCTTCTGGCAGTAAATGTGCTTGCCCGTGCGGGCGGCCCAGATGGCCTGGACGGCGTGCCAGTGGTCCGGCGTGGCGATGACTACGGCGTCGAGGCCGGGCAGGGCGAGCAGCTCGCGGAAATCGACAAACGCCTTGCATCCGCTGTAGGCCGGGCGGCCCGCCTGCTGGGCGTAGTGCTCGTTGACGCGGCGCACGCCGGGCTCGCGGCCGCCGAGGCGCTCCGCGTTGTAGCCGTACAGCGGGGCTTCGCGGTTGGGATCGCAGATGCCGACGACCTGGACGCGGTCGTTGTTCAGGAAGTTGCCCATGTTGTCGTGGCCCATGGTGCCGTAGCCGATGAAGCCGACGTTCAGGCGGGCTGAGGGCAGCGGACGTTTCGCTGACTTGGCGCTGACACAGCCGGAGCTGATGAGGGTGGGCAGGGCGACGAGCGCGCTCGCGCCCGACATGAAACTGCGGCGGGAAAGGGCTGTCTTAATCATGAGGCTTCCTTTTGGTTCTGCACCTGAGCCGGCGAACTGCGGACTCAGACGGTGCATAAAGAATAGCACAAAATGGCAGGCCGCGTCAGGGGGGTGCGCGGCGATTTCTGTTTGGCCGGCACTCTTACGGCCCCTTGGTTTCGTACATCGTCGGGGCCGGCTTGGTCGCGAGGCGAGGCAGCAGGCCGGAAGCGAGCGGGCCGGCGGCGGTGGCGTCAAAGGGCTTGAAGCCGACCTTTTCTGCGGGCGAGCCGGGCTTGAGGCGGAAGTCGCCGGCGGAGGGGTTCACGAAGAGCGGGTCGGCCACGAGCGAGCCCGCGTCCTGCCCGGTCTCGGCCTGCCATTGCGCCAGCGCCTTCTTGCCGGGGAAGATCTCCTGCTTGCCCGAGGCGTGCCAGTAGAGGTTCGGGCCGAGTTCGTAGTGCTGCGTCGGCTTGCCGTCCTTCTCGCCGCGCGCGCCGCCCTTCCAGTTGCTGCCGAGGAGCGTGCCGTCGTTGTCCCAGTAGATAAGGTTGTTGCGGAAGAAAAAGGAGACGTGCTCTTCGTCGCGCGTGCGCTGGATTTGATCTTTAAGCGAGTTCGCGAAGATGTTGTTCTCGATCACGTTCTCGCGGCCGTAGTGCTGGTGGAAGCCGCCGGTCTTGACGTTGTACACGAGGTTGTTCCACATGCGGATGCCAGTCGAGCCTTCGTCCGTATAGAGCCCCCAGCCGCCGTAGTCGTGGGCGTAGACGTCGTGGATGCGGTTGTCGTGCACCGTCGTCCCCGGCGAGAGGCCGAGCGTGTAGACGCCGCCCATGTCGGAGAGCACGCCTTGGCCGATGTGGTGCATGTGGTTGAAGGCGACCTCGTTGTGGTGCGTGCGCGAGGGCTCGGCGTAGCCCCACACCCAGCCGACCGAGACCGCGGTGTAGTAGAGGTCGCTGATCTCGTTGTTCAGGATGCGGTTGTAGGAGGAGTGGCCGATCCACACGCCGTGCGCGGCGGGGTGGATGCGGCCTCCGCCGGCGATGCGGCAGTTGGAGATCGTGATCGCGGAGGTCGTTCTGGCGAGTCCGTCCGGCGCGTCGGGCGTGAGCACGTTCTTGGGCGCCTCGGCCATGCGGTAGCCCACGAAGGGCGGGCCGATCTTCACGCCGCCTGCGCCGAGGTCGGTCATCAGGCAGTGGTTCACGGTGTTGGAGTGCGCGCCGGGCCCGAAGCCCATCGTGTAGCCGCCGAGCTGCGTGAAGGCGCAGCGCCGCACGGCGACGCCGCGCGCGCTGACGAACTCCACGGCGGCCGGGATGTTCATCTCGCCCTGCGGGGTGAAGTTGCCCTCGGGCGGAGTCACCCACTGCGATAGACGGAAGGTGAGGCCTTCGAGCGTCGTGTTGACGAGCGGCTGATTCTCGAAGCCCTGGAAGATCAGGAGCTGCGTCAGGCGCGGCGCCTCTACGCGCGTGCTCGCGGGTGTCTCGCCGGGCCGCGGCATGTAGCGGAGCGTGCCTGTGGGCTTGTCGAGGTGCCACTCGCCGGGCGCGCCGAAAGCCTCCTTCACGTTCTCGGCCCAGTAGCGACGGCTCTTGAAGTCGGCCCAGTACGCGTTGAAAGGCCGCGTCTTCGGGAACTTCACCGCCTTCTGCGCGGGGTCGATGGCGGCGGCGCGCATGCGCGAGGCCGACCAGACGTGCAGCACGTGGAACTCGACGTCCGCGAGGTTGGCCCACACGGCGCTGAGGTCGTTGCTCTGGTAGAGGAAGCCGTTGATGCCATTGGCGTTGCTCTCAAAGTCGCCGGCCGTGACGAAGTAGCCGCGCGTGGGCAGGCGGGGGCGGAACCGGCGCTCGCCGTTGACGAAGAGCTGGGCGAAGTCCCACGTGCCCGCCTTCACCTCGGGAAGCTGCACGGTCCACGCGCCGTCCTGGCCGACGGACCAGCCCTTGATCGCGCGGCCGCCGCTGAAGACCGGCGCGTGGCTGCCGCGGGCGCGGTAGACTACCGGAGTCGCCACTGTGCCGCCGTGAGCGGGCTGGATCACGAGCGGCTTCGACAGTTCGTAGGTGCCGCCTTTGAACAGCACCTCGATGCGCTCGAGCGGCTCGGCGGTCGCGGATTCCTTGGCCTGCTTGACCGCCTCCTGCGCGCGTTCGAAGGTGGCGAACGGCCGCCACCACGAGCCCGACGCCGCGTCGTCGCCGCTCGGCGAGACATAGATCTTTCTCACGTTTCCCGCGTGCGCGAGACCTGCGAACAGGCCGAGTGCGGCCAGCAGCCAAACCGATGATTTCATTGCGCCTCCCCCAATCGTTTGGCGACAGGATAGCGCATCGACAGCCGGAAGTCAGGCGGGAAATCATCGGCTACGGGCTACCTGCGCGAAGACGCGACGCACGCCCGGAGGCTGGTCACGGTTTCGACGAGGATGCTCTCGAGCCACGGCTTCTCTTTGTCGCCGCTGTCGAGGCGCGCGTTGGCGGGCAGGTCTTGCAGGTAGCGCTCGAGCGTGGGCAGCGTCGGAGCCGCCGCCGCGCCATATGATTTCAGCGTGCGAAGCGCGAGCATCACAACGCCTGCGGAGGTCTCGGTTTTGACCGCTTCGTGCAGCGCGTCGACGGCCTCGGGAGGCGGCGGCCGGCAGCTCGCGAGCGCGAGCGCAGCGGACTCGCGCATCTTCGGGTCGCGATAGGTGTTCGGCGAGACCAGCACGTCGCAGACGTGTCGCACGGAGGATGGGGTGTTCAGGCGGGCCAAAGCGCTCAGAAGGTCGCCCTTTCGGTGCGCCGCGTAGTGAGGGTCGGCAAACGCGTTGACCAGCGCGGCCTCGTACTCGGCGGCGGAGAGCCGCGCCGCGCCGGCATTGGTTAGCGCCTGCATGACGTAGCCGACCTGCCCGCTCAGGTCGAGCCGCCTGAACGCATCCGGCGCCGCGACCTGC
>CAYLUN010000160.1:0-8630 GCA_964386865.1 uncultured Lentisphaeraceae bacterium | reverse complement strand
CGTCGTTCAGGAGCTGCACCTCCTCGACGCGGATGCTGAAGAAGTAGCCGATGCCTGCGGCGGCCACGATGCCGAGGGTGAGCAGCCACTGGAACACGCCGGTGCCTTTGCCGCGGTTCGAGGCGCCGAGGCACTCCGCAAGATAGAGCGGCACCACCACGCCGATGAGGCCGGCGCTGACGCCCTGCAGCAGGCGCCCCAGCACCAGCGGCGAGAACCCTTGGGCGAGGGCGATGAGGGGAATGCTGATCACGAACAGCAGGCCGCTGCACGCCATCATGCGCTTGCGGCCCATCCAGTCCGAGAGCAGGCCGGCGAACAGCGTCGACAGCACGCTGCCCAGCAGCACCGCGGCGACGATGGTGGAGAGCTGGCCGGCGCTGAGGCTCTGGCCGGTGGCGGCGTCCTTGAAGGTCGCCTCCAAGTACGGCAGCGCGCCCGCGATGATGCCGACGTCGATGCCGTAGAGCAAGCCCCCAAGACCTGCGACGGCTAGCAACAGCGCCATGTAACGTGAAGGTTTCTTGTCGGTATTCACTGCGTGCTCCGTTTCCTTTGACTTCACCAGCAACTGACGCTGTACTTTTTCAAAATCCGGCCGGCAAATCAAGCGGCATTTGACAGGGTCGCATGATTCGGCCGTGCGTGTGGGATTCACAGACCCGCGCGTTTCTCTGTGCATTCACGAGTCTTCTCGACTCCAAACGGGATTCCCTGTATCCTATCGTTATACGTTTAGATCCGCGTGGTAGCAACGGCAACCCCTTGCCGTCCGCCGCGCGCGGGTAGGGACGGCAGCCCCTTGCCGTCCGAAGCGCGTCGGTAGGGACGCCAGCCCTTGCCGTCCGCCGCGCGCGGGTAGGGACGGCAGCCCCTTGCCGTCCGCGGACGCCGGCGGTGCGACGTCCCTGCTCTGCAAAGCCTGAAAAGGAGTGAATATGAAACAAGAGGCCAAATCAAAGGGCGTCTGGATCCATCGCTTCGCCATACGCCTGTTCACCCTGGCGCTGGCGGTTCTGGTGTTTTGGGTTCTCGGCTTCCTCGTTCAAGATATTCGGACTGTCCGCGGCCCCGACTACCGCAGCTTCGAGACGAAGCATGTGAGCAAGGAGCTGGTCGCGCAGCGGGAAGCGCTGGAGAAGCAGCTCGCGGAGATCACGCGCCAGATTGAGAACCAGACCGAAAAGCAGCGCGTCGTAGGCGACAGCTCGCGCAACCTGCAGCAGACCATCAACCAGCTCATCGAGCTCCAGAAGCTCGGCCTGCAGAAGAGCGTCGCTTTCTCCAGCACGGAGCAGGCGAATTTCACGAGCAGCCTGAACCTGTTCTTGGACAATCAGCGCAAGTATCAGGAGCTGAGCCAAGCCGTATCGGACTTGCTGGAGCGGAAGCAGGGGCTCGTTCGTGAGAAGGGCCAGACGGACCAGGAGATTGAGCGGCAGCGGAAGCCTGCCCAGGAGGAGTATAACGCCGCCAGCCAGAAGCACCGGCTGAAGCTGGCCTTCTTCCAGCTTGGCATTCTGCTGCCCATTCTCGTTGTCGCGGCGGCCCTGATCATCAAGAAGCGCGCCAGCATCTACTTCCCGCTGTACCTCGCCTTCGGAGCCGCGACGCTCGTCAAGGTCGGGCTGGTGGTGCACGAGTATTTTCCGAGCAAAGCCTTCAAGTACATCCTCATCGGCATGCTCCTGCTGGTGGTGACGCGGCTGCTGATCTACTTCATCCGGGCGATCGCCTTTCCCAAGGCGCAGTGGCTGGCCAAGCAGTACCGCGAGGCGTATGAGCGGTTCCTCTGCCCGGTCTGCGAGTACCCCATCCGCACCGGCCCCCGGCGGTTTCTGTTCTGGACGAGGCGAACGGTGAACAAGATGGTCGTCCCGACGGATCGCAACGAACAGGAGGAAGCGTACACGTGCCCCTCTTGCGGTAGCGCGCTGTTCGCGAAGTGCCCGTCCTGTCACAAGGTTCGGCACGTGATGCTGCCGCACTGCGTGCACTGCGGGGCGGAGAAAGCGTTATTCGAGTAGTCTGTGTACAGTGTACTAGGTTCGCGTCCGGAGCCCGACACCCATGTCCGATACCGTACTCATCATCGTCGGCGCACTCTGCCTGCTCGCGGGCGTGGCCGGGTGCTTCTTGCCCGTGCTGCCCGGCCCACCGCTTGCCTACGCGGGGCTGCTGGCGCTGCATCTGACCGAGCGTGTTCAGTTCTCGAACAACCGCCTCCTGCTCGGGCTCCTGCTGGTGGTTGTCGTGCAACTTCTGGATGCGATCATTCCGGCGGTCGGCGCCAAGCGGTGGGGCGGCACGCGCTGGGGTATTTGCGGCTGTCTGGCGGGGGCACTCGTGGGCGGGTTTGTCCTCCCCCCGATCGGGTTCGTGTGCGGCTCGTTCATCGGCGCCGTCAGCGGCGAGCTGCTGGGGGGCAAGCGCGGCGGGGGCGCCCTGCTCGCCGGGATTGGAACGCTCATCGGCTTTCTGCTGGGCACGGTGCTGAAGCTCGCGCTGTGCGGGATTTTCGCCTACTGGTTCGTCGCCAAGGCGGTCGCGACCTAGCAGTCTGTACAGCCACAGATTTCGGTATTATTGACGGCTCATAAGCGACTCTGAGGGGGCATTTTTATGCGCGGCACTGGTGTCCAGCAATTCTAAATTTGATTAAGAAGCGCCTCACGGCGCCACTTACAAGCGCGTAAAACGAGGGCGAATTCGTTCGTGGGCCCGTGAGGGCCTTCTCATAGCGCGCGTTCTGTCAAATTTGGTCAAATTTAGAATTGCTGCCTGGTGTCGGGGTTGACGTTCGCTGCTCAACTTTCTATAGTATCTAAAACTGCGTTTGGTTCTTTAACGAAAGGCGGTAGGGAATGCGTCACGTTAACGACGGGTTCAGTGTGTGTCTCGCGGCCTGCTTAATTGGAGCGGGAATCGCGCAGGCGGCGGTGCCTGCGGGCTGGACGGACAAATGCTTCGGCTCGGATACGGCGGGCTACACCTCGTACACGGTGGTCGGGGCGGAGACGAACATCACGGTCAACGGCGAGGGCTTGGACATCTGGGGCAAGACCGACACCGGGCGCTTCGTGTTCATGCCGATAGCGGGCGACTGCGAGCTTCTCGCGACCCTGCCCGCCATCCCCCAGGACGCGCTCTACAGCGAGTGGGCTCGCCAGGGCCTGATGTTCCGCGGCGCGCTGCTGAACAACGCGGTGAACATCATGTTCTGCCGCGACAAGGGCCTTGCGGCGCAAGGCAATCGCGTCGAGGGCGCCCTGCGCGCCACCCACGATGCCGACACGGTGCGCTGGGGCAGCTTCAGCTATTTCCCGTTCGCCACCAACACGCCGGCGCGGCTGCGCTTCGTCCGCCAGGGCGACACCTATCTGGCGTGGGCCAGCACCAATGCGCCCGCCTACGACCAGTGGGTCTTCATCGCCTCGCAGACGCAGGCCTTCTATCCGGCTCTTAACGCGGGCCTCTTCGTGTCGCGCCACACGGTGCAGGCGGGCGGGCCGACCAGTTTGACCTGCGAGTTCGGCAACGTGATCCTCCGCAGCCTCGTGACGGCCGTTCCCGGCGCGGCCGGCATCGCGGTGAGCTGGATCGGCGACGCGCCCGTCACAAACGGAACGGTGGTCGGTTACGCGGTCAGCCGGGCTGTCGCGGCCGTTGGGAGCTATTCTGCCCTGGCCACGACCGACGCGGCGACGCGGGCGTATGCCGACGCCACGGCGGGGGTCGGCACCTCGTACGTCTACCGGGTTTACGCGCAGGTGCAAGTGGACGCGGTCACGAACTCGCTCCTGGTCGGCACCAGCCTGCCGTCCCGCCGGCCGGTCGTAACGGCGAACCCGTCGCCCTCCGGCCTGAACGGCGTCACCACCGAGTACACCGCCAGCACCTCGGGCGCGCTGGTCGGAGCGCGCGTAGACCCGAACATCAACGACAGCTGGAACTACAGCGGGTCAGCGGTCTACCCGGCGGGAACGCCCAGCGGGCTGAGCGGCCTGGATAATTTCCGAACCGCCTACAACGGCAACCTGACGGTCACGGAGACCGGCTGCTATGGCCTGATCGACAAAGCGGACGACATCTTCAACCTGTGGGTCGACGGCGCGCAGGTCATGGCCCAGACCTGGTGGATGAACGGCCTGGAGATCAACACGGCGCCGGTCTGGCTCGAGGCGGGGCGCAGCTACCCGATCCGCGCGAACCACACCGAGTTCGGCGGCGGCGAGATCGCCGTCGTGCGCTGGTTCAAGGGGGAGTCCGCGGTCGAGACCATCCCGCAGGCCCGCTTCGAGCCCTTCCCGACGCCCTGGCAGCACCGCGACGTCGGCGACAGCCCGCGGTTCGGCAACGCGGCGTTCGCCGAGGGCTCGCAGACGTTTACGGTGGCGTCCGGCGGCGCGGGAATCGACCCGTCGACGGGCCGCGACGACGGGCACCTCGTGTGGCAGACCTGCTCAGCCGACTTCGACCTCATCGCGCGCGTGGCGTCGCTTCAGGGGCCGGCCCAGGCCGGCGTCGGAGCCGGCTTGGCCGTGCGCCGCTCGATGGCGGACAACGCGGCGGCCGTCTCGCTGCTGGTGGTCTCCGCCGGCGCGGGCGGCGCCGACCGCGAGCTGGCGCTGGCGTTCCGCTCGGCCGACGGCGGCGTGCCGGCGGTGACAACCGTTCCGCTCGCCGAGACCCCCGCCAGCCTGCGCCTGTCGCGGCGCGGCACTTCGCTGGCCTGCTTCTACAGCACCGCGAGCACGGGCGGCTGGGTCGCGTTCACGAACCTCGCCACCTCGCTGACGGGCTCGCTGGCCGCGGGCCTTACGGCGTTCTCGGGCGACGTCACACAGACGGCCACGGGCGTGTTCGACACCGTCAGCTTCGTCTATCCGCAAGGCGGCGCGATCGCCGTCGCAGTCGCGAGCCACCAAGCCACGGTCAGCGTCCCCGAGCGGCCCCCGATGGAGGCGCGGCAGGGCACGAACGGCCTGTCGAACATCGCCTACTACTGGTCGGACGCGCTGAGCGGTGCGGCCGACAGCTACGCGGTCTACCGCTCCAGCCGGCCGGACGCGAGTTTCTCGGTCGCGGGAGACGCGACCCGCGCCAGCGGGTTCGCCTTCACCGAGGCGATCGCCGCGCTGAACACGCTGGTCTTCTACAAGTGGGTGGTCGGCTATGACCTGGGGGCGCTGGCGGCGGGAGGAACCGATTACCTGACGGTCACCTCCAAGGTCTACGGCGTATCGGACGGCAGCGTCACCGGCACGGGCGCGGGCCTCTACGCGGCGTTCCACCGGGCGCCCCTGCCGGACAACTACTACACCAACCGGCCCATGCACAACATGATCCGCGACCTCTCCGGATGGGAGAAGGGCGCGGCCAACACGCCCATGGTCGCCGCGGCGCAGTCGGATGACGGCGTGCAGATCGGCCCGGACAACTTCCAGTGCACGTGGGCGGGCTGGCTGGTGCCGCCCTACACGGGGTACTACTGGTTCCGCACGCAGACCGACGACGCCATCGAGGTGTGGGTCGCCGGCAGCAAGCTCATCTCGTACATCGGCTACACGGGGAACGCACTCACCTCTTCCCCGGTGTGGCTGGAGGCGGGCACGCGCGTGCCGATCCACGTCTACTTCCAGCAGGGCGGCGGCGGCGGCTACTTCCGCATGTGGTGGATGACCGGCTACGGCCTCGACGCGGGCTACGTCACGATCCCGTCTTCGCAGCTGGCGGCCACGATTCCCGACGGCACGCCCTACACGGTGGCGCCCGGCTCGTCCGCCGAGTTCGGCCCGTGGCGGAACATCGACATCGCCACCGGCAAGCCCGGCTACGCGTCGTTCGGCGGCACGCCGACCGCCTTCGACTGCGCCCTCTCGGGCGGCGGCAGCGACATCTGGGGCACCGCGGACCAATTCCACTACGTCTATCAGGAGATCGCGGACAACTTCGAGATCGAGGCGACCTTCAACTCGCTCCTGCCCGCCGACGCCTGGTCGAAAGTGGGGCTGATGGTGCGCGACGGCACGGCCGCCAACGCGCGAAACCTGGCGATGATCACGAGCGCCTCCAACGGCTACCGCCTGCAGCTGCGCGACACGGCCGGAGGCGGCAGCAACAGCTTGGCTCCGTCCGAGGTCCCCGGCTCGGGGACGTCGGCCGCCGCGACGCCCGTGACCTTCAAGCTGGTGCGCGAGCGGGGCAAGATCAAGGCGTATGTCAACGGCACGCACGTGACCTACATCGGCGGCATCGACATCGACGTCTCCGGCTGGAGCAAGACGCTCTGCGTGGGCCTGGCCATCACGTCACATAACAACGGCCGCCTGGCCTATTCGCTGGCCACGGACGTGTCCTTCAAGGTGGTCTACCCCAAGGGCAGCGTGGTGATCCTGGAGTAGCGCGTCCGCAGGTCGCGGCAGCAGGCGCGCGAGGCGCGGCGGGATTTCTCGCCGCGCCTTGCCATCTGGGCGAAGAGCGCATATACTGCTGCTTCTTGGTGGGCTTGTGTGAACGCATGAGGGGCTCTTCCATAGTTCGGCTGGCGCTGTGCCTGGCTGTCTCGTCCGCCTTTTCCGCCCCGCTGGTGCGGATCAGCGAGGTCATGAGCTCCGACAACACCGCCTTTGCCGATGAGGACGGTGATTACGAGGACTGGATCGAGCTCGTCAACGCCGGGGACGCCGACGCGCCGTTGGAGGGCTGGGGCCTGACCGACGACCCGCTGGACGAGCCGCTCAAGTGGATCTTCCCCGCCCTCACCCTGAAGGCCAACGAGCACCTGCTCGTCTGGGCCTCCGGCAAAGACCGCCGGCCGCCGCGCAAGGCCGCGGACGGGCCGTTCGTGATCGCGCCTTCCAACACCGTGTGGAAGTACCGCGACAACGGCCTCGCTCCGGAGGCCGGCTGGGCCGGCACCAACTTCAACGCCTCCGCGTGGGCCTCGGGCGAGGCCATGCTGGGCTACGGGGGGTGCCCGAGCGTCAAGACGACGGTCAGCTACGGCCCGAACTCGAACGCCAAGTACCCGACCACCTATTTCCGCCAGACGTTCGTCTCGCCCGTCTCGCTGGGCGAGGCGCGGAGCAACGGCGTGCTGCGGCTCTGGGCCGACGACGGCGCGATCATCTACCTGAACGGCGCGGAGATCCTGCGCGTGCGGATGCCGACCAACGGCGTGATCACGCACCTGACCTACGCCAGCGCGCTGGCCAGCGGCAGCTACGGCGCCTGGGAGTCCTACGAGGTGCCGGTCGGCGCGCTGCTGAAGGGCACCAACGTGCTGGCCGCCGAAGTGCATCAGCGCGCGGCGAGCAGCTCGGATATCGCGCTCTGGGCCGAGCTGTCCGTGAGGCCCTCCGGCCAGCACGCGAACTTCAAGATCAGCGCGGGCAACGAGACCGTGACGCTGAGCGACCCGTCGGGCGCGGCGGTCGACACCGCGCCCGCCCTGAGCGTGCTGCGCGACGCCTCGTACGGCCGCGCCGCCGGCCAGCCGGACGGGCCGTGGCTGATGTTCCCCTTCCCGACTCCCGGCACGACCAACAGCGCAGCCGGCTACGCGGGGCTGCTGGAGTCGCCCGGCTTCACCGTCCAGCCGGGGTTCTACGCGTCGCCGGTGACGGTCGCACTCACGAACGCCGACCCGGCGGCGAGCATCTACTACACGCTCGACGGCTCGACGCCCACGAACGCGGCCACCGACACCTGTTTCCTCTACAGCGCCCCCCTGACGTTCGCGGACCGCTCCTCGCTCTCGAACCGGATCTCGCTGATCCGCACCAACCCCATCGAGATGACCAACAACACCCAGTACGGCTGGATGGCGCCGAGCGGGCTGGTTCCCAAAGTCACGGTGGTGCGGGCCATGGCCTTCCGCGACGGCTTCTTCTCGCCGCGCGGGGCCGCGGGCACCTGGCTCATCGGCGGCGCGCCGCTCCAGCACACGCTGAAAGTCTTCTCGTTTCTGTCGGACGACGCCAACCTGTTCGGCGACCCGCTCGGGCTCTTCGTGCCGGGCGACATCTACAAGGCGCTCGGCTGGAACGGCCACTACGTCGGCCTGCCGAACGCAAACTACTTCCAGCGCGGCGACGCCTGGGAGCGGCCTCTGTACGTGCAGCTGTTCGAGGCCGACCGCACGCTCGCGCTCTCGCAGCTCATGGGCCTCCGAAACCACGGCGCCTGGTCGCGCGGGGCCGCGCAGAAAACGCTTCTCCTGTACGCCCGCGAGGAGTACGGCGACAGCCAGGCGAAATACGCGTTCTTCCCGAGCCAGGCGGACAAGAACTTCAAGCGCGTCATCCTCCACAACAGCGGCAACGACTGGAGCAGCACCGGCTTCCGCGACGCGATGACCCAGCAGATCTTCCGGCCCTACACGCGGTGCGACACGCAGGACTACGAGCCGGCCGTCACCTACGTCAACGGCGAGTACTGGGGGCTGGAGAACATCCGCGAGCACTACAGCAAGTACTACTTCGAGCGCCACTACGGCGTCGATGCGGACAACCTCGATTTTCTCAAGGCGACGGTCAGCAGCGAGGCGATGGAGATCGAGGAGGGCGACGATCTGGACTACAAGGAGGTGCTCGCCTTCACCAAGACCAACGACCTCTCCATCGCCT
>CAYLUN010000159.1:0-8712 GCA_964386865.1 uncultured Lentisphaeraceae bacterium | reverse complement strand
GCGGCGAAGCCGTAGCCACCTCCGGCAACTACGAGCGCTTCGTCGAGATCGAGGGTGTCCGCTACGCGCACATCATGGATCCTCGCACCGGCAGCCCCGTCGCCGGAATGGCCGGCACCACCGTGGTCGCGCCCACCGCGATGCTGGCGGATGCGCTCTCCACCACACTGTTCATCCTCGGCCCGCAGCGCGGCGCCGCGCTGCTGCGCAGCCATCCAGGCTGCGACGCGCTCTGGATTCCGGACGCGCCGACCAACCTGACGGTCTTCGCCACGCCCGGCATGGCTGCCCGCCTCACACCCATTGGCGACACCCCGTACGCGCTTACGGTCGTTGGCCCCCGGTAGCCTCTGCGACCTCCGACATGACACGGGAACCGGTCACAGCCTTCACGCCTCAACAGCTCGCCGAGCGCCACGCCGCGCTCGGCATGACGCCCCGTCTTGCCCGCAAGCTGCTCTCCTCGGCTCTGCGGCGCGGCGTGTGGCCGGACGATGACTCCACGCTCTCGGCCAAGTGGCTCGCCCGCGTGCGGCAGGCGCTGTGCATCCCCGCGCTGGCCGTGGCGGACCGGCGCGCGTCGTCAGCCGACGGCTTCGTCAAATACCTGTTCGAAGCTTCCGACGGCGTGCGCTTCGAGGCTGTGCTGATTCCGCTCGTCCACCGGGCGGACGACCGCAAAGCCGTCGTCTGCATCAGCTCCCAGGCCGGCTGCGCCATGGGCTGTGCCTTCTGCGCCACGGGCCGGCTCGGCCTCGCCCGCAACCTCGAAGCGTGGGAGATCGTCGCGCAGGTCGCGCAGATCCGCCGCGACACCGACCTGCCCGTGCGCGGCGCGGTCTTCATGGGCATGGGCGAGCCGCTGCTGAACTACGACGCCGTCATCCAGGCGGCCCGCGTCTTCTCCGAGCCCGCCGGCCTCGCCATCGCCGCCAAAGCCATCACCCTCTCCACCGTCGGCGTCTCGCCCGCCATCCGCCGTCTGGCGCGCGAGGGCCACCCGTACCGGCTCGTGGTCTCGCTCACCTCCGCCGACCCGGACAAGCGGCTCAGCGTCATGCCTGTCGAGGCGGCCCACCCGTCGCGCGAACTGAGGTCCGCGCTCGCCGAGTACCATGCCGCGACCCGCCGCCGCGTGACGCTGGCGTGGACGCTGATCGCGGGCTTCAACACAGCCGCCGAGGACGCCCGGCAGCTGGCGGAGTGGGTCGGCGACCTGCCTGTGCAGCTCGACCTGATCGACGTCAACGACGCGACCGGCCGCTTCGCGCCGCCCGGCGACGACGAGCGCAACGCGTTTCGCGACGCCCTGCGCCTGCACCTCGCCGCACCCGTGATCCGGCGCTACAGCGGCGGCAAGGACATCGGCGCGGCGTGCGGCATGCTGGCCGCGCAGGGCGGGCCTGGAAATGGGGTTTGACATCATCGGCGCAGGCGCTTTACAGTATCCGCACCATGAAGAGTGAAGCCTCCGCCGTCTCGCGCCGCACCTTTTTCCAAGCCGCCCTCACCGGCACAGCCGCCGCTGCCGCCCTGCAGCCCTTCGCGGGCTGCGCCACCGCAGGCAGCGCCGGTCACGCACTCCTCCCTGACGGCCGCTTCCGCGAGCCGGCCCGCGAGATGCCGCACCGCGCCGACGCCGACGTGATCGTCTGCGGCGCAGGCCCGGCCGGCGTCTCCGCCGCCATCGCCGCCGCGCGGGCCGGGGCGCGCACCCGGCTGTTCGACGCGCACGGCTGCCTGGGGGGCGTATGGACCGCGGGGCTTCTGACGTATATCTTCGATTTCGACAAGCCCGGGCTCACGCGCGAACTCGTGCGCAAGCTCGACGCGCGCGACGCCCGGCGCAACGCGAACATGAGCCGCTTCGTGTACGACCCGGAGGCCATGAAGCTGATCCTCGAGGAGCTGTGCGTTGAGGCGAAGATTATGACGCAGCTGCACACGCGCGTGGCCGCCGCGCACCGAGACGGACGGCGCCTCACGACGGTCATCACCGAGTCCAAGTCCGGGCGCGAGGCGTGGAGCGCGCCCGTCTTCATCGACGCCACCGGCGACGGCGACCTGGGCGCTCAGGCGGGCTGCGGCTGGGACTTCGGCAACGAAAACGACGGCACCTGGCAGCCGCTGACCCTCAACGCGCTGGCGGTCGTGCGCGACGCTGCCGCGCTGGCCGAGTTCATCTCGTTTTACAGCAATCAGGATGGCCGCCACATCGAGGCGGTCGAGGCCTTCAAGCGCGAGCTGAAGCGCGCGGGCGTCGAAACCTCGTACGGGCATCCGACGCTTTTCCACATCCGCGACAACCTGCTGGACGTGATGATCAACCACGAGTACGGCGTCAGGCCCGACAATGCGGCGCAGCTCTCCGAAGCCACCGCGCGGGCGCGCGCCGAGGTGCACCGCGCGGTCGCAGCCCTGCGCGCGCTGGGCGGGCCGTGGGCCGGCATGCACGTCGTGGCCTCAGCCGAGCAGATCGGCATCCGCGACGGCCGACGCATCCACGGGCGGTACACGGTCACGCGCGGCGACCTCCTCGGCGGCGCCCGGCACCCCGACGCCGTGTGCCGCGCCACGTTCAGCGTTGACATCCACGCCCACAGCCGCGAAAAGAACAACCAGGAGACCATTTCCCACGGCGGGTTTAAGACCAAGCCGTACGACATCCCGCTGCGCGCCCTGCTCGCCAAAGACGCGGACGGGCTCCTGCTGGCGGGGCGCTGCATCAGCGGCGAGTTTATCGCGCACGCGAGCTACCGCGTCACCGGCAACTCCGTCGCCACCGGCGAGGCCGCCGGCGCCGTCGCCGCGCTCGCCGCCCGCCGCGGCTGCGCACCGCACGAGATCCAGTGGGCCGACGCCGCCAGACTTATCGGCCCAAGCGCCGCGTGCTCTTGAGGACAACGTCATGGATTCAGACAAGGGGCAGGTCGTAGCCTGGTTCGACGACAAAGGATACGGTTTTGTCCGTCCGGACAAACTTGGGGCTGACCTTTTTCTACACGTCAAAGAGCTCCTCCCCCACCTCCGCAGGCCGCGCGTCGGGGATCGAGTGGCCTACACCATAGTCGGCTCTGAAACGGACAAGCCTAGGGCGGCACGCGTGGCGATCAGCGGCTTCGCATGGTCGAGCTCGGCCACGGCATGCGCAGGGCTTTTCGCTTTGTCGCTCGTTTATGCCGCATTCGCGTGCAGTGGTCAGATTCCCTTCCATCCTGCCGCGGCGGCTTACCTCGCCATGAGCGTGCTAACCTTCTGCGCATACCTCCAAGACAAGCGTGCGGCTATCGCGGGCGGCCGCCGAACGCCCGAGGCGAGCCTGCACCTGTTGGAACTGCTCGGAGGGTGGCCGGGCGCACTGCTGGCGCAGCTAGCCTTCCGCCACAAGCTGAGGAAAGCCAGCTTTCAAATCGCGCTCGGACTCATCATCACCGCGCACGCCGCGCTCTGGCTCGCGAGCCCTCGCGCCTTCGCCCTGCCGTTCAAGCGCTTGTGTTCGTCCGCGTCTGAGCTGATTGCCGGGAGCGGAGCCACGTTTCTTGCGGGAGCGCGCGCCGCGCGCTCTGCCGAGGCGATCCCAGCGGCCGACCCGATCGCACGCATGCCAGCCCCAGCGGCATCTGTACCCCAAGACGACCCGCTTGGCGGATGGGAAAGGGAACCGCCAGCTGAGCCGCTCATTGTCGAGCCCGCCGCATATCGGTCGCGCCTCCGGTTCCAAGGGCGAAACCGACAAGCTGTCGGCGTCGTCTTGGCCCTGTCGAAATCGAAGGGCGTCCTAGTCAGCCTGCCCCGCGAAATTGGTGAGGCGGGCGTCATCCCTTCCTCGACTTTAATTCCCGATTTTCAACGCCGTTTTCGAGTAGGCGAACGCGTTCGCGTTGCGATCACCGGAGTCACCCAGTCAGGCAACAAACCGCAGATCAACCTTCTGCTCGTAGAGGACCGAGCGTCCGCCACGGGCAGCCCACAAACATGGAGCACACCATGACCGTCACCCGCCGCGTCTTCATCGCCCGTTCCACAACAGCACTCGCCGCGGCCGCGCTCGCACCGCGTTTCGCCCGCGCCGGCCAGCAGCCGAAGATCAAAGTCGGGTCCTGCTCGCTCAGCCTCGAGAAGGCCAAAGAGGCCGGGCTCGACGGCGTCCAGGTGAGAGCCGGCAACGCGGCCGACGAGCTGGAGATCTACAAGGCCGAGACGCGGGCCCGATACAAGGCGCAGATGCAGGCCACGGGGCTGCCGGTCTGCTCCTTCATGATGGGCTTGCTCAACGACTGCCCGCTCGCGACTGATCCGCGCGGCCCCGCGTGGCTCACGCAGTGCATCGACGCCGCGAAAGACCTCGGCGTGTCGAACATCCTCGTGGCCTTCTTCAGCAAAGGCGACCTCCAGTCCGGCAAGAAGGTCAAGGAGGAGGATTTCGCGTCCGCCGTGAAGCGCATTAAAGAGGCTGCCCCGCGCGCCAAGGACGCGGGCGTGACCCTCGCGCTCGAGAACATGCTGAGCGCCGAGCAGAACCTGCGCCTGCTGGACGCGATCAACCACGAGGCCGTCAGCCTCTACTACGACGTGTTCAACACCGGCCGGTCGATGGGCTACGACTCGCCCGCCGAGATCCGCCAGCTCAAAGGCCGCATCTCGCAGATCCACTACAAGAACGGGCCGAAGTACCTCGACGAGGACAAGGCCTACTTCGAGTCGGTCACGGCCGCGATCAAGGAGACCGGCTACGCGGGCTGGATCATCCTCGAGACCTCCAGCCCCTCGAAGGACGGCGTGGCGGACGGCAAGCGCAACGGCGACTTCGTGCGCGCTCTCTTCGCGTAGGCGGGAGCCGGGCTGCGCGGCGCGCCCTATTTCCCGACGAGGCCGAGCGCCTGCTGGATCGCGGGCGAGAACCGGAGTATGACGGGCGTGAAGACGATCGCCACCATGCTCATCAGCTTGATCAGGATGTTCATCGACGGGCCGCAGGTGTCTTTGCAGGGGTCGCCCACGGTGTCGCCCGTGACGGCTGCGCCGTGCACCGGGTTCTTGCTGCCGTCGGGCAGCTTCTTGCCGCCGTAGTTGCCTTTCTCGATGTGCTTCTTCGCGTTGTCCCATGCGCCGCCCGCGTTGTTCAGCATGCAGGCCAGCGCGAAGCCGGCGGTCAGGCCGCCCGCGAGCAGGCCCATGACGCCAGCGATGCCGAGCACGAGCCCGGTTGCCACGGGCGCGATGATCGCCAGCAGCGCAGGCAGCAGCATCTCGCGCTGCGCGCCCCGGGTCGAGATCTCCACGCACCGCGCGTAGTCGGGCCTGTCCGTGCCCGCCATGATGCCGGGCTTCGCCTTGAACTGGCGCCGGACTTCCTCGACCATGGCGCCCGCCGCGCGGCCCACGGCCCGCATGGCCATGGCGCAGAAGACGAAGGCCATCATCGCGCCGATGAACATGCCGCAGAGCATGAGCGGGTTCATGATGCTAAGGTTGAGGTAGTCCACGAAGAAGCGCAGCTTGTCGGCCGCCGCACGGTAGGCGTCGAGGTCGAACGCGAGAAGCCCTTTGGCGGCAAGCTTGCGCGTCCAGACGTCGACCTCCTGAACCTCGGCGGCGAGCAGCGCCAGGGCGGTCAGCGCGGCCGACGCGATAGCGAAGCCCTTGCCCGTGGCGGCCGTGGTGTTGCCGAGCATGTCCAGGCTGTCCGTGCGCTCGCGGACCTGCGGAGGCAGCTGCGCCATCTCGGCATTGCCCCCGGCGTTGTCGGCGATCGGGCCGTAGGCGTCGGTCGCCAGCGTGATGCCGAGCGTGGCGAGCATGCCGACCGCCGCGAACGCGATGCCGTAGAGGCCTGCCAGCGTGTCGTGGAACCCACCCGACAGGCCGAACGCGGCGAGGACTGCGGCGACAGTCACGAGCACCGGGACGAGCGAGGACATCATGCCGACGGCCAGCCCTTCGATGATGACCGTTCCCGCGCCCATGGTGGCCTGCCTGGCGATGCTCTTGACCGGCTCGTACTCATCCGACGTGTAGTACTCGGTGGAGTACCCGATGACCACGCCCGCCAGCAGGCCCGCAACCACAGCGCCGCAGATGCCCCACGTGATAAGGCCCGCCGCGGCCAGCACGCCGGCGGCCACCACGATCAGCGCGGAGCTGCCCCACGTGCCGAGGCGCAGCGCCTTCAGCAGGGTTATCATGCTGGCCTCGTCGTCGCTGCAGCGCACCGCGAAGATGCCGGCCACGGAGAGGGCGATGCCGACGCCGGACAGAATCATCGGCGCGATCACGGCGTTGACGCCGCAGAAGGTGCCGGCCGCGAGGGGCAGGCACGCGCCGAGAGCCGCCGTCGAGAGGATTGCGCCGCAGTACGACTCGTAAAGGTCCGCGCCCATACCGGCCACGTCCCCGACGTTGTCGCCCACGTTGTCGGCGATGGTCGCGGGGTTGCGGGGGTCGTCCTCGGGGATGCCGGACTCGACTTTGCCGACCAGGTCGGCGCCGACGTCCGCCGCCTTCGTATAAATGCCGCCGCCGACGCGGGCGAAGAGCGCCTGCGTGGACGCGCCCATTCCGAAGGTCAGCATGGTCGTCGTGATCTCAACCAGCTTGGTCGAGGCATCCATGCCGGGATGGACGAGCCAGACGTCGCCCATGATCTGGCCAAAGCCCGCCTGCATGTGGCCGGCGGTGTAGACCAGACGGTCGAGGATGAGGTACCACACCGAAATGTCGAGCAGGCCAAAGCCCACCACAACCAGGCCCATCACCGCGCCCGACCGGAAGGCGACCTGAAGGCCGCGGTTGAGGCTTTCGCTGGCACCCTGCGCCGTGCGCGAAGAGGCCTGCGTCGCCGTTTTCATGCCCAAGTAGCCGCAGAGGCCCGAGAAGAAGCCGCCCGTCAGAAAAGCCACGGGCACAAACGGGTTCTGCACGCCCATTAGCGCCAGGCCAGTGAAGATCACGACCAAGAGAGCGAAGACGAGACCCACGCGTGTATACTGCTGCCGAAGATAAGCCATCGCCCCTTCGCGCACATAGCCGGCAATCTCGACCATGCGCGCGTTGCCGGGGCTGGCTTTCATCATCATCGTGTAAAACACATACGCCATAACGAGCGCCAACATCGAGCCGACGGGGGCAATCCACCAGACGACAGGCGTGCCGCAGACGGCAGCGTGCTCGGGAGCCGCGCTCTGAGCATGGGCAGCGCAGGCCGCGAACAGGCTAGGCAGAACCGCTCCTAAACATCTTTTGCGCATGACAGAACCCTCCATGTTTGGCATCGCCGCGCGCCCGTCAGAAGGTTCGCTCTACGGCCAGCACGTATACCTCGCAGGCTCATGCGTATTATCCCAGATCAACTTCTTCATGTCAATCGCGCCAACACGCCGTGTTGGATGCCCGCCGGGCGCTGGCCGCGGCAAAAACAGAACGGCCGCGCGGTTCCCCGCGCGGCCGTTCACTCGCTTCAAAGAAGCGGCTCTGCTTAGTGGATTCGGGGCTCGTTGTGCGGCAGGACGAGCTGTCCTTCGGAGCCGGTCTTCTTCACGGGAACCCGCATTCCGTAGAACGAGCGGTGGACGAAGATCAGCGCGACGGTGAAGATCACGCCGCCGATGGCGTACTTGGTCGTGGCGTCCTTCATGGCGACGGCGATCTCTGTCGCGAGCAAGCCGAACAGGGTCGTAAACTTGATGATCGGGTTCATCGCCACCGACGAGGTGTCTTTGAAGGGGTCGCCCACCGTGTCGCCCACGACGGTCGCCGCGTGCAGCTCGGTGCCCTTGGCGCGCAGATCGACCTCGACGATTTTCTTGGCGTTGTCCCACGCGCCGCCGGCGTTGGCCATGAAGATGGCCTGGTAGAGGCCGAAGAACGCGATGGAGATCAGGTATCCGATGAAGAAGAACGGATTGAAAAAGGCCAGCGATAGGGCGAAGCAGAAGACGGCCACGAAGATGTTGAACATGCCCTTCTGCGCGTAGATCGTGCAGATCTTCACGACTTCTTTGCTGTCCTTGATCGAGGCCGTCTCAGCGCTCAGGTTCATGTTCTCCTTGATGTAGACGACCGCGCGGTAGGAGCCGGTTACGACCGCCTGCGTGGCTGCGCCGGTGAACCAGTAGATGACCGCGCCGCCCATCAGCAGGCCCAGCACGATCTCGGGGCGCACCAGGCTCAGGCCGGAGATGACGAAGTCAACGCCCGCCTTGAGCTGGTCGGGCGTCAGGTGCGCGCCGACCGCGACGCCGGCGGCCTGGGCGAGCTCGGCGGCCTTGCCCTTGGCGAGCATCAGGATGATGCCGAAGATCATCGTGGTGGCGCCGACGACGGCCGTGCCGATCAGCACCGGCTTGGCCGTGGCCTTGAAGGTGTTGCCCGCGCCGTCATTGCGCTCGAGGTTGAGCTTGGCGTTCTCGAAGTCGGGCGTGAAGCCGAAATCGTTCTCGATCTCTTTCACGATGCCAGGGATCGACTCGATGCGGCTCAGCTCATACACAGACTGCGCGTTGTCGGAAACCGGCCCGAAGCTGTCCACGGCGATGGTCACCGGGCCCATGCCCAAGAAGCCGAAAGCCACGAGCCCGAAGGCGAAGATCGGCGCGGCGAACTCCAAGCCGGCAGGCATCAGGCCCGCCACGGCGGGATTCGTTGCCAACAGGGCGGAGACGAGCATCAGCACGAGCATCGTGAGGCCTTCCCAGAAGGCGCTGAAGTTGCCGG
>CAYLUN010000158.1:0-8904 GCA_964386865.1 uncultured Lentisphaeraceae bacterium | reverse complement strand
CCAAGGACGGCGCGATCAACACGCGCGGCGTGGAGGACCTGAAAAAGTGGTCGGGGTGGGACGGGTGCGATCCGTACTGGTTCATGGACACGGATCTGACCGGCATCGCAGTCGAACTGGTGGTGGAGAACGAGCCGGGGTTCAGCGATCCGTCGAAGCTGTTCCCGAAGGTGAAGTGGGTCAACCCGCCGGGCGGCGGGTCGGGCGGCGGGCTGCACGACCCGTCCGACCGCAAGTCGGTGCTGGCGAAGTACGGGCCGAAATTCCGCGCCGTGGCTGGTCCGCAGCCGGTGGCGCGGCGTCAGGCGTCGCCCGGCGGCGCGCTGCCGCCAACGCGGTACACGGCTCCGACGCTGCCGCCGCAGGTGGCGACCGCGGCACCGGTACGCAAGGCGGCGGCCACGCAGTCGTCCGCGTGGGCGCGGCTGAGCGAGCTGGGCGCGGGCATGGGGCGCAGCGAATTGGAGGCGCTCTGGTTCGATTGCGTGGATTCGACTGGCATGGACCAGGCGGACATGACAGCCGATGGGTGGGCCAAGGTCACGGAGGCGGTCGAGGCGCACTTCGCTGGAAATGGAGGCCAGAACGGGGCCGGCACTGGCGATGAAGAGCCGACGCCGTTCTGAAAACATCTGGAGGCCGTGACCGCTCCGGCATGCGGGCGATGCGGACGAGCTTTTTCGGATACGAAAAATCAAAGTCCGCCCTGCCCGCATGCGCTTCGCTTTTGGGGGCTGGGGCTGACGCTCGAAGAAGATGAGAACGCTCAACGTTGAAGGAGAGAAAAAAGGAGACGGATATGGCGAAGGTACTGCACATCGAATTGGTGAAGATCGACACGGAAGGACTTCAGACGCGGGCGGCGCTGAATATGGATACAGTGCACGAGTACGCGGAGGAGGAGCGCGAGCGCGGTGCGGTGTTCCCGCCGGTGATCCTGTTCCTCGGTGCGGACGGGAAGTACAGGCTTGCCGACGGTTTCCACCGCGTGGCGGTTGCAAGACAGGAGGGGCGCAAGAAGGTGGCGGCAGAGGTGCGCGAGGGCGGGTTCGCCGAGGCTCTGACCTATGCGCTGACTGCGAACGCCGCGCACGGATTGAGGCGGACTGTGGCGGATAAGCGCAACTCGGTCATGGTGGCGTATAAACACCGCATTGCGTTGGGTTTGGGTGAGGTTCCGGCTGCAAACGCGGTGGCGCAGTTGGTAGGCGTAAGTCACACTTTTGTCGGAACTCAACTTGCAACGGTTGCAAGTTGGAGGGACGCGGCGGAACGCAAGGGAGCGGACGGCAAGACGCGTGTTCTACCCCCGCCGCCGGTGCGCAGAAGCGTGCCGCCGGAGCGGGCGGGGAATGGGACGGATGGGACTGATGGGGAAACGGACAGAACGGAGAAGCGACCAAGCCCTTTGGCAGGCGCAGGGCGGGCAGCGCCGCTGCAAACGGGGAATGCGGAGAGCCCGTCGCTGCCGCCAGTGAGGCGGACAACGCCGCCGGTCAGGCGGAATCCGGCGAACGGGCCGGTTGACGGCCGAGGGCGCGAGATACCGCCCGATCTGCTGGAGATCTGGAACCGGCGCGGTGAGGCGCGCGAGCTGGCCGGGCTGGTCAGCCGCGTGCGGGTGGCGCTGCGCGACGCGCAGGACGGCAAGGACCCGCTGTGGGCTGAGATCAATTTCGGGTCGGCGCTGGCGCATCTGGACATGGCGTACAAGGAGATCGCGGCGGCGGAGCCGTGGTGCGTTTGCCCGATGTGCCAGGGGATCGGCTGCGAGACGTGCAAGGGGCGCGGGCTGTTGGGCAAGTTCCGGTACGACAACGTGGTGCCGGAGAACATCAGGAAGGCAGGCTGTTAGGCGTTTAGGCTGTCAGGCTGTTAGGTGAGAGAGAGAGATAGGGCTGTAGGCTATAGGCTGTAGGCTGTTAGGTGAGAGGAGAAGATACCTGTGAGCGGAAAACGAACAGGCGGGGCGAATGAAACTTAGGCCTTATCAGAGCGCTGCCGTCGAGGCGGTTTTTTCATCGTGGAAGGAGAACCCGTCAGCGCTGGTCGTTCTTCCGACCGGCACGGGCAAGACGGTGATGTTCGCCGAGATCATCCGGCGGGCGGGGTGCCGGACGATGGTGCTCGCCCACCGTGAGGAACTGATCTTCCAGGCGCAGGACAAGATCCGGCGCGTGACGGGGCTGGACGCGCATGTCGAGATGGGTGAGTACCGGGCCGACATGGACGGGCTGGGCGGGGCACCCGGCGTGGTTGTGTCGACCGTGCAGACGCACACCGCCGGCGGCGACGGCGGCGGGCGGATGACCAAGTTCTCGCCTGATGATTTCGGCCTGCTGGTCATCGACGAGGCGCACCACGCTACCAGCCCGACGTACCGGCGCTGCATCGACTGGTACATGCGCAACCCGGCTATGCGCGTGCTCGGCGTGACGGCCACGCCGGACAGGGCGGACGAGGAGGCGCTCGGGCAGGTGTTCGGGACGGTGGCGTTCGACTACGGGTTGCCGGACGCCATCGCCGCCGGGTGGCTTGTGCCCGTGGAACAGCAGATGGTGCATGTGGAGGGGCTGGATTTCTCCGGCTGCGGCACGACGGCCGGCGACCTGAACGGAGCCGACCTGGCGCAGGTGATGGAGTACGAGGCGAACCTGCACGGCATCGCCGACCCGGCGTTCAAAATCGCGGGCGGTCGCAGGACGCTGGTGTTCGCGGCGTCGGTGGACCAGGCCGAGCGGCTGGCGGAGATCCTCAACCGGCACCGCCCGGGGTGCGCGGGCTGGCTGTGCGGCAAGACCGACAGGGACTCGCGCCGCAAGACGCTCGGCGATTTCGCCGGCGGCGCTCTGCAGTTCGTCTGCAACGTCGGCGTGCTGACCGAGGGCTTCGACGACGCGGGCGTTGAGGTGGTGGTGATGGCGCGGCCGACCAAGAGCCGGTCGCTGTACGCGCAGATGGCGGGCCGGGGCACGCGTCCATCCGAGGATATCGCGGGCGCGCTCAACGGCGCGGCGGATGACGCGGCGCGGCGGGCCATGATCGCCGCGAGCCGCAAGCCGGGCTGCTTGATCGTGGATTTCGTGGGGAACTCCGGACGCCACAAACTTGTTTGCACGGCGGACATCCTGGGCGGCAATGTGTCGGAAGAGGCTGTCGACCTGGCTGCCAAGCGGGCGCGTGAGGCGGGGCGGCCGGTCGACATGTCGGAAGAAATCGCGAGGGCGCAGCGCGAGATCGACGAGGCGAAGCGCCGCGAGGCCGCGAGGCGGGCCGCGCTGACGGCCAAGGCGAAATACAGCGTGACGCGGGTCAGCCCGTTCGACGTGTTCGACATTTCGCCGGCGCAGGAACGCGGCTGGGACAAGGGGAAGGCGCTGTCGGCCAAACAGCGCGAGCTGCTGATGAGGCAGGGTGTCGATCCTGACAGCATGCCCTACGGGCAGGCCAAGCAACTGCTGAGCGAAATATTCAGACGGTGGGATTCCGGGCTGGCCAGCTTCGGCCAGACGAAGGTGCTGAAGCGGAACGGCTTTGACGCGCCGATGAGGCGCGAGGAGGCCGGGAAGGCGATCGACCGGATCGCCGCGCGGCAAGGATGGAGCAAGGGGAGAAGTGCGTGAGTTGAGAACTGAGGTCAGAGGACGGAAGACGGTGAACCATGGATGCCATGATGAGCGAGTGGAAACGCGTGACGCGGCAGGAGCCGTGCCCGGTCTGCAAGAAACCGGACTGGTGCGGCGTGAGCGCTGACGGCGCCTGGTGCGTGTGCATGAGGGTGGAGTCCGGACGCGCCTCGCGGAACGGCGGGTGGCTGCACCGGCTCAAGGATGCGCCGCCGCCCCCGAGGTTCCGGCCGCCGCCGACGCGCCGCAGAAACCCGCTGGCGTCGCTCGCGAGCTATCACGCGGCGCTGCACCTTCGCTGGGACTGGGTCTGGCTGGACGGGCTGGCGCTGTCGCTCGGCGTGGACATGGATGCGTTGGAGCGCCTCCAGCCCGCCTATGACCCGGCAAACAAGGCGTTCGCGTTCCCGATGCGCGACGGCGGCGGCGCGGTCACCGGCATCCGGCTGCGCGACGTACGGGGCTGGAAGTGGGCGGTCAGGGGCGGTTGCGACGGGCTGTTCTACGACCCCGCGATGGAGTCCGCGCCGGAGCTTGCGGTGTGCGAGGGGCCGACCGACACGGCCGCGGCGCTCACGCTGGGGCTGGACGCGGCTGGACGTCCGTCCTGCTCGTCGGGTGTGGAGGCGCTCAAGGAGCTGGTGCGGCGGCTCGGCTGCCGCAAGGTGACCGTCATTGCGGATCATGACGATGCGAAGCGCAGGCCGGACGGCTCGGCGTGGTTTCCGGGCGTGCAGGGGGCGCGGGCGCTCGCGTCGGTTCTCGGGCGCATGACGCGGATCGTGGTCCCGCCGGCCAAGGATTTGAGGGCGTGGCTCATTGGGGGGGCGACGCGGCAGGATTACGAGGCGCTCGCGAAGAGCGCGACATGGAGGCTGGGGTAAGCATGTCCTGGATCAAGGTAGACGTCACCACGTGTGACAAGGTGAAGATCATCCACATCGCGCGGGCGTGCGGGGTGCGTGTGAACGAGGCGTTCGGCGCGTGGTTCCGCCTGTGGGCGTGGTTTGACGGCGTGACGGAAGACGGGCGACTGGACTTCCTCAGGCCCGAGGACTGCGACGCGAAGGCCGGGCTCAACGGGATCGGGGCGGCGCTGGCCGATGTCGGGTGGATCGAGTTCGGCGAGCGCGGCGCGATCATCATCGGGTGGGAGAAACATAACGGGAAGAGCGCCAAGAAACGGGCGCTTGCTGCCGACCGCAAACGGCGCGAGCGTGAGCGCACGGGTGAGGACAGCGGGTACAGGCCTTGGCGCCAAACGTAGCGTCACGCTTTCGGCGTGACCGGAGCGTGACAGTAGCGTGACATGTGCGTAACCGCAGCGTGACGCGAGCGTGACAGCAATGTGACCGTAACGTGACTGTAGCGTGTCAAAAGCGTGACGCGAGCGTGACCAGAGAAGAGAAGATATAAGTATCAGAGATATACAGTAATCAGAGTAGTAGCAGTAGACAGAGTAACTGGGTAACAGAGTAGCAAAGTAGCTGGGTAGCGGAGTAGTAGGTAGCAGGGTAGCAGAGTAGCAGGTAACAGGGTGACAGTGTAACAGGGTAGCAGCGCACGCGCGCGGGAAAGGCGGAGCCGGATGAGGATGAGGCTTGAGGACATGAGCCCTGCGCTGAAGGCGCGGGTCGAGGCGGCGCTCGCACGTCAGCGCGTCAGGGCCGCTCAGGACGGGCCGCAGGCGTCGGGCGCTGTGATGACATGCCCGGCCGCCGTTGAGCGCGTTACGCGCGAGCGTCGCGCCGGTTCCTGCGGCCCCAACAAGACCGAGGCCGAGTACAACCGGCTGCATCTGCACGGCAAGGGTCTTTACGAGGCGGTCACGCTGAGGCTGCCGGGCGGGAGCAGGTACACGCCAGACTGGGTGGTGATCGGCGAGGGCGGCGCGGTCGAGCTGCATGAGGTCAAGGGTGCTTACCGCTTCGGGTCTCACGGCCGCGCGGCGACCGCCTTCCGCGAGGCCGTGGCGGCGTTCCCGTGCTTTGCGTTCGTGTGGGCGGTTCGGGGCAAGGGCGGCGTGTGGAGCGTGAAGCGGCATGAGGCGGGGGCTACAGGCGGTTTTTGAGGGGCGGCACCCGCGCGGGCCTCGCCGCCTGCAACATGCAGGGCAAAAGCAAGGGATTTTGGAGTTTGGAGCTGAGCGGTTTTTAGTCAGGTTTTAACGTGATTGGAGGTGGGGCATGGAGTGTCACAGGTGCGAGTGGGCGGCGATGATCAAGCAGTGGGAGCATGACCGCGTGAAGTTCGAGGACACGCCGTGCGCGAAGTGCTCGCTGGAGGAGCGCTCCTGCGGCACGCTGCCGTATGACGATGCGCGGGGTGCCGAGGCCGCCGTGTGCCGCTGTGCGGCACACGGCTGTTCAGACCCGGAAGCGGGCATTGAACTGATGCCCGTGAAGGTGCTGGCGGACGCGGTGCGCCTGCTGCTGTCGCTGCCGAAAGACGCGCTGGAGGTGATCCGCCTGCGCTACGGCGGCATGCCGTACGCCGAGATCGCGGAGCTGATGGGCAAGGGCGTGGACGCGGTGGAAAAGCGGCACCTGCGGGTGCTGGAGAAGAACCCAGCGCTCGGGGCGCTGTTCCCGCGCAAGGTGCGTAAGCGGCGTGCTCGGCAGCGGCGCAAAAAGGGGAAGTGTGCTGGTGGCGAAGCACGGGGAGTGAAGAACGCATGACTTGCCATTTTCCATCGATAGGGCTCGACAGCGCGCAAATGCGGTGTTTCAATTGGCGCATGTCGTCATTTGACTTTGAAATTGAGATTCAGATATCCGGCGGTCATGAGTACCATCGTTCGATTGTCGACAGCCTGCTGTACGATATCGTGTCAACGACTCCCGAGGGCGAACTGCTGCCTTTTGAGAAATTGTTTGTCGCGTTGAACAGCAAGCACTCCTGCCACGCGGGATACCTGACCGACGTCTACATGGCTTGCGGCTGTTTCGACAAGGCCATGGAGTATTATTCCGCGATCGATCACCAGCGGAAACTGGGCGACATCAGTTGGATTTCGGGTGACTGCGATGGGGCTGAGCGCCACTACATGACGGCCCATAGCGGTGCGCAGTCTTACCGAAACCGGCCCGATTACGACCGGCTTATCAAGCTCGCGTTCTTCCGCGAGCAATGGGATGCGGTTGTGCGGCTTTTCTCTGAAGCGGAATTTTCCCCCGGCTTCAGTGCTGGAAATGTCGGCTGCGGGAATTCGGAAATCTCCGCGCGGCCTTTCTTGGAGATGCTCGCCGTTGCGCTGCTGTTGTCAAAACAAGAGGTGCCCGAAGGCGTTCAGGCGGTTTTGAAGTCGGCCTTCCGGCTGACGACCCGTGCATGGAATAAAGTCCGTTCCGATGCCGAGGCCGGTGTGACCGGCGGAAAGCTTGTCGAGAAGATCAAGAAGCGGTGCGTGCCGCAAGCTGGGCGCAGAGCCCGCATATCCGTTGATGAGGCTTTGGAGCGGGGGGCGACATCGCGCGCCCGCGATGTCTTGGCGTGCGTCGCCCAAGGGGATGACCTCGTCAAAGAAGCGAAGTCGCAACTCGAGATTTACGCGCGGACGGGTGATGACAGGCCGCTGGAGCATTTCTTCGAGATTGTCACGCGCTCAGGGCTGACGTCTTTGAGCCATACGTTTCTCAATTCCGTGATGCTGGATGAAAGCCTGTTTCCGCAGGACACGCCACCCGAAAGGCTGGTGAAGCTCTACAGTGCTAACCCGGTCATGAACAAACGACATTTCGGCAGACTGCTCCAGCTCAAGTTCGATAACCGCATCGCACTGACGGGCTCTGACATCGTAACCGGCATGTTTCAGCAATTGTACTCGTTCAACGCCATTCTTGAGCCGGAGTCGGTCCAGGAGTCATTTGGGGTCAGCAAGCTGGCCGGTTTTAGGGAATGGACGGAAATGCGCCTGGCTGATTGGATCGCCGGATGTGGCGCTGAAGGAATCAAAACTGTCTGTAATGTCTGGCGCAGCGGGGATGCCGAAGCGGTCAAGCATCCCTTCGGAGGCTCGGCGAATATGCGGCCGGCGACACCCCGCGACATGGCTGAGTGGGGCTGGCTTCTGAACAGCGCGGCACAATGGCTCCGGGCCAGATGGGGGCGGGAGGTTGGGACGACCGCGTGGGTGTCGGAGAATCAGCTTTACCAACTTTTGAAGCGTCAGCTCAAAGGTGTGCTGGTGCAGCAGCACGCGCGGCCGACATGGGTTGCTCCGCAACACTTGGATGTGTTTATGCCTGAACGGTCCCTTGCCGTTGAGTACATGGGCAAGCAGCACTTCGAGCCTGTCGAGTTGTTCGGCGGTCAGGCCGGCTTTCAGGGCGTACAGGAACGCGACAGGAAGAAGCGCGAGGCATGTTTGCGGCACGGAGTGGAACTGATTCAGGTGCGGTATGACGAGGATATGGGCTCACGTGTTAAACAGATCATTGAGACTGTCCGAAGTCGAGATGTTCAAGCGTAGCTTGTCTTGGGACTCTGTAGAAAAGTGAAGCGTGTAGCGCTTGCCACGCCCCGCAGGGCTACGCGAAGCGGAACCCCGCGCAAGGGACGCGGGTTGAGCGGCAAGCCCTCGACGCGCAGCGGCGGGGCTGCCGCACCGGGAAACTGACAAGGGCGGCGAACGCACAGGACGGCATCCTGAGCCTGCGAACAGTGCGGGCCGGTGCGCTGGCCGACATGATGTCGCTGCGCAACGCGCTGCCGGAGACCGTACCGGGCCAGATGTGGGCGGTCGCCACAAAGGCCTTCCGACTGGCACCGTCCGCAAGGCGCACATGCCGCGCCAGGTTTGACGCTGCCGACATTCGCGGCAGGTGCGCCGGACCGATCCCGGTATGGCTGCGGAGCAGCGGCGGCCGCGTGGAGCCCGTGGCGGTACTGGGTCTTGTTCTCGAAGGGGGCGGGTGGGCGGGTCTAATGAATATTAAGGCGTACCTGCCTAAAGCTGCCGCAGGCAATTCTACGCCCGCGCCGAGCGGGCCGGACGGAGAGACAGCCGAGGGGAAGCGTGTATCCGCGCGGCGCGGCTGGCTCCGGACGGACCGCGAGCGTTCTTGAAATTAGGACGGGGTCGGCTTGTGTCCCGGCCCGTGCCCGAAGGGCGGCCGCCGGAGGATAAAGCGGCCGCCGCAGTTCCCCCTGCCGGAGCCCGCGAAGCTTGCGAGCGGGTGGCCGCAGGCCAGCCGAAGCGACGCCGGGAATAAGGAGGCGTCGCGAGAGAAGCCCCAAGAAGCCCCCAGCCGATGCAATTATTCAGGGGGTGCCGGGG
>CAYLUN010000157.1:0-9137 GCA_964386865.1 uncultured Lentisphaeraceae bacterium | reverse complement strand
CGCGTGCGCGGCGCGGACATCTCCTGCATTTACGACCTGCGCTTCCACAAGGGCCGAACCTACGCCAGCGCCATGGACGAGGGCGTGCTGATGAGCGCGGACAACGGCGCGAACTGGAAGCAGCTCTGGCCGCTCAAGTACGACACGGAGATCGCCGGCCACCACTGGCGGCTCGCGATCTCGGACAACAACGGCGTGGACCGCATCCTCAGCACGTGCAGCCCGTGGGACTCCAAAGGCCCCAACCGCGTGGTCATCAGCGAAGACGGCGGCAAGAGCTTCAGGTGGTCGACGGCCGGCCTGCCTGCCGCCAACCCGCACGCCAACACCATGTGGGGCACCGGCGCTCCCCGCGCCCTGGCCGCCGACCCGAAAGATCCGAAAACGCTCTACCTGGGCATCGACGGAGACCCCGCGGACGGCAAGAGCGGCGGAGGCGTCTTCAAGTCGCGCGACGGCGGCTTCACGTGGTCGCAGCTCTCGGCCCAGCCCGGCAGCCGCCGCGCGTTCTTCGGTCTCGCGATCGACCCGACCAACTCGCAGCGGCTCTACTGGGCGGCCTGTGCCGAGGGCGGGGGGCTCTACCGCAGCGAGGACGGCGGCGCGTCGTGGCTGCATGTTTTCAAAAATGAGACGTGGCCCTTCAACGTGCATGTGGCGGCCGACGGCGCGGTCTACTGCCCTGGCAACAACCTCTGGCGCAGCGCGGACCACGGCGCGAGTTGGAAGAAGCTCACAGCGTTTCCGTTCAGCGAGCGCATCATCGTGGCGATCGAGACCGACCCAGCCGACGCCAAGAGGCTGTGGTTCGCCGCCACCACGTGGGGCAACAGCGCCGTGGGCGGCGTGTATGAAACCCGCGACGGCGGCGCGACCTGGCAGGAGATCACCTCCGACCTGCCCTACTGCAAGCCGCTGCTGCTGCGCTACAACCCCGAGACCCGCGAGCTCTGGGCCGCCGGCGTCTGCCTTTATAAGTGCAAGCGATAGGGGCGTGAACCGGGGCCGGCTGAAGCCGGTACAACGTGCGGACGCCGCAGGCCTGTTCGTCCACGGCATGTTGTCCCGGCTTCAGCCGGCCCGAGGCAACGCATCACCGCCCGTCTGAAACCTCCGCGACCCGCAGCTCCGTCCACGGCCCCGCGTTGACGTTGTAGTAGAGCCTGCGCCCGTCAGGGCTGAAAGCCGGGTGAGGGTGCGACTTGCGCCACGTCTTCGCGCCTTCCGTTGCTTTGAATAGATCCACGCGCGCCTGCTCGTCCGCCGTGGCGCTGCCGACGGTCACCACCTGGTTGCCCGTGGCGGCGTAGTCCGCCTTGGATATTTTTCCGTCGCTCACGAACAGCGTGCCGTCGGGAGCGAACGAGGGATGGTCCGTCGGGAGCACAGCCAGTTTCTTGACAGTCTTCGTATCCGGCTCCAGAAGCACGTTGCCCTTCTCGATGAGCCGTCGCGAATCGGGATGCCAGGCGGGGTGGCCCCATTGCGGATAGAAGCGCACGAGCGAGCCGGACGCCAGATCGTAAACGAACTTGCCCTCGCGCACGCTGGCCGACGATGAGCGGAAATTGTCGCCCCCACCGCCCTTTGCGAGCTTAAAGAAAACACGCTGGCCGTCGGGGCTCACGACGGGGAAGAAGATGGAGAGTGCGGGCGAACCGCCGCCGAACGTCTTGGCCGCCCACTCGGGCGCTTGCGCGACAGCGTCAGACACCCGCACCGCCGTCCGGATCACGCCCGTCCGCAGGTCGGCGAGTTCCAAATCGCGATACGCCCCCGGCTTCCAGTGGCAGCCGTAGAGCGGCACCTGCGAGCCGGCCGCCGCGCCGAACCCGAGCTGGCGGTCCACCGCCACGACGCGCTCCTTCAGCGTCTCGCGATCCACGGCCAACACCGTCCAGCGCCCCGCGCGGCAGTCGTGGTACACGATCGCGCGGCCGCCGTCCATCCACTGCTGGCAGGCCGCCCGGTGCGCGTCCTCCGTCACGACGCCGCGCGCGATGACGGCCTCTTCTCCCGTAGCCCTCTTCTGCATCACCAGTTCGCCCGTTTGAGCGTCCTCGGCCCTCGACGCGTAGAACAGCACGTAAAGGCCGTCGGGGCTCTCCGGCGACACGTTGAAGTACGTGTGGATCGAGTGACGCTCCGCAACTTTGGACACCGCCCGCAGCGTCGCGTTCGACCAGAGCGCAACGGGAGGCCCTGCCAACATCGGCAAGGCCGCAGCGAAGACAGCCACCGCAGCCGCACAAGCACCATTGAAACTGTTCATCCGCCCTCCACCTCGGTCGCCCGTGTCCGGTACGTTGCCACACGTTCGGACCAAACCTCGCAGCGGCACTTTCGGGGCACTTTCGGGCACTTCAGGATTGCCCGCTCTGCAACCTTTATGAGATAATTAAGCTTATACTCTGGGTAAGTTATTGTAAAGAGGGGTGAGCCATGAACCTACGCGACAAGGTGTGTGCAGCGGCGCTGGTTGTTGCAGTCTGTGCCGCGCCCGCATCGGGCGCGACTCGCATCGTGCTGGGCGACAGCTCGGCCGCCGCGTCTAGCACCTATACCCTGCGCGACGCCAAGTACGCTGTGAACGGCGCAGGCCTCGTTGGCAACCTGCACAGCAACACGGCCGACCGGATCACCTGGATGAACCAAACGGGCGCGGTGTCCGGCCAATGGTTCCGTGTCGATTTGGGGCAAGTCTTCGAACTCAGCCACTTTAAGTTTTGGAACTTCAACTTCTGGCACGCCTCGGTTCAGACAACCAACCGCGGTATCCGCGAAGCTGAGGTCTACCTCTCCAACCTCGACACAACCCCCGTCATGAATTTCACAGACCCGTCTCAGTGGACGCGCGTGATCGACAAAGTCACCTTCGCCAAAGCGTCTGGACAGAACACCTACGCCGGCGAGCCGGACGTCAGCCTGTCGGGCCTGCAGGGCCGCTGGCTCGCGCTGCGCGCGCTCTCCAACTACAGCTCGACCGACCTGACCATCGGCATCAGCGAACTCCAAGTTTTCGCGGCGTCGAAGCCCGTCGTGCTCGCCTCGGCGCCCACCGCCGTCACCCCCGCGCAGGCCACGCTGTCGGGCGCGCTGACCTACGACGGCGGATCCTCCAACACGATCTACGCCTTCTGGGGCACAACCGACGGCGGAACCGTCTCCTCGGCCTGGGATCACGTCGTGTCGCTGGGCTACCAGCCCACGGGAACGGTGAGCACGACCGTTTCGGTCGCCGCCGACGCCGAGTACTTCTTCCGCCTCCACGCCGCGAACGCGGAAGCGGGAAACTGGTCGGCCGCGCAAGGCTTCCTGACCGCGCCCGTCTCCGTGGAGATGCCCGCCTCCATATCCGAAGGAAGCGGCGTGCTGCCCGTCACCTTCCGCCGACCCGCCGCCATGACCAACACGCCGGTCACGCTGACGTTCGGGCTTTCTGGCACCGCGCTCGGCGGCAGCGACTACCTGCCCCCGGCCACGTCGGTCCTGCTCCCGACAGGATCGGCCACCGCGCAGGCGCTGCTCTCGCTGGTCGACGACCTGACGGTCGAGCCAGACGAGACGCTGACCGTCGGCCTCGGCCCGAGCGCGTGTGTGCGTGACGCGACAGGCACCAACAGCACGGTCATCGCGGACGACGAGGGCCTGCTCAACTGCTACGCGTGGAGCCACCTGATGCGGGTGACTCTGTCTGGCTATAGCGGCGCAGCCGCGCTCACCAACTTCCCCGTCGCCCTTTGGCTGCACGAGGGGCTCAGCGGCTTCCGCTACGCGGACTTCGCCGCCCCCGCCGACGGCGGCGACCTGCGCGTGACCGACGCGGCCACGGGAGCGATCCTGACGTACGAGATCGAGACGTGGAACCCCGCAGGCACGTCGCTCGTCTGGGTGTGCGTCGCGGAATTGACCGGAAACGCCACGGCCATTGACCTGCACTGGGGCAACCCGGACGCCTCGCTGCCGGGCTACGCGACAGGCGGCCTGACTTGGGCAGACGGCTTCAGCGGCGTCTGGCACCTCCAGCAACCCGGCGGGCCAGACAGCACGCCCAACCGCAACCACGGCGCGGCTTACGGCAACGTGACGGCGCCGGGCCTTTTAGGCTCGGCCCAGTACTTCGACGGCAACGACTACATCCAGGTGCCCGACCACCCCTCCATCGGCACCAACGTCATTTCCAGCTTGACCCTCTCCGTTTGGCTGAGGTCGGACGTGACGCTCACGCGGACCAACGAACTCTGGCGTATGTTGGAAAAGGGCGACAACTACTTCCTCGGCCAAGGCTTCAACAGCGCCGGCGGCGTGGTTCTGATCGTCAAGTACACCAACCAGGTTTATGGGGTCGGGAGCATTGCAGACATTCCGTCCAACGAGTGGCAGCACATTTGCGGCACTTACAACGGAACGTCCTTGCGCCTTTACACCAATGGCGTGCTGGCCAGTTCGCAGGCGCTCTCCCCCGTGATCGACGACGACAAGCTGCCGCTGCGCATCGGTTCAGACGACAGCGGCAAGTATTTCAAGGGCGCCCTAGACGAGACGCGCGTCGAGTCCGCTGTGCGCTCGGCCGACTGGATCAAAGCCTGCTACGACAGCCAGCGCGAGGGCAACGCGTTCTGCGCTTTCCGCCCGGCCGTCCGACTGTTCCGGGGCACGATCATCGGCGTACGCTGAACCCGCGCAGGAGCGCGCGCGTCACAGCTGCGCCACCGGCAGTGCGAGCGACGCGTCAATCGTCGCGTCGAGCCGCTGGCTGAAGGCCATCACCGACTCGTCGAGGCGGCCCAGCCCCAGCGCCTCGGGCGGCTCGCCGTCGTCCAGCAGGATCTTCGCGATCTCAGCCACGGTGATGCTGCTGCTGCAGCGGTAGAGCAGGTACTCGCCGGGCCGGTCCGCAACCTCCGCCAGCACGCGGTTGCGCACCAGCGCCTCCAGAATTTCCTTGGCGAAGCGGTACGGCACGCCGTGCCTCCGCGCAAACGCCTCGGCCGCGAACGGCCCGCCGTCCTTCTCGCGCGACAGACGGGACGTCTCCGCGCACAGCGCCAGCGCCAGCAGCAGCCGCGCGCGCAGGCTGGCCGCCGTCGAGAGCTGCTCCAGCACGTAGGTGTCGCGGTTCTGCACCGCGAAGGCGAGTTCCGCCCCAAGCAGGATGATCTGCCAGCTCGTGTAGACCCACATCAGCAGGATCGGCAGCGTGGCAAAGCCGCCGTAGAGCGCGCTGTACTTGGCGATCCCCACCTGCAGCATCGCGCACAGCTTGAGCCACCCGCCGAAGAGCACCATCGTCACGAACCCGCCCGCGAGCGCCGGCACCAGCTTGACGCGCGTGTTCGGCATGACGCCCAGCAGGAAGGCGAACGTGGCCGTGCCCAGCGACAACGTGATGCCCGTCCTCAGGAGCCCGCTGTTCAGCAGCGCACGAAGCGACTCCGCCGCCGGCCCGCCCACCGTCCGATCCATTACGTCGATGACCATTCCAGCGACCGGCACCGTCGAGGCCGCCATAGACAGAAAAGGCAGCATGATGATCATGACCAGATAGTAGGCGCACTTCCTGAAGAGCGGGCGCGGCTGCGAGACGCCCCAGACCTGATTGAAGCTCGACTCCACCTTGCCCAGCACGCCGATGACCGTCCACATCAGCATGATCAGCCCGATGCCCCCCAGCGTGCCGAAGCTGATTCTGTTTACCTGCTCGTAGAGCTTGTCCGAGATCTCGCGCACCTGCGTGGAAAACGCCCGCGTGACCTCGGCCTGCGTCTGCCTGTCGACCGCGCCCTCCGCCGCAACGCTGTTCTTCACCGACTGCTCCATCTGCGCCATCCACGCGTCAAGCTGCTGGTCGAGCTGCGCCTTCGCCAGGTCCGCCCCTCCGAACGTGCGCACCATGGCCAGCGCGAGCACCAGGACCGGCACCAGCGCCATCATCGAAAAAAACGTCAGCGACGCCGCGTGCAGCGAACACTGGTTGCGGCGGAAGCCGACGGTCACCAGGCTGACCAGCCGCAGCGCGTGCAGCCCCAGCCGCGGAAGCACGGGCAGCTCATGCGGCCGCAGGCTCCACTGGCCGTTGCGCAAGAAACGCCTCAGCCGGTACGCTATCGTCCTTTTCTCCTCGCGCTTCATTCGCACCTCCAAACCCGTTCGTAGTCCAACCTTCAGGCTGCTATTTTCCAACCCTTCAACCGTGAACCGCTGAGCCTCTCCAACCCCACCCTCACACCTCGCGAACCGGCTTAACCACGATCGACCGCGGCGTGGTCACGCACACGTACTCGCAGTAGCCGCAGCCCGTGCAGCGCTTGGCGTCGACGATGACCCGGCTCGCCAGCTCCTTGGGGTCCCACTCGAAGTCCAGCGCGCCGTAGGGGCAAGCGTTCACGCAGGCCCCGCACTCGCGGCCCACGCCCAGCAAGCAGCGTCCGTAGTCCATCCGCGCCACGCCCATCGGCCGCACGTGCTTGGTCTTGAGCGTGAACTTCGGGATCGCCCCGCTCGGGCAGGCCAGCCCACACGCCGCGCAGGTCTCGAGGCAGTAGTCGTCGTCGAACCGCGCCTCCGGCGCCAGCACGCCCGCCCAGCCCTCGTCGGCGCCTCCCAAGCGCAGGATGCGGCTCGGGCACGCACGCACGCAGGCTCCGCACCGCACGCACAGCCGCGTGAACCGCGACGACAGCCCGCTGGCTGGCGGGCGGATCACCGTCGCGGCGGGCTCGCGCCCCGGCGGCAGCGCAAGCCGGTAGCCCGCGCCCAAGCCCAGCCCGATGAACGCCCGGCGGCCCAGCGCGGCGACCTCGCGCGCGTCGTCCGCGCCCGCCGACCGCCGCCGCAGCGGGAAGCGCGCCAGATCCTGCAGCGCGCCCAGCGGGCACAGCCGGCTGCACCAGAGCCCCGGCGCGAGCAGCGCCAGCACGAGGAGCAGCGGCAGCCCGGCCGCGGCGGCCCAGTCCAGCAGCCCCGGGTGCTTGCGCGCCGCCCCGAACGCCGCCGTGAAGAGCACCAGCGGGTCGAGCCAGCCGAACAGCGGATAGCCCGCGAGCGCGGCGCCCACGGCGACAAACACCAGCCACGCGCCGACCTGCGGCGCGCGGGCCACCCACGCCCGCTTTTTCACCAGGCAAGAAACCGCATCCTGACACGCCCCGCAGGGGCACGCCCACCGGCAAAACAGGCGGGGGGAAAAGAGTCCCGCCAGCGCCACAACCGCCGCGCCCAGCAGGTACAGCCCCCCGGCGCCCGCCGCCACCGCGAGCAGCGCGTTGAAGGGGCTCAGCGACGGCACCAGCCCCGCCAGCCGGCCGTTTCCCGTGGCGAACAGGGCGCACGCCGCTGCAGCCGCGCACACCGCTGCGCGCCACGCCGCGCGCGCGGCCGCCCGCCTGCTCACAGTCACTGACCATCGACCCAACATCGCCGCGTATCATACCGCCATCCGGCCCCGGAAGCAAAGGCGTTTCCGCGACAGCCGGATTCCCTCAACCGTGCGAGGAATCGGATTGCATGCCGCGCAGAAAACGGAGAAACTATGACATTCGTGAAGACTGGCTAATGGGGCGAGCACGACCTGCTCAAAACTGACAGAAGGAACTCCTTATGCACCACCTGCGTTTCACTGCGCTAGCGGGCCTCGGCCTGCTGGCCCTCTCCGCGCAAGCCGCCGTCAAGCTGCCGCACATCTTTGGCAGCGGGATGGTTCTCCAGCAGGGACAGCCCGTGCCGGTCTGGGGCTGGGCCGATCCGAACGAGAAGGTGACCGTCGAGTTCGCTGGCCAAAAGAAGCAGACCTTCGCCAAGGCCGACGGCGCGTGGGCGCTCAAGCTCGACGCGCTCAAGGCTTCCGACCAGCCCGCGGTCTTCAAGGTCGTCGCCTCCAACGCCATCGCGCTCACCAATGTAGTCGTCGGAGAAGTGTGGTTCTGCTCCGGGCAGTCCAACATGGAGTGGACCATGCGCAGCGTCGACAACGCCGAGCAGGAGATCGCCAGCGCGAAGCTCCCGCTGATCCGCCATTTCAAGGCGCCCAAGAACTTCAAGCCCGCGCCGGAGAGCGACATCAACGCCAGCTGGGAGGTCACCGCGCCCGAGGGCCTCGGCGATGAGTCGGCCGTGGCGTTCTTCTTCGGCCGCCGCCTGCACCAGGAGCTCAAGGTTCCCGTCGGCCTCATCAACTGCTCGTGGGGCGGCACCCGCATCGAGCCCTGGACGCCGCCCTGCGGCTTCGCAAACCTGCCCGAGCTCGCGGGCATCAAAGACCGCGTGGACACGGCCGACCCGACGTCGGATCTGCACAAGAAGGTGCTGGGCGACTACGTGGCCGCCATGCAGGCGTGGATCGCCGACGCCCAGGCGAAGACCGCCGCCGGACAGCCGTTGGCCGCCGCGCCAGCCTTCCCGCAGAACCTGATCTTCCCGACGGAGCAGGGCAAGCACCAGGAGCCCACCGTGCTCTTCAACGGCATGGTCGCAGGCCTCGTGCCCTTCGCCATCCGCGGCGCGATCTGGTATCAGGGGTGCTCGAACAACGGCGAAGGCATGCTCTACCTCGAGAAGACCAAGGCCCTCGTCAACGGCTGGCGCAAGGTGTGGGGCCAGGGCGACTTCCCCTACTACCTCGTGCAGCTCGCGCCCTACACCTACGGCGGAAACTCGAAGGCGCTGCCCGGCATCTGGGAGGCGCAGGCCGCCGTGCCCGCCGCCATCCCTAACACCGGTTACACCGTCATCAATGACATCGGCAACATCAAGGACATCCACCCGCGTAACAAGCAGGACGTTGGCCTGCGTATGGCCAACCAGGCGCTGAACCGTACCTACGGCCTCTCGAACATCCTCTGGGCCGGCCCCGTCTACAAGTCCTTCGCGGTCGAGGGCGCCAAGATGCGCATCGCCTTCGACACCGCCAAGGGCCTCCGCACGCGCGACGGCAAGGCCCCGACCTGGTTCGAGATCTGCGGCCCCGACGGCCTGTATAAGCCCGCAGACGCCGCCATCGACGGCGAAACCGTCGTGATCTCCGCCGCCGGCGTGACCGCGCCCATGGCCATGCGCTTCGCGTGGGACCAGGTCGCCGAGCCCAACCTCGTCAACGGCCTGGGCCTGCCGACCGGCGCCTTCCGCTGCGGCAACAAGCC
>CAYLUN010000156.1:0-9410 GCA_964386865.1 uncultured Lentisphaeraceae bacterium | reverse complement strand
GAGGTCAGAGATCAGAGGTCAGAGATCAGAGGTCAGAGATCAGAGGTCAGAGATCAGAGGTCAGAGGTCAGAGATCAGAGATCAGAGGTCAGAGGTCGGAGGGCGGAGGTCGGAGGTCAGAGGGCGGAGGACGGAGAAGGGTATGATCGGTACGTGGGTCAGGAGAAGTTTGCGCTATTACGGCGCGCGGCACCTTGTGTTCGCGTGTACGGTGGCGCTGACCTCCGCCATCCTCTGCGCGGCGCTGCTCACGGGCGAGTCGCTGCAGGCGGGGCTGCGGCGCGGGCTGGACGAGCGGCTGGGATCCCTCAACTCGGCCGTTGTGCTGTCGGAGGGCGTGTTTCCTGCCTCGCTGGTGCAGCGTCTGCTGCGCGACGCCGATACGCAGGCCGCGCTGCTGCTGCGGGGCCAACTGCTCACGGCCGAGGGCGCGGTCTGCGCGGACAACGTGCAGGTCATCGGTTTGGCGGCGGAAACCAACGCGTTCCTCAATGGTCGCGCCCGCGCTCTGCTTGCCGCTGAGGAAGGCGCGGTCCGTTTCGAAAAGCCGTCGCAGTTCTCTGTCGAGATGCCGCTCGGCACGGTTAAGGAGTCGCGGCTGGTGCGGCGGCCCGTGCGGCCCGCGCGGGCCGAGCGGTCGGGGGGGGAGGGCCTGATGATCTTCGACCTGATCCCGTCCGAATTTGCCCTACAGGCCGCTTCGGTGCCGCCGGCGAACGTCTTCCTGTCGCACACGGCACTATCCGATGCCGCCGGCGTGCCGGGCATGGCGAACCTGCTGGTGTCGTTGCGTTCGCGCGACGATCTTGACGAAGAGCTGGCAGCGGCGCTGACCCCCGAAGACGCCGGGCTGACGCTGGAGGTCGGAGATCAGAGGTCGGAGGTCGGAGACGGAGCGGCCGCGAACGGGAGTCCGGAGTCGGGCGTCGGGCGTCCTGAAACCCTCGTGAAATCCCGCCGCGTGTATCTGCCGCCGGGCATCGGCGAAGTGCTGGCCGCGAAGGGGCTGAAGGCCGAATGGGCGACGTTCCATCTGGCGGATGCGTTTGAGGCGGCATCCCAAGAAGCGCCTGACGGCGCCACTACGAACGCGGCCGTGCGGTCGACGCCATACGGGTTTGTGGCGGCGGCCACGCCGGGGTCGCTGGGCGTGCCGGGCGACATGAAGGACGACGAGGTCGTGATCAGCGCGTGGCTGGCCGCGACGCTGGGCGTGACGACCAACGATACGCTGACGCTGCGGTGGCGGCGGTTCGAGACGGGCGGGAGGCTGGTCGCGGACAGCCGCGCGTTCCGCGTGCGCGGCGTGGTGCCGACCGAGGCGGCGGCGCACGCGAAGCAGGCGATGCCGGTCTTCCCCGGCCTGGAAGGCGTCGACAGCTGCGCCGCGTGGGACGTGGGCCTGCCGATGGACGAGGCTAAGCTCAAGGATCCCGCGAACGAGGCGTACTGGAAGCAGTGGCGCGAGACGCCGAAAGCGTTCCTGACGTTCGCGGCCGGCAAGGCCTGCTTCGGAACGGCCTTCGGCGAGGCGATGAGCGCGCGCGTCGCGGCGGGCGAGCGCGAGGTGCGCGACGCGCTGCGGGCGCTGACGCCTGCGCAGCACGGCTTCACCGTCCGGCCGCTGCGGGAGGAGGGCCTTGCGGTCGCGCGGGGCTCCACCGATTTCAAGGGGCTGTTCGCAGGCATGGCCTGCGTGCTGGTGGTCGCGGCGCTGCTGCTGTCGTCGCTCTCGCTGTCGCTGGCGCTGGAGCGGCGCAAAGGCGAGGTGGCGCTGTTCAGCGCGCTGGGCTGGAGCCGGGGCACGATCGCTCGCGTGCTGGCGGCGGAGTGGAGCGTGCCGCTGGCGCTGGGCGCCGTCGCGGGGGCGGGCGCTGGCGCGGGGCTGGCGCGGGTGCTGGTGTGGAGCCTGGGCCGCTTCTGGCGCGGCGCATTCGCGGGCTCGGAGATGGGCTTCGCGTTTTCGCTGCCGGTCGCGTGCGCCGCCGCAGGGGTGAGCGCGGCGCTGGCGTTCGCGGTTCTGCTCGCGACGGTGCGCCGCTTTGCGCGGTGCCCGCCGGTCGAGCTGTGGCAGTCGGCGGGAAGAGAAAGCGCGGGCGCGCCACCGTCCGGGAGTTCGAAAGTCAGAGCGGTGTGGGAGAGCGTCGTTGGCGGGGCGCTGGCCGTGGCGGCGGGCGCGGCGATGGTGCTGAGCCCGGCGGGCGCGGCGGCGAACGGCGCGTTCTTCGGGGCGGGCTTCCTGCTGCTGGTCTCGCTGCTGCTCTTCCTGAAGACGGCGGGAACGGCGTGGCGGGAGCGCAGCGGCAGTCGGCAGTCGGCAGTCCGATCTGCAGGGGGCGCGGGCGTGTGCCGGGCGTTGCAGGCGCCGCGCCGGAGCGCGCCGGTGGTGATTCTGCTGGCCGTGGGGACGTTCTTGACGATCGGCATCCTGTCGATGAAACACGACCCGGCGGCGGGCTGCGAACGGCCGTCGTCTGGCAGCGGCGGGTTCGCGTCGATCGTCACGTCGGTGGCGCCGCTCGACCGCGAGCGCGGGCTCGAGCTGGCGCGGCGCGCGAGCGGTGCGAAAGGCGTGGTGCCGGTGCGCGTGCGTGAGGGTGACGAGGCGGGGTGCCTCAATATGAACCAGCCCGTGCGGCCGCGCGTGCTCGGCCTCGAGGCGCGGGCGATGGCGCGGGCGCGCGCCTTCGAGCCGGAGGATGCGGGGGGCGTTTGGACGGCGCTTGAGCAGCCGCTGCCGGACGGGTCGATCCCCGCGCTGGCGGCCGACCAGACGATGCTGCAGTACAGCCTTAAGGCGAAAGCCGGCGCGCAGAACGGCACGGTTTACGAGTATCCAGGGCCAGGGGGCGTGCCGGTGCGGGTGCGCGTCGTCGGCGCGCTTCCGGTGCGCAGCGGCATTTTGCAGGGCGCGCTGCTCGTGGACGAGAGGCTGTTCGCAGAGGCGTTCCCCGAGGCGGGCTACCGGCTGTGGCTGTGTGACTACGCACCGTATCTCCTGCGCGAGGCCGCAGGCCGGAGGTCAGCGGTCAGCGGCCGGAGGGTGGAGGGGAATGGGCTGATCTCCGACCTCCGGTCTCCGACCTCCGCCCTGCGGCACCCGGAGCCGGGGGTGACGGTTGAGACGGTGGAGGAGCGGCTCCGGCTGCTGGGGTCGGTGGAGAGCACCTACCTCGACATGTTCTTGGTGCTGGGCGGGCTGGGCGTGGTACTGGGCGTCTTCGGCGTGGCGCTGGTGATCCTGCGCGGCGTGGAGGAGCGGCGCGGCGAGCTGGCGCTGCTGAGCGCGGTGGGCCTGCCGCGCGCGGCGGTGGTGCGCCTGTTGGCGGCGGAATACGGGGCGCTGACGCTGGCCGGACTTGTGGTCGGCGTCGTGCCGGCGCTGGTGGCGGTCCAGCCCGCTGCGCGGTCGCTGGGCGGCCAGATGCCCTGGGGCGCGATGGCCGGGATCATCGCGGGGCTCTTCTTCTGCGCCTGCGCCTGCGTGCTTTTGGCGGCGGTTGCATCCTCGCGCCGCTACGGCCCCGAGGTGCTCAAGGAAGAGGTTTGACCGGCCGCGGAGGCCGGCGCGCGACGCGACAAAACGGGGCATAGACTCACGCCGGCTCTTGTCGGCGTTCGTTCCGCGAGCGAGCGGAGGAGAATCCCTCTGTCGGCTATCTGGTCGAGCGGTGAGCTGCGCTGCGGCAGCGGGCCGTGGGGGCGGCAAAATACCTGCCGGGCGCTAGAGGGCGGCGGCCCGGATGCCGCTCCGACAACTTCTTGTCTCCCGGCATTGCCGATGCGGGTGGGATGTGGTTTAATAAACGCACACCAAGCAGATAATGCAGAGTCTGTGACGGGCGACCTTTTTCTGTTAACCGAAGGATGTGAGTATGGCTGGCACAACGTATGAGATGATCGGCAAGATCAAGGTGATGTTCGAGCCCATGTCGTTCGCGAGCGGGTTCACCAAACGCGAGTTCGTCCTGATCATGGAAGACGACTATCCGCAGGACGTCAAGTTCGTCTGCGTGAAAGAAAAGTGCGCGCTGCTCGACCGCGTGGCCGTGGGCGACCGCGTCAAAGTGGATTTCCGCATCCGGGGCAACGAGTACAAAGAGCGCTATTACGTCGACCTGCAGGCGTTCAAGGTCGACAAGATGGACGCCGACGGCTCGACGGTCTCCTACGACGACGCCGAGCCGCCGTCGCCGCCGGACGACCCGACGCCGTTCTGATGACGCGAGGTGCAGGGCCGGCGCGGATTCCGGCGGAGCAGCGCCGGAACTACAGGCGACGCCGCGACGTGAGAGGCGCTGTAGCTCCGCCGCTGTGTCGGCGGAGGCGGGCGACAGGATTGCGACGGGGCGTGCGACGCGCGGATTCCGGCGGCGCAGCGCCGGAACTACAGGCGACGCCGCGACTTGCGAGGCGCTGCTGTGCCGGTGGATGGGGGGCGAATGTCAGGTCAACCGAAAACTCTCCGCGAGCTGATCGCTTTGGGGGATGCCTTTCTCGCCAAGCAGGGGGTGCCCGACGCGCGCGTGGCGTGCGAGCTGCTGGCCTCGCGCCTGTTCAAGTGCGGCCGCCTCGATCTGTACCGTCATCTCGACACCGTTCCGGAGGAGCGACTGGTCGATGCGCTGCGGCGCGGCCTGCAGCGCGTAGCCAAGGGCGAGCCCGTGCAGTACGTGCTCGGCCAGTGGGATTTTCGCCGGCTGACGCTCAAGGTCGACCGCCGCGCGCTGATTCCCCGTCCCGAGACCGAGCAGCTGGTTGACCTCGTGCTCAAGTCGCCGCAGGTGCGGCAGGCCGGCAAGCCGCTTGTCGTCGATGTCGGCACGGGCACCGGCTGCATCATCCTGAGCCTCGCGCAGGAGCTGCGCGACGGCGTGTTCGTGGGGCTCGACATCAGCGCCGAGGCGCTGGAGCTGGCCCGGGAGAACGCGGCGTTCGCGGGCCTCGACGGACGCGTGCTGTTCGCCGACAGCGACGGGTGCGGCGAGTTCGACCCCGCGAGCGTGGACGTGCTGGTCTCGAACCCGCCCTACATTCCGTCGCACGTCGTGGACGGGCTCGCGCCGCACATCCGCGACCACGAGCCGCGGCTCGCGCTGGACGGCGGGCCGGACGGCCTGAACGTCTACCGCGCCCTGCTGCTCGACGCGGTGATGGTGCTCAAGCCCGGCGGCGGCGTCTTCTTCGAGATCGGCGACGAGCAGGGGCCCGCGCTGCGCGACATGCTCGACGAATACGGGTTTACGGATGTGGCCATCGTCAAGGATTACGCGGGCCGGGATCGGTTTGCGACGGGCGTGCAGAGCGTGTAGGGGCGCGGCATGCCGCGCCCGTGCTCTCAAAGGAGGATTCATGTATTTCATCGGGCCGCATGTGTCAATCGGGGGCGGCGTGGCGAACGCGCCCAAGAATGCCAAGGCGCTGGGGGCGACGGGCTTCGGCCTGTTCGTCAAGAACCAGCGCCAGTGGACGGCCGCGCCCTACGCGGCGGCGGACATTGCGGCGTTCAAGGCGCAGATGAAGGCCGACGGCTACACTGCGGGGCAGGTGCTGCCGCACGCGGGCTACCTCATCAACCTCGCGAACCCCGACGAGGCCGCGCACGCGAAGTCGATGGCCGCGCTCTTGGACGAGCTGCGGCGCTGCATGGCGCTCGGCCTCGACAAGCTGAACCTGCACCCCGGCAGCCACCTGCGCCTGATCACGCCGCAGGAGGCGTGCGACCGCGTCGCAAAGTCGATCAACGCCGCGCTGGCCGAGACGGCGGGCGTGTCGGTGGTGATCGAGAACACGGCCGGCAGCGGCGGCAACCTCGGCTCCGTCTTCGAAGAGATTAAGGCCATGATTGACGGCGTGGAGGACAAGTCGCGCGTCGGTGTCTGTCTCGACACCATGCACACCTTCGCGGCGGGCTTCGACATCCGCACGCGCGACGGCTTTCTGAAAACAATGGAGCACTTCGACCAGACGGTCGGCATGACGTACCTGCGCGGCCTGCACGTGAATGACTCCAAGGTGGGGCTCAACTCGCACGTGGACAGGCACGAATCGCTCGGCGCGGGCCTGCTGGGCATCGACGTCTTCAAATGTATCATGACGGACAAGCGGTTTGAGAATATGCCGCTGGTGCTGGAGACGCCCAACGAGGAGATCTGGGCGCAGGAGATCCAGCAGCTGATGGCGATGGCGCAATGAAACGTGTCTCACGCAGAGAGCGGAGAGCGCGGAGAAAATGCAGGGGCAGGCCCCGGTGCTAACCCGATCTATTGGGGGGATTGCGATGAGAGCTTGGATTGTGGCATTGGGGTTGCTGCCGCTGGCGGGGCTGTGTGGGGAAGCGGTGTTGAGCATGGGCGGCTCGCTGAAAGTGGCGTCGCCCGCGGTCGAGGTGCAGGGCTGCCTGTATACGGCGGGCTGGACGAAGAGCGTGAGCGGCAGCGGCACGGCGTTCCCCGATGCGAAGGGCGCCTGCGCGTTCAAGCTGGTCGCGTCGGAGAAAGAGACCGTGGCGGGGCTGGCCGAAGTCACGCAGGCCGAGTCCGGCGCGGTGCGTGCGGCCTACACCTTCACGCCCAAGGCCGATATGACGCTGAATGGGCTGTTCGTCAATTTCAGGCTGCCCGCAAAGAAAGTGGCGGGCGCGGCGTGGAAGGCCGACGGCAAGGCGGGCGTGTTTCCCGCGACGTTCGGCAACACCTCGGTGTTCAGCGGTTCGGCGCGCCGGCTGGAGGTCGAGGTGCCAGGCGCGCCCCCGGAGCGGCTGGTCTTCGTGTTCGACGCGCCGACGCCGGTGCTGATTCAGGACGACCGCAAGTGGGGCGACACTTTCGCCTTCCGCCTCGGCAACAACGGCGAGCGCAAATACACGGCCGGCGCGCCGCTGCGCGTGGCCTTCACGCTCACGTCGCACGAGCCACTGACGGTCGCGTATGACCGGCCAGTGACGCTCAAGGCCGACTCGGAGTGGGTGGCGCTCAACTACGAGAAGGAGATCGAACCGGGCTCGGCGCTCGACTTCTCCACGATCGCCAACGTCGACGCGCCCGCCGGCAAGCACGGCTGGCTGCTGTCCAAAGGCCCGCACTTCGAGTTCGAGAACAAGCCCGGCGTGTCGCAGCGCTTCTACGGCGTCAACTTCTGCAGCACCGCCAACTTCCCCTCCCCGGAGCAGGCCGAGCAGCTCGCCGAGCGGCTCGTGCGGCTGGGCTATAACAGCATCCGCGTGCACCACTACGATCAGGGCTGCGTGCAGGGCAGCAAGGACGGGCTCACGCTGAACCCCGAGCAACTGGCCAAGCTCGACAGCTTCGTGGCGGCCTGCATCAGGCGCGGGCTCTACGTGACGACCGACCTCTACGTGTCGCGCGTGGTGACGTGGAGGCACATCGGCATCGCGCGCGACGACCCGATGGACAAGAACATCTTCAAGGCGCTGGTCATGGTTTACGAGCCCGCCTACCAGAACTGGGCGGCCTTCGCCAAAGCCTTCCTGGCGCACGTGAATCCGCACACCGGCCGCCGCTACGCGGATGAGCCGGGCATGCCGTTCATCGCGATGGTCAACGAAGGCTCGATCGGCTACGCGATGAAGGAGGCTCGCGAGACGCCGCAGATGCAGGCCGCGTGGCTGGCGTGGCTGAAAGAGAAGCGTGCGAAAGACCCGGCCTTCGCGGAGATCCCCGACGCGATGCCGACCTCGATGAGCGGCCAGGCGGGCTCGGCGGTGGCGCTCTTCATCGCCGACACCGAGGCGAAGACCGTGGCCCGCATGAAGACCTTCCTGCGCGACGAGATCGGCTGCCGCGCGCTGGTCTCGAACTACAACTGCGGCTCGCACTACGTGCCGCTGCAGCCCGTGCGCCAGACGGTCTACGACTACGTGGACGACCACTTCTACGTGGACCACCCGAGCTTCCTCGAGAAGCGGTGGTCGCTGCCGAGCCGCTGCGGCAACGAGAACCCGCTGCGCACCGGTTGCCGCACGCCGTGCGGCGTGGCCTTCACGCGCCTGGCCGACAAGCCCTTCACGGTCTCGGAGTTCAACTTCTCCGCGCCCGGCATGTTCCGCGGCGTGGGCGGCATCCTCACCGGCGCGATGGGCGCGCTGCAGGACTGGAGCGCGATCTGGCGCTTCGCCTACTCGCACCGGCTGGAGAACATGCTCGACGGCCAGGGCGCGATGAGCTACTTCGACGTTTCGACCGACCCGCTGGCGCAGGCCTCGGAGCGCGCCTCGATTTGCCTTTTCCTGCGCGGCGACCTCGCGCCCGCAACGGAGAAGGTCGCGATTGCGCTGCCGCCGGGCGAGGTCGGCGGGCTGAAGGCGAACGTGACGCGCACCTCGCCGGAGTGGAGCGCGGCCGCGTGGCACGCGCGCGTCGCCACGCACGGGGCTGATGCGGCGGCGTCCGGCTGGCGCCTGGTGCCGTTCGGCGAGGCGTATGCGTCCAACGCGGCGGCCGTTTTCGCGCCGCTCACGAATGCGGTCGGGGCGCTCGCCATGGATCAGGGGCGCGGCGCGTTCACGATCACCACGGCGCGCACGGTCGGCGGCTTCGCGGAGTCGGGCGAGGTGCGCGCGGGGCCGCTCACGTTCACCGTGTCCGGCGCGCCCGCGACGGTCTGGGTGAGCGCGCTGGACAGCGAGCCTGTGGCGACGAGCGCGCGGCTGCTGCTGACGCACCTGACCGACGTGCAGAACACGGACGTGAAGTACGCCGAGCGCGCCCGCAAGACGCTGCTCTCCGCGGGCAAGCTGCCGCATCTCGTGCGCACGGGCCAGGCGGAGGTCGCGCTGTCGTTGAAGTCGTCCGAGGCCTGTGCCGTCTACGCGCTTGCGACCAACGGGCGGCGGCTGGAGAAGCTCGCGTCGAAGGTCGAAGGCGGATCGTTGCGCTTCACCGCGTCGGTGGCCGGCGCGGACGGCGCGCGCATGCTGTATGAGATCGTGAGAGAATGAGCACGCCGATTTCCGGCGACGCAGCGCCGTTGCTACAGATTTCCGGCGACGCAGCGCCGGAACTACAGAGACCATTGGCTGTAGCTCCGCCGCTGCGTCGGCGGAGGGAGACGAAAGGCGCGAGATGGGCGTGCGAAGCGCTGTAGCTCCGCCGCTGTGTCGGCGGAGGGAGATGTAACGGCGCGAGATGGGCGTGCGAAGCGTTGTAGCTCCGCCGCTGTGTCGGCGGAGATAGTCGCTGGCAGGAAGGAGAGAGTTTATGTGCGAAAGCCATGACGCGAGGGCTAGCCGGCATCGTCCGCCACGCTTAACGACGCTCTCTCCCGGCGTGCGGCCATTCTACTTTGTGACGTTTAACACGTATCGGCGTGCGGCTATTTTGGCCCGGGAGACGCTCCATGAGGCGCTCCCCATGTGCTGGACAGCAAAACGGACTTGCTAAGATATAAAA
>CAYLUN010000155.1:0-9525 GCA_964386865.1 uncultured Lentisphaeraceae bacterium | reverse complement strand
AGCAGGCCGTGGCCGCCGGCGATGATGACCATCATGACCTGGTCGATGACGTCGATTTGGCCGATGATGACCTTGCCGATCTCGTTGCGGATTTTCTGCGAGCGCACGGACATGGCCTTGACGAGCTTGAGGTCCTCCTCGGACGCGCCCTGCACCTTGAGGTTGCGCTTGGGAGCCTTCTCGGGCTGCGCCTCAGGCTCGGGCTCGGCCGCGACCTCGGCTTCCGCCTCGGCGGGCGCCTCGGCGTCGGCCTCGTCGATGAAGAGCAGGACAACCTGCGAGCCCAGCTGGATCTGCGAGCCGCTGGCCAGCAGGACGGCCTGGTCGATGGGCTGCCCGTTGACGGTGGTGCCGTTCGAGCTGCCCAGATCCTGCAAGATCCAGCCCTGGTCGGAGGGCGCGAGCTGCGCGTGGTGCCCGGAGATGGAGTCGTCAGGGATGCAGAGGGTACAGTCGTCGTTGCGTCCGATCAGGTAGGCTTGTGAGCTAGCGAGCTCGGTGAGCAACTGATCGCCTTCGGCCTGCTGGAGGAATAGTTTCGCCATGGGTTTTCCTTGATTAAGGGTTGAAGAGGTTCAATGGTTCACGGTTCAGCGGTTGGATGTATGAGAGGTTGAAGAGGTTCACAGTTCAGCGGTTTGATGCAGGGGCGAACGCGCGGGTTCGGCCTTACGGTTTGGGGGGCTCCGGGGGCGGGGTGTTCGGGGCCGGGTCGGCCTTCAGCGCGAGCGCGCCGACATCCTTGACGGAGGAGGAGACGCGGACGCCCTGGAGGGCCTTGCAATAAAAGCCGGGGAGAACGCCCTTGGTGTCGGGCGGGCCGACCTCTTGGCGGGTGATCTCGCGGGTTTTCTTAAGCTCCCAGTGTACGCCGAGCTTGGAGGAGCCGACGCTCTCCATGAGGCAGAGCTTGATCGCGCGGATCTGGATGTGCTTGAGCACCTCGGCGCTCTGGAGCGTGACGGGGAGGGTGCGAACCTCCTGCTCCACGATGCGGGCCTTGCCATAGGAGCCGGTCTGGCCTTCGATGCGGTGCTGGTTTTTCACATTGAAGAACGGGTTCGACTCGGCGAGTTTGGCCTTGATTGCCTTATTGTCCGCCTCGGTGAGCGAGTGCTCCTCGCGGTTGAGCAGGAGGCCCTCGTAGAAGCAGTTCTCGCAGAGGACCAGCAGATCATACTTGCCCGGCGGCAGGCCGTAGAACGAGAAGGCGTTGTCCGCGCCGAGGGTGGCGAGGTAGACCTGGTTGGTCATGTCCTTGTTGATGTTGCGGGCGTTTTTGGCGGAGCCGCCGCCCTCGACGTCGTCGAGCGACGAGACGTTGGGGAACTTCTGCGGCATGGCGAGCACGCCGAGCACCTCGGAGGGGGCATCGACCAGGGTGCCGCGGATCCCGCCCGTAGCGTTGGGATCCGGCTTCGTGTAGAGGTTGACGCTCACGTGCGTCTTGCTGTAAGGCGACATGTTGCCGGGGTTGATCTTGACGCCCGCTAGCAGCGCGGTGGCGGCCGCCAGAGCGCAGGCGAGGACGGCGGTGCGGATGGTCGCGGTACGGGTCATGGGCTGAGCAGCTCCTTCATTTCGGCTTCGTACGGGTGCCCCGGGAAGCGTTTGACGAAATCAGCGGCGATCTCCTTGATGCGGGGCTTGTCGCTGACGCGCTGCAGGCAGTCGACCTCGAGCTTCATGGCGTCGGCGAGCTGGGCGCTCATGGTGACGGACTTGCGGTAGGCGGCGAGCGCGTTGATGGCCCGGCGGTAGTCTTCCACGTGCACGTAAACCTTCGCCTCGGCGAGCGGGTACTCGCCGGTGAGCTTGGAGTGGGGCGACTCGTTCTCCCAGTCCGTGAGCTTCTGAAGCGCTTCGGCGACGGCGTCCTGCGCGAGGAAAGATGTGATGGTGGCGTACATGGAGGCGTCGTGGACGGTGTAGATCTTCCAGTCGTCGACCTTCTTCTGCGAGGCGAAGGACTGCATTTTAGGGCGCTTGGTGGCAGCCTTGTCCACCGTGTTGGTGCTGGGCGGCTCCTTGCGCTTCTTGGGGTCGACGAAGGCGAGGCGGCCGCCGGCCATGCCGGTCTTGTTGCGGCTGCGGTAGCGCTCTTGGGCGTCCTTGTAGAACTTGGTGGCAGACTCGGTGTCGCCGAGGGCGCGGGCGAGGTCGCCCTGGCGCAAGGCCGCGATCTGGGTCTGATCCGGCGCGACGGCGGCTTCTTTCAGGAGCGTGACTTCGGCTTTTGCGGGCTCGGCTTTGCCGATGTCAAAGAGGAGGGCGCAGACGCGCTCGTCTTTCCAGCGGAACTTGCGGACGCTGGTCTTCTCGTTCTTCTCCAGCTTGTCGATCCACTCCAAAAGCAGTTTGTCGTTGCGCTGGAGGCGGAGGGTCTCGACGAAGCGGTCTTCGAGGGCGTACCGCTGCTCGGCGGGGAGCTTTTGGAGGGTTTCGAAGCTGCGCGTGAAAACCTCGTAGAGGATCGGCCCGGCGCGGTAAGGCTCCAGCAGCTCGACGAGCAGCTGCCAGTGGTCGGGGCTCCAGTCCGCGCAGGGGTCGGCCGTCTTGGGCAGCGAGCGGATCATGTTGTAGAGTGCCTTGCGGACGTTCAGCCGGTCGCCCTGGTTATCGAGCGAGAGCTCCGTGGGGGTCCACGGGCTGGTCAGGCGGGCGGTGGTGCGGGCGACCCCGAACTTGTTAGAGACCGCGAGGGTGATGGGCTGGTTGATCTGGTCGGCGTCGCCGGGGGTGAGCCACTCGACGATGGGCTCGGTGACGCGGCGGTCCTTGCCGAACTCGAACGAGACGGTGGCGGAGTCATCGGCAGGGACGCCGGTGAACGAGAGGGTGAACAGGGTGAGCGGCTTGTCGCCGGTCCAGAAGTAGCCGTTGGGCTCGGTGTTGCCGCGGAGGGCGCCGCAGACGCGCCCGTCCTTGAGGCGGATGCTGGTGATGGAGCCCACGCCGGACTTGGCGAAGTCGTTGACCAGTTCGGGGACGGGGCCTTCGGTGACGCCCTTGCGGCGCCAGGTGAGCTGGGCCTCTTGCTTGCCTTTGGCCTCAAAGTGGAAGTAGTCGACGCGGTGCAGGCCTTCGGCGAGATCGACGCCCGCGCCGTGCTGGCCTTTGGCGCCGCCCTCGCGCGTGTGCGTGCCGGGCCAACTGTGGATGGTCTTGCCGTCGATGGCGAACTCTGAGCCTTCATCGGAGACGGTGGCGAAGTAGATGTGCTCCTTTTTCGCCAGCAGGATCGCGCCGACATACCAGGAGGAGAAGTCGTCGTCGGGGCCGAAGGGGTTCACCATGCAGCCGATGCAGCTCCAGGTGTTGAAGGACGCGCCTGAGGCGGGCGGGTACTCGCTGGCCATGCGCTGGGCGGCGTCGAGGCCCGCGTTGCCGCTCTTGACGTAGTACATCACGCTGGGGAAGAGCCGCGTGCCGGCGGGCTTGGCGGCTGCGCTGGCAGAGCCGGTGATGTAGATGCTGACGCTGTCGCCGGACTTGGGCTGAGCGAAGAGCACGCCGAGCGCGTCGGCGGGATTGTGCCCGACGATGATGCTCTCGACGGGGGTTCCCTCCGCATCACGCACGTCGGGTATCGGGTGCTTGCCCGGCAGGAGCCCGCCGTCCGGGATCTTGACGAAAACGCCCAAGTCCGGGTGGTCTGGCGGGTTCTGTATGCGGACGTCCACGCGGATGGATGCGCCGGGTACGCGCCAGGAGGTGGCGTCTTGGGCCCTAGAGGGATCGGGGCAGAGCGAGAACGAGGCAACGAGGAGAGTGGCGGACAAGAGTGTCCTTGACCCCAAGGAAGGCCGGGGGCAGGAGCGTCCTTGCTCCCAGGTTGGTTCGGATCTGAAAAACATGCTCGGCTTTCTTTCTGTCTGCGTCAGTTCATTTCGCCGATGGCCTTGAAGTAGTCGGAGACCATCTCGCGGTACTCAGCCGGGGCCTCGTCGGGCGAGGCCGCGACCGCTTGCTCGCCGCCCTCGGTGTTGCTCGTCGCGCCCATGTCGGCCGCGCTGATGCCGCTCTCGAGCGACGCGTAGGTGGTGGAGAGGGCCTTCAGGGCGTTCTTGTGGAGTTCGGCGATCATCTTGGGCGAGGCGTTCTGCTTTTGGAGGTTCTCGAGCTGACGGCTGAACTGGATGTACTTCTTAAGGTCGTACGTGCGCAGGTTGTTGAGCTGGGCTTGGGCGTAGACGGCTTCGGCGTTGCGGGTGAGTTGCGCGCGGGTGCTCTCGGCGGACTCGGAGTCGACCTTGGTGTCGCGGCGGGTGGCGCCCTCGCCCCCCTCCATGCCCTTGTCCTGTGAGAAGCCGGAGTTTTTGCCGCCGCCGGTGGCAACGGCGTCAGAGTGGCCCTCTTCCTCGACATCGCCCGACTGGTTGGAGTCTTGGGTTCGGCGTTTGTCGATATTCTTGTCGCCGGCGTTGACCTTGCCGGAACGGGCCATGACCTCGCCGTCGGACATGCCGGCTCGCCCGACCTGCGAGCGCCCGTCCTGGTCCTTGTGTTCGGGTCGTTCGTTGCCGGACTTGCCTGACGCGTTGAAGGAGGTGAACTCGCCTTCGGCGATGCCCCAGCCCGAATCGGGGTTGGCGTCGCCCTGGTTGGTGGTGGAGTCGTCGGCCTCCCGCTCCTTCTCCTCCTCTTGCTCCATCAGGTCGCCGATGATGTCCTGCAGCTCCTCGGGCATGGTGACTTGGCCGATCGGGGCCTTCATCTCCTCCTTGTCGATCTGCTCGGTGTTGCGCTTGACGGCGTCGGCTTTGGCCATCAGCCACATCTCCATCTCGTCGGCCTTTTGCCCGGTCTTGGCCAGAAGGTCGAGCAAGAAGTCCTCTTTCTGGAGGCCCAGCTCCGTGACGGCATTCGTGCCGGAGCCCTCCTCCTGCTTCATTTCCTCATAGGTTTGGAAGGTGTCGGTCACGAGCTCGTTGACCGCGTCGAGCTCGGGCAGGGCCTGTAGGTCGGTCGCGACCTTGAGCATGGCGTTGGCCATGTTGGCCTTGAGTTCGGCGATCTCCTCGAGCAGATCCTCGTCCAGCTTCTGGGTCTTGTCGCCCTGGCTGCCGGTCTCGCGCAACGCGTCGACGACGCGGGTTTGGAGGTCTTCCATCTTCTTGATCGACTGCTTGGCGTCTTTCAGCGTGGCCAGCGCGTCTTCGGTGACCTCCTTGGTCTCCGTTTCGCGCCACTCGCGGAGGAACTCCATCAGCGTGGCGATGCCGTTCGTGACGCTGTACTGGGGCGGGACGGCGTCGAGCACCTTGTCCGAGTCCATGATTTCGGCGATATTGACCATGGTGGGGTGGAGCTTGAGTTCCACGGCCTTTTCCGCGACCTTGGTCATGAGCTTGCCGAACTCCTCGTCGTCGCGGTCCTGCTTGGCTTCGGAGCGGCAGAAACCGATCATGGCCTCCATATCCTGCGCGAGATTGTCCTGCCGGTCGATGATCGCCTCGGGCAGCTCAGCAGCGCTCTGGGCGGCCGTCTTAATGGTGACGAGCAGGTTCGCGACCTGGCCCTTGCGGATGCCCTCGAGCATGGCGAGCACGCCGGCGGCGGCCTGCGAGACCTCGCCCTTGCCCATGCTGCCGTCGGCCTGCACGAGCAGGCGCAGGACGGTGTTCTGGGCCTCCACGGCCTTCTTGGCGTTCTCGTCGCGCTTCTCGGCGGCGCCGGTGGTCGTGCGCGTGAGGCAGACGACGGCCTCGGGCAGAGGGCCTTGCAGGGCCTTTTCGAGTGCGACGCGCGCGGAGCCGACCGCGGCATCTTTGGTCTTGAGCAAGAGCGCGGCGTAGGCGCGGATGTCGGCCTGCTTGTCAGAGACATCTTTCCACGGCTGCTCGTCGAAGGTGGGCAGCCCCTCTTTGAGGCGGGTGGTGGAGGTGAGGGCGGAGCGCTGGCGGGCGACCAGTTCGCCGATCGACTTGCGGGCTTCGCTGCGCTGCGCATTCTCGCCGTTGAGCTGGGAGGAGAGCGTCGACAGGTCGAAGGTGATGAGCGGGCTCACGGCGCGGTTCGGCTCGCCGACGGTCGCGTTATCGACGGCGACGAGGCGCAGCGCGGAGGAGGTGTCGACGTCCTCGATCGTGCCGGTCCACTTCTCGCTAAAACTCTTTTGGCCCTTCAGGCTCCACTCCTTGAGAACCTCGCCCTCGGCGGTGGGCTTGGCGCCCTTCTTGACGCGCTCGAGACGGACGGCGCCCAGGCCGTATTCGTCGGAGGCCTCAAACTGGACGATGGGGATGGCGTTGGGCGGGAGCACGGCCTTGGAGCCGGCGGGCGCGACGAGGCGGATAGCGGGCGAGCGGTCCTCCAGCAGCTCGTAGCGGACGGGGATCCGCATCTCGAGGCCGAGGGCGTCCTTGGCGAGAACTTGGAAAAGGCCGCCCTCGTTGACCACGACCGACCCCGTCCAGACGGCCTTGTCTGCGGCTGGCGTGAGGGAGAGGTCGGATTTTTCGAAGGCCACGGCGGAAGAAACGACGGCGCGGTTGCAGGTGGCCTGAAAGGCGACCTCGGAGTTGGCGGGGATGGTGACGGCGTTGGTCAGCGCGTCGAAGGTGCGCGGGGCGAGGCCGGTGTAGCCGGGCGGCGTAACCTTGAGCTTCAAGCCGGTGAGCGCGAGCGGCGGAACGGTGTCCACGGTGTATTTATCGGTCGGGTAGGCGTCGCCGACTTTGAAGCGATAGCCCAGCGAGGTGGAGACCTTGGAGACTGGGTACGGAAAGTCCTGCTCGACGTCCGTGGCGGCGAACTGGCCGACGCGGACGGTCGAGCGCTTGTCGTCGGCGGGGTAAAGGTCGACGTCGACGAACTGGCCGGCGCGGCCCTTTGCCCTAACGACGAGTTCGATGGCGCTGCCCTGCACGATGGTCTTGTTCTCGGGCGTGATGGCGATGACCTTGGCGAAGGTGGGCGGCATGAGGCGCGAGAAGGGGTTGGCCACGCGCTGCATGGCCACGGTCCAGGCGTCGCCCAAGATGAATGCAGGGGCGACGAGGGCGAGCAGGGCTGCGGCTGCGGCTGCTGCGCCGCGCTTGCGCAGGGTGCGGTTCTTGATCTCGTCGAGCGGCAGGGATTCGAAGCCGGGGACGCCTTCGTTCAGGTAGGTCTTGAGCCACGAGGAGGGCGAGGACTCGCTCGCGAAGAGCACGCGGTTGATGAGGTGGTTGTCGAGCTGCGGGAATTTCTTTTCCAGGAAGGCGGCCACGGCGGCGGGCGTGCGCCTGCGGCTCAGCACGCGGGCGAGCCACACGGCGGCGGCGGCGGCGAGCGCGAGCAGCGCGACCGAAAGGGCGATGCGGCCGTAAAAGCGCGGACGCAGCCACACGTCGAGGGCCGTGAGACTGGCCCAGACGGTCAGCAAGGCCGCGAGCGCGAAGATCAGGTGCTCGAACGCGTGCCAGCGGTTGACCTTGCCGTTGATCTCTTGAAGCCTGGTGTCAAGGGTGGACATAGGGGGCCTCCTAGGGAGGGGGTGTCACTGGAATGATGGAAAGGGGGGGTGAAGGGTGGGGCGGACGGCTCACTTCTTCTTGGTGTCGTTCTTCTTCTCGGTCTGTTTGGAGGGGACTGGGCCGCCGACGGGGGTGAACTTCTTCTGCTCGCCGGCGCCGCTCCACGTCTTGCCGTCGAAGCCCTTGGTGGCTGCGCCGGAGGTGATCTTGATCTCGTTGACCGGGCCGTTCTCCTCGATCTTCACGTCGTCGACGTAGAGGTAGCCGGTGTTGCATTTGTCAACGCCGGTGGCGTCGAGTGCGAGTATCTTGAGCATCAGCCACGAGCAGTTCTCGAGCGCCTGCTGCTGGAGCTCCGAGCGGTCGGCCGAAGGGATGACGCGCTCGACGCGCTTCCACTGCGTGGGGACATGCGAGAACTCGCCGGTCTCGGCGTTGTTGAAAAAGATGACTTGGAGCCGCGCTTCCTCGCGCAGGTCGGCAAAGGACGGGTTGTTGCTCTTCACGGCCTTGGGGTGCCAGCGATAGCAGATGGGGTAGATGCGGCACTTGGGCCCGGGGCCGCCCTTGGTGCCGATCGAGCGGGCCGAGAGGGAGATCTTGTACTTCTTCTTGGGGTCATAGCGGATCGGCGCCGTGTAGACCATGACACCCTGGTTGATACAGACGTTGTGGTCCGTCGCGTCGAGGCGCAGCACATGGGGGCGCATGGAGGCCTTGTCCTCAACCACCGAAACGTAGTTGTGGTTCTTCATGTAGTGCTTGTTGTGGTCGAAGGTGTAGAGCCAGTAGTTGAGCGGGTCGGTCGCATCGTCTAGGTGGCCGTTCTTGACGAGGTTCGGCGCCTGCGTGGCGGCGCCTGCAGCCACGGGCTCGGCCCGTGCGGCGGCGGCCGCACAGGCGAACGAAGCGATCAGCAAAAGGGAACGTGTCAACCTCATGGCGGAAGACTCCTTCTGAAGGGATACGATTCTCACGACATATTCCTTAGTTTTCGAGTGACCCATTCTACCGCTAACAGGGCGATTAGACAAGAGAGGACAAAGACCGTCTGCCAGAGCGACTGGTACTCGAGCTTGCGCTCGCGGTGCTCCGTGACGCGCAGATCCTGAAGGGCGGAGTCGAGGTCGTCTGCCGTGCCGTAGCGGCCGCCGCTGCACCGGGCGAGGGCTTTGAGGACCTTTTCGTTGATGGGCTTGAGAACCAGCTCCTGCGAGGTGGCCCTCACGGTGAACAGGCAGGGGGTTGAGACGATCTTCTTGCCGTCGACCTCGACCGTGGCGACGGCCTTGTAGTTGCCGGGCTCGCTGGGGGTGAACTCCGCCACGTAGCCGGGGATTTCCGCGCCGCCCGAGGCCTGAATGTTGCGGCCGGCCATGGCGAGCGCGATCGTGCGGTCCGCGGGCGTGGTGACCTCGCAGGCGACTTTCCAGCTCTTGCGCGTCTCGCCGGACGGGATGACGAGCCGGCTCTGCAGGATGGCGGGGTCGCCGACGGCGATGGTTCCCGCGTCGGTGAAGAGCTCCAGGTGGTACTTGTCGAGGTCGCTCTCGGAGGGCGACATCCACTGCACGATCTGGCGCCAGAACTTCGGGTAGGGCTTGTCGTCGCCGGGCTGCATGACCCAGCGCCAGAGCGAGTCGGTCAGGACCGCGAGCACTTTGCCCTGGCCATAGACGCGCGAGACGAGCACGGGCTGGCGGCCGGCGTCGACCGGCGTGTCGACGAGCGTGAACGCGCCGCCCGAGAGGGTGCAGCCGGTGAAGACCGAGAGAACGGGCGGCAGGTCGGCGGGCAGGTCAGGGTTGTTGGCGAGGGCGGGGTGGGCGCGGCCCTCGGCGGTCCACGCGACGTTGAACTTGCCTTCAAGGGCGGGCGCTCCGGCGCGGGTGAAGGGCAGCAGCTTGCTCAGCTCGGTCTTGCTGATGCCGTTCTCGCCCCAGAGCTTCTGCCCGCCCAGGAGGATCAGGCTGCCGCCCTTCTCGACGAACTCGAGGATGGTGCGGCAGTGCTCAGGCGAGATGGCCTCGGAGTCGAAGTCGCCGAGGATGATGATCTTGTTGAG
>CAYLUN010000154.1:0-9617 GCA_964386865.1 uncultured Lentisphaeraceae bacterium | reverse complement strand
GCTGAGATCAAACGCTCCATCCGCGACGCGGGCAAGACGCTGCTGATTATGCTTGAGAATTTCGATGAGATCTTGACGAAGCAGATGAAGCAGAAGCAGGACGCGGCCGCCATGCGCAAGCTCTTTATGGGCGACAACGGCTGCATGCTGGTCGCCACGGCGCCGCTCTATTTCTCGGCAGTCGCCGACGTGAACCAGCCCTTCTATGACTTTTTCGACGTTCAACTGCTCGCCAACCTGTCGGAAGAGGAAACCGTCCGGATGATCCGCCTGAACCTGGAATGGGACAAGGCCAGCCATAAGGAGCTGTTGGACAACTTCGACGCGCTCAGGCCCAAGATTTTCGCGTTACACCAGATCACCGACGGTAACCCGCGCCTCACCATGATGCTGTACGAGCTGATCGCCCATGACTCCATCCTCTCCGCTCGCGACCAGTTCATGCGCCTGCTCGACCGCATCACCCCGTTCTACCAGGACCGCATTAAGGAAATTCCGCCGCAGGAGCGCGCCATTCTCGAAACCATGGCCAAGATGCGTGGGGTTGCCAAAACGCCTGTAGTCATCGCCGCGCGCATGCGCATGGGCCAGCAGCAGACCTCCATGCTGCTCAAGCGCTTGAATGACTCGAACTACGTGAAGTCCATTCCGAATCCTGACGACAAGCGCTCCCGCATCTATTTGATTCGCGAAGGCTTCTTCGACCTCTGGCTGGCCATGAACCTCTCCCGCGCAGAGTATGTCCGCCTTCCCGTCCTCGTCGAGTTTTTCGAGAAGTGGTGCCGCAGCCTCGACGAGCGCGAAGAGCGCCGGCGTTCGCTGCATGCGCTGCTCAAGCAGACCGAATCGCGTGAGGAGGCTGCCACCGCGCTGGATTACCTGTCCGAAGTGGGGACAGAAGAGGAAAAGGCAGCTGCAAAGACCGCTTTGGCGAAAAGCCTCTCCGAGGTCGGGGTGAAAGAGCAGGCCGCAAAATATGTGGGCGAACTGCGGAGTTTGAAACTCGACGGGCTAGGCGGATGGATCGCCGACCACGCCTGCGGATGGCAGACCGGCGCGACCGACTTCTACGCCGACCTCGAACAGATGATCCAATGTTGGAAGACCCAGCGCTCGGGAGACCTCGAAGCGTTTGTCAAGAACCTCAGAGACATGGGCGACTCGCTGAATCTCAAGAACTACTCCGAGGCCAAGGTGCAGTTCTTGGAAGAAAGCCTCAAGCATGTGACAAATGCAGATGATCGGATTCGTCTCAGAACCGATCTGGCGGCCCTGTTCCGCGAACTGACAAATTGGGACAAGGCGGAGACCCATCTGACTGCGGCGCTGCAGGAGGCAGAGCAAGAAAACAACCCCCAGAATCTGACCGTGGTTCTTTCTAGGCTCGCCTTGGTACATCTCGACGTAGCCCGATTTCAGCAGGCGGAGCCGCTGATGCGCCGCGCGCTGGAGATCGACGAGCGGTCGTTCGGTCCCGACCACCCGAGTGTGGCCATCGTCCTGAACAATCTAGCGCAACTTCTGGCAACCACGAACCGGACAGCCGAGGCGGAGCCGCTGATGCGCCGGCATCTGTCCATATTCCATCGTTTCAGTCGATCCACGGGGTTTGAACATCCCAAGATGCGTTCGGCTATCGCCAACTACTCGGCACTCCTCGAAAAAATGGGTTTCACGGACGAGCAGGTCAAACAACGGCTCGAAGAGACAATGGAAGCGGAATAGGGAATCTCCATTCGCGTCGATTCGCGTGATTCGCGGGCAGAGAAATCCGTCGCTTACAAACCCGTGACGACCACCGGGCCGTCGAAGGGCTTGCCGTCCCACTCGGCGGATATCGCGCCGTGTTTGCGGAAGGCGATGCCGAGGGTCTTGCCGGCGCGGGTGAGGCGCAGGCCGCTGGCGGTGGCGGTGTCGAGGCGTTCGGCGGTCCAGGGCTCGGCCTTGCCGGCGCGGTACGGGACGAGGACCGTGAGCGTGTCGCTGGCGCTGACCGGTTTCCGCAGGGCGGCCTCGACATGCCAGTGGTTGGGGAAGGGCTTCGAGCTGCCTCGCATCTTGGGCGGCGGGGTGAAGCCATCGGTCTGCGTGAAGGCGAGAGGCTGCGGCGCGAGGTACTTGACCGTCAGGCCCGCGTTCTTCTGGTCAAGGCGCAGCGTCTGCGCGGCTTCGTCGAGCGTGAAGGCGCTGAGGCCGTGCAGCATGAACTGGAAGGTCGCGGGCTGGGGCGCGGCGAAGTCGTCGTAGAGCACGACGATGTCGGGCTTCACGAAGACGGCGGCGCGTTCCGCGCGCGTCACCGCGCCCGTGTAGGCGGCGGTGGCTTCGCCGCGCACGTAGTCCCACTGCGGGGTGAAGCGTGAGTCGATGATGCTGCCCGTTGAGAGGTACGAGTGTATTCGCTGGCCCGCGCCGTTCACAAGCACGCTATTCTGCGCACGGGTGGTGTGAACCCACTGGTAATGGAACTTGCTACCGTGTAAGTCGCGGTAGGTGCAGGCTGGGAGCAGGCACTCGCCGTAGGCGTTGAGCTGGAAGCCGAGCTGCGCGTTGTGGCCGTGGCTCTGCGTGCCGAAGGGGTCGGCCTTGAGCAGGAAGTGGACGTCGTCGCGGCTGTCCTTCAGCGTGTCGTGCAAGCTGGCGACGCCGGTGCCGCGGAAGATTTTGGACTGCGGCCAGTCGGCGGGGGCGACGGGCGCGGGCAGGGGCGGCAGGTTGGCGGCATAGAGGAAGCCCGTCCAGCCGCCGGGGGCCGAGGTCTTGGTTCGCTCGAGCCACCAAGACCAGTGTGCGGCGGCAGCCGCGCCCGTGGGATCCGCGCCCTTCATTCGGGCGAAGTAGTGCAGAAAACCGCAGTTGACCGGGCGATTGGAGAGGTCGCCGAAGCCGGAGGCGGGCGTGCCGGGCGGGACGACATAGAGCGGGAGGTTGCCGATCTGGGCGAAGAAGGGTTTCTTGAGTCCGTCGATGCCGAGCGCGCTGTGGGCGACCTGCATCCACGTCGTCACTTTTGACATATAGCCGGTGAGGTAGCTCGCGCCCTCGTGCCAGCCGCCGTCGTCGTCGGACCAGACGGGGTAGGCGGCGTAGAACTTGTTCACCGCGTAGTCGAGCCAGGTCTCAGCTTCGGGCACCTCGCCGTAAAGGGCGATGCCGACCTCGGCGAGTTTGTGCCAGATGCGGTTGCCGTGGCTGTTGAAGGGGCGCGTGAGGTGGCCGTTGCCCTGGCCGACCTCGCCGCTCTTCCACGCGTCCGCCGCGCGGCGCTGCCACACCTTGCGGAAGGTGGCACGGTCCGCGTCCGTGAGCGCGTCGTAGGCCCAGTCGTAGGCGCGCACGGGGTGGTAGAGCAGGGCTTTGCCCGCTTCGCAGTTGAGCGCGAAGTTGCTGGGGCCGTCGGGATCCCACGCGGCGAGGGCCATGACGAACGTGCGGGCGGCTTCCTTGTACTTCGGCTCCTGCGTGATGAGCCAGACGAAGGCGAGCGTCTCTGCCTCCTCGCCCGCGCGGTCGGAGGTTGTGCGGTTTGGCCACCAGTTCTCGACGGCCACGTCGTCCTCCTTGTCGCGGGCCGAGCCGCGGACTTTGGGCTCGGGCGTGGGGCCGGACGCGATCAGCTTGTCGGCAGCCTTGCGCAGCTCCTTGAAGAGGTCGGCGGCCTTGCCGGGCGCGGCCGCGGCGGCGCGCAGGCGCGGCAGGTCTTCGGGCCGCAGGAAGAGGCGCGGGTGGGCCTTGGGCAGGCGCTCGCGCTGCTCGGCGCGGGTGGGCATGGGGTAGAGCACGGCGTCGGCGGGGACGGTGACCGAGCGCGTGGCACTCCAGCCCGAGACCTCTTTCTTGGAGGTGGTGAAGCGGTAGCGCCAGTGCCATTTTCCGGCGGCGAGCGGCGCGCTGTGGGTGTAGACGCACCACGGCACGTTCTTGGCGGTGGCGGCTTCGGCGAAGTCGGGTGTGCGCGACCACTGCACGTCGTAGGCCGAGGCCTGCTTGTCGTGGATCCACGTGAACGACGGCGGGTTCATGACGGCGGTGGAGCCGTCGGCCGGGCGGTAGCCCCACTCGTCCGGCTGGGCGGGCCGGTTATCGACCGCGAGGGGAGCGGAAAGGGCGGTCGCCGCCCAACAGAGGGCCGGCGCAAGCAGGGCAATTTTCATCCTCCCATGTTAGCGCAAGCGGCGGCGGCGGGTCAAGGCGCGCCGCATTTCTAATCGCACTTCCAGTCGGCGGGTAGGGCGTCGAGGACGGCCTGAACCACTTCGTCGAGCGTGAGATCCGTGCTGTCGATCTCCAGCGCCCCGTCGGCCTTGCGCAGCGGCGCGTGCTTGCGCGTGGAGTCGATGGCGTCGCGGGCGAGCAGGGAGCGCTTGACCTCCTCGGCGGACTGGTTGGCGATGCCCTTCTCGAACTCTTCCTTGCGGCGGCGCTCGGCCCGCGCCTCGGCGCTGGCCACGAGGTAGAAGCGGGCCGGTGACTCGGGAAAAACGGCGGTCGTGATATCGCGGCCCTCGACGATCAGGTCGCCGAAGCGCGTCATATCGCGCAGCCACGCGGTGACGCGGTCGCGCACGGCCTTGACCGTGGCGACGGGGCTGGCGTGCTTGTTAATCTCGGGCGTGCGGATCGCATCGCCCGGCGCTTGGCCGCCGACGAAGTAGGCGACCGCGCCGTCGCGCGGCACGCACTCGACGGTGACCGTCGGGGCGAAGGCCGCCACGGCGTCGGGGCTGGAGGTATCGATCTTATGCAGCAGGCACTGCCACGTCATGATGCGGTAGAGCGCGCCGGAGTCGACGTGCAGGAAACGCAACTGCTTCCCCACGCGTTTCGAGACAGAGGATTTTCCGGCCCCGGAGGGCCCGTCGATAGCGATGACTCGGCTCATGGTTCGTTCGCTCCTTTTGCTGTGACGAACTATAGCAAACCGAGCGGCGGCGTGCCAGACGGGAGAGGCGGTTCCCAGCAATTCTAATTTTGACCAAGAAGCGCCTCACGGCGCCCCGACAAGCGCGTAAAACGAGGGCGAATTCGTGGGCCCGTGAGGGCCTTCTCACAGCGCGCGTTTTGTCATAATTAGAATTGCTGAGCGGTGGCAGGGGTCACGCGAACGAGCCGTAGGTCGACGCGGTCGTTGTGATGCCCATAATGTACGAATAGGGGTGGAGTGCCCGCTCGGGGTCGGCCAGCGTGTTGGCGCGGTACTGGGAGGGCGAGAGGCCCGCGGCTTTTTGAAAGCGGCGCGAGAAATAGAGCTGGTTTGCGAAGCCCACCTGCGCGGCCACCTCCTTGATGCTGAGCCGGTTGAGGGCCAGCAGGCGCTTGGCGACCTCGATGCGCTGTTGCTCGATGTAGCGCTGCGGAGAGAGGCCCAGCTGGCTTTTGAACAAGCGGAAGAGCTGGCAATAGGAGAGGTTTGCGAGCCGGGACAGCTGGCGGTAGTCGGACGGCGCGTGCAGCGTGGCGCGGATGTAGTCGGTCACGCGCGCCAGCCGGGCGTCCAGCTCCTCGTGTTCTATCCGCGCCGTCATCATGGCTTCTGCTGGGCGCTGCTGGCGGCTGTCGGGGGCGGCAGGGCGAGGCTCCACAGGCGGGCCACGTTCTTGGCGACGTCGGTGTTGTCGACCTTGCCCTTGAACAGGTGGGCTCCGGGGCCGTAGGCGTAGAGCCGAACCGGAGCGCCGGTGTGGCTGGTCGTCGTGTAGCTGATGACGAGCTTGCCGGGAGGGTTGTTGGTGAGGCTGCTCGACAGGCCGCCCGTCTCATGATCGGCCGTCACCAGCACGAGGGTGTCGCTCCGCTTCCGGGCGAAATCCACCGCGGCTTTCACGGCCCAGTCTACCTGCAGGGTGCCTCGCACCGTCAGCTCGGGCTTGTTGCCGTGACCGCCGCCGTCGGTGATGGTGCACTCGACCATCAGGAAAAACCCCTTGTCGTTCGTGGAGAGGCGTGCGAGCGCGGCTTCGGTGAGCTGGCCGAGGCAGGCTTCGGATTCGAGCGTGCCCTTGGCCATGAAGCCCAGCGCGCGCTTGTCGGCCGGCGCGTCGGCCAAGCCTTTGAGGTCTTCGAACACCGCATAGCCGGACGCAGCCAGTTCGGTCAGCAGATTCCGCGCGTCGGCCCGCTGGCCGCCTTCCGCCTTGGGGACGAACCACGGCCGGCCGTTGGCGTTGCCGATAAGGACCTCGTAGCCGCAGGCGGCCGCGTCGTCGGCGACGCCCTGATAGGAGCCGCGGGTGTCGACGTGCGCGTAGAAGCCGGCGGGCGTTGCGCCGGTGAGCGCGTCGGAGGTGATGAGGCCCACGCTGCGGCCGCCCTTGTGCGCGACCTCCGTGAACGGCGTGAGGCGGCGGTTGTCCGGCGTGAGCCCGATGGAGCCGTTGTCCGTCTTGTAGCCGCTGGCGAGGGCGGTGGCGGCAGCGGCCGAGTCGGTGACGCTCGTCGCGACGTTCAGGGTGGTGCAGAAGGCGGCGACAGGCAGCTGCTCGAGGAACAGGCGGCCTTCGGCCTTGTGCTGGTAGAGGGAGGTGAGCTGGAGCGCGCCCGGCCCCATGCCGTCGCCGATGACGAGGATGACGTTCTTCGGCGAGGCGGACTCGTCGGCCAACGCCAGCGGCGCGGCCGGCGACGGGGCGACGTAAACCTTGTCGAGCGTCAGGTCGGCCTTGACCGGCTTCAGCTCCGTTTCGTCGCCAATGCTGGCGGCGACGATCATCCACGTGGACTCTCTGGACTCGAAGCGGACGGCTTTGATGGGCAGCGGCTTCTTGATCGGAAAACGCGAAGCGAAGAGCGAGACCTGGGTGTTTCCGTTGTAGGCGGTCCAGCCGCGGGCGGCGTTCTTGAAGCTCTCGGGGCTGGCCCAGTCGCCCACGTCGCGCCCGACGCGCACATGGATCTCGGTCGAGGAGCCGTCCGCGTAGTCGATGAACAGGGCGCCCGCCATCTTCTGCTCTTTCGCAGGCGGGCACCAGGCGGCCGCGTGAAGCAGGTAGAGGCACTTGCCGCTCAGCTCGGGCACGGAGAGCGTCGCCTGGGTGGGCAGGTAAGCCCGGGTGGGGCCGCCCAGCACGATGCAGGCCTTGCCGCCAGTAGCGCCCTCGTCGAGGATCTCGAAGGGCACGTTCGCGGCGGTCACCTTGCCGGGCTTGATCACGTGCAGGTCGTTGCCGCCCTGATCGGTCCAGCCGCCCTGGCGGTCTTCCGCCTTGGCGTCGGAGAAGGCGGCATTCGCCGCGCCCGTGAGCGGCAGCGTCGAGATTGCGGCGGCCCAGGCGGACGCGAGGCACGTGAGCGACCAGACGAAAGTTGCGAGACGGACGGACAGGCACGGACAGCGCATGAGAAACTCCCCCATTAGGCGGCTTAGCCGGTTCAAATGAAGCGCTCAGTTTATCAGATTCGCAGTCCGTGTAACCCAAAAAACGCGGCGGGCCTGGGTGCGATTTATCCAAGACCGCCGCGCGGCGGAGCCGTGAAAGAACACGGGAACTGAGTTTATGACATCATGTAATCCTGCCCACGCACAGGCAAGGTGAATCGCATCCCTGCGCTTGCCCCTCGCCTGAACGCGCGCATTTGTGTAGTATAGTGCTAAGAACTTGTTAGGACACACGCAACGGCAGGTGCCCAAGCGGGGAGGAGCGCAATATGGCAGAGAGTTACTCGAGGCGTGATTTTGTGAAGCAGGCCGCTGGGGGGGTCATGCTTGCGGCCGCAGGCGCGCGGGCCGCGGATAAGACCATCGCCGGGTTCGATGAGACGGATGCCGGAAAAGTCAGTGGCGCGGTCTGGAAGCCGGTGTCCGACCGCAAGGTCAAGGTGGGCATCGCGGGCTACGGCGTCTGCCAGTTCGGCGGCCAGTTCGGTTTCCAAGGCCACCCGAACGTGGAGGTCGTGGCGGCGACTGACCTGTTTCCAGACCGGTGCGCGGAGCTGGCGAAGGTGACGGGCGCGAAACGGACCTACGCCTCGTGCGAGGAGATGTACGAGAAGGATAAGGAAATCGAAGCGGTCTTCATCGCCACGGACGCGCCGAGCCACGCGGCGCTCTGTATCACGGGCCTGAAGCGCGGCCTGCATGTGGCTTCGGCCGTGCCGGCGGTCTTCGGCGAAGAGCAGCTCGGATTGGCAGACGAACTGATTGCGACTGTGAAGAAGACCGGCATGATCTACGCGCTGTACGAGACCTCCGCCTTCCGCGAGTCGTGCTATGCCATGCGCGAGATCTACCGGGCGGGCGGCTTCGGCAAGCTGGTCTACGCCGAGGGCGAGTACTATCACTACATGGACAAGCACATCGGCTCGTATAAAGACTGGCGCGTGGGGTTGCCGCCGCAGTACTACCCGACACACTCCAACGCCTTCTACACCTGCGTGACGGGCGGCTCGTTCACCGAGGTCTCGTGCCTGGCGATGCCGAGCCTGCTGGCCGACTTCCAGCCGGACAAGAACCGCTATAAGAATCCCTTTGCCACGGAGGTCGCGCTCTTCCGCACGAGCGAGGGCGGCATGGCGCGCATGGCCGTGAGCTGGGACATGCCCGGCGCGCACGGCGAGAAGGGGCGCGTTTACGGGCAGAAGGGCGCGTTTGAGGAGCGCTATTCGGGCCAGGCCGACGTGTCGAAGGTCGGGCAGGCGAAGCCGCCGCTGCCGCCCACGATGCAGGCCGGCGGGCACGGCGGCTCGCACGGGTACCTGACGGACGACTTCATTGCCGCGATCCTGTTGAAGCGCAGGCCCTGCGTGGATGTGGCCTGCGCGCTCAACACCACGGTGGCGGGCCTCGTCGCCCACCAGTCAGCCATGAAGGGCGGCGCGACGCTGAAGATTCCCCAGTACACGCTTTGACGCGGCGAGTGCTGAACGGCAACACGTCCGACCCTTGCCGCCGGTATACGGAGGGCGACGTGCACGGCCAATGACTAAGGCATGTCTTGTGTAGAGAGAGGGGGCACGTATGAAGAGCAAGCTGGTGATGACGGTTCTGCGGATGCTGGTCGGCTGGCACTTTCTGTACGAGGGGGTGTGGAAGCTCGTCCAGCCGGGCGGCTGGTCGGCCATGGGCTACCTGAAAACGAGCCAGTGGTTCGCGGCGCCGCTGTTCCACCACATCGCGGAGACGCCCGGGCTGCTGCGGGCCTGCGACCTGCTCAACATGTGGGGGCTGACGCTGATCGGGCTGGCGCTGCTCGTCGGCGTCCTGATCCGCCCGGCTGCGGTCTGCGGCGTGCTGCTGCTGGCGTTCTACTACGTCGCGCAGCCGCCCTTCCTGGCGCCGTCGGCGGAGGGGCACTACCTGTGGATCGACCGCAACGCGGTGGAGGCCGCCGCGCTGCTGGCCGTCCTGCTCCTGCCGTCTTTCGGGCTGGGCGGGTGCCTCGCCCCTTGGTTTCGGCGGCTGCTCCGGCGGCCGGCGGTGGGCGGCGACGGGCAGGTCGCCTCCAGCGGCCGGCGCGAGCTGCTGATGAGCCTAACGTCGCTGCCGGTGATCGGCGCGTTCGGCTACGCTTTCTTCCGCAAGCACGGGCCTGTTTGGGAGCGTGATAACCTCGCGGGAATGAAGGCCGATGCGGTGACCAGCGCAACCCTCAAGTCCTTTGAGTTTTCGGACATCAAGGATC